>JAKBNL010000009.1 GCA_021831035.1 Actinomycetes bacterium
GCCGGAACCCTCAGCCCGTCCCAGCTCGCGACCACCAAGACCTACATCGCCGAGGACGAGGTGCCGTGCTCTTTCGCCGGCGAGCCCGTCTACGACCTGACCAACAACGTCCAGATCACCCTCACGGCGGCCGGTCACCACGTCGACGCCGCCCACACCGCCCTCGACCACTGGATCAGCGGCACCGCCCTCAAGGCCATCGAGGACATCCGCCAGTTGATCGACGGGCCCGCGAGCGCCGGCGTCAGGGCCAACCTCGCCTACCAGGCCCACGAACTCGACCGCGAACGCCTCCACGTCCTAGGCGACATCGCCCAGGCCGAGCGCCTCCTCGGCACGACCCTCGTCACCCCGAGCCTGCCGGTCGTGAACCCCCCGGCCGCCGGCTGATCAGCGCGGCGGCCCGAAGAAACCCCTCGTCCGGTCCTCGCGCAACAGGTCGTACATCTCCTCGTCGGGTGTCGACTCCGACTGGAGCCAGTGGATCAAATTCCAAAAGACGATCGGGATGAACGTCGCGGCCGAGGTCACCCAGAGCACCCCGGTGCTCAACTCCTTGTCCGCGATGACCGACACGCCCCGCCCGGCCACGTGGTGAAAGACGTGGTACCACCCCGCCCCGGTCATGCCGTCCATGTAGCCGATGATCCAGATCGCCCACATCGCCACCGCGGCCATGAAGATCCGCGGGACCCTCTTGGTCCCCGGCGAGTGCGGGGGCGACTCGACGAGCGCGAGGAAGAGCGCCCCACCCGAGACGAGGAACGACAGGCCCTCGAGCAGCCGTCCCCACGGGTGCGCCGCGACGTCGTCGACGACCGGGGTGACCCGCCAGAAGATCTCGAGCGCCACGAAGGCGACGGTGACCACGACCGCCCGCCGCTCGCGCCCGTCCGCCTCGCGCCTGGTCCACCAGCGGCAGAACCAGGTCGGGCTCCGATCGCCCTCGAGGAAGGCCCGACCGGCCCGGGTCCGGCGCCAGGGGGCACCGACGACGAGCAGGGCCGGCGCCCAGTAGGCGAACACCCCGTACTGCAGGGAACTCACGTACTCGAAGCGACCGGCCCAACCCTCGAGAGGCGGCACCGCGAAGGCGACCCATAGGACCACTCCCGCGGCCAACGCGGCGTCACGGACGAGCCTCTCCCGCGCCGCCATCGCGCTCGCCGACGACTAGTTCTCGGTGTTGTGGTGGTGGGTCTGGAAGTAGCCCCAGATGCACACCCCGAAGAGAACCCCGAGGAGCACGACCATCGTCTGGACCTCGGGGCCGATGTAGTTGTCCACAGCCAACTCTCCTTAGCTCTTCGGATCCCTTACGCCACGTAGAACATCAAGAAGAACATGATGCTCACGATGGCGATGAATCCCATGTAGTACGACATCGAGGACACGTTCGCTCGGAACGAGCGAGCCGGGTAGGCCGAGGAGAGCTCGGGGTTGGCCCCCCCGAGCTCCTTGCGCAGGCGCAGCGCCCGCACGACGGTCGTCTCCATCCAGTAGGTGGCGAAGACGATCGTCATGATGTTCATGACCACGAAGCCCATGAACGTCGAGGCGTAGCCGCTCGAGCCGGGATAGAACGGCAGGACCACGAGCTCCCAGATCTGGAAGAATAGCGCGATCAGTCCGGCCGCGACGCCCGTCCATCCCGCCACCTGGAAGTCGTTGGTGAAGCCCTTCTTCAGCCGGCGGTGACCGTAGTTCGCCAGACCCGCCATCAGCAGCAGGCAGATCAGCACCGTCCAGCCGTAGTAGAGCGGCGCCAACTGGCCCGGGAGCCGCCACAGGTGGGAGTTGTTGCTCGTCCTCAGGTAGAAGTACGCGAACGCCTCCGACGCGTAGAGGAACGTCGACATCCCGATCGCCAGTCGGCCGCCGGTCCAGATCGACCCGATGTGGGCACGAAACTCGTACTCGCGCTCCTCGGGCGTCTCGTTCGGCGCCGTGAGCGAGTCCTTGTAGGTGTCTGTCATGTCCGTGCTCTCCACTTACTCTTGGACCGAACTGCCGACCGTGCCCGCACCCGCGCCCGTCCCGCCGCCGAAGTCGGCGTAGGCGGGGGCCCCGGGCTCGCTGTAGCGGTAGGGCTCCGTGACGATCACCGGGATCCGCTCGAAGTTGTAGAGCGGGACCGGGTTCGCGGTCTGCCACTCGAGGCCGAGCGACTCCCACGGGTTCGCCGGGGCCTTCTTCGGGTTGATGATCATCGAGTACATCAGGTTCCAGAAGAAGAGCAGGAACGACGCTCCCAGGCAGAAGGCGCTGATCGACGAGAAGTCGTTAAGCCCCTGCAGGTTGTGCGCGTACTCGAAGACTCGACGGGGCTGACCGAGCAGCCCGATGATGAACATGGGGAAGAAGGTCAGGTTGAAGAAGACGAACATCGTCCAGAAGTGCCAGAGGCCCAGCTTCTTGTTCATCATGCGTCCGGTCATCTTGGGCAGCCAGTAGTACAGGCCCGCCATGAAGGCGAACACCAGGCCACCCATGATCGTGTAGTGGAAGTGCGAGAGCACGAAGAAGCTGCCGTGAACCGTCACGTTCACCGGCACGTCCGAGAGGAAGACGCCCGTGATGCCCCCGATGAGGAAGTTGAAGTAGAGGGCGAGGCAAAAGAGCATCGGCACCTCGAGGCGCATCTTGCCCCGATAGAGCGATCCCATGCCCACCAGGTAGATGAAGCCCGTCGGGATGGAGATGAGCTCGGTCGTGAGCATGAAGAGCGGCCGCATGTCCGGGTTGATGCCGCTCTGGAACAGGTGGTGCTGCCAGACGAAGAACGACAGCAGTGCGACGCCCATCATCCCCGCGGCCGCCACCTTGTAGGCGAAGAGCGGCTTTCGGGTGAAGACCGGCACGATCTCGGCCACGATGCCGAATCCCGGGAGCGCCATGATGTACACCTCGGGGTGGCCGAAGAACCAGAAGAGGTTCTCCCACAGGTACGAGCTGCCGCCGTGCTCGTTCACGTAGAGCGAGGTCAGCACCAGGTGGTCGAGGAGGCCGAAGAGGCCCGCCGTGAACAGGACCGGCGTCGCCAGGGTGAGCAGTGACGCCGTCGCGAGGATCGACCACACGAACATCGGCACCCGGCTCCAGGTCATCCCCGGGGCCCGGTAGTTCACGATGGTCACCGCGATGTTGAAGCCCGCCGACATCATGCCGATGCCGATCACGGCGAAGCCGAACAGGTACGAGATCATCCCCGGTCCGGCCTGGTTCTGCAGCGGTGCGTAGCCCGTCCAGCCCGTCGGGAAGCCGCCGTAGAAGAGCGCGGAGAAGATGACCATGTAGCCGGCGCTGAAGATCCAGAAGCTGAAGGCCTCGACCCGGGGGAAGGCCATCCGGCGCGACCCGATCATGAGCGGCACCAGGTAGTTACCGAGGGGGCCCACCACGATCGAGGTCGCCATCATCATCATGATCGTGCCGTGCTCCGACACGATCTCGATGTAGGTCCCCGGGTTGAAGATGTGCACCGTCGGGTTCAGCAGCTCGGTGCGGATCGCCATGGCGAGCAGGCCGCCCGTGAAGAGGAACAGCAGCACGCCCACCACGTACTGCATGCCCACGACCTTGTGGTCCAGGGTGTAGCGGAAGTACCGGCTCAGTCCGGGCGCCGGGGTCTCCTCGCCCGGCTCGCGCCCGAAGAGCTTCAGGATCGGGTAGTTGAGCGCCCCGATCCCGAGCAGCCAGCCGATCACCATGAACAGCAGGCCGAGGAAGTCGGCGACGCCGTTCTGGCCGTTGTTGGCGATGTAGGTGTAGCCGCTCGCCAGGTAGTTGCCCCACCAGTGACCGAAGACGTAGCCCAGGAAGCCCAGCACGATCGCCGTGCCGAGGTGCTGGCTCATCCAGCCGGGCCGGTTCGTCCACGAGGACCCCGATCGGGGCCCCGCGGGCGACGCCGTGCCGGCCGTCGCCTCGGTGGGTCGCTCGGCGCTAATTGTCATCGCACCATCTCCATTTCTTGACAGTGATCACGCACTAGGGGAACTTCTCGGACCCGGCTCACGCGGCCGGCTGCTTGGCGCCGTACACGTCGTACGGGCTGTAGGGGGTGACGTTGCCGTCGGGGTAGAGGCCACCGGACGCGCCGTTGGCGTCGGGGGTGTAGGTCCAGGCGAAGGGCGGCAGGTACTTCGTGTTCTGCGCGTTCTGCGCCTCGGTCTTGGTGGCCCAGGCCATGAAGGCCGTCTTGGAGAGGATCCGGCCGCTGTTGTACATCGCCCCGTGCCAGATGCCGCAGAGCTCGTCGCAGCGCACCATGAACTGACCCTGTTGCTTGGTGTCGGCGAAGGCCACGTTGTTGACCCCGGGGTTGGCGTCGGCCTTGACGCTCAGCTGGTAGGCCCAGAAGTCGTGGATGACGTCGAGCGACGTGACGTCGAAGACGACCTCGGTGTTGACGGGCAGCAGGAGCCGGTCCGTCTCCATGCCGCCGAAGGCCGGGTAGCGATAGGTGAACTTCCACTGCTGGGCGATCACCTGGACGACGAGGGGCTGGCTGCCGGCGGGCGACCAGGTCGCCTTGCCCGCCAGGGCCGCGTTGTTGGCGGCGATTGCACCTTCGGGCGCCCACACGGGGTTCGGGCCCTCGCCGCCACCCGAGCCGTGGTCGCCGATGAGGGCGATGGTGCCGTAGATCGCGGCCGACACCACGACGATCGAGGTGATCGTGATCCAGCCGGCCTGCACGCCGCGGCTGGCCTTGGCGGCCTCGCCTCCCACCGGGTCCGGCACGCCGGGCTTGTCGCGCCACTTCACCACCGCGTAGCCCAGCCAGATCCACACCATGAACACGACCGGCAGGGCCGTGACGGCGAGGATGTTGAAGTCGAACTGGTTCCAGTGGGCCGATTCGGTCATGTTCCCGGGGGGGATGTGCGGACCGACCAGGAACCACCACAGCAGGTCACCGATCACCGACACGATGACCCAGGCGGTCACGATGCGGCGCATCTCACTTCCGTTGTTCATTGGGATCTCTCCGTCGTCGTCGCTCGTTACCGGTTACTGCTGGACCACGTCCAAGAAGCCGCCCATGTAGCCATAGGTAGACATCGGACCGCCGTTGCCGTAGAGGTAGCCCAATCCGCAGGGCACGAAGCACTGCCAGTGGTACTCCCCCGTCTTCGCCGGCGTCTTGAAGCTGAAGGTGATCGTGTTGTGCGGCTGCTTCAGGGTGCACGGGGCCACCCCGCACAGCGAGAGGTTGCCGTTCACCCCGACCAGCGGGACGCTGAGCCCGAGGGAGGGGACGGTGAAGGTGTGGCCGACGCCGTTGCCCGCGTAGGAGTTGTAGGTGCTGTAGGAGGTGCCGTTCAGGCTCGCGACGTTGCCCGTGGTGCCGGTGACCTGGCCCCACTGCTGGTTGCGCAGCGGGCTACCCGAGTCGTACTGCAGGACCGTCACGTTGACCTGGGTGTTGGCGGGCAGCTGCCAGGTGGTGTTGTGGACCCACTTGCCCTGGGGCGTCTTCACCAGGTAGGAGACCCAGGTCGGGTGGTCCCCGAAGCCGATCGAGCCGACCGTCTGGATCGTCATGTTCACCGGCTGGCCGGCGGCGGAACTCCCGACGAAGTTCACGACCCCCTCGGGGGTCCCGGGGGTCAGCAGTCCCATCAGGACCCAGATGATCAGCCCGACGGCGACCACGAAGAGTCCGAGGACGGTCCCCAATCTTCCACTCATCGTCATACCAAGCTCCTTAGCGAAGGGTGCTCACGGCTCCCGATGAAGAGTAGCCAGGACGGCGAATAAATTAAGGACCGTTGTCCGCCAAAAATAAGAACGTTCTTCTGATATACGTCGGCCTCGCGGTCGCCGAGGCCCTCTGCTGGACGGCGTTCGGCTTCGAGCTGGATCGGGCGCTAACGGGCAATCACCTGTCGTGGGCCTACGTCTTCGAGTGGCCCCTCTTCTCGCTCTACGCGCTGTATATGGCGCGCAAAATGCTGAGAGAAGAGCGCACGCCCCCCACCGCGCCGGCCGGCGACCCGACCGAGGACGCCGCCCTCGCGGCCTACAACGAGTACTTGCGCCGCGTCCACCGCGACGGGGGGCCCCCGACGCCCTAGTGCAGCCCGATCTGGCCGAGCAGCCCGAGCAGCTCGGTCACCGTCGAGGTCGTCTGGGCGCCGCCGCGGCCCGGGTCGTCCGGGACGATCCAGCGCACGTAGCCGTGGGGGTCGATCACGTAGAGGTAGTCGGCGTGGACGCTCATGGCGAAGCCCCTCTCGTTCGAGACCCCGATGCCGTAGGCGTTCCACACCGCCCGGGTCTGAGCGACCGGACCGGTCACGAAGTAGAAGTTCGGCATCGCGGCGAGGTGGTGGATGGAGATGAAGTGGCGCACGTCGGCGAGCGACTGGTGTTCGGGGTTGGCCGCGACCGCCACCACGTCGACCGGCGCCGTCGGGCCGAGCGCCGCGCGTACCTGCTCGAGCTGGTTGGCGATGATCGGGCAGTCGGTCCAACAGACCGGGTCGAGGAACGCCAGGATCGTGTAGCGGCCCCGGTGCGAACCGAGCGTGAAGGGCCGTCCGTGCTGGTCGGTGAGGGTGAAGGTCGTCTCGCGCACGTGCTCGGAGCCGACCGAGCCGTTGGCCGCGAGAAAGAGGGTCGACTCGGCCGGCGAGAACGCGGCCACGGCCATCGACCCGGCGGAGAAGAGCACCATCGCCGCGGCGAAGGCGGCCACCACCGAGCCCGAGTTCGAGCGCAGCTCGCGCGGCCAGCGCCGCGCGAGGGGCTCGCGCGCCGCGAGGGCCGGACGGGCGCACCAGGCGAGGAAGGCCATCGGGATCATCGAGTTGACGTCGGTCCCCACGCCCCCGAAGACCGCCAGGTCCTCGCTGCTGACCCAGAAGAACACCGCGCCCACGAGGAGGGTGACGTAGGGCCAGGTCACCGGGCGACGCGTCGCCCACCACAGCCCGGCGGCCGTCGTGAGCAGCCAGAGCAGGACGACCACGTTGAAGCCCCCGCCCATCGTGCCGGCGAGCACGCCGACGTGGCGCACCACCCACGCGAGGGGATGCGGCTGGGCCATCGCGATCATCGTCCGGCTCATCCTGGTGAGGGCGTTGGCATCGCCCCCACGCCAAAAGCCCGCCGCGGGCAGGACCTGGAGCAGCGCGCCGACGGCGAGGACGACCGCCACCAGTCGGGTCGTCACGACCGCGAAGCGCCAGGCGAAGAGCTCCGGGCTGAGAGCCAGCCAGACCCCCGCGACGAGGTAGAAGAAGGCCGCACTGGGCCAGCCGAAGAGGATGGAGGCGCCCGGGGCGAAGACCCCGCCGAGTCCGTTGCCCACGGCGAAGACGCCCAGCGCCCATCCGGCCGACACGGCCCCGGCCACCCGGCCCAGGCGCCCGTTCGAGCTGAGCAGGGCGAGGGCGATCCCCACCTGCAACCAGGCGACGCCCGTGGCGAGGGCGATCGGGTGCAGGTTCCACAGGGTGATCGCGTGGCGCAGGACCGGTCGGAAGAACGCCGGCGTCCCGGCCAGCGCCGGCTGGACCACGTCGTTGGCGAGCCCCAGGGGCATCCCGGGCTGGAACTGCAAGAGCCCATCCATGAGCCAGAGCGCGCCGAAGCCCACCCGCAGCACGGTGCGCGCGCGCGGCTCGGCCAGGCCCGCCGGGGAGAGGTTGAAGGTGCCGACGCGACCGGTCAGGGTCGCCACGACGAGCAACACCACGGCCAGGGCGACGATCCAGTAGAGGGCGACCTGGTACGCGCTGTGGTGGAAGGCCGCGACGGTGAGGGCGTTCGTGATCGAGACGCCCTTTTGTCCCATCCCCGGCACGCGAAGACCCCTCTCGTCAGTCGCTGAGGCGCCGCGCGAGCGTGGCCAGCACGCCGTTCACGAACGACGCCGACCCCTCGGTCGAGAACACCTTGGCCAGCTCCACGGCCTCGTCCAGGATAACGGCGAGGGGTGGCGGGTCGGCGAGCAGCATCTCGCCCACGGCCAGGGTCATCACGAGCCGGTCGACCAGGGCGATGCGCTCGAGGGGCCAGCCGATCGCGCAGTCGGTGATGAGGCCCTCGGCGCGTTCGCGGTGGTCCTCGGCCGAGGTCACGAGGACCGACGCATACGGGTCGGGCGCCACCGGCAGCGCCGCGAGGACCTCGCGCGCGTCGCGCCCTTTTATGTGCGCCTCGTAGAGGATCTCGAGGGCCCGCTCGCGCGTGCGGTGGCGCTCGGGGCCCGGGCGCACCCTAGGCCCGGGTCATGTACTCGCCGGTGCGGGTGTCGACCTTGATGGTCTCGCCCGGCCCGACGAAGAGCGGCACCTGGACGACGAAGCCGGTCTGGAGGGTGGCCGGCTTGCGGGCCCCCGACACCCGGTCACCCTGGACCCCGGGCTCGGTGTCGGTCACGGTGAGCTCGACCGACGCCGGCAGCTCGACTCCGATGACCTCGTCCTCGTAGGAGACGAGCATCGCCCGGCCCGTCTCGACGAGGAAGTTCGCGGCCTCCCCGAGGGTCGCCGAGCGTACCGGCACCTGATCGAACGTCGTCTGGTCCATGAAGATGTAGTCCTCGCCGTCGCGGTAGAGGAACTGGGTGTCGCGCTTGTCGATGATCGCCTGCTCGAGCCGCTCCTCGGCTCGGAAGGTCCGCTCGATGACGGCCCCGGTGCGCAGGTTGCGCAACTTCGTGCGCACGAAGGCCCCGCCCTTGCCCGGCTTGACGTGCTGGAACTCGATGATCGTGTAGAGGCCCTCGTCGAGTTTGATCGTGATGCCGTTCTTGATGTCAGAGGTCGTGATGGCGGCCATGGGCCGGTGTCCCTTTCGCGAAAGCGTGCGGGGACGAGTCTAGGAGCCGGCGGCGCCGGGCCCGTCCCCGAGCAGCCGCCCGACCGCCTCGAGGGCGAGGTCGTAGCTCAGGGCGCCGAAGCCGGCGATCGAGCCCTCCACGACGCCGGCCAGGGTCGTGACGTGGCGGAACGGCTCGCGCGCCGCCGGGTTGGACAGGTGGACCTCCACCCGTGGTCCGGGGAAGGTCGCTAGGGCGTCGGCGAGGGCCCAGGACGTGTGGGTGAGCGCCCCGGCGTTCACGATCAGCGCGGCGCAGTCGGTGGCGTCGCGCACCGCCTCGATGAGCTCGCCCTCGAAGTTCGACTGCACGTGGCGCAGCGTGTAGCCGCGGGACCGGGCCGCCGCGCTGAGGCGCGCGACGTGCTCGTCCAACGTGGCCGTGCCGTAGAGCGCCGGGTCCCGTCGGCCCAGCTGGTCGAGGTTGGGTCCCGACAGCACCAGAATCACACCGCTCATCGCTCCTCCTCGAAACGCTCTAGCACGCCGTGGACGAGCCCCGCGTCGACCCCGGCCACCGTCTCGATCCCGTCGGGGCCGTCGAGGACGAAGGTGAGATCGTGGTGGGCCTTCTTGTCCCTCGCCATCACCTCGATCAGCGCCCCGGGCTCGTAGGCCGGCGTCGACCAGGGGCTGAGACCGAAGGCGGCGAGCACCGCGTCGTGGTAGGCGACGCGCCCGTCGTCGATCCGACCCAGCGCCCGCGCCAGCCGGGCCGCCACGCACAGGCCGGTGGCCACGGCCTCGCCGTGGCGCACGTCGTCGCCGCGGGCCCGGGCCAGCGCCTCGAGGGCGTGGGCCAGGGTGTGGCCGTAGTTGAGCACGGCCCGCGGACCGCCCTCGCGCTCGTCGCTCGCGACGACCCGGGCCTTCAGCCCGACGGCCATCTCCACCAGCCCGGCCCGCGGCGTCACGGCGACGGCCTCGGCGGACCGGCCCTCGATCAGCCAGCACTTGGCGACCTCGGCCAGGCCGTTGCGGATCTCGCGCTCGGGCAACGTCGTGAGCACCTCGGTGTCGCACAAGACGCCCCAGGGCTGGTGGAAGGTCCCGGCGAGGTTCTTGCCGGCGCGCAGGTTCACCCCGGTCTTGCCCCCGACGGCGGCGTCGACCTGGGCCACGAGCGAGGTCGCCACGTGCACCACGCCCACGCCGCGCCGGTAGACCGACGCGGCGAAGCCCGCCAGGTCGCACACCGCCCCGCCGCCGACCGCGACCACCACGTCGTCACGCGACAGGTTGGCCAGCGCCAGGCGCTCCAGCAGGTCCTCGAGCTGGGCGAGTGACTTCGCCGCCTCGCCGTCGGGGACGGTGAGCACGACCGCCTCGAGGCCGGTCACGAGGTCGAACCAGGGCTCCGCGCGCAGCGGCTCGGTCGTCACCAGGGCCGCCACGCGGGCCCGCGGGGCGCGCGCGGCGAGCAGCGCGGCGAGTTCGTGACGGGCCCCGTCGGCCACGACGACGTCGTAGGCGCGCTCGCCGAGCGCGACGGGGACCCTCACGAGACGGCCCTGGTGAGTCGCTCGAGCGCCTCCTCGAGGGTCCCCGAGGTGTCCACGACCGCCGAGGCGACCGCCTCGTAGAGGGCGTGGCGCTCGGCGCGCAGGCGCGCCAGGGCCTCGGCCGGGTACTCGCCCAGGAGGGGGCGGTCACCGTCACCGACCCGCTCGAGCAGCGTCGCGTCGGGGGCGTCGAGCCAGAGCGTGCGCTCGGCGCGTAGCCGCTCGCGCGCGTCGGCGCGCGTGACGACCCCCGCTCCGGTCGCGACCACCGCGTCGGCCCCGAGCGCCTCGACCAGGGCCTCGACCTCGGCCGCGCGGAACCGCTCCTCCCCCGCGTCGCGCAGGTACGCGGCCGTCGGGACCGCGACGCGACGAGCCAGCACCTCGTCGGTGTCCAGCGCGGCGCAGCCCAGGCGCCGGGCCAGGGCCCGGGCCAGCGTCGACTTGCCCGCGCCGGGCAGGCCCACCAGGACCACCCGCGCCACGGCTAGGCCGGCCGCGCGGCCGACGCGTGCGAGCCGAGCCCCGCGAGGTAGCCCTCGAGGTTGCGGGTGAACTCCTCGACGGTGTCGCCGCCGAACTTGCGCTGGGCCTCGCGCGCCAGCACCAGCGCCACCATCGCCTCGGCGACCACGCCCAGGGCCGGCACCGCGGTGACGTCGGTGCGCTCCTTGAACGACACGGTGGACTCGCCGGTGGCGAGGTCGACCGTCTCGAGCACGGGTCGGTTCAACGTGGCGAGGGGCTTCATCGAGACGCGCGCCACGATCGGCGCACCCGAGCTCACCCCGCCCTCGAGTCCCCCCGCGTGGTCGCTGCGTCGCTCGAACCCGCCCCCGCGCGCGTGGTCCGGCGCCGCGGCGATCGCGTCGTGGGCGACGCTCCCGCGCTGGGCCGCCTGGGCCGCGCCGTCGCCGATCTCGACGGCCTTGACGGCCTGGATGCTCATCAGCGCCCCGGCCAGCAGGCCGTCGAGCTTGCGGTCCCAGTGGACGTAGCTGCCGAGTCCGACGGGCACCCCGTAGGCGATGACCTCGGCCACGCCCCCGAGCGAGTCGCCCACCTTGGCCGCGGCCCGGATCTCGGCGACCATGGCCTCGGCCGCCGCGGCGTCGAGGCAGCGCACCTCGCTCGCGTCCACCGCGGCGAGGTCGGCCGGACCCGGGCGCACGCCGGAGGACGCGGCGTCGCCGATGCGCACGACGTGGCTCACGACCTCGACCCCAAGGGTCGCGAGGAGGGCCTTGGCGAGGTAGCCCGCGGCCACCCGGGCCGCCGTCTCGCGGGCGCTGGCGCGCTCGAGGACGTCGCGCGCGTCGTCGAAGGAGTACTTGAGCATCCCGGCGAGGTCGGCGTGCCCCGGCCGCGGTGCGGTGAGCCGCTGGCTCGGCACGCCGGGGGCGGCGGCCATCTCCCCCTCCCACTTGGGCCACTCGGTGTTGGCGATTTCGACGGCCACCGGCGAGCCGAGGGTGCGCCCGTGGCGCACCCCACCGAGGAGTCGGACCTGGTCGCGCTCGAAGCGCATGCGCGGGCCCCGCCCGAAGCCGAGGCGGCGACGGGCCAGTTCGGCGCCGAGCTCGTCGGCGTCGACGGCGAGTCCCGACGGCAGGCCCTCGACCACGACGACGAGGGACGGGCCGTGGCTCTCGCCCGCGGTCAAGAAGCGCAGCATCGCCTCAGTCTACGGAGGCGCCCGTCGCTACTCGTGGGTGTAGAAGGGGTTGGCCCCCGACGCGTGGTCGGTCACGTCGACCACGCCGGTCAGCTCGGGGATGGCCTCGCGCAGCATCGACTCGATCCCCTGGCTGAGCGTCATGCGGCTGAGCGCGCAGCCCTGGCAGCCGCCCCCAAGGCGCACGTAGGCCACCCGGGCCGCCTCGTCGAGCGCCACGAGGTCACAGCGCCCGCCGTGGCTGGCGATGGCCGGGTTCACCTGCTCGTCGAGGACGCGGGCCGCGACCTGGGCGAGCGGGCCCTCGACGCCGTAGGCGAGGATCTCCTCGGGCATCCCCGGGTTCATCTCCTCGCGGGTGGGCGCGTTGGGGTTGACGAGCACCAGCCCACCGCCACCCTCGTCGGAGAACTCCAGTCGGCTGCCGCGCAGGCGCTCGACGCTCGCCGCGGGCACCACGATGGTGAGGTCGCCGTCGCGCCCCACGGCCGCGTCGCCGGGCGCGAGCGAGAGTTCCGAGAAGTAGAGGTCGTAGGCGTAGCCCGGGCCCCGGGTGCCCGTGACCTCGACCCAGAGGGCGAGACCCTCGTGGTTGGCCTCGGCGGCGAGGGCCTCGCGCACCACCGAGCGGGCCTCGTCGGTGACCGAGAGGACGTCGAAAGTCTCCAGCGTGCTCACGTCGCGAGTTTACGGGTGGTCGGGGCCCGAGCGGACGGAGGCTAGTTTCGTGCGGTGACCCGACTGCCCCCCGACGCCCACGAGTGGGTGAGCTTCGAGGACCCCGAGCTCGCGCGGACCTGGATGTTCGACGTGACGTTCCTCGAGAGCAACTGGACCTGCATCTTCGGCCACGGCTGCCAGGGCGTGCTCACGGGCCCGGCCCCCGAGCTCGTCCAGGGGTGCTGCAGTTACGGCGCGCACCTCTCGGACGAGGCGGACCGCGACCGGGTCGAGCGCGCGGCCACGCGCCTCAGCGCCGACCAGTGGCAGTTCAAGGCCAAGGGGGCCAAGGGCACCACGAAGGTGTCGCGCTCGGGTGAGATGACGACCCGCCTCGTCCAGGACGCGTGCATCTTCTTGAACCGGCCGGACTTCCACCGCGGGGCCGGCTGCGCCCTGCACGTCATGGCGCTCGACAACGGGGAGAGCTACGTCGGGCTGAAGCCCGAGGTCTGCTGGCAGCTGCCGCTGCGCCGCGAGGACGAGGTCCTCGACGACGGCCACGTGATCACCCGGATCGCCCAGTGGAACCGACGGCACTGGGGCGGCGGCGGCGACGACTTCCACTGGTGGTGCACCGAGGCGCGCGAGGCCTTCGTCGGCAAGACCCGGGTGGCGGACTCGATGCGCGACGAACTCGTCGCCATGGTCGGCGACGAGGTGTACGCGATGCTGATGGCCCACCTCGACCGTCGCGCGACCCAGCCCCGGGGGACCCGATTGGCGCACCCCGTGGTGCGCCGGCGTCGCTAGTTCTCGGCCGCGAGCGGGTCCTCGTCCGCGTGGGTCGCCGTCGGCAGCGAGCCGAGGATCTCGTCGAAGCGGTCCTCCTCGGCCCGACACCACTCGGCGTGGACGTCGTCGGGGGCGGCACCGCACTCGGCGCAGGTGGTGGCCCGCGGCCCGGTGGAGCGCTTGAGCTCGCGAGCCTCGACAAAGCGACGGTGGCGACCTTTTTTCACGTCAACTCCTCACTGACCGCGGGTCCTCACGGGGCGGCGGCCGCGACTCTCGCTCGGCGAGTCGATACCCGATACTACCCGTCCCCTCCCCGAGACCGGCCCGGCCCCTAGCATCGATCCGTGGACGGATTCGACCCCCAGGACATGATCCAGCGCTTCCGGGACCGGGCCGAGGCGGTGCGTCGACGCGGCCTGCCCCCCGTGGAGGGACCCGAGCGCCAGCGCTTCCTCGACCAGGCCCGCATCGACTTCCAGGACTTCGCCATGGTCGGTGACGCCACGGCCCGCCTCGAGGACGGGATCTTGCACCTCGAGATCGACCTCCGCCCACCCGAGGCGCGCGAGTCCGCGTCCTAGGGGACGAGGGCGCTGGCCACCCGCGCGGCCCCCTCGGCGAGGTCGGCGGCGCCGGTGGAGAGCTCGGCGAGCGCTCGGGCTCGGGCGTCGGGCGAGGCGCCCGCGTCGTAGCAGCGGCTGGCGCCGGTGCCGAGCTGGTTGTAGGCGCGGTTCAAGAGGCGGGTCGCGGCGCCGTCGGGCGTGGGCAGGCTGTTGTAGGCGGCCTCGTCGTCGGTCTGGAGCACCCCGCAGACGGTGTGCAGGTCGTTGGCCGTGCTCGAGGGGTCCGCGAGGGCCGTCACGGCGTGGCGCGCGTCGTCGAGCAGCGTTCTGGTGTTGGCGCTGAAGTTGGCGTCCTTCGCCCAATTGGCCACCGCCGTGGCGCCCGACAGCGACCCCCCGCAGGCCGCCAGGGCCAGTCCGCTCGCCGCCACCGCGAGCGCGACGCGCACCCTCACCCGAGGACCACGAGGTGGAGCTGGCGCCGGCCCCGGCGCACCACGAGGTAGCGGTCGTGCAGCGCGCGGCCGACCCCGACGAGTTCGGTGGGTCCCACGCGCACGTTGTTGAGATAGACGCCACCCTGGTCGAGGAAGCGGCGCGCCTCCCCCTTGGAGCCGGCCAGCCCGGTGCGCACGAGCAGCTCGACCGGGTCGACGCCGGCCTCGACCTCGGCGCGCGACCAGTGCGACGAGGGCGCGTCGGCGACCGCCTCGAGCAGGGTCGCCTCGTCGAGCTCGGCGATCGCCTCGGAGAAGAGCGCCTCGCCGGCGCGACGGGCCCGGGTGGCCGCGTCGGCACCGTGGACGAGGGTGACGACCTCGTCGGCCAGGCGGCGCTGGGCCGCGCGCCGCTCCGGGTGGCTCTCGGTGGCCTCGTCGAGCTCGGCCAGCGTGTCGTGGTCCACGAAGGTCACGAAGCGCAGCAGCGTCCCGGTCACCACGTCGTCGCAGTTGAGGAAGAACTGGTGCATCGCGAAGGGTGACGTGCGCGCCGCGTCGAGCCAGACGTTGTCCCCGGCGGCGGTCTTGCCGAACTTGGTGCCGTCGGCGCGCACGATGAGCGGCGAGGTGAGACCGTAGGCCGCGTGGCCGGTCATCTTGCGCACGATCTCGGCCCCGAGGGTGATGTTGCCCCACTGGTCCGAACCCCCGAGCTGGAGGGTGCAGCCGTGGTCGAGGTTGAGCCGCACGAAGTCGTAGCCCTGCAAGAGCATGTAGGAGAACTCCGTGAACGACAGACCCACGTCCTCGCGCTCGAGGCGCACGCGCACCGACTCCTTGGCCACCATCTGATTGACCGTCACGTGCTTGCCCACCTCGCGCAAGAAGTCGGTGAGCGGGATACGGGTGAGCCACTCGGCGTTGTCGACGAGCCGCGCGCGCGCCGGCCCGGCCTCGGCGGTGAAGTCGAGGAAGCGGGCCAGCTGGAGCCCGATCGCCTCGACGTTGGCCCCGATCGTGTCGGCGTCGAGCAGGGGTCGCTCGACGTCTTTGAAGCTGGGGTCTCCGATCAGTCCGGTGCCGCCCCCGGCCAGCGCGATGGGGGCGTTGCCGGCCAGCTGGAGCCGACGCAGCGTGCAGATCTGCAACAGGCTGCCGAGGTGGAGCGAGGACGCCGACGGGTCGAAGCCGATGTAGGCGGTGACGGACCCGGCGTCGAGCTGGTCGAGCACCGCCTCGTCGGTGACCTGGTAGATCAGGCCCCGGCGGCGCCAGTCCTCGCTCAGTTTCATGCCCTCAGTCTACGAGGGCGCCTTTCACAGGGCCGTCGAGGTGCTCGGCACGTGAACCTGCAGCCACACCACGAACGCGTGCCAGAGGCCGGTCACCTCGCAGACCCCGATGGCGATGAGCAGCAGTCCGCCCGCGGTCCCGATCGGACGGGCGTGACGGCGCAGCCACGACGACGCCGTGGCCACCCACTCGGTCGCGAGCGCCGCCACGACGAAGGGGATGCCCAGTCCCAGGCAGTAGACGAAGGCGAGCACCGAGCCGCGCAGCGCCGTCGCCCCCGACGAGGACGCCGCCAGCCCGAGGATCGCCGCGAGCGTGGGGCCGATGCAGGGGGTCCACCCCAGCCCGAAGGTGAAGCCGAGGGCCCCCGCGCCGAGCACCGAGGCCCGGGGCACCTTGTGGATGCGCCGCTCGCGCTGGAGCCACCGTGACGGCCACCACCCCGCGAAGAAGAAGCCGAGTGCGATCGTGACCAGACCGAAGACCTCCTCGAGGCCGCGCTGGTGCAGGCGGACCTCACGACCCACCTGGCCGAAGATCGCCCCGAGGCTCACGAAGACCAGGGCGAAGCCGACGATGAAGGCGATCGAGCCCACGACGGCCCGCCCGCGACCCCGAGAGCCCTCGAGGCTCCCGGCGGAGCCCGAGAGGAAGGCGAGGTAGCCGGGCAGCAGCGGCAGAACGCAGGGCGAGACGAACGAGACGAGCCCGGCCGCCAGGGCGAGGGGGAAGGCCGCGAGGAGTGACGACGTGGTCACCGAGGCGATCATCGCAGCGCCTCCGCCACGCGCAGGGCGCCCTCGACGAGGCGCTCGTGACGCTCCACGTTCTCGTCGCGCTCGGGCACGGTCGCCACCACCACGTGCAGGCCCCCGGCGGCCAGGCCGCTCGTGACCTCGCTCGCCAGAGCCGCGGCGTCGCCGACCCGCGTGGCGCACGCCCCGAAGGCGCGCGCCACGGTGACCAGGTCGTGGTCGTGGGGCGTGCCGAAGAGCGCCTCGAACGTCTCGGGGGCGAGCAGCGCGCGCTGGGCGAGGAAGGAGAAGATCCCCCCGCCCCGGTTGTCGACGACGACCAGGACCAGCGACCCGCCCGCTGAGCCGAGGCCGCTCACCAGGCCCGAGACGTCGTGGAGGAACGTGAGGTCGCCCACGAGGGCCACGGCCCGCGAGCCCGCGGCGACCCCGAGCGCCGTCGAGACGACCCCGTCGATGCCGTTGGCGCCCCGGTTCGAGAAGACCCGGACCCGGCGGGCGGGCGCCCACCACTCCACGTCGCGCACGGGCATCGACGAGCCGACCACCAGGTCGACCCCGGCCTCGTTGGCCACCGCGACGACGCCGCGGGCGACGGCCGGCTCGTCGAGCACCTCGTCGGGCCGTTCGGCCAGGTAGGACTCGACGGCCTCGCTCACCGCGGCCCAGCGCGCGACGTAGCGGGGGTCGCCCCGGTGGGTCGGCTCGGACGGGTCGGGCCGGCCGGCCAGCCGACGGGTCACCACGCCGTCGGGGTCGGCGACCGGGCCGTCCCCGTCGAGGGCGACGACCGGCGCGCCCCAATGACCCAGACGGGCGGCCAGCGACTTCGAGGCGGGCGCCCCGCCGAGGCGCACGACCACCTCGGGCGCCAGCCAAGCGGCCAGGGCGTCGTCGCGCAGGACGACGTCGGCGTGGGCCAGCGTGCTCGCCACCGTGGCGTCGCCCACCACGGCCCAGTCGGCCGCGCGGGCCCGGGCGACGGTCTCGGGCGAGACCCCGAGGCCCACCACGCACAAGACGGCCCGGCCCGCCAGGTCCACGGGGGCGGCCGGAGCGGCCTCGCGGCTCGGCCCGTCGGGCTCGGCGCGGGCGGCGGGCAGTTCGTAGGGCGCGCCCACGAGCGGTTCGACGAAGGCCGCGTTGAGGTGCACCGGGCCGGGCTCGCCTCGGTGCCCGCACGCGGCCGCGTAGAGGCGCGCCGCGAGCGGCCGCCACGTCGGCGCCGCCTCGGCCCGGGCGACGCCGGGCTCCTCGAAGCGCCGCACCATCGGTCCGTAGAGGTGGCTCTGGAGGATCGTCTGGGGGGCGCCGACCCCGCGCAGCTCCGGCGGGCGGTCGGCGGTGACCACGAGCAGCGGCACCCGAGCGAGGTCGGCCTCGGCGACCGCGGCGTGCAGCTCGGCCGCCGCCGTGCCCGAGGTCACGACCACCGCGACCGGCCGAGCGCTCGCCAGGGCCCGGCCGACGGCGAAGAACGCGGCCGAACGCTCGTCGAGGCGCACGTGGAGCGTCACCCCCTCGGTGGCGGCCGCCGCGAGGGCGAGCGGCGTCGAGCGCGACCCCGGCGCGAGGACGACGTCGGTGAGACCGGCCCGGCGCCACTCGTCGAAGAGGGTCGCGGCGAAGGTGGCCTGCACCTCGCTGGGGCTCGGTACGCTACGGGTCAATGGGGCTCCTCGGGGTGGCGCGCGAGGGCTCGGGCCCGGTCCTGGTGTGGCTCCACGGCTTCACCCAGACCCGGGACTCGGCCCGTCGCTACCGGTCCATTCTGGCCACACACTACGAGGTCCTCAGCCCCGACCTGCCCGGCCACGGTTCGAGCGCTGCACTCAGCGCATCGTTGGAGGAGGCGGCCGACCTCGTGGCGGCCGCCGCCGGCCCCGGACCGGTCGCCCTCGGGGGCTACTCGATGGGCGCGCGCGTGGCGCTGCACGTGGCCCTGCGCCACCCCGGGATCGTCACGCGCCTCGTGGTCCTGAGCGCCACCGCCGGCATCGAGGACGAGTCCGAGCGGGCCGCACGCCGGGCGCGCGACGAGGCCCTGGCGAAGCGGATCGAGCGCGTCGGCGCCTCGGCCTTCCTCGAGGAGTGGCTGGCCCAGCCCCTCTTCGCCACCCTCCCGCGCGAGGCGGCCGAGCGCGCGGCGCGCAGCACCGACGCGGCCGGGCTCGCCGACTCGCTGCGTCGCGCCGGGACCGGGACCCAGGCGTGGCTGCTCGACGACCTGGCCCGCCTGGAGGTGCCCACCCTGGTGCTGGCCGGCGCGCGCGACCCCAAGTTCGTCGAGGCCGGGCGTCGCCTCGCCGGCGCCCTGGTCGACGCCCGCCTCGTCGTGCTCGAGGGGCTCGGTCACGCGGCCCACCTCGAGGACCCCGCGGCCGTGGCGGGCGTGGTGCGCGACTTCCTCGACTAGCCCCAGTAGGTGGCGGTGGCGAGGAGCACCGCGACCACCCCCCCGAGGGCCAGCTGGGCACGCGCCGAGTCGCGCAGCAGCGCCACCAGCTCCCGACCCCGACGATCCGAGAAGGCCAGGCGCAGCGCCGGGGCGTAGACCACGAGGGCGACCAGCGCCGCCGCCAGCTCGCCCGCCCCCGCGAGGGCGCCGGCGACGACCGCCACCCAGAGCCCGTAGAGCCACGCGGCGCGCTCTCGCCCCAGGCGCGCGGCCAGCGTGTGCTTGCGGGCGGCGCGGTCGCCCTCGACGTCGCGCAGGTTGTTCGCCTCGAGCAGCGCGCAGGCCATCGCCCCGGCGGCCGCGCCGAGCCACCACGCGCGCGCCGGGATCGCCTCGTGCTGGGCGTAGGCCGTGCCCACCGTGGCGACGAGGCCGAAGTAGACAAAGACGAACAGCTCGCCCAGGCCCAGGTAGCCGTAGGGCCGCGGGCCGCCCGTGTAGAGCCACCCGGCCGCGACCGCACTCGCCCCGATCGCCACGAGCCACCACGACGTGCGCGAGGCCAGCACCAGCCCCGACGCGCCGGCCACGGCGAAGGTGAGCCAGGCCGCGTCGCGTACCCGCGCCGCGGCCACCAGACCCGACGCGGTGAGTCGGAACGGCCCCACGCGCGCGGCGTCGGTGCCGCGCACCCCGTCGGAGTAGTCGTTGGCGTAGTTGGTCCCGACCTGCAGGGCGAGGGCCACCACCACACAGAGCGCGCCGTTGAGCCACTCGACGGGCGCGGGGCGCACCAGGGCGACCCCCAGCACCACCGGCACCGCCGCGGCGGGCAGCGTGCGCGGGCGCGCCGCCAGCACCCAGCGACGGACCGGCCCGGGGGCCGGGGTCATGGGCGCTTGGGGTACTTCGAGAAGTCCGGTCGGCGACGCTCGACGTAGGCGTTGCGTCCCTCTTGGCCCTCCTCGGACATGTAGAAGAGCATCGTCGCGTCCCCGGCCAGCTGCTGGATGCCGGCCAGACCGTCGT
Organism: Actinomycetes bacterium; assembly: GCA_021831035.1. Classification (GTDB taxonomy): domain Bacteria; phylum Actinomycetota; class Acidimicrobiia; order Acidimicrobiales; family RAAP-2; genus RAAP-2. The sequence goes on from JAKBNL010000009.1 coordinate 19,949, forward strand.
CGGCCGCGTTGAAGCCGCCCTTGAGCATGCGCAACGCGATCGGCGACAGCGTGAGGATCTGGCGGCACCAGGCCACCGTCTCGCGCTCGAGGTCGGCCAGCGGCACGACCGTGTTGACGAGGCCCCAGGCGCGCGCCGTCTCGGCGTCGTACTGGCGACAGAGGAACCAGACCTCCTTGGCCCGCTTGAGCCCGATGGTGCGCGCGAGGAGCGAGGCGCCGTAGCCACCGTCGAAGGAGCCCACGCGGGGGCCGGTCTGGCCGAAACGCGCGTTGTCCGCGGCGATGGTGAGGTCGCACACCAGGTGCAAGACGTGTCCCCCGCCGATGGCGTACCCCGCGACCTGGGCCAGGACCGGCTTGGGCAGGCGGCGGATCTGGACCTGGAGGTCGAGGACGTTGAGACGGCCCACCCCGTGCTGGGCGACCGCGTCGTCACCCAGGTAGCCGTCGGTCCCGCGGATCCGCTGGTCGCCACCGGAGCAGAAGGCGTCCGGCCCCGCCCCGGTGAGGATCACCACGCCCACCGCGACGTCGTCGCGGGCGCGCTCGAAGGCGTCCTCGAGCTCGAAGAGGGTCTGGGGGCGGAAGGCGTTGCGCACCTCGGGCCGGTTGATGGTGACGCGCGCGATACCCTCGGCCGTCTCGTAGACGATGTCGCCGTAGTCACCCGAGCGCTCCCAGTCGGGCAGCGGCTGGGCGCGGAAGGGGTCGAGCGGGTCGGTCGGGGGTCCCTGGATCACGGTCGTCATGACGTCCACGCTACCGAAGAGCTAGACCGGCGCGACCAGCCGACCCGGGGTCGCCCGCTCCCCGGGGCGCGCCTCGTGCGCGGCGAGACGCTCGCGGAGCTCGTCGCGCACGGCCCGGGTCCCCCGGTCGTCGGCCCGGTTCTCGCGCTGCAGCGGGTCCTCGGCGAGGTCGTAGAGCTCGGCCTCGGTGCCGTCGTGCATCGCGCCCCGGCCGTACTCGCTGTAGAGGTGCGAGCGGGTCAGGATCGTGCGCACGTGCACGTCGACCCCGAACAGGTCCGAGTCCCACTCGGTCACGGTGGCCGCGTCGCTGGGCGCCGCCGCGTCGTCGAGGGGCAGCGGGTCGCCCTCGGCCCACGAGGGCCGTTGGCCCCCGGCGATCTCGAGGAAGGTCGCCGCGAGCGAGACGAGGCTCACCGGGGCGGTGACGACCGCGGGCGCCACCCCCGCCGAGCGGGCCGGCCGCCACACGAGGGGCAGGCGCAAGAGCCCGTCGACGTGGTAGGGGCCCTTGAAGAGCAGCCCGAAGTCGCCCTGGAGCTCACCGTGGTCGGAGGTGAAGACCACGTCGGTCTCCTCCCCCCAGCCGCGGGCCTCCACGACCGCGAGCACGCGGCCGATCGCCTCGTCGATGAGCTCGACCTCGACGGCGTTGAGGGCGTTGACCTCGCGGACCTGGTCGGCCGTGAGCGTGGCCGGGACCCAGTGGGCCGGGGCCTCGTAGTTCGACACGACGCGCCCGTCGTACCAGAGTCGCCAGTGGCGGGCCTTGGCGTCGAGCAGGCGCTCACGCTCCTCGCGCCGCTCGGGGTAGTTCTCGGGCAGGGGGACCTCGCGCCAGTCGACGCGCCGGGCGGCCTCGGCCGGCGGGTCCCACGGGTGGTGGGGGTCGGGGAAGCTCATCCAGCAGAACCAGTCCCGGGCCGGGTCGAGCCCCTCGAGCCACGCGATCGTGCGGTCGGCGACCCACTCGGTGTGGTACCACTCGCGCGCCACGTCGTTGTAGTGCACCTGGGGCGCGCCGGTGTCGCCGCCGCCGGCGGCGTTCACGTTGAGGTCGGCGTCGAGCACCGGGTAGAAACCCTCGACGGCCTCGGGGTGGGTGCGTCGGAACCAGCGGGCGTAGTGGAGCGGACCCAGCACGCCGTGGGTGGCCAGCTCCATCACGTCGAAGCCGCGGTGCACCCCGAGACGACCGTCGAACCAGGGCTGCTCCACCGTCGGCACGCCCAGGTTCGAGAGCGCGTTCTCGACGAAGCGCCCGAAGGGGTCGAGGAACGGCTCGAAGTGGGCCTTGCCGACCAGGGCCGTGGCGTAGCCCACGTCGTGCAGGGCCGCCGCCACCGAGGGCGCGTCGACGCGCAGGGCCACCCCGTTCATCCAGGCCCCGTGGGTCGAGGGGTACTGTCCGGTCAGCATCGAGGCGCGCGAGGGCATGCAGACCACCGACGTTGGCTGACAGCGCGTGTAGCGCACCCCCTCGCGCGCGAGCCCGTCGACCACCGGGGTCGAGGCGACCTGGCCACCGTTGACCCCGAGGGTGTCGTAGCGCTGCTGGTCGGTGGTGATGAAGAGGATCTTGCGGCCCACGCCTACCCCTCGGTCCCCTCGCTCAGGCGCACGATCGCGTCGAGGGCCTCGTCGGTGGCGCCGCCGATCACCAGCGCCATGGTGTCGGGCTCGGCGGTCGTGGCGTAGGCCACCACGGTGTCACTCGGGCCGAGCTCGAACACGTCGATCGTCCCGAGGTGGAAGCGCACGAGTCTCGTCTCGAGGCGGTAGGCGAAGTGGCGCGTACGCGCGTCGGCGGCGAGGATCCGCTCGGGCATCTCGACGCCCGTGGCGAGCCGCAGCGTGCGCCGGTCCCCCTCGACCCGAGCCTCGAGGACCCCGGGGAACCACTCGACGATCCGCGCCGGGTCGCCCACGAGCGCCCACACTCGGTCGGCCGGGGCGCCGATCCGGCGCTCGAAGCGGACCGAGGCCATGCGACTTCCTAGCACGCGCCCCGTAGGCTCGCGGGGTGCGTGACCTCGTCGCCCTCGACCTCGCGCTCGGACCCGACCTCGAGCGCGCCGTGTCCGCGGTGGCCGCGTCGGGCGACGCGTTCTGCGTCCTCGACCGACGGCTCTCGCCCCGCGCGCGCGCCACCGAGCTCGAGCGACTCGCCCCGACCCACGTGCTCGACGCGTCGGGCCGCCACGCGCGCCCCGAAGGGCGCGGGGTCGACGACGGGGTGGGTCTCGTGATGCTCACCTCGGGTTCGAGCGGGACGCCCAAGGCCGCCGAGCTGACCTGGGCGGCGCTCGCGGCGAGCGCAACGATCACCCAGGCGACGCTGCGCGACGACGCGCCCCCGGCCTGGTTCCCCTGCCTGACGGCCTGCCATATCGGGGGGCTCGCCGTGGTGCTGCGCGGCGTGCTCTCGGACGCGGCCCTCGTCTGGGGTGACCCCGAGCGGCCCGACACCGGACCCGGTGCAGGGGCGACCCACGTCGCGGTCGTGCGCGCCCAGCTCGCCCGCTTCGACCTCTCGGGCTACCGCACCGTGCTGCTCGGTGGCGCCCGGCCGCCCCACGCCCTCGCCGACAACGTGGTGACCACCTGGGGCATGACCGAGACCGGCTCGGGCGTCGTCTACGACCGCGTGGCCCTGCCCGGCGTCGAGCTCGCCGTCGTCGACGGGGAGCTCTGCGTGCGCGGCCCGACCCTCTTCTCCCGCTACCGGGACCGGGACCGGCCCCGGGTCGTCGGGCCCGACGGCCTCGACGACTGGTTCCCCACCGGCGACGGGGGACGGCTCGACGACGGGCGGCTCACGGTCTTCGGCCGACTGCGCTACGTCATCAATACCGGCGGTGAGAAGGTCTGGCCCGAGGACCTCGAGGCGGTCCTCGCGCGGGTCGCCGGCGTCTCCGACGTCGCCGTGACGGGACGGGCCGACGACGAGTGGGGCGAGCGGGTGGTGGCCCTCGTCGTGGCCGACCGGCGCGACCTCGACGGCGCCCTGCGCGCGGCCGCCGAGGAGGCGATCGGCCCGTGGGCCAAGCCCAAGGAGGTCCGCTACGTGACGGCCATCCCGCGCACCGCGAGCGGCAAGGTGCGCCGGGGCGACCTCGCCCACGTGTTCTGAGCTATTTGAGCAGGGTCTGGCTCCGCCGGGCCAACGAGTCGACCGTCACGGCCGCCAGCAGGACGACGCCGGTGACGACGAACTCCATCGTCGCCGAGACCTGGATCAAGACGAGGCCGTTGATGATGACCGCGAGGATGATGCCGCCCACCACCGGGTAGGTCATCTTGCCCCGGCCGCCGTAGAGGCTCGTCCCGCCGATGACCGCGGCGGCCACCGCGTACAGGACGACCGTCGAGTCCGTCGAGCTCGACGAGTAGCCCCCCAGGCGCGAGACGTAGAAGAGTCCGCCGATACCGGCCGTGAGCCCGCCGAGGAGGAAGGCGTAGACCCGGTAGCGGTCCACCGGGATGCCGGCTCGGCGGGCCGCCTCGGGGTTGCCGCCGATGGCGTAGAGATACCGCCCGAACCGGGTGCGCGCGAGCACGAACGAGTAGAGCACCATCACCCCGAAGACGAGCGGCACGGCGAAGGGCATCCCCTGGATCGGGATGAACGAACCCCGGTTGGCGTTGAAGACGAGGGCGAGCAGCACCCCGAAGACCGCGAGGGCCACGAGCTTCACGACGAGGCGGTAGAGCGGCGCGTTGGCCAGGCCGGCGCGCCGGCGGGCCCGCTCGCGCGACAGGGCGACCACGGCCGACACCACCACGGTGGCGACCACGAAGACCCACGTCCAGGTCGGGGTGAGGTTGCCGTTCGTGAGGTCGCTCAGGACCTTCTCCTGGACCGGGGCCCCGCCCCCCTGGAAGACGTGGTCGAGGATGTAGAGCAGGACGCCCTCGACGATGAAGTTGCCGGCCAGGGTGACGATGAACGAGGGCAGCCGCAGGCGCACCACGAACAGTCCCCACAGCGCACCGATGCCGGCCGAGACCGCGAGCGCGACGATGAACGCCGCCCACCACGGCCACGCGTACTGGACGTTCGTGACGATGGCGGCGATCGACCCGGCCATCCCCGCGACCCAGCCCAGCGAGAGGTCGATCTCACCCAGGAGCAGGAGCCAGACCTCGGCCATGCCGAGGAAGACGTAGATCACGGCCTGGATGAACAGGTTGGTGACGTTGGCCGCCGAGAGGAAGACCGAGTTGCGCACCTGGAAGTAGATGACCAGGGCGACGAGGGCGACGAGGACCGGGACGAGGCCGAGGTCCCCGCCGACGAGGGCGCGCAGCCGTTGGCGGGAGGAGGGAGCGGCCTCGGTCTCGAGGGCGCTGGTGTCGAGGGACATAGGGGTCCTTCGCCGCGACTAGGCGGCGCGGGTGGTCGTGCCCGTCGTGATCAGTTCGACGGCGCTGGCGGTGTCGTAGTTCGCGGCGGGCCCGCTGCTCACCAGGGTGCCCAGGTGCATGACCGCGATCCGGTCGGCCACGGCGAACACGTCGTTCAGGTTGTGCGAGATGACCAGCACCGCGATGCCGCGCGAGGCGAGCGTCGTGATGAGGTCGAGGACGTTCTTGGTCTGGGTGACGCCCAGGGCGGCCGTGGGCTCGTCCATGATGACGAGCTTCGCGTCGCGCATCACCGCGCGCGCTACGGCGATGGCCTGGCGCTGGCCACCCGACAGGGAGCCCACCAGCTGGCGCACCGACTGGATCGTCGAGACCGAGAGGTCCGCGAGCGTCTGGCGGGTGTGCACCTCCATCGCCACCTCGTTGAGGACCGCGCGCCGGGTCTCCTCGTAGCCCAGGTACATGTTGGCCACGATGTCGAGGTTGTCGCAGAGGGCGAGGTCCTGGTACACCGTCGCGATGCCGAGCTCGGCGGCCGCGCGCGGCGTGTGGGCGTCGACCCGCCGGCCGAGCCAGTACTGCTCACCCGAGGTGGGCTCGTGGATCCCCGCGATCACCTTGATCAGCGTCGACTTGCCCGCGCCGTTGTCGCCGATGAGGGCGGTCACCTGGCCGGCCGGGATGTCGAGGTCCACGTGGCGCAGGGCCTGGACGGCGCCGAAGCTCTTGGAGATCGCGTGCAGTCGCAGCAGCGGGGCCGGGTCGCCCGACGCGGCCGAGCCCGTGACGGACGGAGCAGCGCTCTCGCTCGTCACGGGCTCGGACACGGTCGTAGCTAGCGGGGCCTAGTGGATGCCGTACTTCTTGCAGTCCTGGGCGTACGTCGGGATCTTCTTGTCACCCGTGACCGCCGGACGCACCGAGGTGCACAGCGCCACCGGGTTGATCACCCCGTCGTGGATCACCGTGGACTCGACGAGCTTGGGGGTGACCCACGTGGCCGTCAGGAGGACCGAAGGGACCGCGCGACCCGTGGTCGGGTCCTTGGTCGTGCCGTTCACCAGCGAGCTCGGCGGGGTCTTGCCCGCGCGCAGGTACAGCGCGATGGCGGCGGCCGCCTGGGCCTCCTTCCAGATCGGCTTGTACACGGTGCCGCACTGGTAGCCCGAGATGATGTTCTGGAACCCGGTGAGCGTCGCGTCCTGGCCGGTGAAGGGCATCGTGTACGGCTTGAGGCCCTTCTTCTGCAAGAAGGCGATGATCGGCGCGGCGTTCTCGTCGTTCGGAGTGACGACCGCGTTGATCTTCGGATTCTGCGAGTAGGCGCCCTGGAAGTCGGTCAACGCCTGCGACGGCGTCCAGGTGCCGGTACCGGTCTCGTTGATCGTCTTGGCGTTGCCCGAACCACCCACGCTGGCCTTGAAGCCGGCCTTGTTCAGCACCGAGTCGTAGCCCTGGGCGAAGAGCACCGCGTTGTTGTCGGTCGTGGTGCTGCCGTTCATGACGTAGACGAGGGGCTTCTTGATCTTGTAGGCCTTGATGCACGCGAGCTCGCCGCGCCCGATGAGCTGGCCCACCGCGACGTTGTTGAAGCTGACGTAGTACGGGGCCGACCCGCCGACCGTGAGGCGGTCGTAGTCGATGACCTGTACCCCGGCCTTGGCCGCGTCCTTCTCGATGGTGACGCCGGTCGTCGAGTCCAGCGGGTCCATGATGAGCACCTTGTCACCCGCGGCGATGTCACCCTGGGCGATGCTGATCTCGTTGGCGTCGACGCCCAGCGCGTTCTGCACGTTGAGGTCGCTCGCCGGCAGCCCCGCGTCGGTCAGGGCCGTCGTCAGGTTTGGTGCGTCGAAGTCGACGTACCGGTTCGACGAGACCTCGTCCGGCAGGATGACGCCGATGCCGCCCGAACCCGCGGCGGCGATCGCCTTGAGGCTCGCCATCGTCGTGTAGTTCGAGTTGAACGACGAGGCGGACACGGTCCCCCCGGCCGACCCCACGCTCGGGATGGCCAGGGCAACGAACGTGCCCGCCAGAGTGACGGCCGCAAGGGCCCTACCCTTTGTGAATTTCATAATCTCCCCAACCCTTTGGTTGGCACCTCCGTTGGTGCCGTAACTGTGACTACTGCGTGAACGCCCAGAGGCGGTCGGTCGTGAACCGTAGCAGATGACCCACCCCGCGGGGGTGGTCGGGGCGGGCTCACCCGCTCGACGCGCCCCCGAGGGCTCGCTCCATGGTCGCCATGATCGAGACCGTCTCGTCGAGGGGCATGACGGGGCTCTCGGTGAGGCCGGCCTCGAGGCAGCGGGCGACCTCGAGCGCCTGGAACTGCAGGCCCCGACCGACCACGGGGCCCTCGACGCGCTCGAGCAGCGTGCCGTCGCGCGCCACGATTGAAAAGGCGCTCGGGGCGTAGAAGTCCCCCTCGACCTCGAGGCGGGTCTCGGTGCCGACCACGCTCGCGCGCGTCGCGCTGCGCGCCGAGGAGGTGCACGTGAGCACGGCCTGGGCCCCTGAGGGGTGACCGAGCAGGATAGAGGTCGTCGCGTCGACGCCGGTGAAGGCCGTGGTCACCATCGAGCGCACGCTCGAGGGCGGCCCCAGGAGCATCGAGGCGAACGAGACGGGGTAGACCCCGAGGTCGAGCAGCGCTCCCCCGCCGAGCTCGGGCGCGAAGAGGCGCGAGGTCGCGTCCCGGGCGAACCACTTGCCGTGGTCGGCGACGAGCAGGACGACCTCGCCGAGGACCCCCGCCGCGACGCGCTCGCGCAGCGTCCTCACGTGGGGCAGGAACCTCGTCCACATCGCCTCCATCGCGAACAGGCCGGACCGGCGCGCGGCCGCGACGACGTCGCGGGCCTCGTCGGCGGTCATGGTGAAGGCCTTCTCGACGAGGACGGGCTTGCCCCGCGAGAGGGCGAGCAGGGCGTGGTCGCGGTGGAAGGGGTGGGGCGTGGCCACGTACACGCAGTCCACCCCGGGGTCCTCACAGAGCGCCTCGTAGCCGGCGTAGTGGCGGGCCACCCCGAAACGGCGGGCGAAGGCCTCGGCCGCCTCGGCCGTGCGCGAGCCCACCGCGACGACCTCGCCCTCGGCGAGGGGGGCGAGGTCGCTCGCGAAGGTCTGGGCGATGCGCCCGGTGCCCACGACGCCCCAGCGAACGGCTTTGGTCATCCGACCTCCTGGTCGCGCCCACGCTATTGCGTCGACGCCCCGGCGCTAGAACGGTGCGGTGGCCCGCCTCGACCCCGCGCGCGAGACCGGGCGGCTGCGCCTGCGCCCCTTCGCCGAGCGCGACCTCGACCGGCTCAGTGCACTCGTGGCCGACCCGTCGGTGAATCGGTACCTCTACAGCGAGCCCCGCACGGCCGAGGCGGCCCGCACCCTCCTCGACGAACGGCTCGCGCGCGACCCCGACGCGCCGCGGATAAACGTATGCGTCGCCCTGCGCGCCAGCGACGAGATGGTCGGCGACTTCGTCCTGTGGTGGGACCCGACGCACCGCCAGGGCGAGATGGGCGGCAGCCTGCTGCCCGCGCACCAGGGTCGCGGGTACGCCACCGAGGTGTACGGCATCCTGCTCGGGGTCGCCTTCGACGAGCTCGACTTGCACCGGGTGGTCGGGCGCTGCGACGCGCGCAACGAGGCCTCGATCCGCTCCCTCGAGCGCGCCGGGCTGCGCCGCGAGGCCCACTTCGTCGAGAACGAGTTCGTCAAGGGCGAGTGGACGAGCGAAGTCGTCCTCGCCCAGCGCGCCGAGACCTGGCGGGCCGACCGGTGAGCCCGCGGCTGCGCAACGACCCGGCCGCCCTGGGTTCGCTCTACCTGCGCCAGCACCTCGACAACCCGGTCGCGTGGTGGGCCTGGGGTGAGGACGCCCTGGCCGAGGCCCGGCGCCTCGACCGGCCCGTCTTCCTCTCGGTGGGCTACGCGGCCTGCCACTGGTGCCACGTGATGGCCCACGAGTCCTTCGAGGATCCCGAGGTGGCGCGCGTCCTCAACGAGCGCTTCGTCCCGATCAAGGTCGACCGCGAGGAGAGACCCGACGTCGACGCCCTCTACATGGCCGCCGTCCAGCTCTCGAGCGGCCACGGGGGTTGGCCCATGTCGGTCTTCACCCTGCCCGACGGGCGTCCGTTCCTCGCCGGCACCTACTATCCGCCGCGCGACCGCGCGGGTCTGGTCGGCTTCCCCCGACTCCTCGCGGCCGTCGCCGACGCGTGGGGCGAGCAGCGCCCCCTCGTCGAGGCCCAGGCCGCCGAGCTCGCCGACGCCCTCGCGCGCGAGGTGCGCCTGACCGACCACCTCGCGCCCGCGCTGCGCCCGCTCGACCTCGCCGGGGTGCGCCGGAACCTGCGCGACGCCCTCGTCGAGCGCGCCGACGCCGACGGGGGCTTCGGGCCGGCGCCGCGCTTCCCGAGACCCAGCTACCTGCGCGCCCTCTTCGAGTTCGACGACGGGCCCTCACGCGAAGCCCTCAGCGGCGCGCTCGAGGCGATGGCCCGCCGCGGACTCTACGACCACCTCGACGGGGGCTTCGCGCGCTACAGCGTGGACGCCACCTGGCACGTGCCCCACTTCGAGAAGATGCTGAGCGATCAGGCGCTGCTCGCGCGCTGCTACCTCGAGGCCGCCCGCGTCGGGGGGGGCGCGTCCTGGCGAGAGGTGGGGCTCGCGACCCTTGACTTCGTCGAGCGGGCCCTGCGCACGCCCTCGGGCTACGCCGCCGCGCTCGACGCCGACGCCGGCGGCGTGGAGGGGGGCCACGTGACCTGGACCCCCGAGGAGGTGCGCGACGCCCTGGCGGGGGAGCCCGGCGCCCTCGTCGAGACGGTGCTGCGGCGCTACACGATCACCGCCGCCGGCGACCTCGAGGGGCGCAGCGTGCCCCGCCTGGCCGACGGGGAGCCCTTCGCGACCCCGCCCCACCTCCACGGGGCGCTCGTGCGCCTCGCCGAGGTTCGAGGGCGTCGGGTCCAGCCCGCGCGCGACGACAAGGTCGTGCTCGAGTGGAACGCCTACCTCGCCCAGGCCCTCCTCGCGGCCGGGGCCGAGCCGTACCTCTCGCGCGCCCTCGACCTCCTCGAGGGCCTCGCGGCGACCCACCGCGAGGGGGCTCGGTGGTGGCGGACCCAGCACCGGCGCGTCGCGGCGACGGCCGGGGACCTGGCGGCGCTCGCCGACGCCCACCTCGACGCCTTCGTCGCGACCGGGAACGACCGGTGGCGCGACGGGGCGCGCGCGCTGTGCGAGACGCTTCTCGATCGTCACTGGGAGGGGCCGCGGCCGAGCGCGCTCGCGCCCGACGTGGGCGCGGGCGTCGCCACCCCCGACCGCGAGACCCTCGACCTGGTGACCCGGCCAAAGGACGTCCTCGACGGGTCCACCCCCTCGGCCCACGCGCTGGCCACGAGGGCCCTGGCGCGACTGGCCCTCGTCGACGCCGACCCCGACCGTCTCGCCGTCGCCCAGCGCCTGGTGGCGCTGGGCGCGGCGCTCTTCGAGCATCCCCTGGCCGTGCCCGACCTCATCGAGGCGGCCGGCTTCGCCCTCCAGGGCGTCGAGGTGGCCCTGCCCGGCGCCGAGGGACCCCTCGCCCGTCACCTACGATCGAGGGTCGTGCCGCGAACCGTCGTCATCACCGGCGAGGGCGGATCGCCCCTGCTCGCCGGGCGTCGCGCCGGTCGGGCGTACGTCTGTCGCGCCGGTGTGTGCACCGCCCCCGTCGACGACCCGGCCGCCCTGGACGCCGCCCTGGCCGAGGCGCTGGCGTGGCGCTGATCACCCGGGACCCGGCGGTGCGCGCCACGCGCCACCTCATCACCCACCTGCCCCAGCGCGACGCGGTGACCCTCGTGGGGGGCTCGACGGTCTACGGCCTCGTGCTGGGCTCGACCAACGAGTCGACCACCGTCATCGACCTCTCGAGCCAGGCCCTGGTGCGCTGGCGCGTCCCCTGGCCCGCGGGCGAGGAGACCGACCTCGCCCTGTTCGACGTGGTCGAAGCGGTCCTCGCCGAGGACCTCGAGCGCGACGACCTCGCCCAGCCCGAGTGCGTCACGCTCGCCGAACTCCCCCGACGTCTGGGCACGTACCGGGGCCGTCGGGTACGCGTGTGGCTCGAGCGGCTGGTCACCCCCGCCGACGGACCGCTGTTCGGCTTCCGCGGACCGAGCGCGCCCTACTGGGAGTTCCGCGGCGAGCGGCCGAGCGTCGCCCTGGTCGCCCCCGACCGCGGCCCCCAGCTGCTGCGCCGCCCCGACGACGGCTCGACCTGGGTGCGCTTCGGCTGGTTCGGCGACGACATCTGGCTGCTGTGCGAGGACGCCCACGCGATCCGCACCATCGAGTCCACCCGGCGCACCACGCTCTCGGGCAAGGAGCTCGCAACGGCCCTGGGCTTTCGCCCGACCTACGTGCTCACGACGTTGTCGGCCCCGGTCGAGGGCCACTGCTACAAGAGCTGCACGGGGCTCTTGCCCCGGGGGTGAGCTAGCGGGGCAGCTTGCCCGAGGCGAGCGCCTCGGCCATGGCCCAGCCGAAGACCACCAGTCGCTGGCCCGAGGCCGGGTCGACCCCCGAGAACAGGGCGTCCACACCGTCGGGCACCGGCCCCTTGGCCGCCACGTAGTCGAGCCCACCGACGGGCCCGGGGGCCGTGGTCATCACGAAGGTCTTGTCGTCGATCGCCTTCTCCGCGCCGAAGCGCTTGGCCAGACGGCGCCCCCACGCCCGATCCTCGCCGGTCGGGCGGTACCCGACCCGCGGTACGACGTCCTCGAGGCCCAAGAAGGCGCGGTACCCGTCGGGGGAGGTCAGCCGGGTCCCGAGCAACACGTCCTCGTCGGGGAAGGCCAGCAGCGCCCGGCGGAACTGGTCGTGCAGGATGGCCCGCAGGGTCTGGTCGGACTTGGCGTTGCGATCGACGAGCAGCAGTCCCACCAGGAGTGACGGCGTGCCGCCGATGCGCTCGAGTGAGCAGAAGGAGTAGCCCCGCAGCCGCGAGCCCTCTTTGGCGTAGGTCACGAGCACCCACTCCTCGCGTTGCTTGGAGAGGAACCCGATGTCGAAGTTGGGCTCCCGATCGACGCAGAGGTCGGCCATCTCGGCCAGCTCGGCGTCGCTCAGGGCCGTGGTGTCCTTGGTCGTCACCGTCATCGCCATGACCCCCATTCTACGGGAGGGCGGTGACCCGGGCCCCGAGAGGTCCCCCGGCCGGGCGTCCGCTGGCGATTCACCGGACCGCGCCCGATCGGCGCCGTCGTTGGGTACGCTCGGCCGACGGGGCGAGTGGGGGTGGGACGTGCGCGGACGCCTAAGGACGACGTCGCTGGCCGCGGCCCTCGTCGTGGCGCTCGGCGCCCTCGGTGCCACGGGGGCCGCCGGCGCGGGCCTGGTGCCGCCGCGCAACCCGGCCCGCGACGTGCCCGCCGATCCGGCGTACTCGGTCGCCTCGGGCGTGTCCTACACCGTGGGCGGAGCCCTGCCGCCGTGCTGGACCTGGCGGGGCTCGACCCTCGCCCTCGCCACCACGGCGAGCGCCTGCGAGAGCGCCGAGGTCGCCGCGACCGACCACGCCCACGCCCTCGAGCACCTCGCGCCGCTGCGCCTGCCGCGCAACTGGACCACCCTCAGCGTCGCCGAGCAGCTCTTCGTGCTGGCCGATGTCGAGCGCGTGAGTCGCGGCGAGGCGCCGATCCTCGGGCTCTCGGGCTCGCTCGACGCCCAGGCGCAGGCCGGAGCCGCCCACGACGCCGACCCGACGCTGATGGCCCCGGTCGCCGGCGCCACCGGCGCCTACGTGTCGAACTGGGCCGGTGGGGACAACGCGCTCGACGCCAACTACAGCTGGATGTACCTCGACGGCTGGGCGGGGGCGGCCACGACGAACGCCGACTGCACCGCGACGGGCGCCCCGGGGTGCTGGGGCCACCGCGACAACATCCTCGTCGATGCGGCGCGCGAGCCCTGCCTCCAGGGGGGCTGCGCCTACGTGATGGGCGCGGGCTACGTCGCGGGCGGTGCGGGCGGCGGCTACGGCTCGTTCAGCGAGCTGATCGTCCAGGTCGCCGGCGCCCGACCCGCCCTGCTCTACACGTGGCGCCAGGCCCTGGCGGCCGGCGCGCGGCCCTGACTAGGCCGAGATGACCCGCCGACCGAACTCGCTGCGCAGTTCGGCCACCACCCCGGGGATGTCGACGGTGAAGTCGGGTCCGAGGCGGAACACCTTCCCGGCGGCGCCGGTGTCGACCACGACGGGGCTCGGGCCCGGGTAGCGCGCGAGGATCTCGCGCAGGGTGGCGATCGAGCGGGCCGTGAGGTCCTCGGGCCGCAGCGACAGGCGCAGCTCGTCCGCCCCCGACGGCCGGGCGAAGGCCTCCACGTCGACGGCGCTGAAGCGCAGGTCCTCGTCGCCCTCGTTGGGTCGCACCCTCACCAGCACCACGTTGTCCTTCACGAGGAAGCCGCTGAAGCGCTCGAACGTCGCCGCCGAGAAGTTCACCTCGAGCGAGCCCCCGAGGTCCTCGACCACCACCCGCGCGTAGGTGCGCCCCGCCTTGGTCTGGCGGAGCTGGACCTCGCTCAGCAGCCCGCCCACGGTGACGGGCCGCCCGGTGCGGGCGATCTCCTCGGCCCGTTCACGGATCTCGCTCAACGAACCGTCGGTGCGCTGGGTCAGCACGGCCTGGATCCCGTAGAGCGGATGGTCCGAGACGTAGGTGCCGAGCATCTCCCGCTCGAAGTCGAGCTTGACGGCCGTGTCGAACTCCTCGGTCGGGATCGGCACCTCGGTCCCCTCCCAGTCGTCGCCGCTCTCGCCCCCGAGCGCGGCGAACAAGGTGGAGATCCCGAGCGACAGGTCCTTGCGCCGCGCGAGGGTCAGGTCCACGATCTCGTCGATGGCGAGCAGCAGACCCCGGCGGCTCACCCCGAAGGAGTCGAACGCCCCGGCCTTGACGAGGGACTCGAGGGTGCGCCGGTTCAACACCACCGGGTCGACCCGGCGCACGAAGTCGTAGACCGAGGTGAAGGGCCCGCGGGCCTCGCGCTCCTGGACGATCCGCTCCACGAGGGCATCGCCGACGTTGCGCACCGCGGCCATCCCGAACAGGATCGTCCGGTCCTCGCTCGGTGAGGGCGTGTAGTCGGCGAAGGAGGCGTTGACGTCGGGCACGCCGACCGTGATCCCCATCTGGCGGGCCTCGTTGAGGTACAGCGCGGACTTGTCCTTGTCCTCGCGGAACGAGGTCAACAGCGCGGCCATGTACTCGACCGGGTAGTGGGCCTTCAGCCAGGCGTTCTGGTAGCCCACCAGTGCGTAGCCGTAGGCGTGGCTCTTGTTGAAGGCGTAGTCGGCGAAGGGCTCGATCTTGTCGAAGATGGCCTTGCCCAACGCCTCGCCGTACCCCTGGCGCTCGGCGCCCGCTTCGAACTTGGCCCGCTGGGCCTGGATCATCTCCTTGATCTTCTTCGAGCAGGCCTTGCGCAGGTCGTCGGCCTCGGTCATGGAGAAGCCGGCCACCATCGTGGCGACGCGCATGATGTCCTCTTGGTAGATCATGAGCCCGAAGGTCTCGCCGAGGATCGCCTCGAGGTCCGGGTGGTCGTAGGTGACCGGCTGACGACCGTTCTTGCGGTCGGCGTAGTCGTTGTGGACGTTCTCACTCAAGGGGCCGGGCCGGTAGAGCGCGTTCAGGGCGGCGATGTCGTCGAAGGACGTCGGCGCGAGCCGGCGCATGAGCTGACGCATCTTGTCGCCCTCGAGCTGGAAGATGCCGATCGAGTTCCCCTGGCGCAGCATCTCGAAGACGGCCGGGTCGTCCAGCGCCACCCGGTCGATGTCGACCCGCTCGCCGTGGCGACGCTCGATGTGGTCGAGCGTGCGCTCGATGATCGCCAGGTTGCGCAGCCCGAGGAAGTCCATCTTCAACAGACCGAGCTTCTCGATGGCGGTCGCCTCGTACTGCGTGACGATGGGCGCGTCGTCGCCGGTGCCGTTGGGGCCGCTCTTGCGCTGAACCGGCACGTAGGCGAGAACCGGCTCCTTCGTGATGACGACCGCCGCCGCGTGGATCCCGTCCTGGCGTCGCTTGTCGACGAAGCCCTTGGCCACGTCGACCACGTGGCGGACCTCGGGGTCGCTCCCGTAGAGGGCGCGCAGCTCGGACGCCTCGGCGAACCGGCCCTCGTAGCCCGTGGTGGGGGTGAAGCACGCCTCGAGGGGCAGGTCCTGGCCCATGACGAGCGGGGGCATGGCCTTGGCGATCTTGTCCCCGAGCTGGGGCGGGTAGCCGAGCACCCGCGCGGCGTCGCGCACCGCGGCGCGCGCCTTGATCGTCGAGAAGGTGATGATCTGGGCGACGTGGTCGGTGCCGTAGCGCTCGGCGGCGTAGCGGATCATGTCCCCGCGGAAGCGCTCGTCGAAGTCCATGTCGATGTCGGGCATCTGCTTGCGCCCGGGGTTCAAGAACCGCTCGAAGATCAGCCCGTTGGCGATGGGGTCGATGTCGACGATGCGCAGGCAGTACGCGACGCAGCACCCCGCCGCCGAGCCCCGGCCCGGGCCGACGCGGATCCGGCTCTCGCGGGCGTGGCGGATCAGGTCCCAGACGACGAGGAAGTAGTCGGCGAATCCCATCTCACCGATCACCGAGAGCTCGTAGTCCAGGCGTTCGCGCACCGCGTCGGAGAGGTCGTGGCCGTAGCGCTCGCGGGCTCCCTCGTAGGTGAGATCGCGCAGGTAGCGCGCGGCGCCCTCTTTGTGCGAGAGGTCGAGATAGCCCGCGGGCAGCGAGAACTCCGGCAGCGCGTCGTTGTCGAAGTCGATCGTGACCTCGGCTCGCTCGGCGACGAGCAGGGTGTTGTCGCAGGCCTCGGGCAGGTCGCGGAAGAGGTGGCGCATCTCGGCCGCGGTCTTGAGGTAGTGCTGGTCGCTCTGGAATCGGAAGCGATCCGGGTCCGAGACCCGCGCGCCCGTGCCGATGCACAACAGCGCGTCGTGCATCTCGGCGTCGCCCGGGCGGACGTAGTGGAGGTCGTTCGTGGCGAGCAGCGGCGCCCCCAGGTCGCGCGCGAGCGCGACGAGCCGCGGGTTGGTGCGGCGCTGCTCGGGCTGTCCGTGGTCCTGGAGCTCGATGAAGAAGTTCTCCCGGCCGAAGATCTCCTGGAGCCGCCCCCCGAGCTCGCGGGCCCGCTCGTCGTCGTCGCGCAGCAGGGCCTGCAGGACCACGCCGCCCAGACAGCCCGAGGTCGCCACCAGCCCCCCGGCGTGGCGCTCGAGCAGCTCCCAGTCGACGCGGGGCTTGTAGTAGTAGCCCTCGAGGAAGGCCAGCGACGAGAGCTCGCGCATGTTGGCGTAGCCCTCGTTGGTCACGGCGAGGAGCGTCAGGTGGTGGTAGAGCTTCTGGCCGCCCTCGGTTTCGCCGCCGGTGTCGTCGATGCGCCCGCGTCGCGCCGGCCGGTCGAAGCGGCTCGTGGCCGACATGTACGCCTCGAGCCCGAGCACCGGCGTGATCCCGTGCTTGCGGCACGTCTGGTAGAAGTCGATGACGCCGTAGAGGTTGCCGTGGTCGGTGATCGCGAGCGCGCGCTGGCCGTCGGCCTTGGCCGCGAGCACGAGGTCCTCGATGCGCGCCGCACCGTCGAGCATCGAGTACTCGGTGTGGTTGTGCAGGTGGACGAACCCGTCGGACACCGGCGACCTCCTCTCCTGCGCAAACTACACCGATGAGATTTCGAAGGTTAGCCCCCTAGAGGTAGGTCCCCGCGCGGGCGTCGGAGCCCGGCGGGAGGGAGCGGTCGCGCATCTTCTCCAACTGGGCCGCGGCGGCCGCCTGCTGGGCGAAGAGGGAGGCCTGGATCCCGTGGAAGAGACCCTCGAGCCACCCCACCAGCTGGGCCTGGGCCACGCGCAGCTCGGACTCCGAGGGGACGGCGGCGGCGAAGGGCAGGGTCATGCGCGCGAGCTCGCTGCGCAGGTCGGGCGAGAGCGCCTCGGAGAGCTCGTCGACCGAGGTCTGGTAGATCTCGCGCAGCCGGGTCCGTCCGGCCTCGTCGAGGGGGGCGGCGCGGGCCTCGTCGAGGAGGGTCTTGACCATCGAACCGATGCGCATCACCTTGGCGGGCTGGCTGATGTAGTCGGTGGCCTCCCCCTCCTCGGGGGTCCCGGGCTCCTCGCCGGGGGCCAGGACCGCGTCGGGTCCGACCGGCTCGCTCGTGGTGGTCTGGGGGGTTGGGGCGTCGCTCACCGGGCCAGTGTGCCAGAGTTCGGGACCTTCGGACACCCCCGGTCCCGTGGGGGCCCCGGTAGCATGGGGCCGTGAGGGTCTCCACCCGCGGCGACTACGCCAGTCGGGCCCTATTGAGCCTGGCCCTGCGCGACGACGGCTCGCCCACCTCGGTCCGGGACCTCGCCGAGCGCACCGGGCTGCCCCAGCCCTACCTCGAGCAGATCCTGCTCAGCCTGAAGGGCGCCGGACTGGTGCGCTCCAAGCGCGGCGTGGGCGGGGGCTACGTGCTCGCGCGCCCGGCGCACGCGGTCACCCTGGCCGAGATCGTCGCGGCCGTCGACGGGCCGATCAACGCCGGCGACTTCGGCGAGCCCCACCGCAACGGGGCCTGCGACCACGAGGGCCAGTGCGTCCTGCTCGAGGTCTGGGCCGACGTCGGCAGCCACATGCGCGAGCACCTCGCGAGCTACACCCTGGCCGACATGGTTGACCAGGCCCGGGGCGCCCGGCCCGTGGCGCGCACCCACAGCGCCTGATCCTTGCGGCCGGGCCCGGGCCCGTGGTACATTATTAATGCGCTCATAGGAGAAATATATCCGTGAGACGCGAGACTATTGGCCCCCTTAGACAAGGAGTCGCCGTGACCACCACCCCCCGCCGGTCGGCCGTGAACACCACCGACATGCTCGGCCTACTGATGCGCGACCTCGATCGCTACCCCATGCCCAACTACGACGAGCAGGTCGAGCTGGCCAAGCGGGTCACCGCCGGCGACGAGGAGGCCAAGAAGCAGATGGTGGCGGCCAACCTGCGCCTCGTCCTGCACTGGGCCCGCCGCTACCAGGACCGGGGCGTCGAGATGGTCGACCTCGTCCAAGAGGGCGTCTTCGGGCTGCTGCGCGCGGTCGAGAAGTTTGACTGGGAGCGCGGCTTCAAGTTCTCCACCTACGCGACCTGGTGGATCCGCCAGGCCCTCCAGCGCGCGGTCCAACAGCACGGGCGCACCATCCGCATCCCCCTCGAGGTCGGCGAGCAGCTCCAGCGGCTCGAGGCGACCACGGCCGAGCTCACCTCGACCTTCGGGCGCCCGCCCACCGACGACGAGCTCACCGAGGCCACCGGCATGGCCAAGGCCGAGCGTGACAACCTAAAGGGCCTGGCCGGCGTCACCGCCAGCCTCGACCAGCCGGCCTCGGCCGACTCGGCCACGACCCTCGGCGACCTCGTCGCCCCGAGCCAGGACGACTGGGTCGGCGGCATCGAGACCGCGATGATCAACGACCAGATCCACGGGGCCCTCGACCAGCTGAGCGACCTGCAGCGCGAGGTGCTCACGCTGCGCTTCGGCCTCAACGGCGCCACGCCGCTCTCGCTGCAGGCGACGGCCGCCAAGATGGACATCGGGGTCCGCCGGGTGCGCCGCGCCGAGGACGAGGCCCTGGCCCTCCTGCGCCAGGACGCCTCGGTCGTGGCGGCCCACGAGGTCGCCTAGCCCCGATCCGCGTCGCGCAGTGCCGCGAGGTCGTCCGGGAGCTCCCGGGCGACGCGCACCGACTCGCCCGTGCGCGGGTGGGTGAAGGCCAGCGCGCTCGCGTGCAGCGCGACGCGCCCCTCGGCGAGACGCTCGTCCCGTCGGTGGCCGTAGCGTGCGTCGTTCACGACCGGGTGTCCGATCGAGGCCAGGTGGACCCGGATCTGATGGGTCCGTCCCGTCTCGAGCTCCACCTCGAGCTCGCTCACGGCGTAGGGGGCGTCCAAGCGCTCGCGCACCCGATAACGCGTGCGCGCGGGCCGGCCATCCCCGCGCACCGCCATCGCCGTCGGCTGGCGAGCCGAACGACCGATCGGCGCGTCCACCACGCCGCGGTCCTCCCTGAGGTGCCCCTGGACGAAGGCGGTGTAGGTCCGCGAGACCTCGCGCCCGGCCATCTGGGCGCGCAGCGACGCCAGCCCCGTGGCGCTGCGGGCGACGACCAGCAGTCCCGAGGTGCCCTTGTCGAGGCGGTGGACGATGCCCGGACGCCCCGGCTCGCCCAGGGGGGCCAACGCGGCGATCTCGGGGTAGCGCGCGAGCAGTCCGGCGACCAGGGTGCCCTCGCGCTGGCCGGCGCCGGGATGGACGACGAGTTCGGGGGCCTTGTCCACCACGACGAAGTCGGCGTCCTCCAGCACGACCGTGACGGCGACGGCGGGTTCGGCGACGACCGTCCCGTCGTCACGCGCCGGCAGGTCGACCTCCAGCCGCTGACCGGGGGCCACCGGGGTCGCGCCACGGGTCACCGTCACGCCGTCCAGGCGCACGCCCCCCGCCTCGAGCACGACGCGCACCTCGGCCCGGGAGCGCCCGGCCAGGGTCGCCAGGACCCGGTCGACCCGCTCGCCGGCCAGACCGTCGGGGACGCGCAGGTCGAGCCGCTCGCTCATCGCGCCGCCAGGGTCCCGCCGCGCAGCGCCACCACCGCCAGCACGACGAAGCCGATCGTTATCGCGGCGTCGGCCAGGTTGAAGACCGGGAAGCTCGCGACGGCGACGAAGTCGGTCACGGCGTGCGGGGTGGCGCCCAGCCGGTCGAGGAGGTTGGCCACCCCGCCGCCGATGAGCAGGCCGAAGCCCACGGTGGGCCACCCGCGCCGCGCACGAAGCCCGACCGCCACCACGGCCACCGCCACGACCGCGGTGGCCACGCTCACGAGGAGGGGCCCCGAGCTCGCCACCGAGAACGAGACCCCCGTGTTGTAGTGCAGGCGGAACCAGAGCGGTCCGACCACGTGCACGGCGTGGTGGGCCAGTGCGTGACGGGCCCACGCCTTGGTGAGCGCGTCGAGCGCGGTCACGCCGAGCGCCACCGCCACGACCCCGAGGTTGAGCGTGCCGAGGGCCCCTAGACGGCGGCGCGGCACGAGACGCAGGTGAACACCGGCAGCTGCGCCCGCAGGCGGGCCTGGCTGATCGGCTCGTAGCAGCCGTCACAGCGCCCGTAGCTGCCGTCGGCCACGCGAGCGAGGGCCACGTCGATCTCGTCGACCTTCGTGCGCAGCGTCGTCGCGAACTCCTTGAGCTGGTCGCGCTGGATGTCCGACGCCGCCCCGGTGCCGTCCTCGTCGTCGTACTCGAGACGCTCTCGATCGACGAGCATCTCGTTCGCCTCGCTCTCGGCGATGTCGATCTGGTGCATGGTCGAGGCCCGGGTCTCTTCGAGCAGCGCGCGCAATTCCGCTAAGAAGGCGACGTCCTCGGCGTAGGGCTTGGAGTGCATCTTGCGCTCGAGGGCCTCTTGGCGCTTGCGCTCCTCGGCCTCGCGGCGTTCCTGACGCTTGCGCTCTTCGCTCTCGCGCCGCTCGATCTCGCGCAACTTCCGCAGGCGCTCGGCCTCCACGGCCCTCTTCTTCGCCTCGAGCTCCCGTTGACGCTTGGCCTCGACGGCCGCCTTCTCGCGGGCCTTGCGGGCCACCTCACGGGCCCGGGCCGCGGCCTTGGCCTTCGCCTCACGCTCCCGCTGAGCGGCCCGCGCCCTGGCCTCGCGCTCCTTGGCGGCCTTGGCCCGGGCGGCGGCGGCGGCCTTGGCCTTGGCCTCGCGCTCCTTTTCAACGGCCCGCGCCCTGGCCTCGCGCTCCTTGGCGGCCTTGGCCTTGGCGGCGGCGGCGACCTTGGCCTTGGCCTCGCGCTCCTTGGCGGCCTTGGCCCGGGCGGCGGCGGCGGCCTTGGCCCTGGTCTCGCGCTCCTTTTCGGCCGGCGACTTCGACGTCGGGGCCTTGGCGGGGGCCTTGGCCGCCTTCTTCGCCGGGGCCCTCTTCGCCGGGACCGTCTTCGACGCACCCTTGGCGGGGGCCTTGGCCGCCTTCTTCGCCGGGACCTTCTTCGCCGGGACCTTCTTCGACGCTGCCTTGGACGTGGTCTTCGAACTGGCGGCCATCTCCACTCCTCTGCCGTGACGGGTGAGCGAAGACCCTACCAGCCGGCGGCGAGGGCTACGCCTCGTCGCGCCCGTGGTCCATGCGCAGCATCTGGCCGATGGTCGGGGTGTGGCCCGACGGCGCGGGGGCCGGCGGCGGCGTCTGACTGGGGCGTGGCGGCACCGCGCGACTGGGCACCGACGGGACGACCTCGGTCACCGGCGCGACGGCCGGTTCGCGCGCCGGGGCCGGGGCGGGCGCCGGGGCACCGCGTGGGGGCAGGGGGGTGGGCGACGGGGCCGCGTCGTCGCTGAAGGTCGCCTCGACCCAGTGGGTGAACTCACTCAGCACACCCGAGATGCGCGTGCGCTGCTCGTCGAGCTGACGGCGCAGCCGCTCGACGTCCTCACCCAGACGCTGCTTGAGCCCGTTGAGCCGGTTGACCTCGTCCTCGGCCCGGCTGCGCGCCTCGCCGACGATCTCGCGGGCGCGCTCTTGGGCCTGGGCCGTGAGCTCGCGCGCCTTCTCCTCGGCCTCGGCCTGGGCCTGCTCGATGAAGCGCTGGGCCAGCGCGATCATGGAGGCCACCTCCTCGGGGGCGACCGCGGCCGCCTGGCGCACGGGGGCGGGCGCCGGGGCCGGGGCCGGGGCCGCCGCCGGGGCCGGACGGGCACCCTCGAGCTGGGCGATGCGCTCGGCCGCCTGGCGCAGCTGCTGGCGCTGCTGGTGGACGAGGTCCTTCATCTGGCGGACCTCGCCCGAGAGCCGCTCGAGGAACTCGTCGACCTCGTCGACGCTGTAGCCCTTCAGGCCGACCTTGAAGGTCACCGTGTCGATGGCCTCGAGGGCCGAGGGGGCGTTGTCGGTGGTGTCCATCTCGCCACCCTACCGCCGGGCCCGCGCCCCGGCGGGACGAGTCAGCGCCGCTGGTTGATCCGTACGAGGTTGCCCGCCGGGTCGCGCACCGCGCCGTCGCGGATCCCGTAGGGCTGGTCGGTCGGCTCCTGGACGACCTCGACGCCCGCGGTGGCGAGGGCCGCGAAGGTGGCCTCGAGGTCGTCGCTCTCGAGCACCACGTGGCCGAACGTGCCCTTGGCCATCATCTCGGCCACGGTGTGCCGCTCGTCGTCGGTGAGGTTCGGCGTGGCCTCGGGCGGGTACAGGACGATCGCGGTCGAGGGCTGGGACGGCGGGCCGACGGTGATCCAGTGCAGGTCGCCGTAGCCGACGTCGAGGCGCACCTCGAAGCCGAGCACGTCACGGTAGAAAGCGATCGCCGCCGCGGGGTCGGTCTGGGGCAGGAAGCTGGAGTGAATGGTGAGGTCCATGGCCCGAGGCTAGGCACGAGCGCCGGCGCGCGCCTCTCGATTCCTGACCGGTCGGGTCACCAGCCGCGCCACGCACGGGTCGAGGTCGAGGGTGGCGTCGCGCCAGCGCCGCGCGTAGGCGCCCGGGGGCTCGCCGACCAGCTCGGTGAAGCGCGTGGCGAAGGTGCCGAGCGACGCGTAGCCGACCGCGCCGGCCGCCGCCGTGACCGACGCCCCGCCGCGCAGCAGCGCCATCGCCCGCTCGACGCGGCGGGTCATGAGGTACCGGTAGGGCGACTCGGCGTAGGCGCGGGTGAACGAGCGGGTGAAGTGACCCGTCGACATCGCCGCGTCGCGCGCGAGGTCGTCGACCGTGAGCGGCCGGGCGAACTCGCGGTCCATCCGGTCGCGCGCCCGACGCAGCCGCGCGAGGTCCGCGAGGCGCGCCGCGCTCCGCCGCCTCGACGTGGTCGGTGCCGCCACCGCTAGATGAGGACGTTGATGATCTCGAGCGCGACCATCGCGACCAGCACCGAGACGTCGATGCCGACCCCCCCGAGGCGCGGTCGGGGTAGCACGGCGCGCAGGGGCCGTAGCACCGGCTCGGTGAGTCGGGTGAGGAGCCGCTTCAACCCGGCGATGAAGCCGTCGGCGGAGTGGGTCGGGACCCAGCTGAGCAGGGCCGTCAGGAAGAGGACCCAGATGTAGAGGTAGATCAGTTCGTGGACGAGGGCCACGGCGTCCCGCTTCGGAAGTTCGTCGTGCGCAGGCGCTCCTTGGTCTCGGCCGCCACGTGGACCCCGTTGGGCACCACGAGGTAGAGCCCGCGCGCCAGGATCTCGATCCGCGCCCCCAGCGCGTAGGCCGTCCCGGCGGCGAAGTCCACGAGCCGACGCGCGAGGGACGGGTCGTTGTCGGGGGTGGCGAGCACGACGGGACGACCGGTACGCAACTGGTCGGTGATGCGCCGGGAGTCGTCGTAGGTCTCGGGGGCGACGACCGCGACGTCGCTCTCGGCGGCCGCCACTCGTCGGGGCGGGTTGGGGTTCGGGATCGGGCGCACCCGGGGCGTCCCGTGACCGCCGTCGATCACCGACACGGCCCCGCCCGAGCGCGGCCGCACCACCCGCTCGGGCGCGGCCGGGCGCGGACCCGGCGCGGGCCGGCTCGGGCGCGGGGCGGGCTCGGGCTCCCACTCGGGCTCGTAGGGCTCGGAGAAGGGTCGGGGCGCCGGGCTCGGGAGGTCGCCGTAGTCGTCCTCGACCAGGCCGAGGAAGCCCAGGAACCCCCGCAGTCTCTCGTTCATCTTCCCCTCCTTGGGCCCCGTGGGCCTCGGTAGGTCAATGTTAGGCGAGCCCGCCGTCGCCGCCCCGGGGCCCGAAGAGGGCCCGCCCCAGGCGGACCTCGGTGGTGCCGGCCCGACAGGCCCACTCCAGGTCCTCGCTCATGCCCATCGAGCGCTCCGCGAGCCCCAGGGCGTCGGCCAGGCGCGTCGTGGTGGCGAAGGCCGCCCGGGCGCCCGGCGGGTCGGGCGGGGCCACCACCATCAGCCCGCGCACCTCCAGCCCGGCGTCGCGGGCCCGGGCGACGAGGCCGGGCACCGCGGCCTCGGGCGCCCCGTGGCGCTCGGGCCGCCCCGTCACGTCGAGCTGGACGTAGACCGGCGCACCGGGCCGGACCCGGGCGAGCCGCTCGACCTCGCGATCGCGCGAGAGCGAGGCGATCAGGTCGGCGCACGTCGCGACGCGAGCGATCTTGTTGGTCTGAAGCGCCCCGAGGTAGTGCCAGGTGAGAGCGAGGTCGGACGTGGCCGCGCGCGTCGCGCACAGCTCCTCGACGTAGTTCTCACCGCAGTGGGCGAGCCCGGCCGCGACGGCGGCGCGCGCGGCCGCCGGCCCGAAGGTCTTGGTCACCGCGACGACCCTCACCCGCTCGGGGTCGCTCCCCCACTCGACCATGCGCGCGCGCACCGTCTCGAGGCGCGCGCGCACCCGCGCGCTCAGCTCCTCAGCGGAGGAAGCTGGGGATGTCGTCATCGCCACCCACGTCGAAGAAGTCGTCGTCGGAGGTGGAGGTGAAGATGTCGCTGCGCGGCCCCTCGGTCATGACGGGCTGGGCGACGGTGGTGGGGGCCTTGGGCGAGACCTGGTCGAACCCGGCCGCGATGACGGTGACCCGCACGGCGTCGCCCACCGACTCGTCGATCACGCTGCCGAAGATGATGTTGGCCTCAGGGTGGGCCACCGAGTGGACGATCTCGGCCGCCTGGGTCACCTCGTTGAGGGTGATGTCGGGGCCGCCGACGATGTTCATGAGGATCCCGCGCGCCCCGTCGATCGAGGCCTCGAGCAGCGGCGAGGTGATCGCCGCACGCGCCGCGTTGACGGCGCGGCCCTCCCCCGTCGACGAGCCGACGCCCATGATGGCGGTGCCCGCGTTGCGCATGACCGTGTTGACGTCGGCGAAGTCGGTGTTGATGAGCCCGGGCACCGTGATGAGGTCGGTCACGCCGCGCACCGCCGACAAGAGGACGTCGTCGGCGATCTTGAAGGCGTCGAGCATCGAGGTGTCCGGCGCGGTCACCGAGAGCAGCCGGTCGTTGGGGATGACGATGAGGGTGTCGACCTTGTCGCGCAGGTTCTGGATGCCCTTCTCGGCCTGGGTGGCGCGACGCTTGCCCTCGAAGGAGAAGGGCCGGGTGACCACGCCGATGGTCAAGATCCCCAGGGAGCGCGCGATCTCGGCGACCACCGGGGCCGCCCCGGTCCCGGTGCCCCCGCCCTCGCCCGCGGTGATGAACACCATGTCGGTGTCCTTCAGGGCGTCCTCGATCTCGGCCCGGTGGTCCTCGGCGGCCTGTCGCCCGACGTCGGGGTCGCTACCGGCCCCCAGGCCCCGCGTGAGCTGGCGACCGATGTCGATCTTGAGGTCGGCCTCGCTGAGCAACAGGGCCTGGGCGTCGGTGTTGGCCGCGATGAACTCGATGTTCTTGAGTCCCGCCGAGATCATCCGGTTGACCGCGTTGGCGCCCCCGCCCCCCACGCCGATGACCTTGATCACGGCGTTGTAGTTGCTCTGGGTCAGGCTCATCGGATCCCCTTGTCTGTGCGTTCGGTCAGCCCCCAGGGCGAGGGGCAGTCCCCGAAGGCTACTCAGCCCCCCCAAAGGGGTCAAATGCCTACCCCGCCGGAGGCGTCACGGCGAGCTCCCCCGGGACGGTCACGTCGATGACGTCGCCCGGCACCAGCGTACTGTGCGCGATGACCGACGCCACGGCGACGAACTTCGCGTGGAGGTCGGTCGCCCGGCCCAACTCGAAACGCACCGGCGTGGTGAGGATCAGCGCCACGTGGCCCAACCGGTCCTCGGTGATCGTGCGCACCTGGTAGGCGAAGGCCCGTGGGAGACGACCCGCGACGTAGGCGGCGGCCCGCCCCCGGGTCGAGAAGGGCCAGGACCCCCGCGCGCCGGTGACCGACAGGGTGGGCAGGTTGGCCCGCAGCGGAGCGGGCCCGAGGTCGCGGCCGGTGGCGCTCA
This sequence comes from Actinomycetes bacterium, assembly GCA_021831035.1. Lineage (GTDB taxonomy): Bacteria > Actinomycetota > Acidimicrobiia > Acidimicrobiales > RAAP-2 > RAAP-2. Next base: position 46,041 of record JAKBNL010000009.1, read on the forward strand.
CGTAGTCGAGGTGGTGGCCGGGGCCGTAGGCCACGGCCACCGCGGTGGCCTCGGTGACGTTCACCACGACCGTGTCGGGCCAGCGGCGCACCACGCGCGCCCGGGCGACCCAGGGGAAGCGCTGTAGGTCGCGTTCGATGGCCCCGGCGTTGACGTCGATCATCGCGGGGTGCGCGCCGAGGCCCGTCGCGGCGAGGACCTGAGCCGTCGTCTCGTGGTGCAGCCCGGTGACCGTCACGTGGCGGACCTCGAAGATCGATCGGTGGAGGAGCCACCGGCCGCCCAGCACGGCGCCGGTCACCACCAGCGCGAGCACCAGCACCACGAGGGTCGAGCGGCGCACCCGCGGACCCCGGCGCCGGGCGCGCGCGCCGGGGGGCGCGGGCGGAGGGGACGGCGGAGGGGACGGCGCCGGGGTCCCCCGGCGCCCGCGGGTCGCGACCGGGGCGCGCCGGCTCACGCGGGGACCTCGAAGCCGAGGAATCGGTTCTCGCACACCAGGGCGACTCCGGTGGCCTCGAGGACTCGGGCGCGCACCTCGACGATCAGCCCGTAGACGTCCTCGGCGCGCCCACCCTCGTCGGCCTGGATGAAGTTGGCGTGCTTCTCGCTGACCCGCGCGCTCCCCCGGCGCCACCCCTTGAGCCCGGCCGCCTCGATGAGCCGCGCCGCGTGGTCGCCGGGCGGGTTGCGAAAGACCGACCCGGCGTTGGCCCCGCCGGGCTGGTGCTCGCGGCGCCAGCGCACCACCGCGCGCACCCCCTCCTCGGCGACGGCCGGGTCGCCGCGACCCAGGCGCAGGGTCGCCCCGAGCACGAGCTCGCCGGGGGCGAGCGCGCTGTGGCGATAGCCGAGCCCGAGGGCGGCCGCGTCGCGTCGCGCCGTCGACCCGTCGCGCCATAGCGTCGCCGAGACGAGCGACGCGGCGAGGTCCGACCCGTGGCCCCCGGCGTTCATGGCAACGGCGCCACCCACGGTGCCGGGTACCCCGACCGCCCACTCGAAGCCGGTCACCCCGGCGCGGGCGAGGCGACGGGCCGCCACGGGCAGGTCGAGCCCCGCGCCGAGCTCGACCAGCACCCCGTCGCCGTCGTCGCGCCAGTCGAGCTCGGCGAACTCGCCCTCCAGGCGCACGGCGCACACGTCGAGCTCGCCGTCGGCGACGAGCAGGTTCGAACCGTTGCCGAGGGCGACGAGGTCGAGACCGACCCCTCCGAGCAGTGGGCCGAGCTCGTCGAGGTCGTCGCGACGCGCGAGGGTGACGAGCAGCCGCGCCGTCCCGCCGACCCGGTAGGTGGTGCGCGCGCCGAGGGGAGCGTGCTCGCGCACCCGGGCGCCGCCCACCTCGACCAGGCGCGCGATGCTCACGCGAGGCCCCCCGGGAGCTCGACGATCACGCGGCCCACGTCGCCCGCGCCCAGCACGAGCACCAGGTCCAGGTCCAGGTCGTCGAGGGCCCCCGCGAGCGTCTCGGGCACCCGGTCGAGGTCGGCGACGTAGTGGACCGACCCGACCACGCCGCGCTCGGCCAGCGCCGTCGCGACGCGCTCGCCGGTCACCCCCTCGGGGTTGGGCTCGCCGGCCCGGTAGAGGTCGGTGACCACGACCACGGCGGCGCCGTCGAAGGCCGGCGGGAAGCTGCCCAGCAGGGCGAGCGTCCGGGTGACGCGGTGGGGCTGGAAGACGACGCCGACGCGGTCGTAGCCGAGCTCGCGGGCCGCGGCCAGGGTCGCGGCGATCTCCCCGGGCAGGTGGGCGTAGTCCTCGACCACGTCGACGCCGCGCCACGCGCCGCGGCGCTGGAAGCGCCGCGGCGCGCCGAGGAAGTTCGAGAGCCCGCGCTCGACGGCCCGCGCCTCGACGCCCAGGGTCCGGGCGAGCGCGGCGACGACCGCGGCGTTGGCCACGTTGTGGCGCCCCGTCACCCGAAGGTCGACCTCGAGCCGCTCGTCCGGGCCCCGCAGCTCGAAGCGCGACCCGTCGCGGCGCAGCGTCACCTCCACCACGCGCCACGGCGCCCCCGGCGCGGTCCCGACGCCGGTGGGGCGGGTGGCGTGCGCGAGCGCGCGAGCGGCGCCCGGGTCGTCGGTCCAGGCGACGACCGGGCCGGCCGTGCGCGCGACGAGCTCGGCGAAGGCCGCCTCGAGCCGCTCGAGCGTGCCGTAGTGGTCGAGGTGGTCCGGCTCGACGTTGGTCAGCGCCAGCGCTTCGGGCACCACCCCGGACATCGTGCCGTAGCTCTCGTCGACCTCGAGCACGAGGCCCTCGGTGCCGTAGTGGCCGTTCGCGCCGACCCCGAGCACCGGGGCCCCGAGGAGCCAGCCCGCGTCGCGCCCGGCCGCGAGGGCCACCTGGACGAGCATCGAGGTGGCCGTTGTCTTGCCGTGGGTGCCCGCCACGCCCCAGGTCGGGGTGGCCGCGGTCACCTGGGCGAGGGCCGCGGGCCGGTCGACCCGCTCCAGGCCGAGCGTCGCGGCCGCGACGAGCTCGGGGTTGTCGGGGCCGACCGCGGGCGACCACACCACCGCGTCCACGCCGCTCAGGTGGGAGGGGTCGTGCCCGAGCGCGACGGCGACGCGCCGCGCGACGAGCTCGTCGAGCACCGGCGACGCCGCCGCGTCGCACCCGCTCACCACCGCACCCCGCTCAGCCAGCCACAGAGCGAGCCCGCTCATGCCCGCCCCGCCGGCCCCCATCACGTGCACGCGCCGTCCCGGCGTGAGCAGGCTCACCGTGACGCCCCCTCGACCACCGCGGCGATCGCCGACGCCGCGTCACGACGCCCGAGGGCGGCGAGCGCGCTCGACATCACCGCGCGGGTCGGCGCCGCCTCGAGCGCCCCGAGCGCCTCGGCCAACGTCGACGCGTCGCACGACGCGTCTTCGACGACCCGCGCGCCGCCGACGGCGGCCAGGGCCTCGGCGTTGCGACGCTGGTGGTCGCCCGGGGCGCCGGGCAGCGGCACGAGGACGGCGGGAATGGCGAGGCGGGTGAGCTCGGCGACCGTCACGGCCCCGGCGCGGCAGACCGCGACGTCGGCGACCGCCCACAGCTCCGCCATGTCGGCGAAGGCCACCACCCGGTAGTCCAGATCGCCGGGAACGCGACGCGCGAGCACGCGGTGGTAGTCACGCTCGCCGGTGACGTGCACGATCGCCACGTCGCGTCGCGACGCCCAGCGAGCGGCGAGGTCGACGACCGCGTCGTTCACCCGGCGCGAACCGAGGGACCCGGTCATCACGACCACCACCAGCCGTTCCGGCTCGAACGGGGGGTTGGCCGCCGCGCGGGCCCGGGCGCGCGCGTCGTCGCCACGCTCGACGGCCTCGACGGCCGCGCGCAGGGGGGTACCGGTGACGACCGCGTCGTCCGCGGGGAAGCCGAAGGCCACGCAGCGGCGCACGGCCGCCCGTCGAAAGAGGCGGTGGACGGCGCCCGGCACGGCGTCGAAGTCGACGAGCACCAGCGGCACCCGCCACACCACCGCCGCCGCGCACGTGGCGAAGGAGGCGTAACCGCCCACCGAGACGACGCACCGGGGTCGCCACCGACCCACCAACACGACGGCCGTCACCAGGGCGGCGACGAGCCCGAGGGCCGCGACGGCGCTCACGGCGAGGTCGGAGGGCCGCAGCGAGCGGCGCAGGCCCCGCCCGGGCAACAGGGTCAGGGCCACCGGCCCCCCACCGAGCAGCCGGGCCTCCTGGCCCCGGCGGCTACCGACGTAGCGGATCTCCTCGGGCGCGAGTCCACGGGCGCGCAGCGCCTCGGCGATGGCCTCCATGGGAAAGACGTGGCCCCCGGTCCCGCCGCCCGTGACGATGACGGGACCGCGCATCACCCCTCCGGTCTATAGCGGCGCGGCGCCGGGGCGTGCGGCCGCCGGGACCGCGCGGTCGGCGCCCGGCGCGAAGGGGTCGTGCGCCGCGGGGCCGGAGCCACCCGCGCTCGGGGCGGGGGGCCCATCGGTCGGGACGGCCGGTGGGCGCGGCCCCGGGCGGACGAGTCGACCACGACCAGGTCGGGCGCGCGCGAGCGGTCGTGGGCCACGTTGTACAACAGGCCCACCGCGAACAGCTCGGCGATGAGTGCCGTCCCGCCGTAGGAGAAGAACGGGAGGGGGACCCCGGTGACCGCCCACCACCCGACCACCGAGGCGACGTTGATGATCGCCTCGACCATGATCCAGGCGGTGATGCCCACGACGATGAGCCGGTGGGTCCCGTGCGCGCTGCGCTGGGCGATGCGCACCGCGGTCACGAGGAAGGCCACGAACAGGGCGAGGACGCACAGCGTGCCGACCAGGCCGAGCTCCTCGCCGATGACGGTGAAGATGAAGTCGGTGTGGGCGTTGGGCAAGAGCCCGTACTTCTCGCGACTGTGTCCGAGGCCCAGGCCGGTGAGACCACCGGCCCCGAGGCCGATCTTCGACTGGAAGAGTTGGTAGCCGCTGGTGAGGAGGTTCGCGTTGGGGTGCAAGAACGCGGTCAGGCGTTGGGCCGAGTAGGGCTTGATCTTCATGAACGCGACGAAGCCCGCGATCCCGGCCACGCCCACGGTGACGAAGAACCGCCGCGGCAGCCCGACCGTCCAGAGCATCACCAGCGCGAGGCAGAACACCACCGACGCCGTCCCGAGGTCCGGCTCGGCAGCCACGAGGAGGCCCCCGACCAGGATCGGCCAGCCGAGCGCGAGCAGCCGTCGCCCGTCGCCCAGCTCGTGGTGGTGCCGCTCGATCAGCCAGGCGACGAAGAGGATCGTAAAGAGCTTGAACAGCTCGGAGGGCTGGAGCTGGATCACCTTGAGATTGAGCCACCGGGTGCCACCGTTGGACGACGTGCCGACCAGGCGCACGGCCACGAGCAGTCCCACCCCGACGTAGATGAGGGCCGGCGCGCTCTTGACCAGTCGGTCGAGGCGCACCCGCGCCGCGAGGTAGAACGCGACCACGCCGAGCGCGAGGTAGGCGACGTCACGCACCATGATGGCGAACACCGACGTCCCCGCGGCGGCGGCCTCGCCCTCGCTGGCCGAGGCGACGAAGATCGTGCCGAGGGTGACCATGGCCGCCGTGATCCCGAGCAGCGTGCGCCCGAGCGCCCCGCCACGCTCCAGGGGCTTCAGGATACGGCCCTCGGACATCAGACCACCTTGGCGATCTTGAGGAAGTCGCCGTAGAACATCCCGAGACCGAGCATGGCGAGCAGGCCGGCGAGGATCCAGAAGCGGATGATGACGGTCGTCTCGGGCCAGCCCTTCATCTCGAAGTGGTGGTGGAAGGGGGCGATCTTGAAGATGCGCCGGCCAAAGACGCGGAAGCTCACCACCTGGAGGATCACCGAAAGGGTCTCGGCGACGAAGAGTCCCCCGATGACGATGAGCAACAGGTCGAGGTTCATGAGCAGACAGAGCGCGCCGAGCCCGGTCCCGATGGCCAGCGACCCGGTGTCGCCCATGATGATCCGGGCCGGCGCCGCGTTCCACCACAGGAAGCCCAGGCAGGCGCCCACCAGGGCCACCGCCACCAGGCCGAGGTCGAGGGCGGCGTGGAGCCGGTAGATGCTGTAGTGGCGGAACTGCCAGTAGCCGATGATCGCGAGGACGCCGAAGCAGAACGTCGCCGACCCGGCCGCGAGGCCGTCCAGCCCGTCGGTGAGGTTCACGGCGTTGGAGGTCCCCACCACGACAAAGACCGCGAGAACGAACCACCCCACGGCGCTGAGCCCCCAACCGGGCAGGGAGAAGCGCGTGAACGAGAGGTCGGTCGAGGTGTGCACCCAGGTCAGCGCCAGCACGGCGAACACCCCGGCGATCACGAGTTGGCCGGCGAACTTGCCGCGCTTGTTGAGCCCCAGGTTGCGCGCGTTGCGCACCCCGATGAGGTCGTCGAGGAACCCCAGCGCGCCCGAGGCCACGATGACCGCGAGGGCCAGGACGCCCGCTCGCGTGAAGGTGATAGCCGTGCCCACGTGGCCCATGGCGTAGCCGACGGCCGTCGCGCCGACGATCACGACGCCCCCCATGGTGGGCGTGCCCGCCTTGTGCTGGTGGGTGGCCAGGTCCTCCAGGATTCTCTGGCCGATGGAGCGCGCGCGCAGAGAGCGGATCCACAGGGGCGTCACGAACAGGGCGAGGAGGAAACCCACACCCCCCGCCTCCATCAGGCTCAGCATCCGCTCACCTCACGTACTCCCGGGCGACCTCGCGGTCGTCAAAGGGCACCACCGCGTCGCCCACGGTCTGGGTCGTCTCGTGCCCCTTGCCGGCCACGACGACGACGTCGCCCGCACCGGCGGCCCCGATCGCCGCCGCGATGGCCCGTCGTCGATCCACCTCGCGCACGAGTGCGGCACCGGCTCCGATTCCCGCCGCCACCTCGTCCATGATGGCATCCGGGGACTCCGAGCGAGGGTTGTCCGAGGTCAGGACGACCACGTCGGAGCGGGCGGCCACCGCGGCGCCCATCTCGGGCCGCTTGGTGCGGTCGCGGTCGCCCCCGGCGCCGAAGACCGTGACGACCCTCGCCGTCGGCTCGAGCGCCCTCACGTCGTCGAGCAACCGAGCCAGCCCCTCGGGCGTGTGGGCGTAGTCGACGACGACGGTCACCTCGCGACCGTGGACGACCTCGAAGCGCCCGGGCACCGGCGCCACGTCGGTCACCGCGCGCGCGAGGTCGGCCTCGTCGAGACCGAGCCCCGCCCCGATCGCCAGGGCGACGAGCACGTTGTCGACGTTGTAGTCACCCACGAGCGGCGAGTTCACGAGGTGGCCCCGCCAGAAGAACGTGGAGCCCGACAGAGAGCTGACCACCTCCTCGGCGTCCGCGCGCCCGACCGGGGTCACCGGCAGTTCCGTCCGCTCGGCCAGGCGGGCCCCGTAGGGGTCGTCGGTCCAGATGACGGCCCGGCGCGCCCGCTCCGCGGTAAAGAGGGAGGCCTTGGCCTCGAAGTACGCCTCCATCGTCCCGTGGTAGTCGAGGTGCTCGTGACCGAGGTTGGTGAAGGCGGCCACGCAGAAGAACAGTCCCTCGACCCGGCCCTGGTCGAGCGCGTGGCTCGACACTTCGAGCGCCACCACCCCGTCGGCGACGTCGCGGTCGAAGGCGTCGACCTCGCGGGCGAGGGCTCGGTAGAGCTCGGGGGCCGCCGGCGTGGTCCGCGCCCCGGTGAGCGTTCCGATCGCGCCCGCGTTCCACCCCAGGCGCCGGGCCAGGTCGGCCACGAGCGTCGTGACGGTCGTCTTGCCGTTGGTGCCGGTGACCGCGACCAGCTTCGTGCGGCTCTGGGGCTCCCCGACGACCACGGCGCTGGCGTGAGCGACCAGGGCACCGATCTGGCTCGTCGGCACCACGAGCACCGGGACCGCCACCGTCACCGGCCGATCGCTCACCACCGCGACCGCACCGCGGGCGACGGCGTCGGCCGCGTGCTCGACCCCGTGGGCCCGCGTGCCCGCCAGGGCGAAGAAGAGCGTGCCGGGCTCGCACGCCCGCGAGTCGATCTCGACCCGGGTCACCTCGAGGGCCGCGGTCGCCACGTCGAGGGTGAGGTCGTCGAGGACGTCGCCGAGCTGCATCAGGTCACGTCCGAAGACATCGTGGCCGCCGTGGCCGGCAACGGGTGCTGGAAGACCCCGCTCGAGGGGATCCCGTAGTGGTGCAGGGCGTACGACATGACCTGCTGGAAGACGGGGGCGGCGACGGTGCCGCCGTAGATGTTGGTCAGGGGTCGCTCCACGACCACGATCATCGACAGCACCGGGTTGTTCGCGGGGGCGAAGCCCACGAAGCTCGCGTAGAAGTCGTTGGTGAGGGTGTCCTTGCCCGGGGTGGGGATGGTCGCGGTGCCGGTCTTGCCCGCGACCTCGTAGCCCGGGATGACCGCGTAGGTGCCGGTGCCGGCGAGCACCACCTGCTTGAGCATGTTCACGAGCGTCTGGTCGACTCCCGGCGTGAGGACCTGGTGGGTCGCGCTCGGGGCCGTCGGACGGACGGTGCCGTTGGGCTCGACGAAGCCCCGCACGAGCTTGGGCTCGACGAAGACGCCGTCGTTGGCCACCGTGTTGAAGGCGTCGAGCACCTGGATCGCCGGCACCGCGTCGACCTGGCCGATGGGTAGGGCGACCTCGTCGCTCGTGTACCAGTGGGCGGCGTCGACCAGGAGCCCGGGCGTCTCGCCCGGGAAGCCGACGGCGGTCGTCTGGCCGAAGCCGAGCCGCTGGACCTGGGCGAGCAGGCCGGCCTCACCGACGCGCAGTCCGATCTTGTAGGTGCCGATGTTCGACGACTGCGCGAGCACCTCGGTCGCCGTGAGGTGGATGAGGCCGTGGTTCTCCGCGTCGTGGAAGACCCGGCCGCCGACGACCACCGAGTTGGGGATGGTGAAGACGGTCCTCGGGGTGATCTTGCCCTCGGACAGGGCGGCCGAGAAGGTCACCACCTTGAACATCGAGCCGGGCTCGTAGGCCTGGGTGAAGGGGAGGTTGTTGAGGGTCTGCTCGATTCCCGGGACGCCCACGCTCCGGCCCCAGGCCGGTATCGGTCCCAGGATCCCCGCACGGGTCTTGGTGTTGACCAGTGAGACGTCGGCCAGGATCTGGCCGGTGTGCACGTCCATGACGACCGCCTCGCCCGCGAGGCCGTCGAACTTCTTCAGGTCCAGGGCCATGTCGCGCTCGGCCACGTACTGCAGCGACGAGTCGAGCGTCAACTCCAAGCCCACCCCGGGCGTCGAGCGCTTGATCACCGTCGCGGTCGTCGCCGGCAGGGCCACCCCCGAGGCCGACATGAACTCGCGCGTGATGCCGGTCTGGCCGGCCAGGAGGGACTGGTACTTGTACTCCAGCCCCGCCGTACCCCCGCCGCTGGCGTTGACTCCGCCGATGACCGCGGTGGCCAGCGTCGGGTCGGGGTAGGCGCGAACCGAGGAGTCCTGCACGACGATCCCCGGGAACGCCAGGGCGGCGATACGGTGCCCGTCGGCGAGGTCCAGGGCGTTGCTCAAGACGACGTAGCCGTTCTTCTCCGACAGCTTGGCGGTCAGTTTGGCGAGGGGGACGTGGACGAGGGGGCTCAGTGCGGCGGCCTCCTTCGCTGGGTGCGCGATCTGGAAGTCGTCGGCGATCACCAGCGAGGTCGGCTTGGAGATGGCCAGCGTCTGACCGTTGCGATCGAAGATGCCCCCGCGCAGCGCCGGCGTCGTGACGTCCACGCGCACCTGGGCGAGCGAGAGGCGGGCGTAGTGGGCGTGGTCGACGACCTGGAGGAAGAACAGTCGCACGCCGAGGGCGACGAACGCGCCGGCCAGCACTGTGCGCAGCACGACGAGGCGACGCCCCCCGGGCGGGGTCGGCGACGCCCCCCGGGCGCGGGGTCGGGAGTGGGTGGAGGGGTAGTAGGCGGTCACCGCTGCGTCCGAGATGTGACCGGTGCGTATCCGGAGAACTTCGGCGGAGGCAGTGGCGCATCAAGAGACGTAGAGGAGACCTGGGTGATCGTGGTCGGGTAGACGAGGTGAAGCGCCCCCGCGTGGGCGAGCACCTGTCCGGGGCCGGACTGGTTGGTGAGCGAGCCGACCTGCTCGGCGTAGGTCGACTGGGCCTGGAGCAACTCACTCTGCAGGGTGTGGATCTCCACCTGCCGGTTCGCCTCGAGCATCGTGCCGACGATGGAGATCGACAGCCCCAACAGGACGATCACGGCCGAGCGCGTGACGGACGAGCCCCGGCCCACCCGCTCGACGAGCGCGCGACGGCGGGGCGCGATGGTGGCCCGGGCCGGCGCGCGCCGGGGCGAGCGCACGGTCGCGCGCCGCCTCTCGGAGCGACGGGGAAGGGTGATGACGCTCACGGCGCCACCTTGCGCGCGGAGCGCAGTCGGGCCGAGCGGGCTCGGGGGTTGCGCGCCACCTCCTCGGGCGTCGCGAGGCGAGCGCCACGACTGGCGACCTCGACCCGGGCGACCGCCCCGCACACGCAGGGCAGCCCGGGGGGGCACGTGCACCCGCCGGTTCGCGCGTCGTCGAAGAAGGCCTTGACCGCCCGGTCCTCTCCCGAGTGGTACGCGATCACGATCAGGGTCCCGCCGACGGCGAGGGCCTCGAGCGCCGCGACGAGGCCCCGAGCGAGCTGACCCGGCTCGTCGTTCACCTCGACCCGCAGCGCCTGGAAGACCCGCGTGGCCACGTGGCCCCGACGGCGGGCGGCGGGCGGGACCGCTCGCTCCACGGCCGCCACGAGCTCGAAGGTGGTCGCCGGATGGGAGGCCGCCACCGAGCGCGCGATCGCCCCGGCGAAGCGGGTCTCCCCGTGCTCGCGCAGCAGCCGCGCCAAGTCGTGGACCTCGACGCTCGCGAGGTACTGAGCGGCCGTCACCCCGCGCGTCGGGTCCATCCGCATGTCCAGGGGAGCGTCGGAACGGAAGGAGAACCCCCGACTCCCCTCGTCGAACTGGTGCGACGAGACCCCCAGGTCCATGAGGATCCCGACGATCGGGGCGCCGTCGAGGAAGTCCCGGTTGGCCCCCAGGACGTCCTCGAGGTCGCCGAAGGTCGCCCCGACGATGCGGACCCGGTCGGCGACGCCGGCCAGGCGGCGCGTGGCGGCGGCGCGAGCGTCCGGATCGCGGTCGATGCCCAGGACGCGCAGGTCCCCCCGCCGCTCGAGGATCGCCTCGGCGTGGCCGCCCCCGCCGAGGGTGGCGTCGACCACCACCCCGGCGGGCGCGCCCGCCAGCAGTTCGACGACCTCGCGCACGAGGACGGGTTCGTGATAGTTGACCTGGGCCATCCGCAGCCTTTCAGTCGCGGCGAGAGACGAGAGGGCGGAGGAGGGTTCCCGCCTCGTCGCCGCGACTGCCAGGCTGCGCGTGGTCCGCGGCCGGTACTGAACTGCCACGCCTCCTCTCACTCGAGTCCCCGCTTGAACGTCGCCTCGGCGGCGTCGACCATCTCGGCGTAGGTCGGCGGGTTCCACAGCTCGATGTGATCGATCGCCCCCACGACGAGCACCTCGCCCGATAGCTCGGCGTAGTCGCGGATCGCGGGGGGCAGGGCGAAGCGGCCCTGCTTGTCGAACTCGACCTCGGAGGAGTTGGCCGACCAGAACCTCATCACGCGGCGCTCTTGGGGACCGCCCTCGCGCGCGCGGGTGAGTCGCTCCTCCATCTGGCGCGCGAACTCGCTCGGGGTCCACAGGGCGACGCACCCTTCGGTGTTCGGGCTGAGGCTCCCGCCGCGCTCGAACGCCGCGCGAAACCTCGCGGGCAGGATGAGACGGCCCTTGGCGTCCAGCGAGTGCTGGAACTGGCCCACGAAGCCGAGCATCGCTCTCCTCCCACGGGCCCTCCACTGGCCCCCACTTCGTGACACCATACACCACTTCCCTCCACCAACCCCCAATTTGTGGGCGTGTTGGGACCGCGATCGGGTGGGTGGAGACCCCGAGCCGGTCGGACGAACCGGGGCGGTGGGGCGCGGTGGGTGGGGTCAGTCGAGCGCGGAGCGACGCTCGACGCGCCAGGGGCCCTCGCGGCGCGTCAGCTCCTCGAGGACCGCGCCAGCGTCGGGCGCGAGGCCCAGCGACCCGACCGTGGCGTGCTCGAGGGAGTCGAGCGCCCCCGGGGCGCCCGAGAGCGCCGGGGCGAGGCGGGCCTGGGGGGTGGCCGGCAGCACCGTCGAGACGAAGGCACCCTCACGGACCCGCCACTGGGTGACCCCCACGGCCTTGAGGCCGCCGACGAACACCTCCCCGGGCCCCCGACCGGCGAAGCAGACGCCGGGACGGGTGGGATCGTCCACGAGCCGGCCGCGGTGGACCTCGACCGGCTGGCGGAGTCGCGACCCGAGGACCTCGGCCCACCGGTCCCCCGCGGCCGCGGCCGTCTCGTGGACGTCGGGTGTCCAGCGGGGATCGCCCGACGGCACCCACCAGTCGACCCAGAGGTCGCCGCGGTCGAGTAGGACCATCCCCCCGCCCCCGCGTCGGCGACGCAGCGCGGCACCACCCAGCGCGGCGAGGTCGAGGGCGTCGGTCGCCTGGGCGCTCCCCAGCACGACCAGGGGGGCCAACGTCGTGCGCACGAAGACCGTGGCCTCGTCCGTCGCGCGCAGCCGGTCGTAGTCGAGCAGCTCGTCGGCGATGAGGCTCACGACGCCTTGGGCAGGTACGGCGCCCAGAGCGGATCGGGGTCGGGCACGTGACGCCAGCGCCACCACGGCCCCTCGGGGACCCTCGGCTCGAAGTGCATGCGCCAGCCGATCTCCTCGAGCAGCCGGTCGCCCTTGAGCAGGTTGTGGTGCTTACAGGCGGCCACGACGTTGAGCCAGTCGTGGCGCCCGCCACGCGAACGCGGCACGACGTGGTCGACCGTGTCGGCGTGCTCGAGGCAGTACGCGCAGCGGTAGCTGTCGCGCAGCAGCAGGGCCCGTCGGGTGAGCGGCGGGGTCCGCACCCGTGAGGGCAGCCGGACCATCTCGCACAGGCGCACGATCGCCGGGATCTCCACGCTCACCGAGGCCGAGCGCCACACCTGTGGGGCCTCGGGCACGGCCACCGGTTCGGCCCGTCCCCCGAGCACGAGAACGACCGCCCGACGGTCCGACACCAGCTGCAGGGGCTCGTAGGTCGCGTTGAGCAGCAGGACCCGGCCCATGGGTAGAACTTACCGTCGCCCCTTCTGGCTCACGGACCACCGTGCCGCGCGCACGACCTCCTCGACGCCGAGGCGCCCGTCCTCGCGCCCCGTGGCCGTGGCGACGCGGAAGCGCCAGTAGGCGCGGTCGGGGACCGGCAGGAAGGGCCAGCGCCGCCACCACCCCCGACGGCGTAGTCGCCACCCGGCGCGCGCCAGGACCACCGTGTCGAGGGGGTGTCGCCGGAGGTGCTCGACGAGCCCGCGCACGGGCACACCCCTCACGGACGACCGCGCCAGGCGACGGCCGCCGCGCCGAGCAGCGGACCCGCGGCGCCGAGAGGCGTCGGCTCGAGCACGACGTCACTCGCGTAGCTGAGTCGCGCGACCTCGCGAGCGCTGGCGGTGGCGCGCTCGAAGAACGCCGCGCCGTAGCCCAACGCGACCGAGCCCGCGACGAAGCAGCGCACGAAGTCCAGGGTCGACGCGAGGACGCCCACGGCCCGCCCGACGAGGTCGGCGGCCCGCCCTCGCTCGGCGTCGTCGGCCTCGCGGGCCGGCCGACCGGTGCGCCGCTCGATCGCCCCCCCGGAGGCCTCCGCCTCCAGACATCCCCGCCCTCCGCAGCGACACGGCGCGCCGTCGGGCACCACGACGAGGTGCCCCACGTGTCCGGCGTTGCCCGTGCGCCCGTCCACGAGGCGTCCGTCGAGGACGAGGCCCCCACCGACGCCGGTCGAGACGACCATCGACAGGTAGTCGCTCACGCCCCGGGCGGCGCCGAAACGGCCCTCGCCGAGGGCGAGGGCGCGCGCGTCGCCCTCCACCACGACCGGCAGGCCGAGCTCGCGCGCCAGCGCGTCGCGCAGGGGGAAGTCCCGCCAGGCCGGGATGTTGAGCGGGGACACCGTCTCACCGCCGGCCGTCATCGGCCCCGCGCAGCCCACCCCCACCCGGTCGACGCGCGAACGGTCGAGGTGCGTCGTGGCCAGGTCGCACACGGCCGAAAAGAGGTCGACGGGGTGCGCGGCGACCTCGAGGCGCCCGACCTCCTCGACCCCGCCCTGGACCGTGACGACCGCGACCGCGACCTTCGAGGCTCCGATGTCGATAGCGAGGCACGCGGACCGCTCGCCCGCCCCCTCGCCGGGGCTCACTCGGTGCGCCGACGGCGCGAGAGCCACTCGCGCCAGGCGCGCGCGCCCGGATCGGCGCCGGCGACGGGCTCGCCCCAGGGCGAGCGCCCTAGACGCCGGGCGTTGCGCTCGACCACGACGGCCGACACGAACATGAGGGCAACCCCGAGCAGGCCCACCACCACCGAGTGGGAGAAGAACAGCACCAGGATCAACAGGCCGGCGAGGAAGCCCGCCACGCCCCAGCGGATCCGCCGACCGGCGTGGGTGACGACGGAGGTCTCTCGCACGCTCTTGACGAACGAGGGGTCGTGCTTGGTGAGGGACTCCTCCAACTCAGCCAAGATGCGCTGCTCGTGCTCCGAGAGTGGCATCAGGACTCCTCTTCCCTCCCCTTCGTGGGTACTCTACCGCCGCCCTGTTCTCAGCCGCACGTCGCAGCGACGCCCCGTTCTCAGGCGTCCGTCGCCGCGCCGGCCCGACGGCGCCACCGGGTAAAGATTGTCCATCGCCTCGCCCCCCCGCCCCCTGCGCGTCGCCGCCGTGTGCACCGGCAACATCTGCCGCTCGCCGATGGCCGAGGTGCTGCTGCGCCACTGGGTCGGCGCCGACCCACTCCTGGTGGGGGCGGTCGAGGTGTCGAGCGCCGGGACGGCGCGCTGGCACGTGGGCGCGGCGATGGACCCCCGCGCCCGTCGGGCGCTGGACCGGGCCGGCCTCACCGGTCCGGCCAGCCCGGCCGCGTACGCGAGCGTCGAGTACCTCCGGGCCCAGGACCTCGTCGTGGTGATGACACGCGAGCACCTTCACGAGGTGCGCGCGCGCCTCGGCGGCGCCGCCACCGACGTCGCCCTGTGGCGCGAGGTCGACGCGCCGGGCTCGGGACTCGAGGTCCCCGACCCCTACTACGGGAACGACGGGGACTTCGCGGCGTGCCTCGCGCTGCTCAGCTCATCGGGTCGGGCAATGCCAGCGGAACTTCGTCGGCGACGGGGTGCAGCGTCGCCCGCAGGGCGACCTCGGGGAGAGTGAACGACAGGACCATGGCCAGCACGCCGATGGGGGCCGACCACCGGTAGACGTCCGAGATGGTCTGGGCGATCGCGTGGACCACCTCGTTGCGCACCAGCGCGGGCAGCCGGCCGATCACGGCCGGGGTCCACGACGAGGCCTTGGCCGGGAGCTGGGCGAGGCCGCTCGGGCCGAGGTCGGCCGCGACGTGGCGGGGCAGCTCGTTGGCGTAGAGCGCGCCGAACACGGCCGTCCCGAAGGAGCCGCCCATCGAGCGGAAGAAGTTGGCCCCCGCCGTCGCCGCGCCGATGTCCGAGGGGTGCACCGCGTTCTGGACGACGGTGACGAGCAGCTGCATCACCAGACCGAGCCCGATACCGAGGATGACCATGTAGACGCTGAGCAACAGGTTGGAGGTCGACGCGGAGACGACGCCGAGCAGGCCGAGCCCGACGGTCATGACCGCCGTGCCCACGATGGGGAACGGGCGGTAGCGCCAGCCCTTCGAGACGAGCGCACCCGAGGTGATCGAGGCGCCGAAGAGCCCGACCATGAGCGGCAGCAGTCGAACGCCCGAGGCCGTCGGCGAGACGCCCCGCACGAGCTGGAGGAAGACCGGGAGGTACGTCAGCGCCCCGAACATCGAGAAGCCGACGACGAAGCCGATCGCCGAGGACGAGGAGAAGACGCGGTTCGCGAAGAGCTTGAGCGGCAGGATCGGCTCGGCCGCCCGGCGCTCGAGCCCCACGAAGGCCACCGCCGCGACGACGCCCACGGCCACCAGGGCCACCGACGGGGCGCTGAGCCACGCCAGCGACGTGCCCCCGAGCGAGGTGAACAGGATCAGTGCCGAACTGGACACGGCCAGGGCGAGGAAACCGCGGTAGTCGATGTCGTGGCTGACCCGCGTCGTCGTCTGGGGCAGCACCGCGGCGGTCACCACGAGGGCGAGGATGCCCACGGGCAGGTTGACGAAGAAGATCCACCGCCACGACCAGTACTCCACGATGACCCCGCCGAGCAGCGGTCCGAAGACCGTCGCGGCCCCGAAGACGGCCCCGAAGAAGCCCGCGTAGCGACCCCGCTCGCGCGGCGACACCACGTCGGCGATGATCGCCTGGGCCTCGATCATGAGCCCTCCGCCGCCGATCCCCTGCAGCGAGCGGAAGATGATCAGCTCGACCATCGAGTGGGCGAGCCCGCAGAGCATCGAGCCGACGACGAAGATGACGATCGAGTACTGGAAGAAGTTCTTGCGGCCGTAGAGGTCGCCGAGCTTGCCCCACAGCGGCGTGCTCACCGTCGAGGCGAGCAGGTAGCCCGTCACGACCCAGCTGATCCGACTGGCTCCGTGCAGGTCGCCCACGATCGTGGGCAGCGCCGTCGAGACGATCGTCGAGTCGAGCGCCGAGAGCAGCATCCCTAGCATCAGCGCACCGAAGATCACGTACAGCTCACGCTTGCTCACCGCTCGGCTGGCGGTCGGCCCGCTGGACATGGTCACCTCGTCGTGTCGGCCCCGGGGGGCGGGTGGGCCAACGCTACCGGGCCGACGCGCGGGCCGACGCCTCGGTAGCCTCGAGGCCGTGGCCCCGCTCGCGCGCCGTCTGTCGCGCGCGGCGCGACGCGAGTACGCCTCCGCCGTCACCCTGAGCGCGGGCGTCGCGGCGGCCCTCGTGTGGTCGGCCGTCTCACCCTCGTCCTACTTCGCCCTCGACACCCGCCACGTCGCCGGGCGACTCTTCGCCTTCTGGGGCGTCGGCACGGTGCACGACCTCGTCGTCAACGGCCTGATGGTCGTGTTCTTCGCCGCGGTGGGGCTCGAGCTATCCCGGGAGCGGGGCCGCGGCGTGCTGACCGAGCGAGCCCACGCCGTGGCGCCGGTCGCCGGTGCCCTCGGCGGGATGGCCGCGACCGCCCTCGGCTCGCTCGCGCTAGGTCACCTCCTCGGGAGCGCGGCGCTGGTACGCGGTTGGGGCGTGCCCATGGCGACCGACGTCGCCTTCTCCCTCGGCGTTCTGGCCCTCGTCGGCCGGCGGCTCCCGCCGGCCCTGCGGACCTTCCTGCTCACCCTGGCCATCGCCGACGACGTGGCGAGCGTCGTGGTGCTCGCCCTGACCGGCACCACCCACCCGCGACCGGTCGGACTCGCGGTGCTCACCCTCGTCGTCGTCGTCGGCGCACCCCTCGTGCGCCGCCTCGACCGTGCGGGGCCGGCGCTCGCCTTCGTCGGCGCGACCTGGCTCGGCTTCGCCTGGGCCAACGTCGACCCCGCCCTGGCCGGGGTGCTCGCGGGGGGCCTCGTCAACACCGGCGCCGCCTGGTGCGACCGGCTCGAGCGGCGCGCC
This sequence comes from Actinomycetes bacterium, assembly GCA_021831035.1. GTDB lineage: Bacteria > Actinomycetota > Acidimicrobiia > Acidimicrobiales > RAAP-2 > RAAP-2. Next base: position 63,164 of record JAKBNL010000009.1, read on the forward strand.
ACCCTCCTCGCGGCGACCGTCGTCCTGCCCCTGTTCGCCCTCCTCGCCGGCGGGCTCGCCTGGCGCGCCCTCGCCGGGCCGACGACGCTCTCGCTCGTGCTCGCCACCGTCGCGATCCGCCTGGTGGGCAAGGTCGTGGGCATCACCGGCGGCGTGGGCCTCGCCCGCCTGGCCGGCTACCGGACCCACCCCACCCTCTCGGCAGGCCTCGTCGTGGAGGTCGCGGTGCTCTGCGCGATCGGCTTCACCGTGCCGCTGCTCTTCGCGGGCACCCTCTTCGGCGCGACGAGCCCGACCTACGCCGCGCTGGACCTCGGCTTGCTGGCGAGCTCGGTGGTCGCGGCCGCGCTCGGGTCGTGGCTCCTGGGCCGGTCCGCCCGGTCGCTAGGTTGAGTTCGTGCGCACGCGACTGACCGACCTGCTCGGCGTGGAGCACCCGGTGATGCTCGCCGGCATGGGCGGGGTCGCCTACAGCGCCCTCACGGCCGCGGTCTGCGAGGCCGGGGGGTTCGGCTGCCTCGGGGCCTCGACGATGTCGACGGGTCAACTCCGCGACGAGATCGCCCTGACGCGCTCGGCGACGGCCCGGCCCTTCGGGGTGGACCTGCTCACCGCCTTCGCCGACACCCTCGTCGCCCAGACCGAGATCGCCCTCGAGGGCGGGGCCCGCGCCCTCGTCGCCGGTCTCGGCGTGCCCTCGCGAGTGGTCGACCTCTGTCACCGCCACGACGTGCTGGTCGTCTCGCTCTGCGGAAAGGTCGAGCACGCCCGTCGGGCGATCGACGCGGGCTGTGACCTGGTCGTGGCCCAGGGAACCGAGGCCGGGGGCCACACCGGGGCGGTCGCGACGATGGTGCTCGTGCCCCTCGTCGTCGACGCGGTCGACGGGCGCGTCCCCGTCGTGGCGGCCGGCGGTGTGGCCGACGGCCGCGGACTCGCCGCGGCGCTCGCCCTGGGCGCCGATGGCGTGTGGGTCGGCACCCGCTTCATCGCCACGCCCGAGGCGCGGGCCCTGCCCGGCTACCACGAACGGATCCTGGCGGCGGCCGAGGACGCGACCGTCGTCTCGCGCGCCTTCACGGGCAAGACGATGCGGGTACTGCGCAACGCCACGACCGAGCGCTACGAGAAGGACCCCTCGGCGCTCCGCCCCTTCCCCGAGCAGCTCGGGGTGGCGCTCGGCGAGGGCACGTTCCACCTCGGGGGCGACGAGACCACCACCGGGGTCGACCCCGAACGCGAGGGCTACCCGGCCGGCCAGGTGGTCGGCGCGATCGACGAGGTGGTGCCGGCGGCGCGCATCGTCGCCGACATGGTGCGCGAGGCCGAGGCGATCCTGGCGCGCCTGGGCGCCTAGGGCGCCCCGAGGCCGACGGGGCAGCTCACCCCGGTGCCGGCGATCCCGCAGTAGCCGTCGGGGTTCGCCTCGAGGTACTGCTGGTGGTACTCCTCGGCCAGGTAGAAGGGGCCCGCGGGGGCGATCTCGGTCGTCAGCTCCCCGTAGCTCGCGGCGGCCAGGCGCTCGCGGTAGGCGCCGGCCACCTCGCGCGCGACCGACGCTTGGGCGTCATCGAGGACGAACAGCGCGCTGCGGTACTGGGTGCCGACGTCGTTGCCCTGGCGGTAGCCCTGGGTCGGGTCGTGGTTCTCGAAGAACGTGCGCACGACGTCGGCGTAGCTCAACCGCGCCGGGTCGAAGACGACGCGCACGACCTCGGCGTGGCCGGTCGCACCGGTGCAGACCTCCCGGTACGTTGGGTTCGGGGTGTAGCCCCCCTGGTAGCCCACGGCCGTGGTGATCACGCCGTCAAGGCGGTAGAACAGCCGTTCGGCGCCCCAAAAGCAGCCCATCGCCACGTAGGCGACCTCGGCGCCGTCGGGGACCTCGGTCAACGACGTGCCCAGGACCAGGTGGGGGCGCGCGACGACGAGGGCATCCGCGCGCCCCGGGAGGGCCTCGTCGGGCCCGATCATGACGGCTCGCTTGAACATGGGGCCCACCCTAGGGGAACCGCCGCGGAGCGCCGCCGGGACCCTGGCTAGGCTCGGGGGTCCCGTCATGATCGCGATCGAGCACCTCACCAAGCGGTATCGCAAGACGGTGGCGGTGGACGATCTCGACCTCGTGGTCGAGCCCGGGGTCGTCACCGGCTTCCTCGGCCCCAACGGCTCGGGCAAGTCCACCACGATGCGGGTCATCATGGGGCTCGACCGTCCGACCCGCGGTCGCGCGACGGTCAACGGCCGGCCCTACCACGACCTGCGCGACCCGCTGCGTGAGGTCGGCGCGCTGCTCGAGGCCAAGGCCGTCAACCCCGGGCGCAGCGCGCGCAACCACCTCCGGGCGCTAGCCGCCTCCAACAAGATCCCCTTCTCGCGCGTCGACGAGGTCCTCGAGTTCGTGGGCCTGGCGAGCGTCGCCACCAAGCGCGTCGGCGAATTCTCCCTCGGCATGAGCCAGCGCCTCGGGATCGCCGGCGCCCTGCTCGGCGACCCGGGCGTCCTGCTCTTCGACGAGCCGGTGAACGGGCTCGACCCCGAGGGCATCCGCTGGATCCGCGACCTCTTCCGCTCCCTGGCCGGCGAGGGCCGCACGGTCTTCGTCTCGAGCCACCTCATGAGCGAGATGGCGGTCACCGCCGACCAGATCATCGTGATCGGCAAGGGCCACCTGATCACCCAGGGCTCGGTGAGCGACCTCACCGCCGCGGCGAAGGGCTCGGTGGTGGTGCGCGGCAGCGACCGCGAACGTCTCGAGCGCGCCCTGCGGGCCGCGGGCGCCACCGTCGAGGTGGTCAACGACGACGCCCTGCGCGTGGGCGAGCTCGCCGCCGAGGCGGTGGGCCAGCTCGCCTTCGACGAGGGCGTCGTGCTCTTCGAGTTGACCCCGGAGCGAGCGTCGCTCGAGGAGGTCTACATGGCCCTCACGGCCGGCGCCACCGAGTACGGGTCGGGGCCGTCGTGAGCGCCCACCCCACCCTGGCCTCGGTGATCCGCTCGGAGTGGATCAAGTTCCGCTCGGTGCGCTCGTCGATCATGGGCGTGGCGATCACCTTCGTCCTGACCATCGGCATCGGCGCTCTCATCACCGCGTCGATCCGCACCCACTGGACCTCGCATCCCGAGGCCCACATCGGCTTCGACCCGGTCACCACGAGCCTGGGCGGGACCCTCTTCGCCCAGTTCGCGGTCGGGGTCATCGGCGCGCTCTTTGTCACCTCGGAGTACTCCTCGGGTTCGATTCGCGCCACCCTGGCCGCGACCCCGCGGCGGGTCGAGGTCGTCCTGGCCAAGCTGGCGGTGCTCGTGGTGTCACTCCTGCTGGTGAGCGAGGTGGCCGTCTTCGTCACGTTCCTCATGGGCCAGGCCATCTACTCCGGGGTGGTGCCCACGGCGTCGCTGTCGAACCCCACGGTCCTGCGAGCCGTGCTCTTCGGCGGTCTCTACCTCACCCTGCTCGGGGTCCTCGGCATGGCCCTGGGCTGGCTCCTGCGCCAGAGCGCCGCGTGCATCAGTGTCTTCACCTCGCTCATCCTGGTGCTGCCGATCGTCACGTTCCTCCTCCCTTCGAGCTGGCAGAACACCATCAGCCGGTTCGAACCCTCGACGCTCGGCCAGTCCATGGAGTCGGTGTCGCCCCCGGCCCACGCCTTCAGCGCCGGCGCGGCCCTCCTCGTCTTGTCCCTCTACGCGGTCGTCTTGATGGGGGCCGCCGCGACCGCCCTCACCCGCCGCGACGCCTAGACACGGGGCCGGCGTAGTCCTAGGGTGAGGCGATGGACCTGCGCGAGGCGTTGCGGACGACGGGGTCGATCCGCCGCTTCGCCCCGCGCACCGTCGACGACGCGCTCGTCCACGAGATCCTCGACGACGCGCGCTTCGCGCCCTCGGGCGGCAACCGCCAGGCGTGGCGCGTCGTGGTCGTGCGCGACCCGGCGCTCAAGGCGGCGGTCGGCGAGGCGTACCTCGACGCGTGGCACGACTACGTGGCCCACGTGCTGGCCGGCCTGATCCCCTTCTCCCCACTCGCGAGCGAGGCCGACCGCCACGCCGCGGCGACCCAGCGCGCCCACGCGGAGGCCGCCTCGAAGCCCGACGGCTTCGCCGAGACGATGGGCCACGCCCCGGCGATGCTGGTGGTCGCCGCCGACCTCACGTGCCTGGCGGCCACCGACCGCGACCTCGAGCGCTACGGCCTGGTCGGCGGGGCCTCGGTCTACCCCTTCGTGTGGAGCCTGCTGCTCGCGGCGCGCGAGCGCGACCTCGGCGGGGTTATCACGACGGTCGGCACCCGCAACGAGCCGACCCTGCGGGCCCTCCTGCACCTGCCCGCGACCATGGCCGTGGCGGCCGTCGTGGTGCTCGGCTACCCCGAACACCGCCACACGCGACTGAGCCGGCGGCGGGTGGAGGAGTTCGCGACCGTGGACCACTTCGACGGCCCCGCCCTCACCGCGGCTCCGGACTAGGGAACGGCGCTAGACCAGCGCGGGTCGCAGGTCACTCGGCCAGTTGCCGAAGCGCTGGGGCGAGAGCAGCAAGTCGGTCCCCTCGCGACGCAGGTGTCGCTGGCGCCAGACGAGCTGGGTCTGCGCGACGCCCAGCACCCGCTCGACGTCGGTGCACTCGGTGCGCCAGCTCGGGTCCGCCGCCAGGTCGAAGCACCGGTACGACCCGTCCCCGAACTGCACGTAGGCGAGGTCCTCGGTGACCGTCACGGCGAGGTTGCGCTGGGCGAGTACCTCGGGCGGCGGCGCGTCGCCGCCCAGGAGCAGGAGGTACCGGCTGTCCCACTCGTAGTGGGCGGCGGCGCGCCACTCGACCTCGCGCCCCTCGAGCAACGGGGTGAGTGAGCGGCCGTCGCACTGGGCCGGCTGCTCGAGGCCGAGGCTCTCGGCCAGGGTGGCGAGCAGGTCGACGTTCTCGGTGAAGCGCTCGACCACCCGGGGGCCGAGGCGCGGGTCCCGCCAGAGCCCGATGACGTGGTAGCTCTCGGGGAAGAACCCGAGCTTCTCTTTCAGGCCGTGGTCGCCCAGCTGGTCGCCGTGGTCCGAGGTCACCACCACCAGCGTCTCGTCCCACTCGCCCCGGGCCTCGATCGCCTCGACCACCCGACCCAACTGGGCGTCGACCTCGCTCACCATGCCGTAGTACTGGGCCCGCAGGCGCGCGACGGCGGCCGGGTCGGTGGCCGCCACCAGCGGCCAGGTGAGGGCCGCCCGATGCAGGGGGTGGCGGGCACCGGCCTCCACCGGGGCCGTCGCCGCAGGGACGTCACGGGGATCGTAGAGACGCGAGTACGCGCCGGCGGCGGCGTAGGGCGGGTGGGGCCGCAGGTAGCTGAGGTGGGCGAACCAGCCGGACTCCTGGCGGCCGAGCCACCCGAGGAAGCGGTCGGTGAGAAAGGCGCTCAGGGAGTGCTCGGCCGGGCGGGTGGACTCGTCGCGCACCGACGCCTCCCAGCCGCTGGCCACGTCGTAGCCGAGGGCGCGCAGGTACTGGACGTAGCCGGCCTGGGAGTTCGGCAGGTAGAGCCCGACCGAGAAGCCCGGGAGGACCCCGTCGTAGTCGTCGAGTCGCGGGTCGTCGGGCCCGATCGCCTCGACGGGGTCGACCCCCTGGTCGGTGTAGCCGAAGAGCGTCGGGTCGTAGCCGGCGCGTCGGGCCACGCGCGCGAGGTTGTCGAGGCGTCGATCGAGGGGCGTGCCGTTGGCGACGACCCGGTTGTTCATCTGGTAGGTGCCGGTGTACAGCGCGGCCCGACCGGGCGAGCAGGGCGCCGCCTGGGAGTAGTGGCGCGCGAGGCGCGCGCCCTCGCGCGCGAGGCGGTCGAGGGTGGGGGTGGAGACGAGAGGGTGACCGGCGGCGCCGTAGCTGTCGGCCCGGAACTGGTCGAGCGTGACGAACAGGACGTTCACGACGGGGACCGCACGAGTCGGCTCACGTGGGCGGCCAGGTCGTCGATGATGGCCAGGGCGGTGGGGACGACACCCCCGTAGCGGATGAAGCCGTGGACCATCCCCTTGGCCTCGAGCAGCTCGACGGGCACCCCGAAGTGCTCGAGGAGCCCGGCGTAGGCGACGGCCTCGTCGCGCAGCGGGTCGCACTCGGCCACCACCAGAATCGCCGGCGCCACGCCGGCCAGGTCGCCGCAGAGCAGCGGGCTGACCCGCCAGTCGGTGGGGTCGGCGCCGGCGAGGTAGCGCCGATAGTCGCGCGCGAGCTGGTCGAGCTCGAGGAGGTAGCCCGTGCCGTAGCGGTGCGCCGACTCGGTCATCACCTCGGGGCCGAGCGTCGGGTACAGCAGGACCTGCCCGGCCAGCTCGAGGTCGTCGCGCACCAGTCGGCTGGCGACCGTGACGAGGTTGGCGCCGGCGGAGTCGCCCATGAGCACGATCCGGTCGTCGGGCCGGCCCACCTCCTCGCGGTGGGCCGCGACGTGGGCCACGGCGTCCACGACGTCCTCGAGCGCGCACGGGAAGGGGTGCTCGGGGGCGAGGCGGTAGTCGAGGGCGAGGATCCGCCGGCGCAGGTCACTCGCCAGTCGCCGGCAGAGCCAGTCGTGGCTGTCGAGGTCGCCGACCACGAACGAGCCCCCGTGGGCGTAGAGCACGACCGCCCCGGGAACCTCGTCGCGGGGCACGTAGAGGCGGGCCCCCAGGCGGCGGTCGACCAGGTCGAGGCTGCGCTCTTGGACCAGGGCCATGGCGGCGGGGTCCCGACCGAGATTCACCAGGTCGACGCGGAACTGGCGACGGCGCTCGTCGAGGGTCAGGGCCTCGGGGTCGGGCGCCGACGCGGCGCGCGCCTCGGCGAGGAGCCGCTCGATCGCCGGGTCCAGCCCCACGTCGGGTCAGCCTAGACCGCGACGCGCGCGACGTCGCGCGCGACGCCACGCGCGCTCGAGGCGGTAGAGCACGTCGAGGTCGCCCCCGAGCCGGGCGCCCCCGGGCTCGATCGGCTCGCCCTCGACCGGGCGAGCGGCGAGATCGTCGAGCGTCGCTCGCCCCAGGGCCAGCGCGCAGAGGTGCCCCACCCCGCGCAGCGGGGCCAGCCGCGGCGAGGGGGTGCGCACGACGCGCCGGCCGGTCGCGTCGGCCACCATCTGGCACCACAGCGTCGACTCGGCCCCGCCCCCGACGAGCGAGACCGGTTCGAGCCGGCGACCCGTGAAGCGTTCGACGTGGCCGAAGAGCCACGCCACGTTGGCCGCGACCCCCTCCATGACCGCGCGCACGACGTCGGCCCGGCCCGTGGTCACAGTGAGCCCCGTGACCACCGCGCGCAGCCCCTTGTCCTCGACCGGCGAGCGCTCGCCGGCCAGCCAGGGGCCGACGCGCACGCCGTTGGCGCCGGCCGGCGCGGTGGCCGCCAGCGCCGTCAGCTCGTCGTAGCTCGCCCCGGGCCAGAGCAGGTCGCGACACCACTCGAGGGCGCGGGCGCCGGTCTCTTGGTTGTCGATCACCAGGTAGCGGCCGTCGCCCAGCCCCGGGACGGTCGCGATGGAGTGGACGACGTCGGTCTTCTTCGCCGGGACCGGGCAGCTCACCCAGGCGGTCGTCGACAGCGCCACGTGCGCCTGGTAGGGACCGACCGCGCCGGCGCCGAGCGCGGCCGCGTGCAGGTCGGGCACGGCGGCCACGACCGGTGTCCCCCCACGCAGCCCCAGCGACGCGGCCGCCGAGGCGCTGAGGCCGCCCACCACCGAGCCGGTCGCCACGAGCGGGGGGAGCTTCTCGCCGGGCAGGCCCGACAGGCGCACCAGGCGAGGGTCGTAGCCGACGCTCGAGAGGTCGCGGTTGTCGGTCAGCCACAGCGCCAGGCGCGACGCCGGTGACCCGGCGGTCACCCCGGTCATGCGGCCCGTCAGGTAGTCGATCGGCTCGGTGTACCAGCGGGTCCTCGCCGCGACCTCGGGTCGCTCGCGCTCGAGGAAGAGGATCTGGCCCAGGGGGTCGCCCGCCGAGACCGACGGAGCCCCGGCGCTGCGGCGCACGAAGGCCGCCACCTTGAGCGGCGCGTAGCCCATCACCGGCCCGCCCAGGACCGAGCGCGCGTGCGCCACACCCCGGGTGTCGAGCCAGGTCAGGCACTCCCCGACCGGCGCGCCGTGCTCGTCCACCGGCACGGTCGACCCGTACTGGCCCGTCACCCCGACCGCGACCACCCTCGAGGGGTCGACGGCCGCCACCAGCCGGCGCGACGCCGCGGTGATCAGGTCCCACCACTCCTCGGGGTCCTGGGTCGCGGCCCCCGTCGCGTCCAGCTGGGTCGTCACGGCGTGGATCTCGACGGCCACCACCTCGCCGTCGAGGCTCACCAGGGCGACCTTCGGTCCCCCCGTGCCCAGGTCGACCGCGAGGCACAGGTCGCTCACGGGGCCGGGGGCACCGCGAGCTGCTCGTCCATCATCTCGGCCATCACGGCTCGGATGAACTCGTCGGCCTCGTCCGACCACCCACCGGCCACCCCCCCGTAGATCGCCCCGGAACGGGCCGGCTCGTCGCGGTGGGCGTGGGCGTAGTCGACCGCGTCGGCGAGATCCGCGGCCCACCGTTCGACCACCCCCGGCTGGGTCTGGGGACGGGTGACGGCCATGTGCAGCGCGTTGGGGTACTGCTGGCCGTTGAGCCGCCACCCCCGGGTGCGCAGGAAGTCGTTCACGTGGTAGACGTCGAACTCCTCGGAGGTGAACGAGAAGAGGAAGGTCGGCTCGCCCAGCACGCGCAGCGACGGGTGAGCCTCGACGGCGGCGCGCATGGCGCGCGCCGTGTCGAAGACGGCGCGCGCGTAGCGGAGGTACCCCGAGCGGCCGAGGTGGACCATGGCCGCCCAGGTCGCGGCCAGCAGACCGCCCGAGCGCGACCCCTCCATGCCCGGCGAGCAGTACTTACCGCCGGACCAGTCGGTCTGGTAAAAGTACTGGCTGTCGCGCAGCGTCGTGTCGGCGAAGCACAGGACGCTCGTGCCCTTGAGCGCGTAGCCGTACTTGTGGGTGTCGGCCGAGATGGTGGTGACCCCGGGGACCGAGAAGTCAAAGGGCGGGACCGGCTCGCCCAGCGCGCGCCCGAACGGGAGGATGAACCCGCCCAGGCAGCCGTCGACGTGCAGGCCCACGCCGCGCTCGAGCGCGAGGGCGCCGAGCTCGGGGATGGGGTCGACCGTGCCGTAGCCGTAGTTGGTCGCCGAGCCCACCAGCGCCACCGTGTCGGCGTCGATGTGCTCGCTCACCCAGTCGAGGTCCACTCGCGTCGTCTCCGTATCGACGGGCGCCACGCGGACCTCGACGCCGAAGAGGTGGCCGGCCTTGGTGAAGGCCGGATGCGCCGTCTCGGGCTTGATGAGGTTCGGTCGGCGCGTGCGCGCGACGTTGGCGTCGCGGTAGGCCAGGACCGCGTGGGCGATCGACCCGCTCCCGCCCGAGGTCACCAGCCCGCCGGGGCGGCCGGGCAGCGACGCGCCGCCCAGAATGTCGAGGGTCATCGCGATGATCTCCGCCTCGAACTTGGTCGCACTCGGGCACATGTCGCGCTGGAGCACGTTCACGTGGCTGAAGTGGGCGAAGGCCCGGTTCAAGAAGTCGTAGTGGTCGTGGTCCCCGCAGTACATGGTGCCCGAACACTGGCCCGACTCCCAGGTCGGGTCCTCGGCGGCGGCCATCGCCGCGAGCTCGCCGAGCACGGCGTCGCGCTCGACCCCCTCGTCGGGCAGTCGTCGGTGGACCTCGAAGCGGTCGGCGTAGGGGTAGGTCACGTCTCCTCCTCGTGGCGCGCGAAGCGCCCCCGGTGGACCACGTCCTCGGCCGGACGGCGACGAGCGCTCACCGAGGGCGCCTGGGGCTCGAGGTCGACGGCGCGGTAGCCGACCGACACCGCACCGATCGGCGTGAAGGCCTCGGGCACGTCGAAGTCGGCGCGGAAGGCCGCGACGTTCTCCGGGGCGATGCCGAAGAAGTACGCCCCCAGTCCCTCGTCCACCGCGGTGAGCAGCATCAGCAGGGACGCCATCGCCGCGTCGAGGTGCCAGTACGGGACGGGCCAGCGGGCCTCGTCGCGGTCCGTCCACCCCTTGTCGGACCGGGCGTAGCGCTCGAGGTAGGCGTCGCGGTGCGAGAGGGGGACCACGACGAGCGGCGCGTTCTGGATTCGCGGCGTGTTCTCCACCCTCGTCGGCACGTGGCGCCAGAACCGACGCCGGTCGTCGGCCTCGGTCAGCACGAGGAACGCCCAGCCCTGGGAGAAGCCGGCCGAGGGCGCGCGCAGCGCGCTCGCCACGACGCGCTCGACGACGTCGCGCGCGAGAGGGCGGTCCTCGTACTCGCGAACCATCCGCCGGCGGCGCACGACCTCCGAGAACTCCATCGCGTCATGGTACTGACGCGACGCAGCAGTGCGACTAGAGGACCTTGGACAGGAAGTTCTGGAGTCGTGGCGACGTCGGGTGGGTCAGGACCTCCCGGGGGTCCCCCCACTCCTCGATCACCCCGGCGTCGAGGAAGTAGACGGTGTTGGCCGCCTCACGGGCGAAGCCCATCTCGTGGGTGACCACGATCATGGTCATGCCCGAGCGCGCCAGGTCGCGCATCACGTCGAGCACCTCGCCGACGAGCTCGGGGTCGAGGGCGCTGGTGGGCTCGTCGAAGAGCATGAGCTTGGGGTCCATCGCCAGGGCCCGCGCGATCGCGACGCGCTGCTGCTGGCCGCCCGAGAGCTGGGCCGGGTAGTAGCCGTCGCGCCCGGCGAGGCCCACCCGGTCGAGCAGCTCGCGCGCCCGGGCCCGCGCCGCGTCGTCTTTCACCTTGAGGACCTTCTCCTGACCGAGCGTGATGTTCTCGAGGACCGTGAGGTGCTGGAAGAGGTTGAAGCGCTGGAAGACCATGCCGATGCGCGCGCGCTCCGCGCAGATCTGCCGGTCGCTGCGCTCGTAGAGCTTGGCGTTGCGGAGCTCGTAGCCCACGAGCTGACCGTCGACGAGAAGTTCGCCTGCGTCGTGCTTCTCGAGGTGGTTGATGCAGCGCAGGAACGTGCTCTTGCCCGACCCGGAGGGGCCGATGAGACAGGCCACCTCGCCGCGACCGACCTTGAGGTCGACGCCCTTGAGGACCTCCACCCCCGCGAAGTGCTTGCGCACGCCGATGGCCTCGACCATGAGCGGTGGGGCCGACACGCTCATCGTTCCACCGCCCCGGCGAGACCGCGCCGGTTCGGGAACTTGGCGACGATTCCCGCGAGGTCCCGGCGCATCCTTTGCAGCGGCGTGGGTGGCGGTGTGCGCAGCGCCCCGCGGCCGAAGTGGCGCTCGAGGTAGAACTGGCCGATCGAGAGGACCGTCGTCACCACCAGGTACCAGAGGCTCGCGGTGAGCAGGAGCGGCATGATCTCGTAGTTGGCCGAGTAGATGTTGGTCGCCGCGCCGAGCAGCTCGATCACTCCGATGACGCTCGCCAGCGAGGACGTCTTCAGCATCGAGATCACCTCGTTGCCCGTGGGCGGGATGATCACCCGCATGGCCTGGGGCATGACCACGTAGCGCAGGGTCTGGCGGCGCACCATCCCGATCGAGGTCGCGGCCTCGACCTGGCCCTCGTCCACCGAGAGCAGCCCGGCTCGGGCGATCTCGGACATGTAGGCCGCCTCGTTGAGCCCGAGGGCCACGCAAGCGGCCTCGAGCGGGGTGAAGACCGTGTTCGTGTGCACGGTGAGGAAGGCCACGGCCGTGAAGGGGATGCCGAGGCTGATCCGGGGGTAGAGGATCGCGATGTTGAACCAGACGAGCAGTTGGACCAGCACCGGGGTCCCCCGGAAGAACCAGGTGTAGGTCCAGGCCGAGCCCGACAGGACCCGGTTCGGCGAGAGCCGCATCACCGCGAGGATCATGCCGAGCACGATCCCGACCGCCATCGCGATCGCCGTCAGCTCCAGGGTGACGAGGAGCCCGTGGAGGATCTCGCTGGTTGTGAAGTAGCGAAAGACGATGTCCCAGGAGAAGCGCCACTCGGTGACGGCGTGGCAGACCCGCGAGGCGCCCACCCCCCGACACGTCTTCTGGCCGGTGGGCAGCCTCGACAGCAGGGTGTGGACGATCATCGCGACGACGACCAGCGCCGCCGCCACCCCGACCCACCGCCCGACGTGACGGACGGGGACGACCTTTATGGAGCCGTCCCCGTCCGTACTCACGTTCGTCGCTGGTTGCTCAGCTCAGTGTCTCAGCCCGCCGCGCCGTTGATGACGATCTTGCCGGCCGGGAGGCCGCCCTGGGTGACTCCCCAGTGCGCGAGGATCGCGTGGTACACGCCACTGGCGATCAGGGTCTTGATCGCCGCCTGGGTGGCCATGGCCATCTTGTGACCGGTGGCGGTCTTGGGGAAGGCGATGCCGTAGGGGGCGACGTTGATGGCGCTCCCGACGTTCTCGAACTTGCCCTTGCTCGTCGCCACGATGTAGGTCGCGATCTGACTGTCGGCGAAGCCGACGTTCGCCTGGCCAGAGAGGACCGCGAGGTTCGCACCCGTCTGGGTCGGGAAGGTGAGCACGACCGCCTTCTTCGAGGCGGGGCACGTCTTGGCGGCCGTCTGGGCGTCGGTCTGCTCGACGGTGCCCGTCTCCACGGCGATCTTCAACCCGCAGAAGCTCTTCAGCCCCGTGAAGCTGACCTTCTCGCCCTTCTTGGCGTAGACGCCCTCACCGGCCTGGAAGTAGTCGACGAAGTAGACCTGCTTCTCACGAGCGGTGTTGTCGGTGAACGAGGAGTTGCCCACCTGGTAGCGCCCACCCTTGATGCCCGCGAGGATGCTGTCGAAAGTGACGTTGTTCTCCTTGATCTTCACCCCGAGGGTCGCGGCGATGGCGTTCATCAGGTCCACGTCGAAGCCGATCATCGTCGTGCCCTGCATCGACTCGTCGGGCGGGTACGTGGCGTCGGTCGCGACCTGGAGGACCGTGTTCTTATAGGGCGCGGGGACCAACTTGGCGTCGGTCGCGTTGTACTTCGCCCCGAAGGTTGACGCGCCGGCCACGACGCCGGTCGATAGGACCAGCGCCCCGGCACCGACGACCACCGCCACGTGACGCAATAGTGACTTTCGCTCCATGACTCTCCTCACAAGGGTGCGGCGCCCCCCGGCGCCCGGACCTCATTGATACCAGATGGCCCCCGGGTGCGGCGGCGCAGCCCCGCCGGCGGGGCCGCGGCGAGGCCGCGGGGCTTTGGAGCGGACGACCGGGCTCGAACCGGCGACCTCGACCTTGGCAAGGTCGCGCTCTACCAACTGAGCTACGTCCGCGAGGCGACCCCAGTGTAGCCGACGGCTCCGGAGCCGCCCGCGCGACTAGCGACCCGTGCTGCCAAAGCCCCCCGCGCCGCGCGTGGAGGCCGGCAGTTCGTCGCACGCGACGAACCCGAGGGTCGCGCAGGCCACCACCACGAGCTGGGCGATGCGGTCCCCCGCGTGGACCTCGTAGTCCTGCTCGGGGTCGAGGTTCACGAGGGCCACCTGGACCTCGCCCCGGTAGCCGGCGTCGATCAGCCCGGGGGCGTTGGCGCAGGTCACCCCGTGGCGTGAGGCCAGCCCACTTCGGGGCAGCACCAGTCCCCCGTACCCCTCGGGGATCGCCACGGCGATGCCGGTGGGCACCAGGGCGCGTCCGCCCCCCTTCGCCAGACGCCGTCCCTCCACGGCCACGAGGTCGGCTCCCGCGTCGCCGGGGTGAGCGATCCGGGGCACCACGGCGTCGGGGTGCAGGGCGCGCACGGGTATCTCCACCACCGGAGACTACCCAGCCGGTGGCGGCGTTTCGGTAGTGTCGCACTCGTGCTCGTGTGGATGGACCTCGAGATGACCGGCCTCGAGCCCGAGCGCCACGTCATCGTCGAGATCGCCACTCTCGTCACCGACGACTACCTGACGGTCGTCGCCGAGGGCCCCGACCTGGTCATCCACGCCACCCCCGAGCAGCTCGCCGCCATGCCCCCGGTGGTGCGCGAGATGCACGAGCGCTCGGGGCTGCTCGCGGCCATCGCCGACTCGTCCGTCGACGTGACCGAGGCCGAACGACGCACCCTGGAGTTCATCAAGTCGCACGTCCCCGACGCTGGAGCGGTCCCGCTGTGTGGCAACTCCATCGGGACCGACCGCCGCTTCCTCCAGGAGTACATGCCGAGCCTCGAGAGCCACTTCCACTACCGCAACGTGGACGTCTCGACGATCAAAGAGCTCGCCAAGCGCTGGCGACCCGAGGTTCTCGAGAGCCTCGGGGACAAAGAGACGACGCACCGCGCCCTTGACGACATCCGCGAGTCCGTGCGCGAGCTGGCTCACTACCGAGACGTCCTATTCCAGCTGGCACCGCCCGACGCCCCGTGAGCGACGAGGTCCCCTCCGTCGCCGAGGTCACGGCCCGACTCACCGCGCCCGGCCAACCCTTCGAGATGGAGCCGGCGGTCGTCGGCGGGATCGCCATGCGGATCTGGAAGAACGCCCCCCACGACTTGCGACGGGTCCTCGACGCGTCGCTCGCCCACGCCGAACGCGACTTCTTGGTCTACGAGGACCATCGGCTCACCTTCGATCAGCACTATCGGGCCGCCACGACCTTCGCCCACCGCCTGGTCGCGCGCGGGGTGGTCCCCGGGGACCGCGTCGTGATCGCCGCGCGCAACCTGCCCGAGTGGGTCGTCGCGTTCTGGGGCATCGTCGCCGCCGGGGCGGTGGTGGTGCCGCTCAACGCCTGGTGGTCGGGTGACGAACTCCTCTACGGCCTCGAGGACTCGGGGGCGCGCCTGGCCGTCGTCGACGAGGAGCGCCTCGAGCGCCTGCGTCCCCACCTCGGTGACGCGGGAGCGCTCACGACGGTGGTCGTGATCAGCGAGGAGCCCGCTCGCCCGGCCCGACTGGGCGAGGTCACCGGAGGGGTGGAGGTGCGCGACTTTCGCGACGTCCTCGGTCCGGTCGCAACCGACGCGACCCCGCCGTCGCTCGACTTCGAGCCCGACGACCCCGTGACGATGTTCTACACCTCGGGCACGACCGGCCGACCGAAGGGGGCGATCGGAACGCACCGTAACGCCGCCACCAACCTCATGAACCTCTTCTTCCGGGCCCAGGTCGTGGCGGCGCGCACCCCGGCCACGTCGCCCCCGTCCCCCTACCCCAGCGCGAACCTGCTCAGCGTTCCCCTGTTCCACGCGACCGGGTGCCTGGTGACGATGATGTCGAGCCTGCTCACCGGTTCGAAGATCGTGATGATGCACCACTTCGACGCCCGTCGGGCGTTGAAACTCATCGAGTCCGAGCGCATCACGTCCTTCGGCGGAGTGCCGACGGTCGCCATGCAGGTCCTCGACCACCCCGACTTCGACGCGTTCGACACCTCGAGCGTCGTCAGCGTCTCCTACGGAGGCGCCCCGGCCCCGCCCGACCTCGTGCGCCGCATCCGCGAGGCCTTCCCCACCGGCCAGCCCGGCAACGGGTACGGGCTCACCGAGACCTCGGCCGGGGTCTGCTTCAACCTCGGGCCCGACTACGTCGCCAAGCCCGACAGCTGCGGCCCGATCGTGCCGGTCTGCGAGGCCGCGGTCGTCCCCGAGGGCTTCACGGGGGCCGAGCCCGACCCCGGCCGCCCCCGGGGCCCCGACGTCGTGGGCGAGCTCTGGATCAAGGGTCCGAGCGTGGTGAGCGGCTACTGGAACAAGCCCGAGGCGACCGCCGAGGCCTTCACCCACGGCTGGCTACACACCGGTGACGTCGCGCGCATCGACGAGGAGGGCTACATCTTCATCGTCGATCGAGCCAAGGACATGATCATCCGTGGCGGGGAGAACGTCTACTCGGTCATCGTCGAGGCCGCACTCCACGAGCACCCCGCCGTTGCCGACTGCGCCGTCGTCGGCGTGGCCCACCCGACGCTCGGCGAGGAGGTCGTCGCCGTGGTGGTGGTGCGCCCGGGTGACGAGGTGACGGCCGAGGAGCTCACCCGACACGCGTCGGTGCGGCTCGCCCACTTCGAGGTCCCCACCCGCATCGTGGTGCGCCCGACGGCGCTACCGCGTAATCCCCAGGGGAAGGTCCTCAAGCGCGAGCTGCGCGAATGGCTCACCCACTCCGAGCCGGCCTAGGGGGCGTCCGCGCGACCCCGAGGGCCGCGCGGACGCCACCCGGGTCGCCCTACTTGTTCGGCTGGGGGGTGTAGCGCAGGTACGGCTTGACCGTCGTGAATCCCTGGGGGAACCTCTCGGTAGCCTCGGCGTCGGTCAGCTTCGCGCCCACGATCACGTCCTCGCCGACCCGCCAGTCGAGCGGCGTCGCCACCGGGAAGGCCGCCGAGAGCTGCAGTGAGTCGAGCACCCGCAAGATCTCGTCGACGTTGCGCCCGGTCGAGGCCGGGTAGGTCAAGGTGAGCTTCACCTTCTTGTCGGGCCCGATGATAAAGACGCTGCGCACGGTCGTGGTGTCCGAGGCGTTGGGGTGGATCATGTCGTAGAGGCCGGCCACGGTGCGGCTCTCGTCTCCGATGATCGGGAAGTTCAGGGCGCTCCCGGAGACGTCGGCGATGTCACCCTTCCAGCGGTTGTGCGACTCCACCGAGTCGACCGACACGGCGATGAGCTTGGTGTTGCGCTGGTCGAACTCGGCCTTGCGCTTGGCGAACCCGCCCAGCTCGGTCGTGCACACGGGGGTGAAGTCGGCCGGGTGGGAGAAGAGGATCCCCCAGCTGTCGCCCAGCCACTGGTAGAAGTCGATCGGGCCCTCGGTCGTGTCCGCGGTGAAGTTCGGTGCCTCGTCGCCCAGTCGGATCGCCATGTCTGCTCTGCTCCTTGTGCCGTTGCCGCCGGTCGGCGGCCCGGCGACACCTTAGCGGCCGGCGGATAATTCTCGCAATCTTCCACCGGAATTATGGGGATTTACGGGAGGCCGCGGGTGTGAGACTGGAGCGATGCCCGAGACCGCGCGCGAGGTGGTGGCCGCCTTCGACCTCGACGGCACCCTCACCGACGGCGGCAGCGTCTTTCGCTGGCTGGGTCGGGTCGCCGGTCCGGCCCGGACCTACCGGGCGGCGCTCGCGCTGGCCCTGCCCCTCGCCCTCGGGGCTCTGCGCTCGGGCCCGACGGCCGACAGCGCCAAGGAGCGGCTGTTCACACGCCTCCTCGAGGGTCGCCCCGTCGACGAGGTCGCCACGACGTCGCGCGCGTTCATTGTCGAGCACCTCGAGCGCCACGCCCGCGCCGAGGTGGTGGCGCGACTGCGTTGGCACCAGGCCCAGGGCCACGCGACGGTAATCGTCTCGGCCTCGCCCGAGCTCTACGTCGAGGTCGTCGCCCAGCGCCTCGGGATCGACGGGGCGATCGGGACGCGGCTCGCGACCGACACCGTCGGTCACCTGACCGGCCGCTACGAGGGGCGCAACTGCCGTGGCGCCGAGAAGGCCCGACGCCTCGAGGAGTGGCTGGCCGCGCGCGGTGGCGACCCCGTGCTCTACGCCTACGGGAACTCCCGGGGGGACCGCCGGATGCTCGAGCGGGCCGACGCTCCTTTCAACGTGGGTCGGCTCGGGCGCCTCGGGCGGCTCCGGCACTACCCCCGCCCGCCCGGGGCCTAGAGCTGGGTGACGGCGGTCCCCAGGGCAACGATCCCGCCCTCGCGTCCGTCGTAGATCACCTGGAGGGAGGCCGCCCCCTCGCGCCAGGCCACGACGGTGTGGCCGTGGGCGTCGACGACCCCGAGGTTCACGTCGTACACCCCGTCGAGGAGCGGCAGGGCGGGCAGGTCGACGGCCACCCGGTTAGCCCCGGGCGCGAGGTTGACGGGCGCGCCCTGGGCGTCGCTGCGACTCACGAGCAGCCCGGCGCGCGTGAAGACCTCGACGACGAAGTTGCCGCTGAAGGCGCCCTGGGCGCTCACCGTGACGTCGAGGTGGATGCCGGCGCCGTTGCGCACCTCGAACGAGCCCGAGGGCGTGGTGACCGACTCGATCTGGATCGTCCCGAGGAGCTTCTCGGGGTCGTGCTCGGCCGCCTCGTCGAGCAGCCGCTCGCGGAACACGCGCAGGGATTCGTGGGTCGGACCGTCGGCCACGAGGTCTCCCCCGTCGAGGACGATGGCCCGATCGCACAGCGCCCGGACCTGGTCGGCGTTGTGGGTGACGAGCAGGATCGTCCGGCCCTCGCGCTGGAAGCGCTGGATCCGGTCCACGCACTTGGCCTGGAACCGCTCATCGCCGACGGCCAGGACCTCGTCGACGACGAGGATGTCGGGGTCGACGTTGACCGCCACGGCGAAGGCCAGCCGGACGTACATCCCGCTCGAGTAGAACTTCACCTGGGTGTCGATGAACGGCGCGATCTCGCTGAACTCGACGATCTCATCGAAGACCGCGTCCACGGTGCGCCGCGACAGCCCGAGCATCGCGCCGTAGAGGTAGACGTTGTCGCGCCCGGAGAGTTCGGGCTGGAAGCCGGCCCCGAGCTCGAGGAGCGCCGCCAACGACCCGCGTAGTCGGATCTGGCCGGTCGAGGGCTTGAGCACACCGCAGATGCACTTGAGCAGCGTCGACTTGCCGGATCCGTTGTGCCCGACGATCCCCACCGTCTCGCCGACACCCACGTCGAAGGAGACGTCGCGCAGGGCGTTAAAGAGCTCGGTCGTGCCCGAGCGGGGGTGCAGCACCCTCTCTTTGAGCGACTGGTGGCGCTCGTGGTGGATCTTGAACTGCTTGGAGACCCCGCGGACCTCGATGACCGTGGTCATCAGAGCTCCGACTCGAAGTTGCCCTCGAGGCGCCCGAAGACGGCCTCGGCCACCACGAAGGCGAGGAGCGAGAGTCCGAGGAGGGCCAGGTTGAGCAGGAAGAACCGCTCGAAGGACCACGTGGGCAGGATGTTGAGCACCTGACCGGTCACCGTCGAGTGGACGACCGGCGTCACGTAGAAGACCCGCTGGAAGGTCACCACGACCAGGGTCACCGGGTTCAAGAAGTACAACACCGAGAGACCGTGGGCGGCCAGGTGGGGCGCGATGGAGTTCTCGTAGGAGTAGACCACCGGTGTCAGCCAGAACCACAGCTGCAAGACGACCTCGATGAGGTGCTTCATGTCCCGGAAGTAGACGTTCACCGCCGACATCACGACCGAGAGCGCCGCCGAGAAGGCGGCCAGGGCGAGGAACGAGACCGGCAGGAGCCACAGGTAGCCCCAGGCCGGGGCGTGGCGCAGGACGGCCAGGAACACCACGAGCACGACGATCTGGACCACGAAGTAGACGATCGCCGCGCCCACGTTCGATAGCGCCAGGATCTCGCGCGGGAATGAGACCTTCTTCACGAGCGCCGCGCGGTCGACGATGACCCCGGTCGCGGTGCTCACCGCGGTGAGGAACATGTTCCACACCACGAGACCGGCGAAGAGGTATACCACGAAGTTGGGGATGCCGTTCTTCAAGAAGAGCGAGAACACCATGTAGTACACGGCGAGGGTGAACGCCGGTGACAGCATCGACCAGAAGATGCCCAACGCGGAGTTCTTGTACTTGATTCGGATGTCGGAGAAGACCAGCCCCCACACGAGCTCACGGCGGGACCACAGGTTCGCCAGGCGACGCCCGAGACCGACCCGGGCACTTACCACGCGCACGGGTGCCTCGGCCAGGGCCCGTTCTCGCGGGCCCGCCAGTGAGGCCTCGTCCACTAAACCCCTTGGCGCAGCGCCGAGCGCTCGATGACGGCGTCGATGAAGCCGTACTCGAGGGCCTCGTGGGCCGTGAACCAGCGGTCGCGGTCCGAGTCCACCTCGATCTGCTCGACCGACTGACCCGTGTGGTGCGCGATCCGCTCCGCGAGCATCCGTTTCAGATAGACGATCTGCTCGGCCTGGATCGCGATGTCCGACGCCTGGCCCTGCATGCCGCCCATGGAGGGCTGGTGCATCAGTATCCGGCTGTGGGGCAGGCTGAAGCGCTTGCCCGGGGCGCCCGCGCAGAGCAGGAACTGGCCCATCGACGCCGCCATCCCGATGCAGATGGTCCGCACGTCGCAGTTGACGTACTGCATGGTGTCGTAGATGGCCAGGCCGTCGGTCACCGAACCGCCCGGGGAGTTGATGTAGAGGCTGATGTCGCGGTCGCGATCCTCGGCCTCGAGGAGCAGCAACTCGGCGCAGATGCGGTTGGCCGTCTCCTGGTCCACCACCGAGCCCAAGAAGACGATGCGCTCGCGCAGCAGTCGCTGGTTGAGGTCGTTGGTGGGGCCGGCATCGATTCGGGCGCTAATCATGCGCCCAATCTACCGTGCGGTCCCGGCGCGGTCCCCGGACGGCCCTAGAGTGGGAGAGACCGCGGGCGTGGCGGAATTGGCAGACGCGCTGGTTTTAGGTACCAGTTCTTCGGAGTGTGGGTTCGAGTCCCGCCGCCCGCACCGAACCCCGCTAGGGTCCCTGCGATGACCGACAAGCCCCTCGTTGAACCCCACCCCGGCCCCGTCCCTCGCGACCTGCTCGTCGAGGATCTCGTCGTCGGCGACGGCGAGCAAGTCCAGACGGGCCAGACGGCCGTCGTGCACTACGTCGGCGTGGCCCACTCCACCGGCGTCGAGTTCGACTCGTCGTGGAACCGCGACGAGGCCTTCGAGTTCCCGGTCGGGGCGGGTTGGGTCATACCCGGGTGGGACCGGGGCGTCGCCGGGATGCGCGTCGGCGGACGGCGCCGGCTCGTCATCCCGTCCCACCTCGGTTACGGCGAGCGGGGGGCCGGCGGGGTCATCGCGCCGAACGAGGCCCTGCTCTTCGTCGTCGACCTCGTCGCGGTCCGCTGAATCAGTTGAGCGACGGCTGGCCGTCGAGGGCCAACTGACGCTGGAAGTCGCCGTAGCGCTCGCAGCAGATTTCGGCCACGAGTCGGAGCCGGTCGTTCGGGTTCGACAGGCTGAGCACCTTGAACTGGTCGAGCACCGACATCGGGGTCAGCGCACACAGCTGCCACGCGCGCACCCGGGGATCGTCGTCCATCGGGACGTCCCGGCGCAGGCACTGGTCGGCCACCACCTCGCTCTGCAGCGCGCGTAGGGCCCGCACCGCGGACTCGGTCGAGGCGAGCAGCATCGGCTCGATCGCCACCTCGTCGCAACAGCGCGCGCGCACCTCGGCCCGCGGGTAGGGGTCGTCCTCGAGCCACCGCGTGACCTCGACGCACTCGACCGCCTCGACCATGAGCAGGGTCTGGCCGTCGGGGAGCTCGTGGGAGCCCAGGATCTCGACCACCGTACCCACCGAGGTCCGCTCGTCGCGGCCGCCGACCTCCGAGCCGCGCTCGATGAGGCACGTCCCGAACCGACCGTCGTCGACAACGTCCTCCACGAGGCGGTGGTAGCGGGGTTCGAAGACGCACAGGCCGATCGTCTGGTGCGGGAAGACCACCATCCCCAACGGGAACATCGCCAGGGACTTCGGGTTCACGTGCCCACCCTACGGGTGAACGCACCGTGAAGGGACTCTTACGCTCTCAGCAATTCAGCCAGGGCCCGCAGGGCACGACCCCGGTGCGAGATCGCGTTCTTGGCCTCCGCCGTCAGCTCCGCGAGGGTCTCTCCTCCCAGGTCAGCAGGGATAAACACCACGTCGTAGCCGAAGCCGTTCTCCCCTCGCGGCGCCCCGGCGATGCACCCGTCGAGCACGCCCTCGACCCACCGGGCACTCCCGTCGGGCTCGGCGATCGCGATCACCGTGCGGAAGTGGGCGCCGCGCGACGCGGGTGTAACCCCCTCGAGTTCGTCGAGCACGCGCGCGACGTTCTGCGCGTCGCTCGCCCCCGGCCCGGCGTAGCGCGCGCTGTACACGCCCGGGCGACCGTCGAGCGCGTCGACGAAGAGTCCGGTGTCGTCGGCGACCGCCGTCGCCCCCGCCGCCGCGGCGACGGTGCGTGCCTTCAGTACCGCGTTGCCCTCGAGCGTCTCTTCGACCTCGTCGACCTCGCCCAGTCCCTCGGGACGCGGCTCCAGGGTGAAGCCGAGTCCTGAGAGCACGGCGCGCATCTCGGCGGCCTTGTGGGCGTTGGCCGTGGCGAGGACCAGTCGCCTCACGCGCGCGGTCCGGGCACCACCGCGAGGACGTCGCGCTGGGCCGCCGTGATGCGCGCGAGCCCACCGGCGGCGAGCTCGAGCAGCGCGTCGAGCTCGTCGCGGTCAAAGGGTGCGCCCTCGGCCGTTCCCTGGACCTCGACGAAACGACCCGAGCCGGTCATCACGACGTTCATGTCGGTCTCGGCCCGGGAGTCCTCGGCGTAGGGCAGGTCCAGCACGGGCGTGCCGTCCACGATCCCCACCGACACCGCGGCGACCGAGTCGACCAGCGGATGCTCGGTGAGCAGTCCGGTCGCAACCATGCGGGTCAGGGCGTCGTGCAGCGCGACGTACCCCCCGCAGATCGACGCGGTCCGGGTGCCCCCGTCGGCCTGGAGAACGTCACAGTCGACCAGGACCTGCACGTCGGGCATCCGGGTGAGGTTCGTCACCGCCCGCAACGAGCGACCGATGAGCCGCTGGATCTCGTGGGTGCGTCCCGACTGCTTGCCCCGGGCGGCCTCACGCGCGATCCGCTCGACCGAGGCGCCCGGGAGCATGGAGTACTCGGCGCTCACCCAGCCGCGTCCCTGGCCGCGGAGCCACCGCGGGACGTCGAGGTCGACCGAGGCCGTGCACAGCACCCGCGTGCGCCCGACGGCGACGAGCACCGACCCGAGGGCCGCGTCGGTGAAGTCCCGCTCGAAGGAAATCGGGCGGGGCTCGTCGGGCGCGCGACCGTCGGCTCGAGTGGTGGTCATGGTCCTCCTGGGTCGGCAGCCACCGTAGTCGGGACCCGCCCTAGAAGTAGATGGTCGTGCGGGCCCGCTCCACCACGTCGTCCACGTCGTCGCTCCAGGCGCCCGTCGAGAGGTACTTCCAGCCGTCGTCGCAGACGACGGTCACGATGGTGCCCGTCGCGTCGCCGAGCGAGCGGGCGCACTTGACCGCACCGGCCATGATCGCGCCCGACGAGAGGCCGGCGAAGAGGCCGACCTCGGTGAGCCGACGCGTCCACTCCACCGACTCGCGCAGACGGACGATGACCTTGCGATCCAGCAGGTCGGGACCGCCGTTGTCGGTGAAGATCGGGGGAACGTAGCCGTCCTCCAGGCTGCGCAGACCGTCGACCACCTCGCCGCTCGGCGGCTCGACGGCCCACACCTGCACATCGGGACGGTGCTCCTTGAGGTAGCGGCCCACACCCATCAGCGTCCCCGAGGTCCCGAGTCCCGCGACGAAGTGGGTGATCTCGGGCACGTCGGCGAGGATCTCGGGGCCGGTCGAGGTGTAGTGGGCCCGAGGGTTGGCCGGGTTCGCGTACTGGTAGAGGAACACCCACTCGGGGTGGTCAGCGGCCAGGGCCTGGGCGCGTCGCACCGCGCCGTTTGACCCCTCGGACCCCGGGGACTCGACGATCTCCGCCCCCCAGGCCACGAGCAGCTGACGTCGTTCGGGCGAGACGTTGGCGGGCAGGACGACCTTGAGGTGGTAGCCGCGAAGTCGGCAGATCATGGCGAGGGCGATCCCGGTATTGCCCGACGAGGGCTCGATCAGTACCTGGCCCGGCCGGCCCGGCACCAGACGCCCCTCGGCTTCGGCCGCCTCGACCAGCGACAGCGCCACCCGGTCCTTTATCGAGCCGGCGGGGTTGCGACCCTCGAGCTTGGCGAGCAGGGTGACGTTGGGCGACGGCGACAGGGCGCTCACGTCGACGACCGGCGTGTTGCCGACGAGCTCCAGGACCGACGCGACTCGGGCCACTTAGTGGGACCCGCCCGCGACCGCCGGCAGCAGGGTGATCTCGTCTCGATCGGACACGGGTGCGTCCAGTCCGCCGAGGTAGCGCACGTCGTCGTCATTCACGTACACGTTCAAGAAGCGGTGCAGGGACCCGTCCTCGTTAAGCAGCTGCGCGCGTGCCGAGGGGTACGTCTCGGTGAGCCGGGCCAGCACCTCGCCGATGGTCGCACCCTCGACCTCGAGGGCGCTCTGGTTGCCCATGGCCGGGCGAAGGACGGTGGGCACTCGGAGGACGGCCGCCATGTCACCTCTTCTTCTCGCTCTACCGGAATCCTGACCTGCGCGGTCGAGATTACCGGCGGTCGGGCGAGCCGTGCCCCTGATCGTGGTCGAGCGCGAGGTCCTCTTCGGTGATCGTCCCGTTCAGGATCCGAAAGCTGCGCACGTCGCTCTCCTTCTCCGCCAAGGAGACGAGGACGTAGTGCCAGGACGGGTCGGGGGCCTGGGCCACGTCGGTCGGGCTGGGGTAGGCCGCGCTATGGGTGTGGCTATGGAAGACGCCGATCACCTCGAGACCGCGGGTCTCGACATCGCGAAAGGTTCGCAACAGCACGCGAGGGTCTATCTCGTAGACGCGCGCCGAATCGGCGACGTTGGGGCTGGGAACGATCTCCACCACTTCGTCCGCGCGCCCGACGAGCAGGCCGCAGCCCTCGTTGGGCAGCGCGCGGATCGCCGCGGCGACCATCGCCTGGCGATGTCCGTAGCGCAGCCGCAGCATCCCGTCACCCTAGGACGAGCGAGGGATGCCTCTACGCTGGGACCGTGGCTCGGGCGAAGCAGATCCAACGGCGCCGCGCCGAGGCGCGCGTGGCGGTGGCCGGCGACCGCGTGGTCGCCACCAACCGGCGCGCGCGGCACGACTACGAGATCATCGACACACTCGAGTGCGGAATCGTACTCACCGGGTCCGAGGT
Source organism: Actinomycetes bacterium (assembly GCA_021831035.1). Lineage (GTDB taxonomy): Bacteria > Actinomycetota > Acidimicrobiia > Acidimicrobiales > RAAP-2 > RAAP-2. The sequence goes on from JAKBNL010000009.1 coordinate 87,927, forward strand.
CAAGTCCCTGCGTGAGGGCAAGGCTCAGATCGCCGAGGCCTTCGCCCGCGTCGAGAGCGGCGAGCTGTGGCTGTACCACAGCCACGTCCCCCCGTGGAGCTACGCCACGGGCTTCGGCAGCCACGACCCCGATCGCAAGCGCAAGCTCCTGGCCCACGCCCACGAGATCGACCGGTGGCGTCACCAGATGGAGACCCAGTCGCTGACCCTGATACCGCTGCGCGTCTACTTCTCGAGCGGTCGGGCCAAAGTCGAGCTGGCCCTCGCCCGGGGCCGTCGCCATCAGGACATCCGCCAGGCCATCGCCAAGCGCGACGCCGAGCGCGAGATGGCCCGTGCCGCGCGCCGATCCGAGCGCTACGCCTGAGGCCGCCGGCTCCCCTCCGGTAGACTGGGTCTCCGGTCAAGTCGACCGGACGAGGGGGTGAATGGTTCTCGACGTTGGTCGTTGAGGTCTGAGAAGCGAGCCGTGGTCTCCGGAGCCACGTTAAAGAGCCGGAAAACACAAATAAACGCCAAGCCTCAGCTTGCGTTTGCTGCTTAGGTAGCAACATCCGCCTGGGCCCAGCCCTACGGCTCAGTTCACGGGTGTCATAGAAGTAGGGCTTACCGCCCGGGTTCGTCAGTGGCTCGGGCGGGACACCTTCGCTGACTACGGAGTGCCCTCGGTGCCGGTGCCAGGGGCCTCCCGACAACCTTCCATCGGCTGCGCTCGGAGAATGCAGACCAAGGCACTGACGGACCGGGGTTCGAATCCCCGCACCTCCACCGACCGGGACGGTGCGCGAACCGCATCGCCCGCCATGGCATCGCCAGCCAAAGGCACGCGAAAGACGGGCTGGATGGCGTTGCGGCTATCTACACGAATTTCGTGGATGAGGGCCTGCAAAAGTGATTTAACCACGGCTGGTGAGCCTTCGGCGATGGCCTCGTTCACTCGGTCGCGCAGTGTCGCGAGTTCCTCGGGTGACGCGCACGTGATATCGGCCTGTTCCATCTCCTCGTTCAGTTCTTCGCGGCGTGCTCGAAGGATCGTGGCGCGAGTGGCCAGTTCCTTGACTCGTTCACCGCACAGCGCCTCGGGCATGGAACCCGACTCGAAGGCTCGAAGGTAGCGGTCAACGCTGGCGTCGACCTTGGCAAGTTCGTTGGAGACGGCCAGGAGTTCGTCATCGTGGCGTGAGTGACCGTCACGGGCTTGTAGCTGTGCCTGGCCAACGGCAGCGCGAAAGAGGTCCGAGTCCTCGTAAGCGGCGAGGAGTTCCTCGATGATGGCACTATCGAGCACGTCGGCGGGCAGCCGGTCAGCGTTACAGGTCTTCGTGCCGTAGCGCTGGCGTGAGCCGCAGGTGTAATAGCGGTAGGTCTCGTTGCGACCGGTCGCGCGCGTGCCACTGAAGCGTTGGCCGCAGTTGTTGCAGACGACGAGTCCGGTGAGCAGGTAGTCCGACGCGTTGGTGGCGCGCTTGGCGCTGTCCTCTGCGCGCTCGTCGAGGATCACCTGCGCGGCGTCGAAGAGTTCCTCGTCGACGAGAGCGGGGTGACTGCCGTCGCACCACCCGTCGCGGTAGCGGACCTGGCCGAGGTAGACCCGACTGCGCAGCACTGTGAGCACCGACTTAAACGACCAGGGCCGACCCGAGCGGGTCACGAGGCCCGCCGCGTTCAGCCAGTTGGCGATGGCGTGACTGCCGAGGTGCTGGTTGGCGTAGAGGTCGAAGAGCACCGGCACGAGCGGCGCCTCGGACTCGTCCACGCTGAGGCGACCTTCGCCCTTCACCGCGCGGTAGCCGTAGGGGGCGACGCCGCCACACCAGCCACCGAGGCTCGCCTTGCGGTCCATGCCCGCGATTACGCGGTCGATGATCGTGGCGCGCTCGAACTCGGCGAAGACCCCAAGCATCTGGACCATCATGCGACCAGCCGGTGACGTGGTGTCGAAGGGTTCGGTCGCCGAGCGAAAGCCCACGTTCACCCCGTCGAGGGTTTCGAGTATCTCGGCGAGCCCGCGCACGCTGCGCGACAGTCGGTCCACACGATAGACGAGCAGGAGATCGAACTTTCTGGCCTTCGCGGCGCGAAGCGCACCGTTGAGTCCGGGGCGCTCTAGCTTCGCGCCTGACATCTGGTCGGTGAAGGTGGACACCAGTTCCCAGTCCTCTTGGCTCGCGACGTAGTTGCTCAGTTTCTCGGACTGGGCGCCGAGGGAGTAGGGCTGGTTGACCTCGTCGGTCGAATTCCGGGTGTAGGTCGCGATGCGCACGATGCTCTCCTCAATCGGTGTTGGTGGACACAACTTCAAACACAGTGAACGTCCACGTTGCTAGTCAACCATGCGTCGACGCTGTGACATCGGAGGGTTCGATCACGACTCCGATTCGCTGGCCCTGGACGAGCACGGACCCGAGCAGCGTCGCCAGCGCGATAGTCGCGCGAATCTCGTCGGCGTTCGAGAGATCGACGAAGTCGGGTGCGTTGATGCACAGCGAAACCGAGGCGTTGTCCTTCGGGGTCGTTGGTCGAGGGGGTTGCACCGGTCCGCGGGGTCCGGGGCCACGAGAACCGGGGTAGTCGACCTTCGGACGGGGGTTCTTGCGTGACGTCACGGTTCTACTGCTTCGAAGTCCAGGAAGTGACGAGGCCGCTCGTCCCAGAGGTCGGCGTCATGTCGTCGTTCGATGCAGCGAGCCTCACGGGCTTCGGTTCGCGACTGCATCTTTTCTCGCTGACCCTGCGACGCGAGCCAGGCGTCACCCTTGTCACGCCATCCGGCCCCGATCCACTTCCACACGCCAATATTGATTGACTGTTCGTTGGGTGCGGTGCCGTGTTGACGCTGTACTCGCCAAGTTTGGCGTTCTGCCCGCAGGAACTTGAAGGTCACCGAGTAGCGCCGCGACTTGGTGAGCCAGTGGCCGCCAAAGCCGAGCGAGTGTGCCCAGGTGCGCAGCTTCGAGAGATGCGTCAGTGCGCCGAGCCGCCACGCCGTCGTGACCAGACGGGCCAAGTGCGCCGACACGTTACGTGCGTCGAGGTCGTCGAGGCTCGTCAGGCGTCGGTCGAGGGCGCCCAGGTCGTCGGTGGACTTGGTCGCGTACTTGGCGACGTAATTCGCAACGGCGCGCGAACTACGTCGTGACTCACCACTGCTTGACGCGTCACCATCGACCTCGCGGGCGTTGATCACGCGCACGTCGAGTTGTCGACCCCACCGGGCACTTGCGAGTGAGGTGCCCGAGAATCCTACGGGCAGCGGGGCCGACACTTTCGAGGCGGCGGCGCGAATGGCCGAGGTCAGAGTCTGCGCGTCGATGAAGTGAGGCACGCTTGCTTCGCCGTCGCGGGGATCGACGCGCAGTATCGCGTGCAGGTGCACGACGCCGCGGCGTTGGAATTCGGCGACCTTGGCGAATGAGAGCCGCACCGACCGGTCCAGCTCTTTCACGTTCATCTCACAGAGCCGAGCCAGTTCACGTCGCACGTAGATGGTGGTGCGTCGCCACAGTTCGGGACAGGTCGCGTTCCACAAGACTGATTGCTCGTAGTCGTAGCAGTCGGGGCAGATCGGGTGTCCGAGTAGGGGATCGTCGGCACGGTGGCGTGTGGCACAGGTGGTGGGGCGACCGTGCGCGCAGGGTTGCTGGTTCGTGCCCGCTCGACAGGGCTTCGTGCCCCTCGTGCCGTGGACCGCGCCGAAGCTCGGGGCCGTGAAGGTGGCGAAGACCATCGGGTGTTGCGACACTGATTCCGGCACACCCTTGCCACCCGACATCCCTGCTCGCACGAGCATCCTCGCGTCACTCGCGTAGAGAGCAGCGCAACTGGGACAGCGCGTCGCGCGTCGGGTGCCGCACGCCTTTAGGAGCACTCCGTCTGGTTCGTCGTTTGTGGAGTACGAATGCAGAGTCTCGCCGGTTGCCGTGTCCACGCTCACCGAGTTGCCAATGAGACGGATGGGGTGCGCGCACCAGCCGCACTGTTCACCCTGGCGTTGCAGGTTGGCGAGGGCCGCCGGGTCACTGGCGCGAGCCAGCACCCCGTGCCAGGTCTTCTCGTCGGGCGCGCGGGTGACGTTAGACACGGTTCTTACTTCCCGTTACGCAGCAGGCGAGCACGCTCGGCCAGTTCGCGCACGTCGTCGTCGTTCAGGTGAAAGGTCCGCAGTTGCACCGGTACGCCACCTTCGTGGAGAAGCAGTCCGACCCCGCGCCTCGCCGAGTTGAGGTTCGAGGCGGAAAATCCCTCGCTGGCCCAACCGGCCCCGAGCACGGTGTCACTCGCGTCGCGCGTCGCACAGCGCAGCGCCCACCTGAACCCGAAGAGGTCGCGCAGCGTCGAGGGCACGATGTCGGTGGAGGGCTTCTGGGTCGCCGCCAGCACGATGATCCCGGCGGCTCGCCCCCTTGCCACGAGGTCGCGCAGCAGTTCGGCGAAACGCTGGGCGGACTTCTTGTCGGTCCCCGCGACGTAGAGCGCGAGCTCGTCGATGACGACGACGTGCAGGCGCAGCCCCTCGGCGCGAGTGACTTTGCGCACACCGCGACGCAGGAGTTCTTGGTAACGGAGGTCCATCTCGGTGGTCAGCTCTTCGAGGACGGTGATGGCGCGTTGCACGTCGTGTCCAACGAAGACCCGTGCGCACGCGGACCACGCGCTGAGTTCGACCACCTTGCCGTCGAAGAGCCAGAGGTCCACCTCGGGGTCGAGCGCGGCGGCAGCCACCAGCAGCGACAGGGCCACCGACTTGCCCGCGCCGGGTTCGCCGCCCAGCAGCACGTTGCGTTCGGGTAGCGACAGCGTCACGATCTCACCCTCTTCGTTAACGCCCACCGGGACCGCGTCCCAGAGGCTGGTCCGCTGCATGTCGAGCAGTGGACAACGCAGAGCTTCAACACCGAACGGGTCGTCACGGGTGATGTTCAGTGACACCAGGTTTCGCTTCGCCGGGTTCGCCACACAGCGAACCTGGCGCACCCCGAGCGACGTCGCGAGGACGGCTTCGGCCTTCACGAGGTCGTCGACGGACGTGCCGCGCCAGAGCACAAGCTCGACACGGTCCCCGAAGGTCGTGCGCGTGATCTTGTGGATACGGGGCCGCTTCTCGTTCAGTACTCCGGGCAGCGAGTGGAACGCCGCTTCGAGGTGTCGACGCACGCTCGCTCGGTGCAATAGCCGCCCGAGGACTCGGCGAAGTGGACCGACGCAGAGGACCGTCGTGACGAGCGCGACCGGAGCGGCGATGGCAAAGAACAGACCGAGGCGCAGGTAGAGCCAGAGCCCGAGTCCGGTGGGTAGAGCGAACAGCACGAGTTCGACGCGCCAGACGGCGAGTAGGTGCACCAGTTCATCGAGCATCTCGTCGGTCATCGAACGTGAGTTGGAGGGAGGGTTCATGGAAAGTTCCTTTCGAGAACGCGAAGGTGCCCCGAGAGAGTTCTCTCGGGGCACGCCTCCTTAGGCCGTGACCGGCGCCTTGGTCGTCGTGGACAGGACTTCCACCTTGTCGGCGCGAAAGCTCACGCCGTGACGGTCGCCCATCTGCCAGGTCGTCGCCACGAGACCAGTGACCTTCACCTGGACGCCGAGCGTGAGGCTCTTGGGCTCGCCCGCCACCTTCACGACGAGGATGTCGGCTCCTTCACCGCCAATCGCCACGACACTGACGGCGAAGATGGCCTTGCCGTCGGCGTCGACACGCTGTTGCTTCGAGTCGAAGTCGATCACCGGCTCGGCAATCGAAACCGCGAGAAAGTCGAGGCTGCTTGTTTCAATGGGTAGTTTCATGTTCGTTCCTTCGTGTGTTGTCGGCACAATCTGTAGCGACGAAACGAAGGTAAAGAATCTCAGGTGGTGAAATGAACCGCCCCGGGTTTCTTGGAGACCGATCCCTTTGAGAGGATTGGTGCATGCCAAGGACAAGCAGATACTCGCCGGAGGTGCGCGAGCGAGCGGTGAGGATGGTGGTCGAGCATCTCGACGACTT
>JAKBNL010000010.1 GCA_021831035.1 Actinomycetes bacterium
CGCGTCGTGGTCGTGGAGCCGGCGCGGGTCCGGGGCCGGCTCGCCGACCTGCTCGACGAGGAGCGCGAGCTCGCCGGGGTCGTGGCCACGACCTGGCGGGCCGACCGCGAGGTGCCGCTGCTGCACGTCGACTACGCGACCCTGCTCGCCGGCCACGAGGTCGTCGCCCTGGAGGGCCGACCCGGCGCGGGCGGGGGGCTCAGCTCGCCGCCGGTCGTCCAGGGCGACCCCGGTCGCGTGGCGGCCCACGTGCGCGAGTGGTCCCCCGAGCGGCGCGGCGTGGTGCTCGCCACGTCGCCCGGCGCGGTCGCTCGCGTCGCCGACCAGCTGCGCGGGGAGGGGCTCGCGGTCTCGACCGACCCGGCCACGGTCTTCGAGACGCGCCTGAGCGTCCTCGAGAGTGCGCTGCCGGCGGGCTTCTGGCTGGACGACCCCGAGGTCGTGGTCTGGGCCGAGAGCGACCTCACCGGTCGGCGGGCGACCCGCCGGGTGACCCGGGCGCGGGCGCGCACCGTGGACGGCTTCTTCGACGACCTGGCGGTCGGCAGCTACGTCGTGCACCGCCACCACGGGGTCGCGCGCTACGCCGGCACCACGACGCGCTCGATCAACGGGATCACGCGCGACTACCTCGTGCTCGAGTTCAAAGACGGCCGCAGCTACTGGCCCACCGAGCAGATCGACGCCGTCACGCCCTACACCGGCGGCGACGGGCCGGCCCTGTCGCGCCTGGGCGGCGCCGAGTGGCAGAAGACGCGCGCGAAGGCGCGCGCGGCGGCGTACCTCGTGGCCCAGGAGCTCGTCGAGCTCTATCGCCAGCGCGCGGTGGCGACGGGCCACGCCTTCAGCCCCGACTCCGCGTGGCAGCGCGAGATGGAGGACCTCTTCCCCTACACCCTCACCGCCGACCAGGCCCGGGCGATCGCCGAGGTCAAGGCCGACATGGAGGCACCCCGACCCATGGACCGCCTGGTGTGCGCCGACGTCGGCTTCGGCAAGACCGAGGTGGCCCTGCGCGCGGTCTTCAAGTGCGTCCAGGACAACAAGCAGGCCGCGGTCCTCGTGCCCACGACGCTCCTGGCGAGCCAGCACTTCCAGACCTTCGCCGAGCGCTTCGCCGGCTTCCCGGTGCGCGTGGCGCTCCTCAGCCGCTTCGTCGACGACGCCGAGGCGAGCGCGACCCTCACGGGGCTGCGCGAGGGGGCGGTGGACGTCGTCGTGGGAACGCACCGACTCCTCTCGGAGGGGGTGACCTTCAGGGACCTCGGGCTGCTCGTGGTCGACGAGGAGCAGCGCTTCGGGGTCGAGCACAAAGAGGCCATCAAGGCTCGGGCGGTGGGCGTCGACGTGCTCACGCTGAGTGCGAGCCCGATTCCGCGCACGCTGGAGATGGCCCTGGCGGGGATCCGCGACCTGTCGATGATCACGACCCCGCCGGCCGACCGCCGGCCGATCCTGACCTACGTCGGCGAGTTCGACGAGCCGGCGGTCGTCGAGGCGGTCCGCCGCGAGCTCCTGCGCGAGGGCCAGGTCTTCTACGTGCACAACCGCGTCCACGACATCGATCACGTCGCCCAGCGGATCGGCCGGCTGGTACCCGACGCGCGCGTCGCGGTGGCCCACGGCCAGATGGACGAGGCGGCGCTCGAGCGGGTCATGGTCGACTTCTGGGACCAGCGCTACGACGTGCTCGTCTGCACGACGATCGTGGAGTCGGGCATCGACCTGCCCACGGTGAACACGCTCATCGTCGACCGCGCGGACCGACTCGGGCTGGGCCAGCTCCACCAGCTGCGCGGCCGCGTCGGCCGTTCGGGCCAGCGGGCCTACGCCTACCTCTTCCACCCGCCGGGCGAGACGCTCTCGGAGACCGCCTACGAGCGGCTGCGCACGGTCGGTGATAACACCTCCCTGGGCAGCGGCTTCAAGATCGCCATGCGCGACCTCGAGATCCGCGGTGCGGGCAACCTGCTCGGCCACGACCAGTCGGGTCCGGTGGCCGCGGTCGGCTACGACCTCTACGTCCAGCTGGTGGCCGAGGCCGTCGCCGAGGCCAAGGGGGAGGTCCCGATCGAGCCGACCACCGTGACCCTCGACGTCCCCGGGGCGGCCCACCTGCCGCGCGAGTACGTCGAGGCCGACGACGCTCGGCTCGAGGCCTACCGCCGCCTCGCCGAGGTCCGCACCGACGCCGAGCTCGTCGACCTGCGCGAGGAGTGGTCCGACCGCTACGGCGTCCCGCCGGCGCCGGTCGAGGGGCTGCTCGAGCTCGCCGGCCTGCGCCTCGCGTGCCTCGCCCGGGGCGTCACCTCCCTCGTCGTCCAGCCGGCCCGGGTCGGGGTGCGCAGCCGGGCCCGGCTGCGGGTGTCGCCGCTGCGCCTCTCCTACCGCCAGCAGGTGCGGCTGCGCCGGCTGCGCGCGGGCGCGCTCTACGACGAGGCCGCGGCCGAGCTGCGCTGCGACCTCGAGCCCGCCGAGACCACGGCGCGCGCGCTGCGCGAGTTGCTCGAGACCCTGGAGGCGCCCGCGACGGAGGTGGCCGACTGACTCGGTAGCATGGCCCCGTGCGGCGGGTCGTCCTGGGGCTGGTGATACTGCTGGCCGGGGCCGTCGCCTACGGGTGGAGCGGTCTCTCCTCGGGGATCACGGTCAACGGCCAGCGCATCGACGCGAGGACCCTCAACGGCGAGCTCGCCGCCATCAGCCAGCACCTCACCCTGCAGTGCTACGTGACGGCCCTGAGCCCCACCAACTACGGGGTCGGGGCGGGCGGGGACACCGTGAAGGCGACCGGTGCGGCGGCCTGGACCGAGCTGCGCGTCGAGGGCGTGGCGATCGACCAGTACGTCCAGGGTCACCTGCACTACCACCCGAGCGCCGCGGCGCTCGCCTCGGCCAGGGCGTCGCTCGAGGGCGAGATGACCGTCCAGGCCCAGACGAACCGCCTCACCTGCCCGGGCACGTCGGCCCGGGCCCTGGCCGAGATGCCCGCCGAGATGCGCTCGGCCGAGGTCCTCGCCCAGGCGGACTCGCTGTACCTGGTGGGCAAGTTGAAGAAGGCGATTCCGCTGACGGTGGCCTCGATGCGCCACTACTACGACGCCCACCAGAGCAGCTACGACACGCTGTGCGTCTCCATCGCCCTGGTGTCGCCGGCGAAGGTCGCCGCGTTCGCCGCCTCTCAGAAGACGGGGATGTCGGTGGCGGACCTCGCGCGCACCTACTCCGTCGACCCGTCGGGACAGAGGGGGGGCGCCTACGGCTGCTACCCGCCGACGGACCAGTCCTACCCCGCGGTGCGCAACGACGTCGCGAACGGCACCCTGGACGCCTTCCCCTCGACTCCGCAGTACATCAACTACGGGGGCCAGACCTACGCCTTCTACGTCGCGTTGACTAAGCGCACGCCGACCCGCTTCACCTTGGCGGCGCCGGCGGTGCTCAACGACCTGAAGAACCTCAACGCCACGGCGGCCGCCTCGGTGAAGAACACGCTGCTCTACGAGGCCGCGGTCCACGTCGACCCGGCCTTCGGGCGATGGGGCCTCGCGAGCGGCGGCCCCACGGTCTTCGCCCCCGCCACGCCCGCGGCGTCGCAGGTCACCGGGACGGGGACGCTGGGCGGCGGCGCGGCCAGCTATCGGTGAGGCCCCGGGTCCGGGTCGTCGGGCTCGGCCCCGGCGCGCCCACGGCCGTGACGGTGGGGGCCCTCGAGCGGCTGGCCCAGGCCGAGGTGGCGCGCCTGCGCACCCGGCGACACCCCTCGGCCGAGGGGCTCGGTGACCTCGAGAGCTACGACGACTGGTACGAGCGCGCGGACTCCTTCGAGTCGCTCTACGCGGCCATCGTCGACGACCTGGTCGCCCTCGCGCGCGACGCCGCCGGCGGCGAGGTGGTCTACGCGGTGCCGGGCTCGCCCCTGGTCGCCGAGCGCACCGTCGAGCTGCTGCGCGAGCGTGACGACGTCGAGGCCGTCGTGGAGCCGGCCGTGTCGGTGATCGACGCGGCGTGCGCCGCCCTGGGCGTCGACCCGATGGCGGTCGGGCTGCGCGTCGTCGACGCGCTCGCGCCCGTGGTCTGGCGCGAGGGCCCCCACCTGGTGCTGCAGTGCTACGCGCCCGAGGTGCTGGCCGTGCTGGCCGACCAGCTCGCCGGCGCGTCGGTGACCCTGCTCTCGCACCTGGGGCTGGACGACGAGCGCGTCGAGCCGATCGAGCTGGGCGACCTCACACGGGTCACCCCGGTCGACCACCTCAGCTCGCTGTGGGTCGAGGTGCCCCGCGGCGCCGCCGAGGCGAGCGGCGACCTCGTGGCGCTGGTGCACCGGCTGCGCGCCGAGTGCCCCTGGGACCAGGAGCAGACCCACGGCTCGCTCGCCCGCCACCTCCTCGAGGAGGCCTACGAGGCCCTCGACGCCCTCGAGGACTACGTGCGCGCCCCAAACGCGGGCTCCACCGACCACCTCGTCGAGGAGCTCGGCGACCTGTGGTGTCAGGTCGTCTTCCACGCCGAGCTCGCGGCCGAGGAGGAGCGCTTCGACCTCGCCGAGGTCGCCGACCGGCTGGGCGCGAAGCTGGTCGCCCGCCACCCCCACGTCTTCGGGGACGTGACCGCCGAGAGCGCCGACGAGGTGGCCGCACGCTGGGAGGTCCTCAAGCTCGCCGAGAAGGGTCGCGCGAGCGTCACCGACGGGATCGTCTGGCAGCAGCCCGCCCTCTCGCTCTACGCCACGCTGCTGCGCAAGGCGGCCTCCCTCGGGCTCGAGCCGCCCCCACCCGAGGCACTGCGCGCCGACGCCGTCGCGGCGCTCGCGGCCCTCGAGGTCGATCGCACCGCGGCCGGGGACTCGCCCGCCCCGCGGGCGTGGGGCGACGCGCTCGTCGCCCTGGTGGCGCTCGCCCGACACGCCGGGGTCGACCTGGAGGGGGTGCTGCGCGAGCGAGCCCGCTCGATGCGCGAGGCCATCGCCGACGCCGAGCGTCGCGACTAACGGCTCGCGCGAAGGGGCGCGGGTAACGTGACCCTTGACGCGAGGAGGCGTGATGAGCGCGATTGAGGCCGTCCTGGGGCGGATGATCCTGGACTCTCGGGGGAACCCGACCGTGGAGGCGGAGGTCCTGCTCGCCTCGGGCGCCCTCGGACGGGCGGCCGTGCCCTCGGGCGCCTCCACCGGCGCCCGCGAGGCGGCCGAGCTGCGTGACGGCGGGGAGGCGTGGATGGGTCGGGGCGTCTCCCGGGCGGTCGGGTACCTCGACGGCGAGATCGCCGACGCCCTCGAGGGACTCGAGGCGCTCGACCAGCGCGAGATCGACACGGCCCTCGTGGACCTCGACGGGACCGACAACAAGGGCCGCCTCGGCGCCAACGCCATCCTGGCCGCCTCGCTGGCGACCGCCAAGGCGGCCGCCCTCGAGTGCGACCTGCCGCTCTATCGCTACGTCGGGGGCGTCAACGCCTGCGTGCTGCCCACGCCGATGATGAACGTGGTGAACGGAGGGGTCCACGCCCGTAACTCGATCGACTTCCAGGAGTTCATGGTCATGCCGGTCGGGGCGGCGTCGTTCACCGAGGCGTTGCGTTGGGGCGTCGAGACTTACCACACCCTGAAGGCGGTGCTGGCCGAGCGGGGCCTCGCCACCGCCGTCGGTGACGAGGGGGGCTTCGCGCCCGACCTCGCGGACAACGAGTCGGCCGTGGCGGTGCTCGTCGAGGCGATCGAGCGGACCGGTCGGCGTCCCGGGGTCGACGTCGCGCTCGCCCTCGACCCCGCGACGAGCGAGCTCTACCACGACGGCGCGTACCACCTCGCCGGCGAGGGCCGGGTCCTCTCCAGCGCCGAGCTCGTCGACTACTGGGCCGACCTGTGCGCGCGCTACCCGATCGTCTCGCTCGAGGACGGCATGGCCGAGGACGACTGGGACGGGTGGGCCGCCCTCACCGCCCGGCTCGGCGACCGGGTCCAGCTCGTCGGCGACGACGTCTTCGTGACCAACACCGAACTGCTTACCCAGGGCATCGAGCGCGGGGTGGCCAACGCGATCCTCATCAAGCTCAACCAGATCGGCACCCTGACCGAGACCCTCGAGGCGGTGGCCCAGGCCACGCGCCACCGCTACGGCACCGTGATCTCGCACCGCTCGGGCGAGACCGAGGACGTGACGATCGCCGACGTGGCCGTCGCGCTCAACGCGGGCCAGATAAAGACCGGCGCGCCGGCCCGCACCGATCGGGTCGCGAAGTACAATCAACTCCTGAGGATCGAAGAGCAGCTCGGCGAGTCGGCCCGCTTCGCGGGCCGGTCGTCGCTGTCGGGAGCTGGATGACCACGACGAACGTCCACCGCAGTAGCCCTCCGGGCGCGCACCGCTGGATGGTGCCGCTCGCGGTGGTGACGGCCGGGGCGATGATCGCGATCTGGTTCCCCTTCTCGGCGCTCTGGCAGCAACAGCACGAGATCGCCCAGGCGGCGGCCGCCCTGGCTGCGGTGCGCGGGGAGCAGCAGGCGCTCGACGCCCAGTCCCATCAGGTGGCCTCGACCCGGGCCCAGCGCGACCTCGCCCGAGCCGACTACCAGCTGGTCTCGCCAGGTCAGAGCCTGATCCAGGTGCTCCCGGGTCGGTCGACCAACGGCGTGTGGACCCTGCGCGACGACCCGGGCTATCAGCCCCTCGCGCGGCCCGACACCGTGCCCGCGGTATCGGCGCACCGGGCGTCGACGCGCCCGGGCGGCGGCTTCCTCGAGCGCCTGGTGCGTACCCTCGAGTTCTGGCGTTGAGCTTCGTCGAGGCGTCCGACGACGACCGCCGGGCCGTGGAGTCGCTCCTCGGGCGCCCCCTGGCCGGCCGCTTCGCGGTGGTCGTGCGGCGGCGCGACGGGCGTCCGGTCGTGATCGAGAACGAGCCGCACCTGCGCGACGGCACGCCGATGCCGACCCTCTACTGGCTGGTCGACCCCGAGCTCTGCGAGGCGGTGAGCCGCCTCGAGGGCACCGGTGGCGTGCACCGCTTCGAGGACCTCGTCGATCCACGGGCCCTGGCCGCCACCCACGACGCCTACGCCCGCGCGCGCGGGACCGCGACGGTGCGCACCGACGCGGTGGCGCCGGCCGGGGGCGTCGGCGGGACCCGACGGGGCGTGAAGTGCCTCCACGCCCACCTCGCCTACCGGCTCACCGGCGCGCAGGACCCGGTCGGCGACCTCGTCGCCGGTGAGCTCGACGTCGACCTGGGCCAGTTCGTTCTCGAGGACGCCCGTGGCTGAGCCGGTCGCCGCCGTCGACTGCGGGTCGAACTCGACGCGCCTGATCGTCACCGACGCCGCGGGTCGCGCGATGGCCCGTGAGATGCGCATCACCCGGCTCGCCGAGGGTGTCGACGCCTCCGGCGAGTTGAGCGAGGCGGCACTGGCGCGGACCCTCACGGTCCTCGAGGAGTACCGGGGGCTCTGCGCGCGCGCCGGTGTGACCCGCGGGCTGTGCGCGGCGACCTCGGCCGTGCGCGACGCGCGCAACGGCGCGGAGTTCCTCGAGCGCGCGCGGGCGGTCCTCGGCTTTGACGCCGTCGTCTTGTCGGGCGAGGACGAGGCCACCTACTCCTTCGAGGGGGCGACGATCGACCTGGACGACGACGACGGGCGGCCGGTCGCGATCCTCGACGTCGGGGGCGGCTCGACCGAGATCGCCGCGCGGATCGACGGCCGCGTCGTCGGCTACTCCATGCAGGTCGGCTGCGTGCGCGTGACCGAGCGCGCCCTCGGTCCCGGCCCGGTCGACGCCGAGCGGGCGGCCCGGGCGCGCGCCATGATCGGCTCGGCCCTCGACGGGGCCGCGGCCGGCGCGCCCGCGCTCTTCGCGTTGGGCCCGGAGCTGCGTCTCGTCGGGCTCGCCGGGACGGTCTCCACCCTCGCCCAGCTCGACGCCGGCCTCGACCACTACGACCGGTCCGTCGTGCACCACCGGCGGCTCACCCGCGCGGCGGTCGTCGACTGGCGGGACCGGCTCGGGTCCGAGCCGCCGGCGGCGCGGCTGGGCCGGCCGGGGATGGTCCCCGGTCGCGAGGACGTGATCGTCGCCGGGCTCTACGTCGTGGAGGCCGTCATGGACCGCCTCGGCGTGGAGGAGCTGCTCAGCTCCGAGAGCGACATCCTCGACGGCATCGCCGCGCGGCTGCGGCCGTCTTTTGCGTGATCGGGGGCGGGCTGGCACGATGAGACGATGAGGGGTACGCCATGGTGACGCTCCGGGGCACGGGACACGCGCCGGTCTCCCTGCACGGCCGGCGCGTCGTGCTGCGCACCCTCGTCGAGGCGGACTACGACGCCTGGCACGAGGTCCGCGTGCGCGGTCGGGACTGGCTGCTCAAGTGGGAGCCGCGCTCGGCCCACGCGCCGCACCTCGCCGAGGACCGACGCAGCTTCGCCACGCGATGCCAGGTGCGCGAGCGCGAGCGCCAGATCGGCACGGGATTCGGCTTCGGTATCTTCGTGGACGGCCGCTTCGTCGGGGAGATCTCGTTGTCCTCGATCCAGCGCGGACCGCTGCAGTCGGCCTTCGTCGGCTACTGGATCGACGAGGCCTACGCGGGTCGGGGCCTCATGCCCGAGTCGGTCGTGGTCGTGCTGCAGTTCGCCTTCGAGTCCCTTCGCCTGCACCGGATCGAGATCAACATCATCCCGCGCAACGCCGCGTCGCGACGCGTCGTGGAGAAGCTCGGGCTGCGCTTCGAGGGCATCGCCGAGCGCTACCTCGAGATCGACGGCGCGTGGGAGGACCACGCCCACTACGCGATCACCGCCGAGGAGTGGTCGGATCGTGCGCCGACGCTCGTGAGCTCCTGGCTCCTGCCCCTGGTCGACTAGGCGGGCTCGAGTACGCGTCCCGCGAGCTCGGAGGGAGTGGTCGTGCGCAGCACGCCCCCGAGGGCGGCCGCCACGCCGGCCCCCCCGACGGCGTCGTCGCGCCCGAGCACGACGAGGGCGTCACGCTCCCCGCGGGCCACGACGAGGCCCGCCAGCCGGGTCCGGCGGGCCGCCTCGGCCACGTCGGCCACCGCGACGTCGCGGTCGGTCGCCACGGCGGGGTTCACGTACCGGGTCGACGCGAGCCCGCGCACGTCGCGCAAGACGTCGAGGGCCACCCGACCGGGGTGGACCGACGAGCCGGGGACGTCGCTCCAGCTGACCGGGACCGGCTCGACGCTCAGCCCGAGCGCCCGGGCGAGGTGGAAGAGCTCCACGTCGATGGCGAAGCCCTCGACGTGGGCGAGCAGCGCGAGGAGGCGACCGGCCCCCAGCCGGTAGCCCTTGAAGCCGCACTGGGTGTCGCGCAGCGGCGTGCGCACGTAGTGGTGGACGAGCCGACTGAAGGCGGCGCCGGCCAGGGTGCGCCACGGCGAGTCGTAGGCGATGCGCCCGTCGCCGGTGCGCGAGCCGGGGGCGAGGTCGGCCCGGGTGAGGGCGGCCATCACCTCGGGGATGTGGCGGGGGTCGATGGCCATGTCGGCGTCGGCGGTCACCACGAGCGGTGCGCGCGCGACCCGCAGCCCGAGACGCAGCGCCGCGCCCTTGCCGCGGTTCTCGGGCAGCGCGACCACCCGGTGGTGGGGGAGCGACCCGTAGACGCGCGTGGCGGCCTCGCCCGTCGCGTCGGTGGAGCCGTCGTCGACCACGACCACCTCGACGCGCTCGGGACCGAGGCGCTCGAGGGTCGGGACGAGCCGCGCGTACCCGGCGTCGAGTCGGGCCGCCTCGTTGTGGGCCGGGACGACGATCGAGAGGTCGAGGTCGGGGTCGCTCACTACGGGCGCGCCGCGCCGATCAGCCCGGCGGTGAAGAGCGGGGCCAGGGCCACGTCGGTGCCCGAGTGGGCGGCCGCGATGGTCGTGTCGACGCCCCAGGGTCCGCTGCCCACGTACATCACGACGTGGTCCACCGCGTTGTCCCCGTCGAGGTTGTAGTAGAAGAGCAGGTCCCCGGGTTGGAGAGCCGTCAGGGGGACGTGGTGCATCGCCGGCCACTGGGCCTCGGTCGTGCGTGGGATGAGGATGCCGGCCTTCGCCCAGGCCCACTGGACGAGGCCGGAGCAGTCGAAGCCCACCCCGGGCGTCTCGCCGCCCCAGACGTAGGGGACCCCGATCTGGCTCTCGGCCTCGGCGACGGCCTTCTGGCCCTGGGCCGTGCCGGCGACCTCGGCGACCGTGACCGTCGTGGTCGCGGCCTGGATCGCCTCGATCACCCTGTTGGCGGCACTCTGTCCGCCGACGGCCGAGGCCGCGTTGATCGCCTGCTCCTCGGCCGCCGTGTCGTGGTGGCGAGCCGCGGCGGCGCCGGCGCTGATCTCGTAGGCGATGATCTCGCTGCGCAGGGTCGCGGTGACGGTGGCGAGGGTGGCCTGGGTCTGGTCGGCCAGTCGGATGTTCTCGGCGAGCAGGGTCTTGGCGGCGAGGGCCGCGTGCTCTTTCTGGGCGCGGGCGTTGGCGACCCGGCTCACCGTCGTCTGGAGAGAGGTGCGCTCGTGCTGGTAGCGCCGGCGCAGCGCGTCGAGGTTGCCCACCACCTTGTCCTCGTAGACCTGGCGGGCGTCGGCGGTCGTGACGTTCTGGTCGAAGATCGCGAGGGTCTGGGCCTGGGCCGCCCCGAAGACGTAGGCCCGCACGACGGCCACCACGAGCCTCTTCGAGGTGGCCGCGACCGCGCTGCGCTTGGTGGCCTCCTGGCCCTGGAGGCTGGCGATGGTGGTGCCGAGCTGGGCGACGGCGGCCCGGTCGGCGTCGTACTGGTTGGCCGTGATCTCGCTCTGCTTCTCCTGCTGGGAGAGCGTCTTGGAGAGCTGGGCGATCTCGGCCTGGGTCTGGGCGATGGTCTGGGCGCCGACCCGTCCGGGCACGAGCACCAGGGCCGTGATGATCAGGGCCAGGACCACAGCCAAGGGGGAAGGTGTCGTGCCCCGACGCCGCACGCGCATGAGTCAAGCCTAGTGAGGGGTCCTGAGAGAACGGGGGCAACCGACCGGTTCCGGGCGGATGGCGCTCGGGGCTCGGTTAGCGTGGGCCCGCGGCGTCGAGGGGGCGTAGCCCAATCGGTAGAGGCAGGGCGCTTAAACCGCCTTCAGTGAGGGTTCGAATCCCTCCGCCCCTACGCCGCTGGGGCGGGGTGGCGCCATTTAGTAGCGTTGTAGGGTGGCTAAAAGCACCTCGGGCAAGCTCGTCAGTCGCGTCGGCGCGGCCGGCGGCGGCAAGACCTATCGCAAGACGCGTCCCGCCAACTTCTACGGGGTGCTCGCGGTCATCGTGATCCTCGGCCTGGCCCTGGTCGCGTACTCGCGCTACCAGTACCAGAACCCCACCGTCGCCCACCACGCCGCGGGCACGCCGCCCCTCGTGGGCAAGACCTACTACTTCGCCCTGGCCGCCGACAACTGCGGCACGCCGCTGCCGGCGTTGAGCGCCGACCCGACCTACAAGGGCAGCTACCACGTCGAGTCCAACGACGTCGTGAACCTGACCCCGCTGACCAGCGCCAGCGCGGGTAAGAACGCGACGCTCGCGAACTTCGCGGCGAACTACCCGGGGCTCACGCTCACCCCGACCTCCCTCGCCATCCCGGGCAAGAACGGGGTGAAGGACCCGGCGACCACCTTCGCCAACGGCGCGACGTGCGCCAAGGGCACCACGTACGCCGGTCGCAAGGGCCAGGTCGTCTACGCCTACTGGAAGACCCTGGCCCAGGCCACCCCGACGCTCACTACGGACCCGGCCTCGATCCACCTGGGTCACGAGGTGCGCGTGACGATGGCCTTCGTGCCCAAGGGGATCACCCCGCTCGCGCCCTCGAAGACGAGCGTCGACACGATGGTGGTGCTCGCGACCACGCCCACCACGACGACGACCCTCCCGGTGACCTCGACCACGGCGCCCACGACCTCGACCACCGCGCCCACGACCTCGACCACCGCGCCCACGACCACCACGACCGCCAAGGGCTGATGCTCGCCATCATCCTGGTCGGGGGGCAGGGTACGCGGTTGCGGCCGCTCACGTACGAGACGCCCAAGCAGATGCTCCCCCTCGTCGGGGTGCCCATGATCGAGGGCGTCTTCGCCTCCCTGGCCACCCACGGGGTGACCGAGGCCGTGCTCTCGCTGGGTTACCTGCCGGACCGGTTCACCGAGGCCTACCCCGACAACGTGATCGCCGGGCTGCCCGTGCGCTACGCCGTGGAGCCGACCCCGCTCGACACGGCCGGGGCCATCCGCTTCGCCGCCGAGAGCGCCGGGGTCGACGACACGTTCCTCGTGGTGAACGGGGACATCGTGAGCGACCTCGACGTCTCGCGCCTGGTGGCCTTCCACCGTCGTCGCGCGGCCCGCGCGACCATCGCGCTGCACCCGGTGAAGGACCCCTCCCACTTCGGGGTGGTGCCCACCGACGAGGACGGGCGGGTCCTCGCCTTCGTCGAGAAGCCGCCGGCCGACGAGGCCCCGACCAACATGATCAACGCCGGCTACTACGTCTTCGAGCCGCGCGCGCTCGACCTCGTCGCGCCGGACCGGCCGGTGAGCGTCGAGCGTGAGACGTTCCCGGCCCTCGCGGCCGAGGGGTCCCTCTACGCGCTCGGCGACGACGCCTACTGGCTGGACACCGGTACGCCCCACGCCTACCTCACGGCCAACATCGACGTGCTCACGGGCCGACGCGCGACGCCGGCGCCGGGCGTGGTCGGGGGGAGCTGGCGCCACCCCTCGGCGACGGTCGACGCCAGCGCGAGCGTGCGCCGCTCGGTCGTCGACCGCGAGTGCGTGGTCGGCGCCGACGTGGTGATCGAGGACTCGGTGCTGCTACCCGGCGCGGTCGTCCAGAGCGGCTGCGCCGTGCGCTGGTCGATCATCGGGCCCGAGGCCGTGGTGGGCACGCGCTCGACGCTCGGGCCCACCTGCGTCGTCGGCGCGAAGGAGCACGTGGCCGCCGAATCCGAGCTCTCGGGCGACGTGCGCCTGGGTGGGGTCTAGCTAGCGGAAGAGGTCCTCGTCCGGCCGGCGCACGAGTGACTCGACCACGCTGCCCGGGCCGAGGAACGACGAGTCGAGCCCGCGCACGAGGGCGAAGGGGGTCCCGGCGGCCTTGTGCAGCACGAGGTTGGCCGCACCGGCGACCTCGTCGGCGATGGCCACCTCGGTCGCCTCCAGGCGCCGTCCGTGGGCGTCGAGGGTGCCGCGCAGGTCGAGGATCGGGCGCAGGCCCGCGACCCCGAGGGCCACGTCGGTCACCCCGTGGCGCCACGCCCGCCCGAAGGTGTCGGTGACGACGACGGCCACCTCGACGCCCGTGCGCCGGGCGAGCTCGGCCCGCAGGCGCCGGGCGCTGCGGTCGGGGTCGACGGGCAAGAGCACGGCCGTCCCCTCGTCGGCGTTGGACAGGTCCACCCCGGCGTTGGCGTTGACGAACCCGTGGCTCGTCTCGGTGATGCGCAACGTCCCGCGCCGACGTAGGACCCGGCGGGCCTCGGACTCGACGAGGGCTACCTTGGCCTCGGGGGTGTCCTCGAGGGCGACGACGCGGCCCTCGGCCTTGGCGACCACCTTGGAGGTCACGACGAGGACGTCGCCCGCCTCGAGCGCCTCGCCCGCGTCGGCGAGCGACGAGAGGGCGAGCGCGGCGAGGTCGTCCCCGGCCGCGACCCGGGCCGGTGAGGCCAGGGCGACCAGGCGAACGGCGCTCACGCGAGGACCGCCGCGGCGAGGGCGCGGGCGCGGGAATCGTCGTCCATGACCGTCGTGGTGACCCGAACCTCGTGGCCGGCCGCCCCGATGCGTCCGGCGAGCCCCGCGTCGAGCTCGTCGATGACCCAGGTGGCGACGAGTTCGCCGTAGTGGTCGGCGACGCCGGCCGCCGACGGCTCGAGGCCGAGCTCGCGCATCAGCCGGTCGGCCGGCCCCTTGAGCGCGGCGCCCCCGACGATCGGCGAGACGGCGATCGCGTCGGCGCGCGCGGCGAGCGCCTCGCGCACCCCGGCGAGGGCGAGGATGGGATCGATCGAGAGGAGGGGGTTGGAGGGCGCGAGGACGACTCGCTCGGCGGCTTCGATCGCGCGCAGCGCGGCCGGACTCGGGCGGGCCGTCGCGAGCCCGCTCACCGTGACGGCGGTCACGGTGACGTCGTGGCGTCGGCGCACGAAGTACTCCTGGAAGGCCATGGGACCCTCGAGCGTCTCGAGGGTGGTGGCGACGGGGTCGTCGCTCGCCGGCAGGAGGGTGGAGGCGACCCCACGGCGCCGGGCGATCTCGGCGGTGACCTCGGTCTTGGTCGCGCCCTCGCGGAGGCGTTGGGTGCGGTAGAGGTGGGTGGCGAGGTCGCGGTCGCCGAGTCGGAACCAGGCCTCGCCCCCGAGCGCCTCGAGCTCGTCCATCACCCGCCAGCTCTCGTCGGTGAGCCCCCAGCCGCGGGCCTCGTCGTTCATCCCGGCCAGCGTGTAGGTCACCGTGTCGACGTCGGGGCAGATCGTGAGCCCGTGCAGCTCGAGGTCGTCGCCCACGTTGATTACCGCCGTGAGCTCGGCCGGGTCGACGACGAGACAGAGCGCGCGCAGCAGGCGCGCGGCGCCGACGCCGCCGGCGAGGACCGTGATCACCCCTGAGACACTAGGGGGGGCTAGGTAACATCGGGTGGTGAGTGACGCCGCGCCGTCGTGGCCCGGCGCGCCGGCCTACGTCGTCCTGCGCGTGCGCGACGGTCGCGTCGAGCGCGTGGAGGAGCGTGGGGACCTCGACGAGCCCCGACCCTGGGCGTCGGTGACCAAGCTCGCGGTGGGCCTCGCCGTGGCCGTCGAGGTCGACGAGGGGCGACGCGACTACGACGAGGTGCTCGGACCCGACGGGGCGACCCTCGCCCACCTCCTCGCCCACGCGAGCGGCCTCGGCCTCGACGAGGGCGACCGCGTCCAGCCCGTCGGGTCCCGACGGGTCTACTCGAACGCGGGCTACGACCGCGTGGCGCGCGCCCTCGCCGGCGAGGGCCGCGAGGCCACCTGGCTCGCCGAGCGCGTCTTCGCCCCGCTCGGGATGTCGAGCGCCCTCGAGGGTCGAGCGGCCGCCGGAGCGGTCGGCTCGACGAACGACCTGGTCGCCCTGGCGGCCGCGTGGCTCGCGCCGGGGCTCGTGCGCGCCGCCACCCGAGACCGGGCCATCGCGCCCTTCCTCGCCGAGCTCGCCGGCGTCGTGCCGGGATTCGGCCGCTTCGACCCCTGTCCGTGGGGCCTGGGACCCGAGCTCGCCGGTGACAAGCACCACTGGATGGGCGACTGGCCGGCGGCGAGCTTCGGCCACTTCGGCCAGAGCGGCGCCCTCGCGCTCGCCAACGCCGACGAGGGGCTGGCGGTCGTGGCGACGAGCACGGTGGCCTTCGGGCCGTGGGCCGTCGAGCTCTGGCCGGGCTGGACGAGCGCGGTGCGCGAGCGGGCGCGCGCGTGAGCGAGCGCCCCCTGCGGGTGGCCCTCGACCTCGACGGGTCGCTCGAGTCGCTGGGCGACTCGATGACCGACCTCGCCGACGCCCTCGAGGCGACCGGCGAGGTGGAGCTCGTGCGCTGGCGCTCGGGCTCGCCCCCCGCCGGCCCCGGCGAGGCGCGCGTGCGCGGTCGCGCTATGTGGTCGGCCGGCTGGCGCCGCGGCCTCGGGCCGGCCGTCGACCGGCTCCTCGGCGACGTCGACCTCGTCCACGTGGCCGGCCGCCTGACCCCGCCCACGCGCGCGACCCCGCTCGTGGTGTCGGTGGACGACCTGCGGCCCCTGCGCGACGAGAGTCGCGAGCACCAGCGGGTCCGGGCGCTCGAGCGCGTCGTCGCCGGCGGGGCCTGGATCGCGGCCTCGACGCGCGCCGCACGCCACGAGGTGCTCGCCGTCTTGGCCGCCGACGCCTCGCGGGTCGCCGTGGTGCCCCCGGCCGTCCCCCGGGTGGGGGCGCACGGCGACGGGCGGGCCCTCGTCGTGAACGTCACCGGCGTCCTCCAGCCCGTCCTCGACCTCGCCCCCACCCTCGTCGACCTCGTCGCGCCCCTCGGGGGACGGGTCGTGGTGCTCGCGAGCGACCAGGCGGCGACGCGGCTGCGCGCCCTCGGCGACGCGGTGGAGGTGCGGCCCCGACGCGAGGCCCGTCGCACCCTGGGCGAGGCCCGCGTCGTCTGGCACGTCTCGGACGGGGCCCGCTTCCCCTCCTTCGCGATCGCCGCCCTGGGGGCGGGCGTGCCGACGCTCGCCCGGGCGACGGCCGTCAACCGCGAGCTCCTCGCGGGGGCGGCGGCCCTCGTGGCGAGCGACGCCGAGGTGCGCCCGCTCGTCGAGGAGCTCTGGGTCAACGAGGCCCGTCGGGCGATCGCCGCCGCCGCGGGGCGGGCCCGGGCGGGCGACTTCGCCCCGGCCCGGGCGGCCCGGGCCTACCTCACGCTCTACCGGGAGGTCGTGCGAGGCTGGGGGCCGTGACGCGCACGGTCGCCGTGACCCTCGACCAGCTCTACCGGCCCCAGCCCGGGGGGATCGCCACCTACGTCCACGGCCTGCTCGCCGGGCTGGCCGAGCTGGCCGACCCCGCCTGGCGCGTGGTGGGCGTCGTGCCGCGCGGGCCCGAGCCGGCCGACCTCGCGAGCGAGTCGGTGGTCCGCGCGCGCGCGCCGCTGGGCGTGCGCACCCTCACCCGCGTCTGGGACCGGGTCGCCCTCGGGGTCCCGCACGACGCCGACGTGGTGCACGCGACGACCCTCGCCGGACCCTACGGCGGGGGTGCGCGCGGCGCCGTGCACTGCGTGGCCCTGCACGACCTCTTGTGGCGCGACGAGCCCGACGCCTTCGGCGCGTCCGGCCGGCGCTTCCACGAGGGCCGGCTGCGCACGATCCGCGGGCGCCCCGACCTGCGGGTCGTGACGACCGCCCCCGGTCTCGCCGCCCGGCTCGAGGCCGAGGGCTTCGCGCGGTCCCGCCTCTTCGAGTCGCGCCTCGGGGTCGACCTCGAGGGACCGGCGGCCCCGCCCGAGGAGGTCGCCGCCCGGCTCGCGGCGGCGGGCGTCGAGGGCCCCTACGTCCTCTACGCCGGCACGCGCGAGCCGCGCAAGAACCTGGCGCGCCTCGTCGAGGCCCACGCGCGGGCCCGTCGCGACGTCCCCGGGCTGGGCGCGCTCGTCCTGGTGGGTCCGGCCGGGTGGGGCGAGGCGCCCGAGGGCGCCGTGGTGCTCGGACGCGTGGGCCGGGCCACCCTGCGCGGGCTGATCCGCGACGCCCAGGCCCTCGCCTACGTGCCCCTGGCCGAGGGCTTCGGGCTGCCGCCGGTCGAGGCGCTGGCGCTCGGCACACCCGTGGTGGCGAGCGAGACGACGCCCTCGGTCGCGACCAATCCCGAGGTGGTCCTCGTGCGCCCGACCGACGTCGCCTCGATCGCCGAGGGCCTCGCGCGCGCCGCGGGCCAGTCCCACGCGCGTGCCGACCGCGAGCGACGTCGGGCCAGCGTCGAGGCGAACACCTGGCGGCGTTGCGCCCTCGACCACCTCGAGGCGTGGCGGTGAGGGTCGCCCTCGACGTGTCGGCCGTGCCCGAGCGCGTGGCCGGGGCCGGGCGCTACGTCGTCGAGCTCGCCCGCCGCCTGCCCGGGGCCGGGGTCGCGACGACGCTCGTCGCGCGCCACGGTGACGCGGCGCGCTGGCGGGCGTGGTCCAGCGCCCGGGTGCTCGACCCCGTGCCGAGCACCCGCCCGGCCCGCCTGGCCTACGAGGCGCTGGCGGCGGGCCGGGGGCCCCTCGCCCGCGAGGTCGACCTCTGGCACGGTCCGCACTACACGATGCCGCGCCGGACCCCCCTGCCGGTCGTGGTGACCGTGCACGACCTCACCTACTTCACCCACCCCGAGTGGCACGAGCGGTCCAAGGTCGCCCTCTTCACCCGTTCGATCCGCCACGCCGCCGCCCACGCGGCGGCGCTGGTGTGCGTGAGCGAGCACACCGCGCGCGAGCTGGCCGCGCGGGTGGCCGTGAGCGTCCCGGTGGTGGTGGCCCCGCTCGGGGTCGACCTCGAGCGCTTTCGCGCCGAGTCCGGGGGCGACGGGACGCGCCTCGAGGAGCTCGGCCTCTCGGGGGCGCCGGCGATCCTCTTCGTGGGCACCGACGAGCCGCGCAAGGGCCTCGACACCCTCCTCGAGGCCTTCGCCGAGGTCGGCGACGCCGACACCGCCCTGGAGCTGTGGATCGCCGGCCAGCGCGGCTGGGGCGCCTCGCCGCTGGCCGCCGCCCTGTCGGGACATCGTCACCGGGCGCGGATCCGCTCCCTCGGCTACGTGGAGGAGTCGATGCTGCCCGCCCTCTACCGGCGCGCCGCGGTCGTCGCCTACCCCTCGAGGGGAGAGGGATTCGGCCTGCCGGTGCTCGAGGCGATGGCCTGCGGGGCGTCGGTCGTCACGACGGCCGACACCGTCATGGCCGAGGTCGCCGGCTCGGCGGCGCGCCTGGTCGGGGTGGGCGACGCGCCGGCGCTCGCCCGGGCGCTGCTCGACGCGCTCGACGAGGAACCACCCGAGCGGGCGGCGCGCGCGCGCGCGGGGCGCGCGCGCGCCGAGGGCTTCACCTGGGAGCGCTGCGTCGCGCGCCACCTCGACGCCTACCGGTTCGCGCTCGGGCGATGAGCGTCGTCCTGGTGACCGGGGCCGGCGGCTTCGTCGGCCGACACCTCGTCGCCCACCTCGAGGCGGCCGGCGACGCCGTCGTCGCGGTCGACCGCGAGCTCGACGTGCGCGACCCGCGCGCGCTCGCCGACGCGCTCGTCGCGGCCCGGCCCGCGGTCGTCTACCACCTGGCCGCCCTGAGCCACGTCGGGCGCTCCTTCGACGAGCCCGACGCGGTGCGCGCGGTCAACGTGGGGGGCACCCGTGCCCTCCTGGAGGCCGTGGCCGCGCGGGCCCCGGGCGCCCGGGTCGTCCTCGTGAGCTCGGCCGAGGTCTACGGCGTGACCCGGCCCGAGGACCAGCCGCTCTCCGAGACGCGGCCGCTCGCCCCGGTGAGCCCCTACGCCGAGAGCAAGGCCGAGGCCGAGCGCCTCGGCCTCGAGGCCGCCGCCGGGGGACTGGACGTGGTGGTCGCGCGCCCCTTCAACCACGTCGGGCCCGGCCAGGCGGCGTCGTTCTTCGTCCCGGCGCTCGTGACCCGCCTCCTCGAGGCCCGCGCGCGGGGCGTGTGCGAGGTGCGCGTCGGCGACCTCACCCCCCGGCGCGACCTCACCGACGTGCGCGACGTCGTGCGCGCCTACCGGCTCCTCGCGCTCGCCGGCGCCCCCGGTGCCGTGTACAACGTCGCCTCGGGCGTCGACCACGCCATGGCCGAGGTCGCCGACGCGCTCGTGGCGCGGGTCGCCCCGGGCACCCGGCTCGTGCGCGACCCCGCGCTCGTGCGCCCGGTGGAGATCCCGGTGAGCCGGGGCGACCCGACCCGGCTGCGGGCCGCGACGCGCTGGCGACCGACGATCGAGCTGGCCCGCTCCCTCTCGGACGTGGTCTCCGAACTCGACCGCCCCGACCAGGGATGACACGGCCGAGCGTGGCCCGGGGACCGCGGGAGCGGCCGGTAGCCTTGTCGGGCTGATGGAAAACCGCGCCCCGGCCGTCGTCGCCGTCGTCGTCACCACCGGTCCGGGACCCGGGCTCGAGGCGACGCTCGCCTCGCTCGCCGCCCAGGACTACTCCGAGCTGAGCGTGCTGGTGATGGCCAACGGTGACGCGGCCGGGGTGAGCGAGCGGGTGGCCTCGGTCGACCCCGGGGCCTTCGTGAAGGTCCTCGAGGAGAACCGGGGCTTCGGGGCGGCCTGCAACGAGGGGGTGCGCCTGGTCGAGGGGGCGGCCTTCTTCCTCTTCTGCCACGACGACGTGCGCCTGCACGGCGACGTCGTGTCGCGCCTCGTCGAGGCGGCCTACCGGACCAACGCCGGGATCGTCACCCCCAAGGTCGTCGACTACGACGACGAGATGGTGCTCGTGCACGTCGGCCAGAACGCCGACCGCTTCGGGGTGGTGCGCGACCGGATCGAGCGCGGCGAGGTCGACCACGGCCAGCAGGACCTCGAGCGCGACGTCTTCGTCGCCCCGGGCGGGGTGACCCTCGTGCGCGCCGACCTCTTCGGCGCCCTGCGGGGGTTCGACCCGGCGATCACGCTGCTCGGGGAGGACCTCGACCTGTGTTGGCGGGCCCAGTCGGCCGGGGCGCGCATCGTGGTGGCGCCCCTCGCCGCCGTCGCCCACCGCGAGTCGATCGCCAAGGGTGAGCGGGCGTGCGCCGCGCTGGGCACCCGACACGCCTCGCGCGCCGCGCTGCGCCGGCGCCACCAGCTGCTCGTCGTGGCGAGCGGGTGGCACCGGCCCCGGGCGCTGGGGGTCCTCCTCCAGCTGGTCGCGCTCGACCTCGCCGAGACGGTGGTCGCCCTGGCCGGCGCCGACACCGAGCGGGTCGGGGCGATCGCCCACTCCTGGGCGTGGCTCCTCGTCCAGCGTCGCCGGGTGCGCGCGCGCCGGCGCGAGCTCGAGCGGCTGCGCGTGCTCGCCGACGCCGAGCTCGCGCGCCTCCAGGTCGCCGGCGCCAGTCGGGCCCGGGAGTTCGTGGTGCGCCTGGTGCGCGAGGGGTTCGACCGCGCCCGCGGGATCGTCCCGCCCTCCCCGGCGGCGAGCCTCGACGACGACCGCGCGGTGGGCTTCGCGGCGGCCTTCTCCGAGCTCGAGGAGTTCGACGAGTTCGTCGAGCCGGCCCCCCCGCCGCGGCCCTCGCGGGTGTTGACCTCGTTCCGGTCCCAGGCGCTGGTGGTCGTGCTCGCCGCGCTCGTCTGGGCGATCGGCGCGCGCGACCTCGTCGCGGGCCACCTGCCCCTCGTCGGTCGGCTCGAGCCCATCGACTCGTGGTGGTCGACCTGGCGCCACTTCTTCGCCTCGTGGTCGTCGGCCGGGGTCGGCACGGGCGCGCCGGGCCTGCCCGGCTTCGGGGTGCTCGGGGTGGCCGGCACGTTCGTGCTCGGTCGCATGGGCATCCTGGCGCGCGTCGCCCTGATCTTCGCCGTTCCGGTGGGGGCCGTCGGGGTGAGCCGGCTGCTGCGCGACAAGGTCTCCAACCGGGCGCGGCTCATCGGCGCGCTCGCCTACGCCGCGGTGCCGGCGGGGCTCAACATGGTCGCCCAGGGACGCCTCGACGTGCTGGTGGTGGTCGCCGGCCTGCCCTTTGTCACCCGGCGCGTCTTCGAGGTGATGGACGTGCCGGGATTCCGCCGCCGGCCCTACGGCGCGCCCGTCCCCTTCGGCCACCGGGGCTGGCGCACCAGCGAGGCCGGCCAGCGCCTGATGCTCGTGATGCTGTGCGCCCTCGTCTGCGCCCTCGCGCCGGCGGCCCTGGTCGCGGTGGCGCTCGTCATCGTCGGGGTGGCCGTCGCGCGCTGGTTCGAGCCCGACCGCGAGTCGGCCTTCACCCGCCCGTTCCGGCTGCTGGGCTTCGTCGCGTTCAACGTGGCCGTCTTCTTGCTGCCGCTCAGCGTCGACGTCGCCGTCGCCGGACGGCGGGCCCCCGAGGTCTTCGGGCTGGCCCGCGGGCCCTGGACGGTGCCGGGCTTCTCGTACCTCCTGCGCGGGGTCGACGGCACCTTCGGGGCGTCGTGGTGGGGCTGGCTGCTGCCGGGCGCGGCGGCCCTGGCGGCCACGCTCTGTCGGGGCGAGCGCCGCGCCGTCGCCTCCAAGCTGGTGGTGGTCGCCACGCTCACGATCGCCCTCGCGGCGCTGTCGGGACACCACTGGCTCGGCTCGTTCGAGCCCGACCTCGACGTGCTGCTCGCGCTCTACGGGGTGTGCCTGGCCGGCCTGGTCGGCCTGGGGGTCGGCGCGCTCGAGACGGACCTGCGCGCGGCCGGCTTCGGCTGGCGCCAGGGCGCGGCCGTGCTCACCGTGGCCGTGCTGGTGGTGGCCGTGGTGCCCTTCCTCGGGGCGATGGGCTCGGGCCGGTTCGACCTGCCGACCTCGAGCGTGGCCGAGTCGCTGGGCCGGCTCGCCCCGAGCACGGCCGGGGGCTACCGCGTGCTGTGGCTGGGCGACCCGTCGGTCCTGCCGACCCCGGGCTGGACCGTCGCCCCGGGGCTCGCCCTGGCGACCTCGACCAACGGGCTCCCGGGGGGCGCCACGGCCTTCACCGGGCCCGACTCGGGGGCGGCCGACGCGCTCATCGGGGCCGTCCAGTCGGCCCTGCGGGGCCAGACGGTCGACCTCGGCTCGCTGCTCGCCCCGGCGGGGATCTCGACGATCGTGGTGCTCGACGCGGCGGCCCCCGAGGTCGCCGGCGTCCAGCAGGTCCCGCGCCGCCCGGTGCCCCGGGCGCTCACCCGGGCCCTCGCGCGCCAGGGCGACCTCTCCTTGGAGCTGACGACCTCCTCGGCCCAGGTGTACGCCAACTCGCTCTTCCACGGCGTGGTGTCCGAGTCGACCCCCGGCTCGACGACGCTGCACCCGGTCTTTAGCGCGCGGCGCTTCGCCGGGCCGCTCGAGCCCGGGGGGACGGTCGTGGCCGGCCTGGCCCCCGCCGACGCCTTCGCCCTGGTGGTCAGGGGCCGGGCGACGGCCCGCACCACCCAGGGGACCTGGACGCCGTTCTACGCGGTGCCCGCCGGGAGCGGGGCGACGAGCGGGGAGCTCGTGCTGCACCAGTTCCCGCTGAACGGCCTCCTGGCGCTCTTCACCCTCGGGCTGTGGGCGATCGTCGCGCTGGGCTTCGGCTGGATCCAGCGCGCCGAGTGGCTCTTCACCGGGCGGGTCGGACGACGGGCGAGGCCGCGGTGAGGCGCGGCCCGCTCCTGGTCGCCTGCGCGGTGGTGCTCGCCGGGGTCGGGGCCGCCACCACCCTGCGCCCGGCGCGCAACCCCGCCGCCTACCCCGGCGGGGGCGCCGTCGCGCCCCAGTCCACGGCCCTCTACTGCACGGGCCTGCCGGGCGGGGCGCGGCGGCCCGGGCGGGTGACCTTCCTCAACACCGGCGCGCGCGCGCGGGCCCTCGAGATCGAGGTCATCGCGGACACCGGCCACGTGGCCACCCGCTCGGTCACCCTGGCCGCGCGCACGCAGTACGCGCTGCAGCCCTCGAGCCTCGAGCCCGGGACGTTCTACGCGGTGCTCGCCCGGGTGGCCGGCGGGGGGGTCGTGGCCGAGGAGGTCGCCGGCACCGGCGCGGCCGCCCCCTGCGCCAGCGCCGGCACGACCGCCTGGAGCGCCACCGGCTTCTCGACGGCCGTGGGCTCGAGCGCCTACGTGAGCGTCTTCAACCCGACGGCGACGGCGGCCGTCTTCGACGTGTCGCTCTACTCGGCCGCGGGCTTCTCGGCCCCCCAAGCCTTCCAGGGCGTCTCGGTGCCGGCGCACGCCGAGGTCTACCTCGACCTGGCGCGGGTGGCGGTCAACCTCCGGGGGATCGGCGTGGGCCTGCGGGTGCTGCGCGGCACCCTGGTCGCGGTCGGGGTCGAGGACGCGGCCGGGACCCTCTCGCTCGACCCGGGCCAGGCGACCCCCGCGACGCGCGGCTACTTCCCGGCCGTGACGACGGCCCGCGGCGCGAGCGCCGTGCTCGAGGTGGCCAACCCCGGCCCGAACCCGGCCGAGGTCCGCGTCCGGGTGGTGCTCGGCGCGTACCGCATCGCGGACCAGTACCTGAGCGTCGCGCCCTACTCGACCGGTGCGCTGGCCCTGACCCCGAACCCGGCGATCCCGGCCGCCGGCTACGCCGCGGTGAGCGTGCGCTCGACGGTGCCGGTCGTCACCGACCTCGCCACGGGCGCCGCCGGGGCCGGGTCGGCCCTGTCGGGGCCGAGCGCGACGACGACCTCGGCGCTCGTGCACGACTTCACCACCCGGGGCTACGACGCGCTGCGCGTGCTCAACCCCGGCCGTCGGGCGATCACCGTCACGGTGCGGGCCCTGGGCTCGGCGGGCGCGCTCGCGCACCTGCGCGTCGAGGCCCACGGCGTGGGCGACCTCGCCCAGGCCGTGCCGGGGGCGCGCACCGGCGGCACTTACGTCCTCACCGGCTCCGGGGCCTTCGCCCTGGGGCTCACCGCGCCCAGCCGTCCGGCCGGAATCGCGGTGCTCGCCCCGCTAGACGGCCGGTAGCGTCGGCGGCTGCCAGTTCGGCGCCGGCACCGGCGCCGGCACCGGGGAGGTCGCCGCCACCGGCTGGGGCTCCGCGGGCTCGGGCGCGGGCTTGGCGCCGGTGAGCGAGCTCACCGTCTTGGTCCCGACCGGGTGCACCGGCTCGCCGTTCGCCTCGTCGATGAGTCGGGCCGCCTCGGCCCCGTCGATCGTCTCGCTCTCGAGCAGCGCCCGGGTCAGGGCCTCGAGTCCCCGGCGGTGCAGGGTGAGCACCTCGATGGCGCGGGCCTCCTGCTCGCGCAGGATCCGCTCGACCTCGTCGTCGATGATCTGGGAGGTGTGGTCGGAGTAGTCGCGGGTGTGCATGAGGTCCTCGCCCAAGAAGACCTGGTTGTTCGAGCCCCAGGCCATCGGGCCGATCTCTTTGGACATGCCCCACTCGCGCACCATGCGCCGGGCGAGCTCGGTGTTGCGCTGCAGGTCGTCGGCCGCGCCGGTCGAGAGGTCGCCGTAGACCAGCAACTCGGCCACGCGGCCGCCCATGCGCATGCACAGGCTGTCCTCGAGCTCGGGCCGGCCCATGATGTGGCGGTCCTCCTCGGGCAGGGTCATGGTGACCCCGAGGGCCATGCCGCGCGGGATGATCGTGATCTTGTGGAGCGGGTCGGTCTTGTCGAGGACGTAGGCCAAGAGGGCGTGGCCCGACTCGTGGTAGGCGACGCGCTCGCGCTCGTCGTCCTTGAGGACCATCGTGTCGCGCTCCTGGCCCATCATGACCCGGTCGCGGGCCGTCTCGAAGTCCTCCATCGAAACGGTGGGCGAGCCCCGACGCACCGCGTGCAGGGCCGCCTCGTTCACGAGGTTCGCGAGGTCGGCCCCGCTCATGCCCGGCGTGCCGCGCGCCACGAGCGCGAGGTCGACGCTGGGGTCGAGGGGCTTGCCCCGGGTGTGGATCTGCAGGATCGGCAGGCGCTCCTCGAGGTCGGGCAGGGGCACCACGATCTGGCGGTCGAAGCGGCCCGGGCGCAAGAGGGCCGGGTCGAGCACGTCGGGCCGGTTGGTCGCGGCCATGACGACGATCCCCTCGGTGGGCTCGAAGCCGTCCATCTCGCTCAGGAGCTGGTTGAGGGTCTGCTCGCGTTCGTCGTGGCCGCCGCCCAGGCCGGCGCCGCGCTTTCGCCCGATGGAGTCGATCTCGTCGACGAAGACGATGGCCGGGGACTGCTTGCGGGCCGTGTTGAACAGGTCGCGCACGCGGCTCGCGCCCACGCCGACGAACATCTCCATGAAGTCCGAGCCCGAGACCGAGAAGAAGGGCACCCCGGCCTCGCCGGCCACGGCGCGCGCGAGCATCGTCTTGCCCGTGCCGGGCGGGCCCACGAGCAGGATGCCCTTGGGGATGGTCGCACCGATCGTCCGGTACCGGCCCGGGCTCTTCAAGAACTCCACGACCTCGCTGATCTCCTGCTTGACCCCCTTGTAGCCGGCCACGTCGGCGAAGGTGGTCTTGGGCATGTCCTGGGAGAACTGCTTGGCCCTCGAGCGGCCGACCGACATCATCCCGTTCATCTGGCCCCGGGCCTGGCGGCTCGCGTAGACCATGAAGGCGACGAAGATCAGGATCCAGATCAGGTAGGGCAGGAACGTCGAGGCGAGGCTGGAGGGGTTGGCGAAGGTCACGGCCACGTTGCTCGTGCGCAGGGTGTCGATCTCGGCCTGCAGGGCGGGGTAGGGGCCGTTCACGGTGTAGGCCGCGCCGTTGGCGAGCTGGCCGGTCACCACGCCGTTGGAGTTGTTGATGACGGCGGTGTTGATCTGGTTGCTCGCCGCGTCGTGGAGCAGCTGGGAGTACGTGAGCACCCGGGCCGGCTTGGTCGAGAAGAGGGAGTTCACGACGACGAAGCCCACGATGAGCGCCACGATGGCGGCCGTGATCAGACGACGGCGAACCGGAGGGGTCAGCGGCCCGCTCGCGCCGGGCACGAGCCGGCGAAAGCCGTTGTTCTGGCCCGGGTCGTTAGGGGAATCTGGCACGTACCTAATCTAGAGGTCATCCGCGACAGACCGACGAGCGCCGTCGCCCCGGCGCGATCGAAAGCGACGACCTCGTGACGCCACCGACAGAGGAGACCACGCCTCGCACCGGCCTCATCATCGTCGCGGCTTTTATGGGATTCTTACTGGGTCAGGTGATCGCCACCCTCATGGAGGCCGTCGCGGCCGCGCTCGCGGGCTACCCCGGGGGACTGGGCGGCCTGGCGCGCTCGGCGACGCCCCCGTGGTGGGCCACCTCGCTCGGGCTCGCGGGGCTGTGGGTCGGCTTCGCCGTGGCGATCCTCGTGGCCTACCGGGCCGGCGGCCTCGCCCCGTGGCCGGGCCAGTGGCGACCGCGCTGGGGCGACCTCGCCTACGTGCCCCTCGGGGTCGCCTGCCAGTTCGCCGTCGACGTCCTCTACGCCCTGTGGCACCCCCACGGGGTCTCGGCCCCCGTCCACCGCCTCTTCGACTCGACGAGCGGGCCGACCTTCGCCCTCGTGGGCACGCTGAGCGTGCTCGGCGCGCCGGTGTTCGAGGAGTGGCTCTTCCGCGGCGTGCTCTATCGCGCCCTCGCCGAGGGCGCGCGCGCGCGGTTCTCGCGGCGCGTGTCGGTCGCCCTCGGCGCCGTGGGCAGCGGCCTCCTCTTCGGCCTGGCCCACGTCGAGCTCGTCCAGCTGGCCGGCCTCGCCGGGCTCGGGGTGGTGCTGGCGCTGCTCGCCGAGCGCTCGCGGCGGCTCGTGCCCTCGTGGGTCACCCACGCCTCGTTCAACGCGACGGCGTTCGTCGCGCTCGTCCTGCAGCGGGCCCACTGATGCGCGCCCGACGACTCGACACGCTGACCCTGCTCGACCTGGTCGCCGTCGTCGCGGTCGCCTACGTCGCCCTGTGGGCGCTGCACCCCACGCTGCTCGTCTCCTCGACCCTGCTCACCGGGGGCGACACCGGCTCGCACCTCGCCCTGCCGGCGTACCTCGCGCACTTCGCGAACCCGCTCACCGTCACGCCGTGGTACCCGGGCTGGCTCGACGGCCTGCCCGCCTACACCTACTACTTCGTGCTGCCCGACGTGCTGGCCGCCTGGGCCAGCCACGTCATCGGCTTCGCCGTGGCCTTCAAGCTCTCGACGGTGCTGGGCACGGTCCTCATGCCCCTCGGCGCGTACCTCATGGGCCGGCTCTTCGACGCGCCCCGCCCGGTGCCCGCGGCGCTCGCCATGGCGACCCTGCCCTTCCTCTTCGACGCCACCTACACCATCGACGGGGGGAACCTCTTCTCGACGATGGCCGGGGAGTACCCGTTCTCGCTCGGCCTCGCCCTGGCGCTGGTGACCATCGGACTCGTGGCGCGCGGCGTGCGCACCGGCCGGGGCTACTGGGCGACCGCGATCCTGCTGAGCCTCACCCTCGCCGGTCACGTCCTGCCGTGGTTCTTCGCCCTGGGCGCCTCGGGAATCGTCGTCGTCTACGAGTTGCTGTACCGGCGCGGGGTCGGTGGGCCGCGCCGGGTGGGCGTGGCCAGGGCCCACCCGGCCCTGGCCGCGGCGGGGCTCGCGCTCGTCGCCCTGTGGCCGCTCGCCCTCGACGCCCACGCCTGGGTGGCGACCGGACCGGTCTTCGCCACGCGCGGGGGCCTCGACTCGCGGCTCGTCACCGTGGCGCTGGCCGCGCTGTGCGTGGGCCTGATCGCGCGGGGCCGCGCCCTCGGCGGATGGCGGGGCTACTGGCTGGGCGGGCTCGCCCTCGCGGCGACGGCCCTGTCGGTCGTGGTCGACCTGCGCTGGGCGCTGGCCGCGCTCGCCGCCGTGGGGGCCCTCGGGCTGGTGACCTCGTCCGACCCCGACGAGGGGCGCGCTCGGCGGCTCGCGCGCGGCGACTTCGCGCGCCCCCTTCGCTTCGCGCTCGGCGCCGGGGCGATCTCGTTCGGCCTCTCGGCGTGGTGGCTCCTGCCCTTTGGCACCACCCAGCGCTACACGGACTCGCTGGGCTACGTGAACGTGAGCGTCGCGAACCTCCACGCGATCTTCACCACCCTCGGCTGGTTCAACCCCGACGGGTCGGCCGCGGGGGACCGGTGGGTGATCGCGCTCGCCGGCGCGGGGGTCGTCGTGGCCGTCCTCGTGCGCGACCGGCTGGGTCTGGTCCTCGCCGGCACGACGGTCGCCTCGTTCTGGGTCTTCGTCCTCGACCCCCAGAGCGCCATCTGGAACCAGCGGGTGATCCCCTTCTGGTTCATCGCGATCCACCTCCTCGCGGGCTGGCTCGTCGCCTGGCCGATCGCGCGCTGGTGGGTGAGGGCTCCCGAGACGCGCCCGGCTCTCCCGGACCCGGGGCCCGTGGCGGTGGCCGGAGCGGACGCGGCCGACGACCTCGTCGACCCCGGGCCCGTCGCCGGGCGCGGCGCGCGACGCCGGGCGCGGCGCGCGACGAGCGCGGTCGTGGCGGTCGTGCTGGTCGGGCTCGCCTCGACCCTGCCGGGCCAGGTGACGGCCTGGGCGAACGCTCTGGGCCTGTCGACCTCGGGCAACCAGGTGACCAACTGGGCGCAGTGGAACTACTCGGGCTACCAGGCGAAGTCGGGCTGGCCCGAGTACCACGCCCTCATGACGACGATGGCCGCGGTCGGGCGGCGCGACGGCTGCGGGCGCGCGCTGTGGGAGTACAGCGCGGCCGAGGACCGCTTCGGGACCCCCGAGGCGCTGATGCTCCTGCCGTACTGGACCAACGACTGCGTCGACTCCGAAGAGGGGCTCCTCATGGAGTCCTCGCCGACCACGCCCTACCACTACCTCGACCAGGCCGAGCTCAGCGTGGCGCCGAGCGACCCCCAGGTCGGTCTCCAGTACGGGCCGCCCGACGTGCGCCTGGGCGTCACCCACCTCCAGCGCCTCGGCGTGCGCTACTACATGGTGTACTCGCCGCTGCTCGTCGCCCAGGCCACCCGCGACCCGGCGCTGCGCCTGGTGGCGACGACGCGGGCCTTCCCCGCCCCGGGCGCGAAGTGGTACGTCTACCTCGTGCGCCACGCGGGCCTCGTCGAGGGCCTCGCCCACCCGCCGGCGGTCGTGGCGCACGTGGGCACCGCGGCCAGCTGGCTCGCCGCCAACCAGACGTGGTGGCTCACCCCGCGCCTGGAGTCGGTCTACCTCGCGGCGAGCGGCCCCGCGAGCTGGCCGCGCGCGACGAGCGTCTCCACGATGCCGGCCGCGACGCGCGAGCCCACCGAGCGCGTCAGCCGCGTGCGGGTCGGGCTCCAGAGCGTCTCGTTCCACGTGAGCCGCCTCGGGGTGCCGACCCTCGTGAAGGTCTCCTACTACCCGGGCTGGCACGTCACCGGGGCGACCGGCCCGTACCGCGTGAGCCCGAACCTGATGGTGGTCGTGCCCACGCGTCACGACGTCGAGCTGCTCTACGGCTCGACGCCGGCCACGACGATCGGCCGGGACCTCACCCTGGTCACCGTCCTCGCCGGCGTGGGGTGGCTGGTCGCGTGGCCCCGGAGGCGGCGGCGGGCCCGTCGGTAGGATGGGCGGTCGTGGACACGACCGCCATCTTCAAGGCGTACGACGTGCGCGGCACCTACCCCGATCAGCTCGACGAGCGCAGCGCGGCGGCGATGGGCTCGGCCTTCGCGACCTTCGCCGGCCACCCGCGGATCGTCGTCGCGCGTGACATGCGCGTCTCGGGCGGGCCTCTGTCGGAGGCCTTCGCCCGGGGGGCCCGGGCCACCGGCGTCGAGGTGGTGGACCTGGGACTCGCCTCGACGGACTTCGCCTACTTCGCCTCGGGCTTCTTGGACCTACCCGCGGCGATGTTCACCGCCTCGCACAACCCGGCCCGCTACAACGGGGTGAAGTTCTGCCTGCCCGGCGCGCGGGCCGTCGGGGTCGACTCGGGGCTGAAGGAGATCGAGGCCCTCACGAGGCGCTTCTACGACGCCCCGGCGACCGGGGACCTCGCGCCGCTCACCCCGCTCGACCTGACCAACGAGTGGGTGACCCACGTGCACTCCTTCGTCGACGTGGCGAGCCTGCGACCGCTACGCATCGTGGCCGACGCCGCGAACGGCATGGGGGGCTTCGTCGCGCCGCTCGTCTTCGCCGGTCTGCCCTTCGAGGTGGAGGTCCTCTACCCCGAGCTCGACGGCACCTTCCCGAACCACCCGGCCGACCCGCTCGACCCGGCGAACCTGGTCGACCTGCGCCGGCGCGTCCTCGAGGTCGGCGCCGACATCGGGCTGGCCTTCGACGGCGACGCCGACCGGGTCTTCCTGATCGACGAGCGGGCCCGGCCCGTCTCGGGCTCGACCACGACGGCGATGGTCGCCGAGGTGATGCTCGCGCGCCACCCCGGCGCGACCGTCCTCTACAACCTGATCTGCTCCAAGGCCGTGCCCGAGGTGATCGCCGAGTCCGGCGGGGTCGGGCTGCGCACGCGGGTGGGTCACAGCTACATCAAGCAGGTCATGGCCGAGACCGGCGCCGTCTTCGGGGGCGAGCACTCGGGCCACTACTACTACCGCGACAACTACCGGGCCGACTCGGGGGTCATCACCGCCTTCGTGGTGCTCGAGCTGCTGAGCCGCTCCGGCGGGCCGCTCTCGTCACTCACCAAGCCCTTCGAGCGCTACGCCGCCTCGGGCGAGATCAACACCACCGTCGCCGACCCCGCGGGCACCGTCGAGCGCGTCGCGGCGCGCCTCGGCGCCGAGGGCGTCGCGCTCGACCGGCTCGACGGGCTGACCGCCGACTACGGCTCGTGGTGGTTCAACCTGCGCCCCTCGAACACCGAGCCCCTGTTGCGACTGAACCTCGAGGCGCCCGACGAGGCGAGCGTGCGGGCCCACGTGGACGAGGTGGAGACGCTCATCGCCGAGGTCGACGCGTGAGCCTCGACCCCTTCGTCCTCGACATCCTGGTCGACCCGGTCGACCGCGAGCCCCTCTACTACGCGCCGGGCGCCGCGCGCCTGGTCAACCCGCGTCGCCTCGTCGCCTACGAGGTGCGGGGGGGCATCGCGGTCCTCTTGGCCGAGGAGGCGACCGCAATCGACGAGGGCGAGGCGGCGGCGCTGCTGGCCGACCCCGAGGGGCGCTGGACCGGGGTGGGGGCCTAGGAGACGGATGGATTAGTCGCTGTGGGATTGCTTACCCAAAGCGACGAAGTAGACCCACGCGCCGTCGTGCGCTCAGCGGCTTCCCATCGTCCTCGAGATCGAATCGGTCCAACCAAAATCGCGCGCCCACTTCTCGATTTTTATGGTTCAACAGTCCCCTAGGCCAACCGCTCGACGATCATGGCCATGCCCTGGCCGCCACCGACGCACATCGTCTCGAGACCGAAGCGCTTGTCGGCGTCCTCGAGCGAGTTGAGCAGGGTCGTCATGATGCGCGCGCCGGTCATGCCGAAGGGGTGGCCGAGCGCGATGGCCCCGCCGCGCACGTTGAGCTTCTCGAGGGGGATCTCGAGGTGCGCGGCGCTCGGCAGGACCTGAGCGGCGAAGGCCTCGTTGATCTCGACGAGGTCGATGTCCTTCATGGTCATCTTCGCGCGCGCGAGCGCCTGGCGGCTGGCCTCGACCGGGCCGAGGCCCATGATCTCGGGGTTGAGCCCGCTCACGCCCGAGGCGACGATCCGCGCGAGAGGGGTGATCCCGAGCTCGCGGGCCTTCTGGTCGCTCATCACGACCACCCCGGCCGCGCCGTCGTTCAAGGGGCACGAGTTGCCCGCCGTGACCGAGCCGCCCTCGCGGAAGGCCGGCTGCAGCGCGGCGAGCTTCTCCAGGGTGGTGTCGGGCCGGGGGCCGTCGTCGCGGCTGACGACGGTGCCGTCGGGGCGGGTGACGGGCACGATCTCGCGCTCGAAGAAGCCGTTGCGCTGGTGCGCCACGGCGAGTTCCTGGCTGCGCAGGGCGAACTCGTCCATCGCCGAGCGCGAGACCCGCTCGAACTCGGCCACGTTCTCGGCCGTCTGGCCCATGGCGATGTAGACGTCGGGCAGCCCCGCGGGAGGGGCCCAGGGCTCGCCCGAGCGCTCCGAGCGGGCCTTGGTGCGCGCGCGGGCCTCGTCGAAGGCCGGGTTGATCCCGGTGGGCACGTCGGCCGCGCCGTTGGCGAAGCGCGACACCGTCTCCACGCCGGCGGCGATGAAGACGTCGCCCTCACCGGCGCGGATGGCGTGGGCCGCCATGCGGATGGTCTGGAGGGAGGAGGAGCAGTATCGGTTCACCGTCACCCCGGGGACGTCGTCGAGCCCGGCGAGGATCGCCGCCACGCGCGCCACGTTGAACCCCGCCTCGCCGGCCGGCTGGCCGCAGCCGACGATCAGGTCCTCGACGCTGTGGGGGTCGAGGTCGGGCACCTTGTCGAGCAGGGCCCTCACGATGAGTGCCGTGAGGTCGTCGGGGCGCAGGTCCACGAGCGAGCCCTTGAACGCGCGGCCGATCGGGGTGCGGGCGGTGGCGACGATGACGGCTTCGGGCATGGCTCCTCCAGGGTTACGCGCGAGTAATCAGTGGGAGCCTACCCAACCTCGGGGCCCGTCACTCGGGGCCCGGGGTAGGCGGCGGGAGGAGTCGCTCGGACCGAGTAGACAGGTTGGACCGGACCGGAGGCACGAGATGCACGTACGCGGATACGCCGCGCCCCACCCTCGGGTGGTCCCCACCCCCTTTAGCTTCACCCGGAGAGACCCCGGGGACCACGACGTCGCCTTCGCGGTGTCGTACTGCGGGGTGTGTCACTCCGACATCCACCAGGTCGACGAGGACTGGGGACCCGGGATCTTTCCGATGGTCCCGGGCCATGAGGTCGTCGGAGTCGTCACCGAGGTGGGGTCCGCGGTGACGTCCTTCGCCGTCGGGGACCGGATCGGCGTGGGCACCTTCGTCGACTCGTGTCGCGTGTGCGAGTTCTGCCGGCGCGGCGAGGAGCAGTACTGCGTCGAGGGGGATACGCCCACCTACAACGGGCTCGAGCGCGACGGGGTGACGCCGACGTTCGGCGGGTACTGCGATCGCTTCGTCGTGGACGAGGCGTACGCGGTGAGGATTCCCGACGGTCTGGAGATGGCCGGGGCCGCCCCACTGCTCTGTGCCGGGATCACGGTCTACTCACCGCTTCGCCACTGGGGTGCGGGAGCGGGGACAAAGGTCGGAGTCGTCGGACTGGGGGGCCTCGGGCACCTCGCGGTCAAGTTCGCCGTGGCGCTGGGCGCCACGACGACCGTGTTCTCCCATTCGGCCGCGAAGGGAGCCGATGCCGCTCGGCTGGGTGCGCACGCCTTCGTCGACACGAGCGACGCAGCCGCCCTCGCTCCCCTGGCCGGGACGCTGGACCTCATCGTCAATACGGTGTCGGCCCCGCTGGATCTCGAGCGCTACCTCGACCTGCTTTCGGTTGACGGGTCCCTCATTCTCGTAGGGCTGCCGGGCGCCCCCTACTCGCTCGGTGCCGGCACGTTGGTCTCAAAGCGTCGCACCGTCGCCGGCTCCATGGCGGGTGGGACCCGGGAACTCCAAGAGATGCTCGACTTCTGCGCACGCCACGGGATCGTGAGCGACGTCGAGGTCGTCGCGGCGTCGGACATCGCGACCGCCTTCGCCCGGACGCGGGCGAGCGACGTCAAGTACCGCTTCGTCATCGACGCGACGACCTTCGCCGAGGCGTGATCGAGTCCTAGCGGGGTCCTCTAACCGGGGGCGCCGCTGCTGCCTCCGCGAGGAGGTCCGCCACGGCGTCGCTGTCGTCGTCGACCAGGCCCACCGTGACGCGAAGGTGGGGCCCGTTCGCCCCGCCGGCGGCGAAGGGCCGCCCGGCCGCCGCCGCGATGCCGTGCGCAGCGAGTGAGACGAGCGCGGCCGTCTCGTCGGCGACCGGGAGCCAGAGGTTGAGGCCCTCGCCGGCCGGGAGCGGTATGCCGCGCAGTGCGAGGCGGGCGATCACCGCAGCGCGCCGTCGCGCGTACTCGCGTCGTGCGGCCTCAACCTGTGCACGCGCGGACGCCTGGGTGAGAAGGTCGGCGAGCAGTGACTGGAGCAACCGACTCGTCCAGCCCTGTCCGAGGTGGCGCCGTTCGGTGAGTCCGGTCATGACCGAGGGTGGTCCGCTCATGACGGCGAGCCTGAGGTCCGGGCCGTGGGACTTGGAGAACGACCGGACGTGGACCGTCTGGCCGGGGAGGAAGCGGGCAAGGCTCACGGGAGGGCTCTCGGCGACGTCGCCCACCGAGTCGTCCTCAACCACGAGGGTCGAGGTCCCCTCAATCAGAGCGGCCAGCTCCTCGACTCGCCGGGGTGACAGGGTGACCCCCGTGGGGTTGTGGGCGCGGGGTTGGAGCAACAGCGCCGCCGGTCGTCTCTCCAGGGCGACGGCGAGGTCGTCGGCGACGACCCCCTCGTCGTCGAGTCGCACGCCCTGTATCCGCACGCCGAGCGCGTCCAGCAGGTCGAGCAGTGGCGGGAAGGCGGGGTTCTCAACGATCACGAGGTCCCCGGGACGTAGCGTCTGGCGCGCCAGCGCGTCGAGGCCGTCCATGGCGCCGTCGACGACGTTCAGCGACGGGGCGGGCGTCGGCCACGTGGCCGCGAGCGCCTGGGCGAGCTCGGGGAGCGTGGGATCGTCGAGGTAGCGACCCGCCGTAGCCCGCCGACCGAGTCGCGCGAGCGAAGGTCCGAGGTCGGGCAAGAGCGCGGGATCGGGCGTGCCCGTCGAGAGGTC
This sequence comes from Actinomycetes bacterium, assembly GCA_021831035.1. GTDB lineage: Bacteria > Actinomycetota > Acidimicrobiia > Acidimicrobiales > RAAP-2 > RAAP-2. The sequence continues at coordinate 34,864 of JAKBNL010000010.1, forward strand.
GAGACGCGGCGTCGTCGGCCGTTCGAGCGCCCGGCGGTAGCGCGAGGGGCCGGGTCGAAGGGTCGCGACCCTCGACCCCCGGCGGCCGTCGGTGCGAATCGCGCCCGCTCGAACGAGGACCGCCCAGGCCGCCGCGACGGTGCTCGGCGACAGTGCGAGTTCGGCCGCGAGGACGCGAATCGGTGGCAGGAGCTGACCCTCGACCAGTGCCCCGTCGCCGATGGCCGCGCTCACAGCACCGGCGAGTCCCCGGCTGGTCGGTTCCTGGAGGCGTCGCCGCAGCTCGTCTACCACGATTGTCGCCATACAAAGATACTATTGTATGGTTCATTGTCAGTATGTAGTGTCATGGCATGACCTCGAGCATCGGACACTGGATCGACGGACGCCTCGACGACGCCCCGGCGGCGCGAACGAGCCCCGTCTACAACCCCGCGACCGGCGTCCAGACGGCCGAAGTGGCCCTCGCCACACCCGACAGCGTGGTGCGCGCAGTGGCGTCGGCTCGCGCCGCGGCGCCCCTCTGGGGGCGCACGCCGCTCTCGCGACGCGCGGCCGTGCTGTTCGAGTTCCGCGAGCTCCTGCACGCGCGGGCCGACGAGCTCGCGGCGATCGTGACCGCCGAGCACGGCAAGGTCCTGGCCGACGCCGCGGGGGAGGTGGCCCGCGGACTCGAGAACGTCGAGTACGCCACCGGCGTCCCCCATCTCATGAAGGGGGGCTACTCCGAGCAGGCGTCGACCGGCGTGGACGTCTACTCGATTCGCCAGCCGCTAGGCGTCGTCGCGGGGATCACCCCATTCAACTTCCCCGCGATGGTCCCACTGTGGATGTGCGCCAACGCGATTGCCTGCGGGAACGCCTTCATCCTCAAGCCGAGCGAGAAGGACCCCTCAGCGTCGCTGTGGCTGGCTCGGCTCTGGCAGGAGGCGGGCCTGCCCGACGGCGTGTTCGCGGTCCTGCAGGGTGACAAGGTGGCCGTGGACGGGCTCCTCGAGCATCCGGACGTGTCCGCCGTCAGCTTCGTCGGCTCGACGCCCATCGCGCGCTACATCTACGAACGCGGGACCGCCGCGGGCAAGCGGGTGCAGGCACTGGGTGGGGCCAAGAACCACATGGTCGTCCTGCCCGACGCCGACGTGGAGATGGCGGCGGACGCCGCGGTCTCGGCCGGCTACGGCGCCGCCGGTGAGAGGTGCATGGCGATCTCGGTCGTAATCACCGTGGGTGACGTGGGCGACGACTTGGTCGCGGCGATCGCTCGACGCCTCCCCGCCATCGCGGTGGGCGATGGAGCACAACCCGGTGTCGAGATGGGTCCACTCATCACCGCCGAGCACCGCGACCGTGTGGCGGGCTACATCGATCAGGGTGCTGAGGCGGGTGCGCGGGTGGTGGTCGACGGCCGGCTGACGCCGATGCCCGCCGGGGGCTTCTTCCTGGGGCCAACGCTCCTCGACGGCGTCACACCAGAGATGACCGTCTACCGCGATGAGATCTTCGGACCCGTCCTCGGTGTGATGCGCTGCGCGACGTTCGACGAAGCGTTGGCCGTCGTGAACGCCAACCCCTACGCGAACGGGACGGCTCTCTTCACACGAGACGGCGGGGCTGCCCGCCGATTTCAGAGCGAGGTGGAGGTGGGGATGGTCGGCATCAACGTCCCCATCCCAGTGCCGGTGGCTTACTACTCCTTCGGCGGATGGAAGGCGTCCCTCTTCGGCGACAGCCACATGTACGGTCCCGAGGGCGTCAACTTCTACACCCGAGGCAAAGTCGTCACGTCGCGCTGGCCCGACCCAGCCACCTCCGCGGTCGACCTGGGCTTCCCCCGTACCCGCTAGTCCCGTCCGGGCCCCCCGTCGGCGAGCGGGTCGGCGAACGCCAAGGGGATGAACCGGCGCGCGCTCATAAAGACCGCCAAGTCCGCGAGGGCCCACGCCGCGGCGCAGAAGGGCACCATCCGTATCCCCGCCGCGGAGACCGCGACGCTGGTGAGTGCGGGGCCGATGACCCCACCCGCCATCATGAGCAGGATCATCAATGCGAGCCCGTCGTCGTCGCTCGGGGAGAGCTCGACGAACCAGATGAGCCCCATCGGGTACACGAGCGCCATGGTGAGTCCCGACAGGGGGTACACGACCGGCGCGAGGGCGTCGACCCTGGCCAGGAGGCAGAGGGCGACGGTCGCGGCGAGGCCCACCATCACGAGCCGACGTGGTGTGGCGATGCGGTGGGCGGGTCCGGCGACGAACCGGCCGATGGCGAGTCCCAACCAGAAGCCGGCCGTCGCGGCTGCGCCCGCCGCCTCCGAATTGCCGATGCGGTGGACCTGGGGCGCTATCCACCCGGAGAGAGACGCCTCGGTCGCGACGTAGAGGACGTAGGCGAGGACGAACGTGGTCAGCTTCGCCCGGCGTCGCGGATCGTGCGTGCGTTGGTGTGAGCGCGTGAGTGCCGGCGCGCGCACGCCCCGGGTCGAGACCGTGAGGGCCAGCGCGCCAAGGGCGACGCCGGCGAGCAGTAGCGGGTAGTGCGCGGGCCGAGCGACGATGACCAAGAGCGGTCCGATCACCGAGCCGACGCCGTAACCCGCGTTGGCGACACTCACGCGGTGGGCTCGCCCCGAGGCCGCGGTGCGCACCAGCAGGGAGTTGAGGAGGAAGTCCAGGGCGCCGAAGCTGAGCCCGACGACAAAGATGCTCGCGAGCAGGCTCGCGAAACCCTGGGCGAGTGCCGCGGCCGACGCACCCACCGCCATCACGGCGAGCGCCGACGCCAACACCACGGGGCCCGAGAGCCTCCGCATCGCCGCCCACGCCGTTGGTACCCCGCAGAGCGCACCCGCGAAGTGGACGCTCACCACCGCGCCCGCGGCCGGGAGGGAGATGCCGAAGCGATGCGCGAAGGTGTCGAGCAGAGGGCCGTAGAGCGACGCAACGGCTCCAAAGACGATGAACATCCCGGTGGCCCCGGCGAAGGCCATCGGGGAGAAGACCACCGCCGCCGGCGACGACCGGGTCGAGGATGACGGAGGCGACACGGCGGCGTGGTCCCGGCGCCTCACGGCGCCGAGGGTGGCTCCGTCGGTCGCACCAGAGGCCGCTGGGCGGTGCGCTCGACCTCGTAGCGCTGCCGAGCCGCGACGGTGGTCGGACGGTCCGACACGGCGGCCACCGGGACCTCCCACCACGAGCCCGAGTCGGGTGAGGTGACAAGCGGGTCGGTCTCGACCACGACCACCGCGGTCCTTTCGGCGTCGCGGGCCCACGCAAGGGCTGCGCGGAGCTCAGCCGGTGTCGTGGCGCGCTGGACCTCGGCACCGAGGCTCGCCGCGTTCAGGGCGAGGTCGACGGGCAAGACGCCACCGGAGAGTTGCCCAGCCTGGCGGTAGCGATAACGGGTTCCGAAGCGCTCGACCCCGACCGACTCGGAGAGATTGCCGATCGAGGCGAAGCCGTGGTTCACTACGAGCACGACGACCAGCTTGATCCCCTCAGAGACAGCGGTCACCAGCTCGGAGCTCATCATGAGGTACGAACCGTCGCCCACCATGACGACGACCTCGCGCGACGGGTCCGCCATCTTGACCCCGAGCCCGGCCGCGATCTCGTAGCCCATGCACGAGTACGCGTACTCGACGTGGTAACCCTTAGAATCCCGGGTTCGCCAGAGCTTGTGCAGGTCGCCGGGCAGGCTGCCCGCGGCCCCGACGACGACGTCGTGTTCACCGAAGGCCTCTTCAACGGCGCCGACGACCTGGGCCTGGGCCAGTGGCGTGTGCTCGGCGCGATAGGCGGCTTCGACCCCCGCGTTCCACTCCTGGGCCCGGGCCCGGTAGTCGGACTCGTAGCGCTGGTCAACCCGCCACCCGTCGAGACGATCGGTGAGGGCGGCGAGTGCCTCGCGTGCGTCGGCCACCACGGCCAGTCCGGAGAGCTTCACGGCATCGAACGAGGTGACGTTCACGTTGGCGAAGCGGACCCCGTCACCCTGGAACGCGGATCGAGACGCGGTGGTGAAGTCGCTCCAACGGGTGCCCACGCCGATGACGAGGTCCGCGTCCCGAGCCACCGCGTTGGCGGCGGTCGTCCCCGTCGCGCCCATCGCACCGAGGCTCTGGGGATGGTCGAAGCGAAGCGCCCCCTTGCCGGCCTGCGTCTCGGCCACGGGGATGCCGGTCAGGGTGCAGAGTCGCGCGAGCGCCTCGGTGGCTCCGGAGTAGATGACGCCACCGCCCACGACCACCAGCGGACGCCGGGAGCCACGCACGAGCCTCTCAAGGTCGTCGAGGCGAGCCGGTTCGATGGGCGGGCGTCGCACGTGCCAGGTCCGGGGCTCCAAGAGCCCGTCGGGCACCTCGTACGCTTCGGTCGCGACGTCTTGGGGGAGGGCGAGGGTGACGGCGCCGGTCTCCGCGGGATCGGTGAGGACGCGCATCGCGCCCAAGAGTGCTGAGGGGAGCTGCTCGGGGCGCCAGACGCGGTCGAAGAACCGCGAGACCGGCCGAAGAGTGTCATTGACCGAGACGTCAAGGTCCGTGGGATCCTCGAGTTCCTGGAGCACCGGATTCGCCCGGCGCGTGGCGAAGACGTCGCCAGGCAGGAGTAGGACCGGAATCCTATTGGTCGTCGCCACGGCCGCGCCCGTGACGAGATTGGTCGCGCCCGGTCCGATCGACGTCGTACAGGCGAAGGCGCGCAATCGGTCACTCATGCGCGCGAATCCCACTGCGGTGTGGACCATGGCCTGTTCGTTACGAGCGAGGTAGTAGGGGAATTCATCGCCTGCCTCGAGGAGTGCCTGACCGACACCCGCGACGTTGCCGTGGCCAAAGATCCCGAAGCAGCCCGCGAAGAACCGGTGACGCTCGCCGTCTCGTTCGACGTACTGGAGGGCGAGGAAGCGGACGAGAGTCTGGGCGACGGTCAACCTCACGAGCGAACCTCCGCGGAAGTGAGGGGAAGACGAGAGTCCACCGCCTGACCGTTCCACGAGGGGCGAACCCACGCGTGTTCCGGGTCATCACAGAAGGCCATGGACCGGGGCTGCTCCGGCCCCGCGAGGACGTTCAAGAAGTACAGGTCGTATCCGGGGGCGGCCATGGTGGGTCCGTGGTAGCCGTGGGGGATGAGGACGACGTCGCCACTCTTCACCTCCACCGTGATGTCGATGGGCCGCGCAGCGTCCGACGCGTAGACGCGCTGGTATCCACCGGGTCCCGGCTCCCCAGGGGGGGCTCCTCCTCGGACCTCGAAGTAGTAGATCTCCTCCAGCTGGGCTTCGCCCGGCCGAGTCTCGTCGTGTTTGTGTGGAGGGTAGGACGCCCAGTTCCCGCCAGGGACGAGGACTTCGACGGCGACGAGGCGGTCGGTCTCAAAGGCATCGGGTGCAGCGAAGTTGTTGCACTGCCGACTGGCGCTTCCGGCGCCGCGAAGCTCGACGGGGACGTCCGTTGCGGAGCCGTAGCGGAAGGGCAGAGTCGTGGAGGTCTTGGCCCCGAGGAGGGCAATGCGTCCGCCGAGTTCACTGGCCACCGTCACCTCGGAGCCGCAGGGCAAGTAGGCGAAGTCGCTCACACGATCGAAGACACTGGTTCGCCCTACCAGGTCGAGGGTCGAGTCGCCGCACGAGACGCTGTAGGCGCCGGTAAGTGGAAGCGCGATCCACTCAGAGTCCCGCGTGTCAAAGACGTACCGCCCGCCGAGGGCGACGTCCACCACCCGGATGGATGCGTAGGTCCATCCCGCATCCTCGGGAGTCACGTCGAGGATGACGCCCTCTGGCGTCGGAGCACTTGGACGGAGGTGTCCTGTCACAACAGGCTCGCGGCGGTCTTCACTGCTTCGACGACGTCTCCGTCGGCAGGATAGAGCAGGTTCCGCCCAACCACGAGTCCCCGCACGCCGGGCAGACCGAGTGCCCGTTGCCAACGAGAGAACATCTCATCTGGTCGATCGTCACGAGCCCCTCCCAAGAGGACTAGGGGGAGGGTCGTCGCTTCCGCGATGGGCTCCATGTCGTCAACCACCGGGATCTTCAGCCAGGTGTAGGCGGACGTGGCACCCAGCGCGGACGCGATGGACATCGAGCGGATTATGGCCTCCGGGGAGAGGTCGCTCTGCGGCCGACCCTCGACTCGACGGCTCAGGAAGGGTTCAATCATTGCCACCTTGCCCGCCGCAGCCAGGTCCGTAACGGCACCGGCGCACGCCGAGAGGGTGTCCGCGGTCGCCGGATCCTCGGGGTTGATCCGCAGCAACATCTTCCCGCCGTCCAGCCGCTGACGGCTGATTGCGGCAGCGGAGTAGCCGGTGAAACGATCGTCATACTCGAAGGTCGCGCCGGCGATGCCTCCGCGGTTCATGGAGCCAAAGGCCAGTCGGTGGTCAAGCGCGCCAAGGAGGAGCAGGTCCTCGATCACGTCGGGGGAGCCCAGGACGCCGTCGACGCCCGGCACGGACACGGCGGCGAGCAGGCGGTCGATCATGTCGTAGCGGTCGCCCATGGCGAGTCGGTCCGAACCCACTTCGACCACACCGCGCGCGGGGTGGTCGGCGGCGATGATGAGGAGCTTCTCGGTGCCCCACGCCGAACGGACGCTCCGTGCAGCGGCCGCCTCGGCAATGCGGTCGGGTCGATGAAACCGTGTGTGGCTCAGTAGCTGGCGCTGCTCGTCGTTCACAGGTGCCCCCTCTCGAGCAACAGTCGGACTTCCTCCGCGTTCGGCATGGCTTCAGAGCATGCCAGCCTCGATGCGACGATTGCGCCGGCCGCGTTCGCGAAGCGCAACGTCTCCTCGAGTGGCCATCCCTCGAGGAGGCCGTGGCAGAGTGCCCCGCCGAATGCGTCTCCTGCCCCGAGGCCATTGACGACGGGAACCTCGACCGGAGCCGCCTCGGCGCGTTCGTGGAGACTGCGGGCGACCACGCCGTCGCCACCGAGCTTGATGACCGCGAGTTCTACGCCAAGCCCGAGCAGTGCCTCGGCCGCCTCATCAGGCTCGCGCGTCCCAACCGCTACCTCGACCTCGTCAAGGTTGCCGACGGCGACCGTCGCCGAGGTCAGTGCCCGACGCGCCGCGTGCCGCGCCTCCTCTCGCGAGGTCCAGAACGTTGGCCGGTAATCAAGATCGAGAACCGTCGGATGCCGGTGCTCGCGGCTGGCGAGTGCCGCGTAGGTGGCGCCACGGCTGGGCTCAACGCTGAGGCCGCTCACGGTGGCCCAGAAGAGGCCGGCCGACTTGATGGTGCCCAGGTCCAACTCGTCGGTCGCGATCTCAAGGTCCGGCGCTTTGGGCTCGCGATAGAAGTAGATGGGAAAATGATCCGGCGGATGTGTCTCACAAAACGTGACCGGCGTGAGGCTGCCCTCTACGGGCAGCACGAATCGGTCATCCACGCCGTAGCGCACGAGGGCAGCGTGGACGAAACGACCGAACTCGTCAGCCCCGGTTCGAGTGATCACCGCTGAGCGATGGCCCAACCGCGCCGCCGCGACGGCCACGTTGGTGGGGCTGCCCCCGAGGAACTTCTGGAAGATGTCGACGTCGACGATGCTGCCGTGGGTGGTGGGATAGAAGTCCACGCCGACCCGCCCCATCGTCAGCACCTCGAAGGTGTCGCCCTCGGTCGCGAACGGGCTCATCGCGCGGGAGACGGGCGTGGCCGACTGCGACTCGTCATATGTCAGGACAATAACACCTCATCCGCGATTGCGTATAGGCTTTGCGCACCGCGCGACGGAGGATGAGATGCCACGACCGACCGGTTCGGCCTACAGCCCCCTAGGAGTGGTCGCGCTCGATCGGCAGAGCCCCGTTCCGCTCTACTTCCAACTCGCTCAGTACATCGAGGGCGAGATCCGTTCGGGGTCCCTCCAATCGGGCGATCGCCTCGAGAACGAAGTGAAGATCGCTGAGGACCTTGGCCTATCGCGCCCCACCGTCAGGGCAGCGTTCGGATATCTGGTCGACAAGGGGCTCGTTCTCCGACGACGGGGACAAGGAACCGTCGTGACCAAGGGCAAGGTGAGTCGATCGGTCAAACTCACCAGCCTCTTCGATGACCTCGCTGACGCTGGTAAGCGGCCCGAGACCCGGGTGATCCACAACGAGGTCGTGCGTCCATCAGACCTGGTCAAAGGGAGCCTAGGACTCGACGAGGGGCAACTCGTCGTCTACCTGGAGCGACTCCGTTTCGGAGAGGACGAACCCATCGCGCTGATGCACAACTACCTTCCGACCTCACTCGTCACACTGAGCAACGAGATGCTCGAAGAGCGTGGACTATACGAGCTCCTCCGGGCGGGTGGTATACATCCGTCGCGCGCCACGCAGCGGATCTCGGCGAAGAACGCGTCCACACACGAGGCGAACCTCCTCTCGGAGGTCCGGGGCACGGCCCTCGTCACCATGGAGCGCACAACCTACGACGAGCGGGGCCGCGCGATTGAGTTTGCCCAACACGTGTATCGAGCGTCTCGCTACTCCCTCTACAGCACGCTTACGAGCGACGGGGCCGGTGTCGGGCTCGAGTGACTTTGATAGTAGTTATTGACAAAGGCCAGAATCCGCGCTACCGTCCCCCGCAGTGCCCTACGGGAAACTGAACCTCCACGCGAATCGTCGCTCGAGCGGACCTGCTCGATCTGAGGGGCTCCCCCGCTCGCCCGGCCCGATCCAGTGCACCGAGGACCGTCCATGAGCGGCATCCGCTTCGAGGGGGTCTGGAAGCTCTTCGAGGGTTCAGCCGTCGTGTCGGACCTCAATCTCGACGTGCGCGCGGGGGAGTTCATCGTGCTCGTCGGACCGTCTGGATGCGGGAAGACGACGTCGCTGCGAATGCTCGCAGGGCTGGAGCGTCCGAGTCACGGCCGCATCTTCATCGGTGATCGGGACGTGACGGACGTTCCTACAGGTGAGCGAGACATCTCGATGGTCTTTCAGAGTTATGCGCTCTACCCCAACATGAACGTGTACAGGAATCTGGCTTTCGGACCACGCGTGCGCAAGGAGCCGCGGGCCACTCTGGACGCTCGCATCAACGAGGTGGCCGAGCTGCTGCAGATCAAGCACCTGCTCAAGAGAACCCCGGCGGCCCTGTCCGGGGGGCAGCGCCAACGCGTGGCGCTCGGGCGTGCCCTCATACGCGAACCCCAGGTCTTCTTGATGGACGAGCCTCTCTCAAACCTCGATGCTGCGCTGCGCGTTCAAATGCGCGCGGAGCTGATCCGACTCCATCAGCGACTCGAGAAGACAACGAACGTGTACGTGACGCACGATCAAGTCGAGGCGCTCACGATGGGCGACCGCGTCGCGGTGCTCAAAGATGGTGTCTTACTCCAGGTGGACAGCGCGAACGACCTCTACGAGCACCCGTCGTCCGTGTTCGTGGGCGAGTTCATCGGATCGCCCAAGATGAACATCCTCGAGGGCACGCTGTCGTTCTCAGGCGACTCGTGCACCGTCGAAGTGCTCGGCGTGCGCGCGGACGTCTCTGAGAGGGTGGCCGGACGCTTGCGGGAGGGGGTCGTGAGCGGCCCCGTCCTCGTCGGGATCCGCCCCCACGACCTCTTCCCCGCGACGGGCTCGACCGGAGAGAGCCCGGCTATCTCGGCCACGGTTGACATCAGCGAGCACACGGGCGCGGAGGTCTTCGCGACGATGGAGACCGGTCCTTCTCGAGTTGTGGCCCGACTGCCCCGTGTCCCGACGCCGGATCGGGGCGAGCGTGTCGATCTGGCGTTCCGAGCAGGCGCGGTGCATCTGTTTGACCGCGATACCCAGTTGTCCCTCCTCGACCGCGGCACGCCGTCACGGAGGACTTCCGCTCCAGCGGACATTTCTCAGCAAGTGAGATAACCAAAGAAAGGCAAGAGGGGGGAAGTATGAGGCTCTTGAGGGGGGCAAAGGCTCCGCGGGTAATCGCGGCGACGGCGCTCGCGACGGTGGCGATGACGGCCGGCATCTCGGCGACGGTCTCGACGGCGAGCGCGTCGTCGAAGGTCACCATCTCGGTCGCCTATGCCGCGGATACGACCTTCGACACGATTCCGCTCGGCACCAAGTGGTGGGGTGCGGTGAAAAAGGAGTTCCAGCAGAAGTACCCGAATGTCACGTTGAAGCTGATTCCGGTGCCTGGTGGCGAGCCCGACTTCTTGACGAAGCTGGCGCTGCTGTTCAAGCAGTCGAATCCACCTGACGTGGTTCAGTTCCCGTCAACCGAGATCGCCCTCTACCAGTCGTCGGGTTACCTCCTATCGCTCGACAAGTACCTGTCGGGATCGGGGAAGACCTGGTTCAGCCAGTACCCCACGGTCATCCAGAACGAGGGAAAAATCGGCGGCAAGATCTACGCCGTCAGCGCAGGCGAGAACAACAACGGCATCTACTACGACAAGGCGATTCTCCAGAAGGCCGGGATCCCGTTGCCGTGGCAGCCTAAGACGTGGGCGGACATCATCACCGCCGCCAAGGCGATCAAGAAGGCCGAGCCCAAGGTCATCCCGTTGTGGGTTGACGCCGGGACCAGCGCCGGACCGAACGGGGCCGGCTACGGAATCCTGAATTTGCTGGCAGGCTCTGCCACACCGACGATCCAAACGGCGTCGGGCAAGATGGTGGTCTCGTCCAAGGGACTGCTCCAGACGCTGGACTTCTACCACACGGTATTTGCCGATGGGCTCGGCGCGCCGACCTCGCAGCTGTTCAGCGAGAACAACGCACCGAACATCCCCTCAACGGACTTCGCGAAGGGGACCCTCGGAATCGCAGTGGCCGCTAACTTCATCGGAGGCAACTGGACGAAGATGGTGAGCTTCCCGTACTGGCCGAAGGCCAGCACGGCGATGGGCGTCGCCGGTCTCCCGAAGATCAATGGTGGAGGCTACGCCTCGACGCTGTCGGGCTGGGACTTCGGCATCTCGTCCAAGACGAAGGACGCCGAGGCCGCCTTCAACCTCATCAACGTCATGCAGGAGTCCAAGAACATGATTGACGCTGCCAACTGGGCCGGGTGGGTGCCGCCGGTGAAGTCGTACTGGTCGATTCCCACATACGCCAACTTCGCGGCGCCGTTCAATGAGGAGTTCGGAAAGTTGCTGGCGTCGTCGTCGGAACTGCCGACGAGCGCCAACTACTCCGTGTGGGTGCAAGCCATCGAACAGGCTTCCGGAGCAATCGCTCAGTCGCCGAGCACGTCCGGGGCGGCCGCAATGTCCCAGATGAAGAGTTACGTGACGAATCAGCTGGGCCCCAGCGCCGTCACCACGCTCCCCTAAGCGACTGAGGAAGTAGGAGGTAGGGCCCGGTGACGGTAATGACGTCCCCCGAAGGTACCGTCGCCGGGCCCGACCTCGAACGCCTGTGGAAGACCAGGAGAGACCGGGATCGCTTCCAGTGGAGCAGCCTCGCCCTCATGACCCCCGCGTTCGGACTCTTGATCATTCTCTTTCTCATCCCCATGGGGTACGCCGTGTACCTCGGGCTCACCAACCTGACCCTGGTGGGGCCGGACTCAGTCAAGTGGGGCTTCACGGGCTTGCAGAATCTGTCGAGACTGCGCCAAGACTCGACGTTCTGGACGTCACTCTGGGTGACCGGCGGCTTCATCGGCGGTTCGATCGTCGGCGTTCTCGTGGCGGGCTACTGGCTCGCGTCACTTCTGATGAGGGCGAGGCCGTGGATGCGCATCGTTGTCGGGGGCGTCGTCGTGGTGTCGTGGATGATGCCCGCCGTCACCGCGGGCATGACCTGGTACGCCTCGACGACGCAGGGCGGTGCACTGGGGACCCTCATTGGTATGAGGAACACCAACTTTCTTGACAGCTGGCCGCTGGTGATCGTGACTCTGGCCAACATCTGGTCGATGACGGGTTTCTCGATGCTGGTTATCGGTGCGGCGCTTCGAAACATCCCCTCCGAGGCGATAGAGGCCGCGATGGTCGAGAACGCTTCGGCGTGGCAGAGGTTCCGCAGCATCGTGCTCCCTCTCCTGCGACCCACGATGATCGCGGTGGTACTGCTGACGGCGTTGCTCAGCCTCGCCAATTTCGGCCTCATCTACATCATGACCCAGGGGGGGCCCGGCAACGCCACGAACATCCTCCCCCTCTACTCGTACCAGCAGGCCTTCAGCTTCAACAATCTGGCCTACGGGGCACTGATCGGCAACGTCATGGTGCTTCTAGCCACCGTCTTCGGTGTCCTATACGTGCGGGTGGCCGCACCACGGTCGTGAGCGCTCCGGTCCTCCCGCCCGCGGCACCGACGGAACGGCCGGTGACGCCCGCGAACAAGGAGACGCGTCGGACGGTACTGCTCTCGACCGCGACGCACCTGGCGCTCGGCGCCTTCGGAATCGTGTTCATCGTGCCGATGCTGTGGCTCATCCTCGCCTCAATCGACGCCCACGCGTCGTGGGGGCTTGAGTGGCCGCACTTCTCCTTCATCAACTTCCGCCATGTTCTAACGGGTTCGCTCCTCCACTCGCTATGGAACAGTGTTGTCCTCTCCGTCGTATCGACGGCCATCGCATCGATCACGGGCGTCTTTGCCGCTTACGCACTTTCGCGGCGACGCATCCCCTTCAAGACGCCTCTCTTGATGTTCATCTTGTTCTCGTCGGGCGTTCCCTTGGCGATCATGATCATTCCCGTCTACGAGATGTTCAGTCGGTACAACCTTTTGACGATCTTGCCGACCGCGCTCTTCTTATCGGTGACCTCACTTCCCTTCGAGGTCTACCTCATGAAGAACTTCATCGACGCGGTACCCAAGGACCTCGAGGAGGCGGCGCGGATCGAAGGTGCGTCGACGTTCCAGGTCCTTCGCAAGGTCGTCGTTCCCTTGGCGATGCCCGGTATCGCCGCGGCGTCCATTTTCGGCTTCGTCAACTCGTGGGGGTCACTCGTGGTCCCCCTCATCTTGATCAACGCGACGAATCAGCAGCCGGCCCCTATCGCCATCTACACCTTTCTGACCGTTCCCAAACCCGAGTACGGCAACATCGCCGCGTACTCATTGATCTTCTGTGTACCGGTCTTCATTCTCTATTCCGTGTCCTCCCGGCTCTTCCGCGAGGGCTTCGTCTTGGGCGGCGGAGTGAAGGGATGAACGTGTCTAGGGTCCGTGTCGGCGTGATCGGAACGGGCGTCATCGCCCAAGTGATGCACCTCCACTACCTTCGAGAGCTCAGTGACCGGTTCGACACGGTGGCCATCTGCGACTTGTCCGAGGGGAGCGCTCAAGCAAACGCAGCCGCGTACGACGTGCCGGGGGTGTACACCGACGCGCACGCCCTGCTCGACGCCGACCTCGACGCCGTCCTCGTCCTGACGTCGGGGAGCCACGCCCCACTCGCCGTCGAAGCGGCGCGTCGTGGTCGGCACGTCTTCGTAGAGAAGCCGATGTGCTTCTCGGTTACCGAAGCTGCCGAGATGTTCTCTGAGGCTGAGCGTGCGGGAGTCGTCCTCATGGTGGGGTACCCGAAGCGCTACGACGGCGCGTACGCTCGACTCGCTGAAGTCGTGCGCGAGATCGGTGAACCTCGGCTCCTGCGAGTCACTACGACCGAGGCCCCGTGGCGCCCCTATCTCGAGCACTACCCCCTCATCGAGCCGGGTGTGGTCGACGCCGACGTCGTGGAGAGGCTCCGCGGTGAGACTCAGGGACGACTGGCCGCCGCCATCGGGACCGACGACCCGACGCTCACGAGCTTTTACCAGAACGTCCTGCTCGACACGCTCGTCCACGAACTCAACACCGTGCGGGGACTCTGGGGAGAGCCGGATCGGCTGGAGCACGTTGATCGTCGGCCCGGCGCGCTCCACGTTCACCTGGGCTACGGCGACGCCGCGGCGTCTATCCACTGGCTCGATGTGCCGGGGATGACGCGCTACGCCATGGAGTTCAGCGTCACCGGCACCAAGGGACGGGCGACACTCACCTTCCCGTCGCCGTACCTGCGTAACGCGCCAGCGCTGCTAGAGGTGGAGCGTGGGACGGGCGAAAGCGTCAGCTCGAGCCTCACTCAGGAGATCACTTCGTACGAGAGCGGCTTTCGTCGTGAGCTGGAAGCGTTTCACGACGCGATAACGAGGGACGCTCCGGTGCCGACCGACGGGCGCGACGGCGCACGCGACGTGGCACTGTGCGGGGCCATCGTGCGCTCCCTCGTCGAGCGGTCCGCCATCGACAACCCGTCGGACTACTAGCCCCACCCAGAGAGAGGAAACCCCCATGGATGTCACGGTTGCGAACGCGCCGATCAGCTACGGTGCCTTCGAGCTCACGGTCGGCATCGACCCGAGTGTGCCCGAGGCCGCCCTGATCCTCGACGAGGTCGCGGCCGCGGGCTACGGGGGCATCGACCTCGGTCCGGTAGGTTTCCTCGGGGCGGGCCCGGAGCTGGCCGAGAGGTTGGCCAGTCGGGGTCTGGGATTGGCCGGGGCCTACCTCGAACTGCCCTTTTCCGACCCCGATGGCCTGCCGGGGCTCTTCCAGGAATTGGACGCCATGCTCGACACCTTCGACGCGGTGCGAGGCGTGGTGCCCGGCCCGGCGCCCCGTCCGACGATCGCCGACGCGGGGAGTCCAGAACGCCGAGCCGCGCCGGGGCGCAGCCACGCGGACCGTTCACGCGGCCTCGACGCCGACGGCTGGAGGCGCTTCGGCGACGGGCTGAGGATGGTTCTGGCAAGATGCCGAGACCGCGGCTATGAGCCCACGCTGCACCCAGAGACCGGCACCTGGGTGGAGGCCCCGTGGGAGGTCGAGGCAGCGATGGAACTGACCGACGTGGGGGTCTGCCTCGAGACGGGCCATCTGTACGTGGGAGGCGGCGATCCGGCCGACCTGGCCCGTCGTTGGTCGGGCCGCATCAATCACGTGCACGTGAAGGACGCACACCGCGCGACCATCGCGTCGATCATCGAGGCCGGGGAGCCCAACACCGCCATATGGTCGCGCGAGGCCTTCTGCGCGCTGGGCGACGGAGACGTCGACCTGGTCGGCGTCTTCAGTGCTTTGAGCGACAACGACTTCGGTGGGTGGATGGTGGTCGAGCAAGATATCTTCCCCCAGGCTGCCGAGCGATTTGCTCAAGCGATCCTCGACCAACGCGCCAACCGGCGCTTCCTCAACGACCGTGGCATCTGACGTCTTCCGGCTGGGGCTCGTGGGGGCCGGCCGTATGGGCCGCACGCACCTCCGCGCCCTCTCCGGCACGCCCACGGCGGTCGTGGCCGTGGCCGAACCCGTCGCGCACCTCCGCTCGGCCGCGGCCGAGCAGTACGGCCTCGCGCCATTCGAATCGGTCGACGCGATGCTCGACGGCGGGGGGCTGGACGGAGTGCTCGTGGTCACGCCGAGCGCCACCCACCAGCGCGTCGTCGAGACCATCGTCGGCGCCGGGCTGCCGGTGCTTTGCGAGAAGCCCTGCGGCGTCTCGGTGGACGAGGCCCGTGCCGCCGCCGCGGCGGCCGAGCGGGCGGGCGTTGCCCTCCAGGTGGCGTACTGGCGTCGATTCGTGCCCGCCCTCTGGCGAATGCGCGAGCGCATCGGGGCCGGGGAGTTTGGCGAACTCCTGAGCGTGTCGAGCCTGCAGTGGGACGGCGAGCCCCCCGCGGCGGCCTTTCGCGCGAGTGGGGGAGGACTCTTCGTCGACATGGGCGTCCACGAGATCGACCAGGTCCGATGGCTCACCGGCGGGGAGTTCTCCGAGATCACGGCGGTGGCCGCCACGATCGTGACCGATCCCGACGCGAACGAGCCTGACGGAGCGCAGCTCCTTGGGCGGCTCAGCACGGGTGCGACCGCGTACGTCTCCTTGGGTCGCCACTACCCCGGTGGCGACACCGCGACCGTCGAGGTCTTCGGCACACGCGGCCACGGCTACATACGGTTCCTGGATCCCGCTGATGGCGAGAGAGTCCAACTCGACGCCTTGGCGGCGCAGGCGGCCGCCTTCGCAGAGCTCGCCCGTGGTGGGGTCGCCGAGGGTGCATCGGCGGCGGACGCCGTCGCGGCCCTCGGCGTCGCCCTGGAGGCCTCCGCCCAGATAGTCCCACGTTCGTGATCGAACGACGGGTCGGGATCGTCGGCTACGGGGTGATGGGCCGGGCCCACGCCTACGCCTATCGCACCGCGCCCCTCGTGCGCCCGCACGACACCCGCTTCGTCCCGGTCGTGATGTCCGGACGAGACGCCGAGCGGGTGCGCGACGTCGCGAGCGTCTTCGGCGCGGAGTCCGAATGCGACTGGCGGGCCCTCATCGAGCGCCCAGACGTGGACGTGGTCGACATCTGTACCCCGCCGGGCACCCACGCCGAGATCGCGATCGCGGCCGCCGAGGCCGGTAAAGACGTCGTCTGCGAGAAGCCGTTGGCGCTGAATAGTCACGAGGCGGAGGCCGCCCTCACGGCGGTCCGCGGGGCCGGGGTGCGCCACGCGGTCGGCTTCAACTACCGCCGACTGCCCGCCCTCAGCCTCCTCGCTGAGCTCGTGCGCGACGGGGCCCTGGGTGAGGTTCGTCTCTTCCGGGGAACCTGGCTCTCCGATGAGTTCGTCGACCCCGCGACGCCCTTCGATTGGCGCTTCGATCGCTCTCTGGGGGGGACCACGATCGCCGACCTCGGCAGTCACCTTGTCGACCTCGCCACGTGGATCATTGGGCCGATCTCCGCCGTGGCGGCCACGTCCTCCACATTCGTCACCGAGCGTCCGGCGCCCCAGGGCCCGCGACCGGTCGAGATCGACGATGCCTCGTCGGCGCTGGTGCGCTTCGCCTCGGGGGCCCAGGGAACGCTGGAGATGGCCCGGAGCGCACCCCGACGCCCCTGCGACTTCGTCGTCGAGGTCAATGGCTCTGTAGGGACGGCTGTGTTCTCCTACGCACGCCTGAACGAGCTGTGGGTCGGCTCGACGGAGGACGACCCCCATCTCTACGGTTTGCGGCGCGTCCGCGCTGAGATGCCGTCACACCCCGAGACGGGCGGATGGTGGCCGGTGGGCCAGGGCGTGGGCTACGACGCGAGCCTCGTCAACCAGGCCGCCGACCTTGCCGCCGCGTGGCCCGATGACTCCTACGACCCCGACTTCGCCCAGGGGGCAGCCGTCGTGAGGGTGTGCGAAGCCATCGAGCACGCCGCGGAACAAGGTCGCTGGGTGTCCGTCGAGCCGGAGGGTGTCGCCCACTCCTCGGGCTGATTCACGCCGACGGCTCGGGCCTGTTCCCGTCATCGGTGGAACCGCCAGGGGCGGTCGCGACCTCGGGGCCGGTGCCCGGGGACTCGAGTCCCGCAACGCTGACCGGCTCGTCCTCGGGCTCGGGCCTAGCCGACGCGGTGGTTCCGCCCGGGGTCTTGGCACGCGGATGTGGCTCGGGCTCGGGCTCGACCTGGACCGCGGGCTCGGGCTCGGGCTCGGGCTCGTCGAGGTGGGCCGAGTAGTCGAGGGGACCGGCGTCGGCGAAGCCCTGGCGGACCCCCTGGCCGGCCCGGCGGGCGAGCTGCTCGGGCTCGAAGAGCATCCAGTAGGCGTTGCGGGCGTGCCGGCGCGAGCGGTTCTCGAAGACCGAGGCCAGCACGACGGGGTCGTCGGCCTCGTCCTCGTGGACGAAGACCTCGAGGATGGGCGTCGAGGTCATGAGCTGGGCCCACATGATCCCGAGGGAGGCCTCGTGGGCGCACTGTTTGTCGATGGGCGCCGAGCCCGGCATCCCGAGGGCCACCACGACGTCGGCGCCCTCGCGCTCGATCATGCGCTTGGCCGCCACGGCGAGGTCCTTGAAGCCCGGCACGGTCTGGCTGCGCACGACGAAGCGCGAGCCGTACCCGGGGCAGTCGGCTAGTTCGGCGCGCGCCGCCGCGCCCATGTCGTAGCGGGCGAACATCGTGTCGATCACCCCGACGACGGCCGGGCGGTCTTCCGCCTCGTCCTTCGCCCTCTCCTTCTTCTTCGCCACCTCGGCCTCCTCGAGCCCCAGTGTAGGGAGGTCCCGGGGGTCCGACCTAGGGTGGCCTCGGCGAAAGGGGCGAGCGTGGCCTGGGACTTCTCGACCGACGAGGCCTTCGCGGCCGACCTCGAATGGATGCGCGAGGTGGTGCGTGAGGAGGTGGAGCCGCTCGAGACCCTGGACCTCACCCGCGACCAGCTGCTCGCCCTCATCGCCCCGATCCAAGAGCGGGTGCGCGCGCGCGGCCTCTGGGCCGCCCACCTGCCGCCGGCCCTCGGGGGGACGGGCTTCGGCCAGGTGCGCCTCGGGCTGATGCACGAGATCCTCGGGCGCAGCCCCTACGGCCCGGTCGTCTTCGGCAACAACGCCCCCGACAGCGGCAACGCCGAGCTGCTGGCCGTGGCGATGGAGATGACCGGGCGCACCGACATCGAGGACCGCTGGCTGCGCCCGCTGCTCGAGGGCCGGCTGCGCTCCGGCTTCTCGATGACCGAGCCCGAGACGGCCGGCAGCGACCCGCGTCTCCTGCGGACCCGGGCGGTGCGCGACGGGGACGAGTGGGTGATCTCCGGCCACAAGTGGTACACGACGAACGGGTCGGTGGCCGACCTGCTCATCGTGATGGCGGTGACGAACCCCGACGTCAGCCCGTACCAGGGCAGCTCGATGTTCGTGGTGCCGGCCGCGACCCCGGGGGTGCGCATCGTGCGCGACGTCGGCTCGATGGACGAGCCCCGGGTCACCTACGGGCGCTTCGGCAACCACGCCGAGATCTACTACGACGAGGTGCGCGTCCCCCTCGACCACCTAGTCGGCCCGGATGGCTCGGGCTTCGCCCTGGCCCAGGCCCGCCTGGGGCCCGGGCGCATCCACCACTGCATGCGCTGGCTGGGCCAGGCCAGCCGCGCCTTCGACATGATGTGCGAGCGCGCGAAGAGCCGCTACACCCACGGGTCGCTGCTCGCCGACAAGCAGACGGTCCAGAACTGGATCGCCGACTCGGCGGCCGAGATGCACGCCGCCCGACTGATGACCCTGCACGCGGCCTGGACGATCGACCAGCGCGGCGCCGCCGGCGCCCGCGACGAGATCGCCATGATCAAGTACTTCGGGGCGAAGGTCCTGCACGACGTGGTCGACCGGGCCCTGCAGGTCCACGGGGCGCTCGGCTACTCGGCCGACCTGCCGCTCGAGGCGATGTACCGCGCGGCGCGCGCGGCGCGCATCTACGACGGCCCCGACGAGGTGCACCGCCAGAGCGTCGCGCGCCACACCCTCGCGCGCTACGAGGCCCGCGAGGTGCCCCGCGAGTACGTGCCGGCGCGGCGCGCGGCCGCCCTCGCGCGCTACGCCGAGGCCCTCGAGCTCTTAGAGGCCGAGTCGGTCTAGCGCGGCGCGAGGCCCGCGACGGCGTCGGCCAGCTCGACGCCCACCGGCACGACGGCCAGGATCGGCACCTCGACGCCCGCCTCGCCGTAGCGCGTGACGTGCTCGCGGCACGCCTCGAAGGGTCCGTGGACGATGAGCTCGTCGACGACGGCGTCGGGGATGACCTCGTTGGCCCGGGCCCGGTCGCCCGCGGCCCACGCCTCCCACATCGGCGTGAGCGCCTCGGTGCGTCCGAGCCAACGGTGGAACTCGGCGTAGGCCGGCACCGTGAGGTACGACGAGATCATGCGCCGCCCGACGCGCCGGGCGAGGTCGGCGTCGGCCGTCGGCACCACGAAGAGTCGAGCCGCGACGGTTCCGGCGCCGACCTCGGCCCGACAACGCGCGACGTCGTCGGCCCCGAGCCAGTTGAGGATCGCGCCGTCGGCCTCGCGCCCGGCGAGGCGCAGCATGCCGGGACGCAGGGCCGCGAGGAAGACCTCGGGAACGTGGGTGACCGGCCGAGAGAGCCGGAAGCCCTTGACGGCGAAGGTCTCGTAGGTCTCATCGACGCGCTCGCCGGCGAGGGCCGTGCGCAGGAACCTCAGCGTGTCGCGGGTGCGCGCGTAGGGCCGGTCGAAGGGGACGGCGTTCCAGCGCTCGACGACCGCGGGGGAGGAGGCGCCCAGTCCCAGGGTGAATCGCCCCTCGGAGAGCTCGCTCATCGCCGCGGCCGTCATGGCGAGCAGGCCCGGGCCGCGGGTGAAGGCGGGCACCACCGCGACCCCGAGGCGCAGGCGGGGTTCGGTCACCGCCGCCAGCGCCAGGGGGGTCATCCCGTCGGCGCCGTCGACCTCGGCCGACCAGACGTCGGTGTAGCCGAGGTCGGCCAGGCGCCGGTACCAGTCGCGGTGCTCGGGCAGGCTCACCCCGTCGAAGGGGACGGTGATGCCGTAGCGGCCGCTCACGCGAGGTAGTCCCGTCCGCGCGAGGGCGGCACCTCGACGCCGCGGCGCTCGAGGTCTTTCTCCCAGCGCTCGATGATGGTCTCGATCACCGCGGCCCGGGCGTAGTGCTTGTTCTCGGCCGGGATGAGATCCCAGTGGGCGTGGGCGTGGTCGGTCCACTCGACCATGTCGGCGAGGCAGCGCAGGTAGGCGGGGCGGCCCTCGCGGTTGCGCCAGTCGTCCTCGGTCAGCTTCCACTGCTTCATCGGGTCCTGGGCGCGCTCCTCGAAGCGGCGCAGCTGCTCGTGCGCCGACACGTGCAGCCAGATCTTGACGATCGTGGCGCCGTCGTCGACCAGCATCCGCTCGAACTCGACGATCTCGGCGGCCGAGCGCTTCGCCGTCTTGTCGTCGATCAGTCCCTCGACCCGCTCGACGAGGAGCCGGCCGTACCAGGAGCGGTCGAAGACCGTCATCTCGCCGCGCCCGGGCACGTCGCGGCTGAAGCGCCAGAGGAAGTGGTGGCGCAGCTCCTCCTCGGTCGGGGCGGCGACCGGTCGCACCAGGACGTGGCGAGGGTCGAGCCCCCCCGTGAGGCGCCGGATGGCTCCGCCCTTGCCGGCGGCGTCGAAGCCCTCGAAGAGCACGGCGACGCCGGGCCCGAGCTGGTGGGGCGGGAGCAGCCCGGCGGTGAGGAGGCGCAGGTGGGTGAGGCGACGCTGGCCGGCGAGGACCCGCTTCTCGGACTCCTCCTTGGAGAGGGACTGGGTGAGGTCGATGTCGTCGATCCGTCCCATCGAGCCTCCCGCGCTCACTGTAGCGAGGCGTGGGCCCCGCGCCCCGGCCATCGCGGCACGAAGCGGCGCCGCTCGTTCACGACCGAGCCCAGGAGGAAGAGCACGCCGAGGAACCCGGCGAGCAGGGCCAGGTGCTCGTGGGGTGGCAGGAACCGGTAGGTCAC
Source organism: Actinomycetes bacterium (assembly GCA_021831035.1). Taxonomy (GTDB): domain Bacteria; phylum Actinomycetota; class Acidimicrobiia; order Acidimicrobiales; family RAAP-2; genus RAAP-2. The sequence goes on from JAKBNL010000010.1 coordinate 56,094, forward strand.
CCTCGAGGTCCCGGCGGGCACCGCGACCTGCTGGTAGACGCCGTCCAGGGTGGTGAGCGGCGTGGCCTTCCCGTTCACCGTGGCGCTCCAGCCCTTCATCGAGAGCTCGAGACGGGTGAGGGTGGTGGCGCTCGCGCAGTGGACGGTCGCCTGGTCGAGGGTGGCGCTCGACACCGTGCACGACGGGTTGGCGGTGGAGAAGAAGGGGCGGGGGTGGGGCATCGCGTAGATGGTGGCGAGCCCCACCGAGTCGGAGAAGACCCGGCGCACCCCGAGGCGGGTGAGGCGCGGGTCGATCGGCACCCGGGTGTTCATGAGCAGGTACTTCACCCCGGCCGCCTCGTAGTTCTTGAAGTGCCTGACGACCTGGTCCTCGAGCGCGACGATGCCGGCCCGGCCGCCCTTCACGGTGAACTGGTTGCCCGGGTTGAGGCCGGAGTAGAGGCGGTCCTCGATGTAGTTCTTGAAGGACTTGGGGAACGGCAGGTCGATCGCCGAGAGCTCGTTGAGCGAGAAGTACGAGCCCCAGTTCGGGTAGAGGACGGCGAGGTCCAAGAAGCGCCCCTCGCCCTGGTGGGTCTGGAGGTAGGTGATGGGGGCGGTGTCGAGGGTGATCTGCTTGGGCGACTCGGCCGTGGGGACGAAGAAGAGCACCACGGCCTCGCCGGCCATGATCACCGCGAGCAGCCACGGCACCACCCGCCAGCGCGCGGTGAGGGCGAGGACCGAGACGGCCAGCACCAGCGCCAGGGCGATGAAGGGCAGCAGGTCGAGGCCGATCTGGATGATGGCCTTCTTGTGGGTGAGGGGGACCCCGACGTTGTGCGAGCGCGCCGCGAGCGCGCAGTAGGCGAGGAGCAACGTCGTGGCGATCGTGCCGGTGAGCAGTAGGCGCCGGGACCGGGCCCGGGCGATCAGGTCGGCGAAGCCGAGCCCGGCCAGCACCACCACGGCGACCTCCACGCTCGGCATGATGTAGCGCGGGAACGAGGACGAGCTCACCAGCGGGATCACGTTCCACAGGTCCCGCGTGCGGGCGAGGTCGAGCGCCCCGGCGAGGCCGAGGACGCACCAGAGGGCGAGCAGGATCCGCAGGGGCCGGTGGCGCGGGCCGAACAGACCGACGAAGGCGAGCACCAGCGTGGTCGTGGTGAGGTAGCCGCCGATTCCGGCCCAGGCGTTGGCGACGTTGGGGTTGGAGAAGATCGTCCCGTAGACGTAGGGGTCGAAGAACATCGAGAAGGTGTAGCCCGGCAGCCGGCTGATCCCGTCGACGGCCGCGGTGTGGCTGCCGATGTAGGCGACCTTCAAGAAGTCCTCGAAGGGCACGAGGACCGGCAGGGCGAGGACCACCCCCACGACGCCCCCCGTGGCCAGGCGGCGCAGCGCCCGGGGCCGGCGCGCGGGGGGCAGCGAGAAGAGCCGCACCACCGCCCACGCCCCGCAGAAGAGGCCGTCGAGGTAGGCGACCTCGGGGAAGCCCGCGTATATCGACAGGGCGAGCGCGATCGCCGCCACGTACCACCCCCGCTGGGTGGCGCTCGCGGTCGAGTCGAGGATCATCTCGACGCCGAGCAGCAGCATCGGCAAGAACGCGACCGGGTTGAGCACGGCGTTGCCCAGCCAGGCGTAGGTGCCGTTGAGAGCGAAGACCATGGCGACCCCGGTCGCCGCGAGCGTCGGCACCGACAGGCGCCGGGCCAGGTAGTAGGTCGAGATCCCGGCGATCACCTCGAGCGTGAGGTGGAACCACAAGAGACCCGCGTTGAGCCCGAAGAGCAGGGTGAGCGGGAAGAAGGCGGCCGACTGCATCTCGCCGAGCAGGGGCTGGCCGAGGCCCTCGAAGTAGTTCCACCAGGGCCAGTGACCGTGGAGCAGGTCCATCGCCGCGAGGTGGCCCTCGGACACGGTGACGAAGCCGACGTTCGGGTCGATCATCGGCCGGCCACAGGTGATCCGGCAGAGCTGGTGGGAGATCCCGGCGGTCCACGAGATGGGGTCGTTGTTCGCCAGTCGCAGCACGAACATCCCGTTGCCGAGGAGCACCACGAGCACGATCGCCACCAGCGGCCAGACCGGGGGTGGGACGCGCCCGATGAGGTCGGCGACGCGCGCCCGGGCCGAGGTCACCGTCTCAGGCTACAAGGGCGCCCGCCCGGGTCCGGGTTAGCGGGGCAGGTAGAACATCTTCTCCCCGAGCAGGACGATCGCCTCGGGGAAGAAGGGGTCCCGGAACGTCCCGAAGACGTCCCAGCGACGGATGAACCGGTTCCGGTTCTCGATGGGGTCGAGCCGGCCCCGGGACGATCCGACGTGGTGGTAGAGCCGCACGTCGGGGGCGTAGACGGTGTAACGGCCCTCGACCAGCGCGCGCAGGCAGATGTCCACGTCGTTCATCACGACGGTGAGCTCCTCGTCCATGCCCCCGAGGCTCTCCCAGAGGGCGCGCTCCACCATCTGGACCGCCCCGGTCACGGCGGCCACGTCCTTGGTCGCGCGCGCGAAGTAGTCGACGTGGGGGTAGTTCGAGTCGGTGCGCAGGTGCTGGGGGTAGGGCGAGACGACGATGCTCTCGTGCTCGCGCTTGCCGTCCTGGTCCAGCAGGCACGCCCCCACGATGCCCACGTCGGGCAGGGAGGCCAGCGCGATGAGCCGCTCGAGCCAGTCCGGGGTCACCACCACCGTGTCGTTGTTGAGGGTCACCACGTAGTCGGCCCCGGAGTGGGCGACGCCCCGGTTGACGATCTTGGCGTAGTTGAACGGCCCGGGGCAGGGCACGACCCGGTAGCGGGTCTCGGCGAAGTAGGCCTTGGACTGGGCCTCGGCGGAGTCGTTGTCGAGGATGATCACGTCGTAGTTGGGGTAGGTCGTGATCTCCTCGATCGACTTGAGGCACCGGTCCACCAGGTCGATGCGGTCGCGCGTGGGGATGACGATGTCGATACGCGGCGCCGGGTCGGGCGCCGCGAGGGTCCAGTGGACGAGCCCGTTCAGCCGGTCCGCGCTCACCGTCCCCTTCCAGCCCCGCCGCTCGAGGGCCTCGCGCACCACGGCCGCCGTGTCCTCGCCCAGGCGCGGGTCCTCGAAGGCCGCGGCGGGCCGACCGGCCGGCAGCACCCGGGTCACGTGGGCGAAGGCGCGCCCCGCCTCGCTCAGGCGCAGCCACAGGTCGTGCTCGTAGGCCACGCCGGCCGCGGCCCGGAACCCCCCGGCCGCGAAGGCCGACTCGACGCGCACGAGGGCGGGCCGGCCCACGACGTCGTAGCTCAACAGGGTGTGCGGGCCGACGGCGGGGGGCTTGAGCAGGGGGGCGAAGGGGTGGGGACCGGCCTCGTCGGCGTAGACGACGTCCACCCCGGGCGACGCGGCCGCCAGCAGGAGGGCGGCGCTGTAGCGTCGCTCGTCCTCACCGAGCGCGGCGTCGGCGACGAGGAGCCACTCGGCGGCGGTGGAGTTGAGGGCCTCGTTGAGCGCGGCGACCGTCTCGGCGGGTGGGCGGTCGGGGTCGACGAGCGCCACGTGCACGTCGGCGAGGTCGGTGTCGAGCGCGGCCAGCTCGGCCGCGTAGTCGACGACGCGGGGCCGGTAGTTGACCGGGAAGACCACGTCCTCGCGCGTGGCGATGAGCTTCTCCACGCGGCGCCGCTCGGCCCTCTCCCCGCGCAGCCGGCGCAGCGCCCGCAGCGGCGGGCCGAAGACGGCCCGGGCGGCCCGGTAGCGCCGGGTGTCCTCCCCGAGGATCCTCCCGGCCGTGCGCTGGAGCCGGGTGCCCGACATGAGCCGGACCTGGCGGTGGAACTCGATCCAGCGGTGCTTGATCTCCGAGGCCGTGATGGGCGGCGCCCCGGACTCGTCGAATCTCTGGATCAGTGCCACGGTGGTCTCTCGCTCGTGGGCTCTCGCGCCGCGGGCCCCACGGCGCCGCACCGCGAACGGCCCGGTGATTCCCCCAGATTACCGGCGGGGAATGGGCCCCCCGGGAACCATGGAGCGTGTATAACGTGCGCCGGGACTCGTCGCCGACGGGCCGGACGCGGCGCCCGTCGCCGGAGGAGAGCGATAGCCATGAGCGAGGCCCTGGAGTCGCCGGCGGCGCCGGTGCGCGAGCACAGCCTCAAGGCCGGGGTCCTCGGCCTGTTCGACTCGGTGATCATGGGGGTGGCCGGGGTGGCGCCCGCCTACTCGATCGCCGGCACGACGGCCGTGCTCTTCGGCGCGGTCGCCTTCGGCGGACCGGCGTCCCTGCTGTACTGCGGGGTGGCGATGTTCGGCATCGTCTTCGCCTTCTCCTACCTCGGGCGCGTCGAGACCAACGCCGGCGCCAGCTACTCCTGGGTCCGCCGGGCGCTGCACCCGGCGCTCGGGTACCTCTCGGGGTGGGCCCTCGTGGTCTCGGCCCTCATCTTCATGGTGATCGCGACGCTGCCGGTCGGCTCGAACCTGGTGTCGCTCTTTTCGAACTCGCTCGCCTCGAACAAGGCGCTCGTGACGATCGTCGGCTGCGTCTTCTTCCTCTTGATGGTCGCGGCCGTGGCGGCCGGGGTGACCGTCACCGTCACCGTGCAGATCATCATGTCGACGATCGAGCTGGCCCTGCTGGTGCTCTTCGCCCTGCTCGCCATCTTCCACGCTCACGCCAACGCCTTCTCGTGGCACTGGTTCTCGCCGGGGATCTTCCACGGCTCCTCGGGCTTCTTCGCGGGCGCGCTCGTCGCCGCCTTCTACTACTGGGGCTGGGACGTGACGGCCAACCTCAACGAGGAGACCAAGAACGCGAAGACGACCCCGGGCCTCGGAGCGATCATCGGGATCGTCGTGGTGTTCTTGCTCTTCGAGGTGTTCACCGTCGCGACGAACATGGTCCTCACGACCCACGCCCTCTCCAACCCGAACAACGCCGCCGACATCCTGAGCGTGCTCGGCCAGAAGGTCTGGCACGGCACGGGGGGCAAGCTCATCGTCATCTCGGTGATCCTCTCGACGGTGGCCACCCTCGAGACGACCCTCATCCAGGTCACCCGGACCCTGTTCGCCATGGGCCGCGACCACACCCTGCCCAAGGCCCTCGGGCGGATCGCGCCGAACGCGAAGACCCCGCTCGTGGCGACGATCACGGTGATGGTGATCTCCCTGGCGCTGTTCGTGGGCTCCCAGTCCTTCGGCTCGATCGCCAACATCCTCACCGCCGGGGTCAACTCCATCGGCCTGCAGATCGCCATCTACTACTGCTTCGCCGGGCTCGCCGTCGTCGTGCTCTACCGGCGCCAGATCTTCCGCTCGGCGTCGAACTTCGTCTTCATGGGTCTGTGGCCCTTGGTGGGGGCGGTCTTCATGGGGGTGATGTTCATCAAGGTCATCCCGACGCTCACCAACACCGACCTGTGGGTCGGCCTCGGGTCGATGGCCCTCGGCCTGATCCCGATGGCCTACTACTGGGCCCAGCGCAACCCCTACTTCGACATGCCCCCGAAGGAGGACCGCCACGCGGTCCTGCACGAGTTCGAGGAGAACCTGTAGCGACGTGCGGGTGGTGTCGCTCGTCCCCTCGGTGACCGAGACGCTCATCGCCTGGGGGGTGGCCCCGGTCGGGGTGACGCGCTTTTGCGACGCGCGCGGGATCGCGGCCGTCGGGGGGACCAAGGACCCCGACGTCGAGCGCGTCGCGGCCCTGGGTCCCGACCTCGTCGTGATGGACGAGGAGGAGAACCGGCGAGAGGACTACGCGGCGCTGCGCGCGCGTGGGCTCAACGTCCTGGCCCTCGCGGTGCGCGACGTCACCGACGTCGAGCCCGAGACGGCTCGCCTGGCCGACGCGCTCGGGGTCCCCCGCCCCCGACTCGCGCTCGGTCCGCCGTGGCCGCCGACGACGCGAGCCGTCGTCGCCATCTGGCGCCGGCCGTGGCGGTTCCTCGGGCCGGGTACCTACGGCGCGTCGCTGCTCGAGCGCGTGGGCGTCGAGGTCGTCCCCCGCGACCGGGGGCCCTACCCGGCGCTCACCCTCGACGAGGTCCGCGACGCCTCGCCCGACCGGGTGGTCGCGCCGAGCGAGCCCTACCCCTTCGCCGAGCGCCACCGCACCGAACTCGAGTCGGTGGCGCCGGTGCTCTTCCTCGACGGCCGCGACCTCTTCTGGTGGGGCGCGCGCACGCCCGACGCGCTCGCGAGGGTCGCGGCGGCCCTGGCGGGCTGACGATTCACCACCCCGACGGCCCGACGGGGTTGGCGACCGCCACGCCTCCGACGAGGACGGACGGGCCGCGTCCGCGCCCGCGGCCCGCCAAAGGGGGGGACCGGGGTCGGCGCCGAGGGACCGGTTGCCTCGATAGCGATATGATGCTATAGTGATGTCATGCGGATATCACACTTCGTCGAGGCCGTGCGCGAGGACCTCGGTCGCCTCGGGGCCCTCGGTGACGAGACGACGGAGCGGATCGCGGCGGGCCTCGCCGACGCGCTCGCGCCGGCGCTGCGCGCCCGCCTCCTCGAGGCCCTTGACGTGGTGGTGGCCGAGGCGAACCGACCGGGTGAGCGTCCGACCCTGGTGGTGACCCTGGCCGGTGACGACGTGACCCTCACCCGGCCCGTCTCCACCGGCGAGCCCCACCCGAACGCGGCGGGGGACCTGACGGCCCGCTTCGCGCTGCGCCTGCCCGATGAGCTCAAGACGCGCATCGAGCGCGAGGCCCAGCGCCGGGGCGCCTCGACGAACAGCTGGATGGTGCGCGCACTGGCGCGCGAGGTCGCAGAGAGCCTCGAGCACCCGGGCCCACGAGGGGCCCAGGAGCTGCGAGGGCGAGGAAGGAGTTGACATGGGAGAACTGAGCGAGGTCGCCCCGGCGGCCCGGGTCGAGCACTTTGAACTGAAAGAGGGGGTCGAGATCGAGGTGACGACGGCCTCGGGCGACGTCCACCTGGTCGAGGGCGAGGCGGGCACCGTCCGGCTCACGACGACCGACGCCGACCCGGCGACCCGCCTCGAGCGGGTCGAGTGCGCCTACGACGCGGCGGCCAACCGTCTCACCATCGACACCAAGGTGATGAAGGGCCTGGGCACCGACAAGGGCAAGGGCCTCGGGCGCGCCCTCAAGGGCATGATCGGCTACGCCCGCAACGACGTCGACGTGGAGGTGGCCGTGCCGCGCGACGCGCGGGTGCGCCTGCGCACCGCCTCGGGGAACCTCGTCGCCGACGCCACCCTCGCCGGGGCGGAGGTGGCCAGCGCGTCGGGCGACGTGCGCCTGGCGAGCGTCGAGGGACCGGTCAAGGTCCAGACGGCCTCGGGCGAGCTCGACCTCGGCCGCGTGGTCGGCCCGGTCAGCGCGAAGCTGGTGTCGGGCGCCGTGCGGGTCGGGGCCCTCGAGGGCGACCTCAGCGTCCAGAGCGTGTCGGGCGACGTCACGACGTCGGTCGCCGCGCCGGGGCGCATCGACGTCGGGAACGTCTCGGGGGACGTGGTCGTCGAGGTGCGCTCGGGCCTGCTCGTCGAGCTCGACGTGCGCTCGGTCTCGGGTCAGGTCTCCAGCCAGATCGCCCTCGACGGGGCCACCGGTGAGGGCGGCGAGCGTCCGGTCACCCTCAAGGTCCGCTCGGTCTCGGGCGACGTGCAGGTGCGCCGGGCCTAGGGGTTAGGTTGAGCCCGTGAGGCTCGACCACTACCGGGCGTGCACCTGGCGCGAGAAGCGCCAGGTGCTCGACCTCTTCTGGCGCCGGGGCCGGGCGGCGCCGCCGACCATGGTCGCCGCCGCCTACGAGTACGGCTGGTGGGCGGTGGCGAGCCTGACGGTGATCGCCGTCGAGCTGGCCCTCGTGGTCGGGGTGCTGGCGATGCGCGCGTCGTCGTGGGGGTGGTGGGTCGGCGCCGCCGAGGCGGCCAACGCCCTCGCGCTGGTCTGGGCGATGCGCCGGCTGCGCGACGTCGAGGCCGTCGCGGCGCCCGCCGAACCCGGCTCGCTGACCCGGGCGGGCTAGAGGCCCGAGAGCCGGCGGATCGTCCGGGCGAGGGCCGAGTTGTCCTCGCCGCCGTGGCCCTCGGCGACGAGTCCGTCCTCGAAGGTCGCGGCGAGAGCGGTGACCGGCAGTACGGCCCCGACGGCGCGCGCGAGCTCCAGGGCGATCCCGAGGTCCTTGCGGTGCAGCTCGATCTTGAACCCGAGGGGGTAGTCGTCGTCGATCATGCGGGCGCTGCGGTTCTCGAGCACCCACGAGCCGGCGGCCCCCTGGGCGATCGCGGCCACCACGGCCGACGCGTCGAGCCCGGCCTTCATCGCCAGGGTCACCCCCTCGGCGACGGCGAGGTAGGTGCCGGCGAGGATCACCTGGTTGATCGCCTTGGCCCACTGGCCGGCGCCGACCGGACCGAGGTGGGCGACCCGCGTACCGAGGGTCGCGAGCACCGGGGCGACCCTCGCGAGGTCGTCGTCGGCGCCGCCGCAGAGGATGGTGAGGGTGCCCTTCTGCGCGCCCTCGGAGCCGCCGGTCACCGGCGCGTCCACGAGGCCCACCCCCCGCTCGGCGAGGGCCGCCGCGACGCGTTGCGCGGCGAGGGGGCTCGTCGTCGAGCAGTCGACGACGAGCGCGCCCGCGCCCAGGGCGTCGGCGAGCCCGCGCCCGAAGAGGACCTCGGCGACCTGGGGCGCGTCGGTGAGACAGAGCACGACGACGTCGCTGGCGGCGCCGAGCGCGGCCGGGTCGTCGGCCCGGTGGGCCCCGAGGGCGAGCGGCGCGCCGTCGCGCCCGGGCGTGCGGTTCCACACGGTGAGCGCGAAGCCGGCGCGCGCGAGGTTGGCCGCCATCGGGGCGCCCATCGTGCCCATCCCGACGAAGCCGACCCTCGTCGTCCCCATCGCGCTCGGCGTCGTCGTCACAGGCGCGTACGTTACTCTTCGCCTCGCGGGGGCTAGGAGGTGCGCGCTGACCACGACCGTCGTCCTCACCGGCTCCTCGGGGGCCGTCGGCCGCCACCTCGTCGCGGCGCTGGAGCGCTCGCGGTGGCGCCTGCGCCTCTTCGACCGCGTCCCCTTCCCGGGTCCGACCGACCCCACCGACGAGGTCGTCGTGGCCGAACTCGAGGACGAGGCGGCGCTCCGCGCGGCGCTCGGGGGCGCCGACGCCGTCGTGCACCTCGCCGGCCTCTCGACGACCGGCTACGCCTGGTCCGACTACCAGAGGGTGAACGTCGACGGTACGCGCCGGGTCCTCGAGGCGGCCCTCGCGGCGGGGTGCTCCCGGGTCGTGCTCGCGAGCAGCCACCACGTGACGGGGCGCACCCCGCTCAGCGCCTCGACCCGGCTGGCCGAGGACGATCCCTTCCGCCCGGACACCGACTACGGCGCCTCCAAGGCGGCGGCCGAGACCCTCGGGCGCCTCTACCACGATCGTCACGGGCTCGAGGTGGTGTGCCTGCGGATCGGCTCGTTCCGCGAGCGGCCCACCGAGTGGCGCCACCGGTGGAGCTGGCTCTCCCCGGGCGACCTCACCCGAGTCGTCGAGGCGTCCCTCGACGCCCCGTCCCCGGGCTTCGTCGTGGTCTGGGCGGTCTCGGCGAACCGCGACGCGATCACCTCGAGTGCGGGCGCCGAGGCGATCGGCTACCGGCCCCTCGACGACGCGGCGGACTACGGGGTGGACGGCCTCTCGGGCAGCGACCTCGGGCGGCTCTACGTCGGGGGCGACTTCTGCGCCGAGGGCGTGGACGGGCCCGCCACCACGAGGTAGAGGTCGCACAGGTTCCACCCGGTGTGGCCGCCCTCGAGCAGCTGGCCGAGGGCGGCGTGCAGCGCGTGGGTGTCGTGGCGCGCGAGCGCGCCCGCTAGGTCGAGCCCGCCCTCGCTCGCGCGCGTCACGGTGGTGTCGTCGCTCCACGCCCCCCCGACGCCCGCCTCGTGGTCGCGCCCGTCGGAGGCGTAGCCGAGGGCGAGGGCCGGGCGGCCCGCGCGCGCGAGCGCGGTCGCGACGAGCGCGCACCACTCCTGGCACCGCCCGCCGCGCCCGGGGGCCGCGCCGACCGCGGGGGTCGCCTCACCGACGCCGAGCACGCACAGGGCGCGCACGGGCTCGCCCTCGAGGGCCGCCGCGACGGCCCCGACGAGGCGCTCGGGTGGGCCGGCGATCGCGCCGAGGTCGACCGTCACGTAGCCGAGGCGCGCCGCCGCCGTGAGCGCCGCCGCGCGCCAGTCGCCCGGCTCGGCCAGGACCCGGTTGGTGTGGCGGCGAGGCGGCGCCAGGGCGGCGCGCCGGGCGGCCGCGGCGGCGCGCACGCGCGCACCCAACGCCGAGGTCTCGAGGCCCGCGGTCGCCAGCAGCCGAGCGACCTCGGCGTCGTCGGGCCGGTAGTCGTAGGTGAGCGCCGAGGCGACCCACTCGGCCCCGCCCACCGCGACGTCGACCAGGACGAGGGCGAGCGAGTCGGGCGTGCGCACGCGGGTGAGCACGGCCCCGCCCGAGAGCCAGGACACCGCGGCCCGCAGTCGGTTGAGCGTCACGACCTCGGCGCCCGTGGCGCTCGCCGCGTCGAAGAGGGCGGCGAGGTCGTCCACCGCGACCGGGGCGACCGGGGCCACCGCGAGGCTCGAGGCGCCCCCCGAGACGAGAAAGAGGGTGAGTCCGGTGGCGCTCCCCGCCTCGAGGAAGTCGAGGAGCCGGGTCCCCGCCTCGAGGCTCCGGGGTCCGGGCCGGGGGTGGTCGCCGACGAGGGCGTCCCCCTCGGGCACCTCGGCGATCGCGAGCGCCCGGCGCACGCGGCCACCCAGCGCCCGGCGGGCGACGCGCACGAGCTCGGGCGCGGCCTTGCCCACCGCGACGAGGTCGACCGGTCCGGCCGATCGCGCGGTGAGCCCGGCCTCGGCGAGGGTCGCCTCGACCCGGGCCCCGAGGTCGAGGCGCTCGAGGGAGCGGGCGACGCTGAGGGCGTCGCCCAGGAGGCGTTGGCGAGTGGGGTCGGCGGGTCGCGCCACGCCGCGACGCTAACGGCCCCTAGCCTTCGTCGATGGAACCGGTGCGCCCGACCTACCCGCCCAAGGCCCGGCCCGGCGATCGCGTGGCGATCCTCTCGCCCTCGTGGGCCGGCCCGGGGGTCTTCCCCGCGGTCCACGAGCGGGGCCTCGCCGTGGTGCGCGACCGGCTCGGTCTCGTGCCGGTCGAGTACCCGACGACCCGCGAGGTCGGTGCCTCACCCGCGGCGCGCGCCCGCGACCTCGAGGCCGCCTTCGCCGACCCCGGCGTCGCCGCGGTGCTCGCCACCATCGGCGGTGACGACCAGATCACCGTGCTCGCCCACCTGGACCCGGGGGTCCTCGCCGCCCACCCCAAGCCCTTCGTCGGCTACTCGGACAACACCAACCTGCTCAACCTGCTCTTCGACCTCGGCGTCGTCGGCTACCACGGGGGGAGCACCCTCGTGCACCTGGCCCGACCCGGGGGCGTGCACCCGGCCCACCTGGCGTCGCTCGCGCGCGCCCTCTGCGGGCGCGAATGGGTCCCGCTCGAGCCCCTCGAGCGCTTCAGCGACCGCCAGCCCGACTGGGCCGACCCCTCGACCCTCGAGGCCGAGCTCGAGCAGTTCGACGAGCCCGGCTGGCTGTGGCGCAACGCCGAGCGGGTCGTCACGGGGCCCTCCTGGGGCGGCAACCTCGAGGTGCTCCAGTGGATCCTCGCGGTCGGACGCCACGTCCGCCCGGTCGAGGCCTACCGCGGGGTGGTGCTCGTGCTCGAGACCTCCGAGGAGATGCCGAGCGACCGCGAGGTGTACCGGATGATGCGCACCCTGAGCGAGCGCGGGATCCTCGGGGTGGCCGGCGCCGTCGTGGTGGCCAAGGCCAAGGCCTGGTCGCCCGCGCGGCCCCTCGCCCCCGAGGCCGCCCGCGCCTACCGCGAGTCCCAGGCCGCGGCGGTGCTGGCGGCGCTCGAGGCGTACGCGCCCACGACCCCGGTCGTCATCGGCCCCGACCTCGGTCACACCGACCCCCAGTACGTCATCCCCTACGGGGGGCTGCTCACCGTGGACGGCCCGGTCCGGCGGCTCTGGGCCGAGTACTGACCTAGCGGCCCTCGGGCACGTAGTGGCGCTCGTCCTTCGCGTCGAGCCAGACCCGCATCGTGCGCCCCGTCGAGGGGTCCTTGAAGACCTCGTCGGTCGAGCGCCACGTCGGGTCGGGTCGGGCCGTCTCCCCGTGGCGGCGCGTGGAGAGGTTGACGATCGCGAAGACCGCGAGGATGGCGAGGACGACGAGCGCGAACATCAGGCCCGGAAGCTGACCGCCGTCCCGTAGGCGACGACCTCGGTCATCCCGTTGCCCATGTCCGAGGAGTCGAAGCGCACCCCGACCAGGCCCTGGGCGCCGAGGAGTTGGGCGTTCTCGATCAGCCGGTCGAGGGCGTGGCGCCGGGTGTCCTCGACGAGCGCGGTGAACTGACCGACCTCGCCGCCGGCCAGCGCCTTGAAGCTCGCGCCGATGCCCTTGGCCACGCCGATCGAGCGCACGACGACGCCAAAGACGGTGCCGAGGGTCCGGTCGATCTCGTGCTCGGCGAAGGTGAAGGCCGTCGTCAGGGGGAAGGTCGACCCCCCGGGTTCTCCGTAGCGCGGCGCGTCCTCGGGCATCGGTCCTCCTCCTCCTTGTGACCCTACAGCGCCGCGCGCGACGCTCGATCGGTCCGAGCCCCGCGGTCGGCGGGTTTAGGATTCGCCCCGGGGGGCGGTACCACCGGGTTCAAAGGACGACCATGAGCTTTCCCAGCGCCTCCTACTCGATCACCATGCGGGTGAAACTCACCAACACCTCGGCCATCTCGGCGGTCGCCACCGCGGTGAGCGCGGCCGGGGGACTGGTGACGGCCCTCGACGTCGTCGAGCCGATCGAGGGCCACACGGTGATCGACGTCACCTGCAACGCCAGCGACGAGGGGCACGCCGAGGTCCTGCGCGGGGCGGTCGAGGCGGTCGAGGGGGCGCACGTCCACGCGGTGAGCGACCGGACCTTCCTGCTGCACCTGGGCGGCACGATCGGGACCGAGCCCAAGGTCCCCCTGAAGACCCGCGACGACCTCTCCATGGCCTACACCCCCGGGGTCGCGCGGATCTGCAGCGCGATCGCCAAGGACGTCGACCTCGCGCGCAAGTTCACGATCAAGCGCAACGCCGTCGCCGTCGTGACCGACGGGTCGGCGGTGCTCGGGCTCGGCAACATCGGCCCCGAGGCGGCGCTGCCGGTGATGGAGGGCAAGGCCCTCCTCTTCAAGCGCTTCGCGGGCATCGACGCGTGGCCGGTCTGCCTGGCCACCCAGGACGTCGACGAGATCGTCGGCATCGTCCAGGCGATCGCCCCGGTCTACGGCGGGATCAACCTCGAGGACATCGCGGCCCCGCGCTGCTTCGAGATCGAGCGGCGCCTGCGCGACGCGCTCGACATCCCGGTCTTCCACGACGACCAGCACGGCACGGCGACGGTGGTCTACGCCGCCCTCCTCAACGCGCTCAAGGTCGTGGACAAGTCACTCGACGCGGTGCGCGTGGCGATCGTGGGCATCGGCGCGGCCGGCGTGGCGATCACCCGTCTGCTCCTCGCCGAGGGCGTCGGCGACGTCGTCACCCTGAACCATCACGGCATCCTCGACCCGGCCGACCCCACCCTCGACGACGAGCGGCGCTGGGTGGCCGAGCACACCAACGCCGAGGGGCGCCGCGGCGACCTGCGCGAGGCGATGCGCGGCGCCGACGTCTTCATCGGCGTCTCGGGGCCGAACGTGATGGGCGAGGAGCACCTCGCGCTCATGGCGCACGACGCCATCGTCTTCGCCCTGGCGAACCCCGACCCCGAGATCGATCCGGCGATCGCGCGGCGCCACGCGCGGGTCGTGGCGACCGGTCGCAGCGACGAGCCGAACCAGATCAACAACGTGCTGGCCTTCCCGGGGATCTTCCGCGGACTGCTCGACGCGGGTGCGACCAAGGTCACCGAGGCGGTCGAGATCGCCGCCGGCCGGGCCATCGCCGAGGTCGTGAGCGAGGACGAACTCTCGGCCGACTACATCGTGCCGACCGTCTTCAACCCGGCCGTCGTGCCCGCGGTGGCCGGGGCGGTGGAGGCCGTGGCGCGCGCGCTCGGCGCCGCCCACGCCGACTGATCAGCCCACGCGCACGAAGGTCCCGCGGTAGCCACCGCTCGACTGGACCAGTCGACGGGCCGAGCAGGTGAAGCTGACCGGCGGCGTCGAGGTCGTCGGGGTCAGGCGGACCGTTCGCCCGTCGTAGGTCGCGCGGACGCGAAAGGACTCGGGGCGCGTCGTGAGGAAGTCGAGCACGTCGCCGCGCACGGCGACGGTGTAGACCACCGTCCCGCGCAGTTGGATCACGTAGGGACGCCCGAGGACGACGCCGCGCAGCGCCGTGGCGTGGGCGTAGCGGGCGACCTCGCGCCCCGCGCCGGTGAAGGTGAGGGTGCGTCCGGCGTCGCCGCGCAGGGTGAAGGGGTGGCCCGCGTAGGTGTCCGCCTCGACCTCGCCGACCTCGCGCCAGGTGCCGCGCAGGCACGACGGGACGGCGCGGGCGACCCGGGCCGCGCCGAGCGGGGTCGCGGGCGCGAGCAGCGGCGCGCCGACCGCGGCGAGGACGAGGGCGGTCGGGCCGACGAGGCGCGCGATTCGACGAGGACCCACTCGCACCCCCTCTCGCGATCGAGCGAAGTGTACGGTCCACGCCCGTCGCGGGCAAGAACGGCGCTCGTCCGTCCACCGGGTCGGGGGGCGAGAGGGATACCCTCGGTACGTGCCCACCGGTCCGATCACCGGGCCCGGCGAGGACCCGCACGACGTCGTCGAGTACGTCCGCGCCCTCGGACACGCGGTCTCCCTCGAGCAGCTCGACCGGCTCCACCGTCGCCGCCTGGTGCCGGCGCCGCTGGGCGGCGCCTTCCCGCCGGGCACGGCCGAACGGGTGGCCCGGATCGCCGAGCTGCGCGCGACGACCCGCCAGTTCGACGAGGTGGCGTGGCGGCTGTGGTGGGAGGGCTTCACCGTCGAGCCCCTGCTCGTGCGCTCCTTCCTCGAGCGCCGGGCGGCTCGCTGGGACGACCTCGTCGCCGGCGACGAGCCCGACGAGCCGGCTCCGAGGGAGCGCGACGTCCTCGAGGACGTCTTCTTCCGCCACTTGAAGAAGGGCTCGTCCACGTCGAGCGGTCGGCGCACCCTCGAGCGCGGCGCCGCGACCTACCTCACGTTCTCCCGCCTGCTCGTCGAACTCGAGCTCGGCGGGGACGGCCCGCCCGGCCCCTCCGGCGCCTTCGCGGGACCGCTGGCCGGGCTCGTCGGGGAGGGGGACCTCGACTTCACCAAGGCCGCGGTGGACACGAGCGACGTCGAGCTCGCGCGCGCCCGGCTCGTCGCGCGACGGCTCTTCGCGGTGATCGCCCGGGTCGGCACGGCCCTCGCGCGCCTCCACGGCGCCGGCCACAGCGACTCGGTGGGCCGCACCCTGGTGGCGATGACCGAGAGCGCGAGCGAGCAGGTGCTCGCCGTCCTGCTCGCGGCGGCCGACGAGCACCCCTCGGGGCTCGCCGACCCCGGGACGCCGGACGAGGCGCCGCGTCGACCCGTCGACTTCGCGACCTTCTCGCGGCTGCGGTCCCTCGCCGGGGCCGACCCGGCCGCCGCCCGGCTCCTCGAGCCCGAGCGGCTCGCGGCGGCCCTCGCCTCGCCCGAGGGCCTCGCGGCGTGGCGGGCCGAGGCGGCGCCCCTCGCCGAGCCCGCGGGGGAGGTCGGCCCCGGGAGCGACGTCGCCGCCGAGGACCTCGGCCCCGCGCCCGAGGGCGTCGACGACCCCGAGGACACGAGCGAAGGGCTCCCGTCAAAAAAAAAAAATCCTAAATGAGCCCCGGCGGCGCCCCGGGGGACGGGCTCGCGCGTCGCGGGCGCACCGTAGGGTCGGGGCGTGAGCGATCTGTTCGAGGCGGCGGGACTCACCCCGGAGGCGCCGGCACCGCTCGCGGACCGGCTCCGACCCCGCACGCTCGACGAGGTCGTCGGCCAGGACCACCTGCTCGGTCACGACGGGCCCATCCGCAAGATGGCCGAGGCCCACCGGCTCAGCTCGATGGTGCTCTGGGGCCCACCCGGGACCGGCAAGACGACGATCGCCCGGCTGCTCGCGGCGGCGGCCGGCTACGAGTTCGACCAGCTCTCGGCCGTCTTCTCGGGCGTCGCCGACCTGAAGAAGGCCTTCGAGGCGGCCCGCCAGCGCCGCACCATGGGCCAGTCGACGCTGCTCTTCGTCGACGAGATCCACCGGTTCAACCGCGCCCAACAGGACGGCTTCTTGCCCTTCGTCGAGCGCGGCGTCGTCACCCTGGTCGGGGCGACCACCGAGAACCCCTCGTTCGAGCTCAACGGGGCCCTCCTCAGCCGGTGCCAGGTCTTCGTGCTGCACCGTCTCGACGACGCGGCCCTCGAGACCCTGCTCGCGCGGGCCGAGGCCCACACCGAGCGGCCGCTGCCCCTCGAGACGGAGGCGCGCGCCACGCTGCGCGCGATGGCCGACGGCGACGGCCGCTACCTGCTCAGCCTGGCCGAGACGCTCATCACCGTCGGGCCGCGCGAGTCGCTCGGAGTCGCCGAGATGGGTCGGCTCCTCCAGAAGCGCAGCCCGGCCTACGACAAGGACCGCGAGGAGCACTACAACCTCATCTCGGCGCTGCACAAGTCGATCCGCGGCTCGGACCCCGACGCGGCGCTGTACTGGCTCGCGCGCATGCTGGTGGGTGGGGAGGACCCCCTCTTCATCGCCCGGCGGCTCATGCGCGCGGCGAGCGAGGACATCGGGTCGGCCGATCCGATGTCCCTGGTGCTCGCCAACGCGGCCAAGGACGCCTACGACTTCATGGGCTCACCCGAGGGCGAGCTGGCCCTGGCCCAGCTCACGGTGCACCTGGCCTGCGCGCCCAAGTCCAACCGGGTCTACCGGGCCTTCGGGGCGGCCCGGCGCGCCGCCGGCGAGACCGGCTCGCTGATGCCCCCCGCGCACATCTTGAACGCGCCGACCCGGCTCATGAAGGAGCTCGGCTACGGACGGGGTTACGAGTACGACCACGACGTCGAGGGCGGTGTCTCGGGTCAGAACTACTTCCCCGACGAGATGGCGCCCCAACGCTTCTACGAGCCCACCGACGTCGGGGCCGAGGCGCGCGTGCGCGAGCGCCTCGCCCAATGGCGCGCGCTGCGCGAGCACCGCGCCGGCCCGCCCGCCCCCTAAACGCCCCCTCGACGTTCGGGCCGACGCCCCCCGTAGGCTCGGCGCGTGGTCGTGACCTGTGCGCAGTGCGGGTGCCTCGTCGAGCGCGGCGTGCGCGTGGCGGTGTGCGCCGACGACGCGTGCTGCTGTGCGCACCTCTCGACCCGAGAGGCGCTCGAGCGCCTCGCCGAGGGCGTTCGGGTGGCCTTTGGCGAGGCCGACCTCGAGGGCTTCTCGTCCCTGCTCGCGCCCGACGTGCGCTGGGGCGACGACGACGCCCCCAACCGCTGTCGGAGTCGCGAGGACGTCGTTTCGACGTTGCGCGGCGCGCTCGAGCGCGGGGTGAGCGGGTCCCTGGGCGAGGTCGAGACCGGCCCGGCCGGGGTCCTCGCCCACCTCGTCGTCACGCGATCCGACGCGTCCGAGGAGACTCGCGACCTCTTCCACCTCTACGTAGTGCGCGAAGGTCGCATAAGCGAGATCGTGCCCTACTCGAGCCGCGCCGACGCCGCGGCCGCCCTCGCGGCGATCCCGACCTGAGCGAACGGCCCGCGCCGCGGCGCGGCGTTCGATCGAGCCGCGGTGCTCAGCGCGCGAGCGCCGCCGGGGCGAAGGGCGCGCCGTGGCCCGGGACGATGAGGACCGGGTCGAGGGTGAGGACGGCCGCGCGCGAGGCGACCAGCGCCTCGGGGTCCTCGGCGCGCGGGTCGACCTCGGGACCCTCCACCGACCACCACAGGTGGGTGCACACCACGAGGCCCTCCTCGGTCGAGACGAGGGTCGATAGGTCCTGGCGGGTGTGGCCCGGGGTGTCGAGCAGGCGGACCGACGGGGCGCCCGAGATGCCGTCGGTACGGTCGTCCCACACGTCGTCTTTGTAGACCGCCCAGTGGTCGTGGAAGCGCGCTCTTACAAAGAGTGCGGCGTTCAGCGTGTGGTCGGGGTGGTGGTGGCTGAAGATCACGTCGGTGACCTCCTCGGGGGCCAGCCCGCGCTCAGCGAGCGCGTCGAGGATGAGCGAGCGGCGCGCCACCATGCCCGGGTCGATGACGATCACGGTCGGGCCCTCGCGCACGAGCACCACGGTGCTCGCCACCCGCTCGCCCACGTAGCCGTTCGTGAGCACCTCTAGCGTCGCGGTCATCGACTCCCCCTGGTCGCCTCGTGTCTAGCCGCTGGGCGAGACGCGTGAAGGTTCGCGGGGCGTTGCCGGCGTCGGTCTGGGGTCAGCGCCGCCCGTACGTCCGCGGATTTACGGGCTACGGGGTGGGGACGGTCGTCATCGGGGAACTCCTCGCGCGGGTCGCGCGAGCCCGCGTACGATGAGCCCGCCGGGCCGTCGGCCCGACGGGGGAGGCGCCATGAGTGGGGTGCGGGTACTGGTCGGCACGAGCAAGGGCGCGTTCGTCATGACCGCCGACGGCGCGCGCCGCGACTGGCGGATCGACGGCCCGTTCTTCGAGGGCTGGGAGGTCTACCACGTGAAGGGATCGCCGGTCGATCCCAACCGGATCTACGCCAGCCAGTCGACGAGCTGGTTCGGCCAGATCGTCCAGCGCTCCAACGACGGCGGGAAGAGCTGGGACACGGTCTCCAACCAGTTCAGCTACGACGGCGTGCCCGGCACCCACCAGTGGTACGACGGGACCCCGCACCCGTGGGAGTTCGCGCGCGTCTGGCACTTCGAGCCCTCCCTCTCCGACCCCGACGCGGTGCTCGCCGGGGTCGAGGACGCGGCCCTCTTCAGCTCGAGCGACGCCGGGGCCAGCTGGAGCGAGCTCTCGGGGCTGCGCAACGGCGGGACCGGCTCGCGCTGGCAGCCCGGCGCGGGCGGCATGGCCGTGCACACGATCATCGAGGACCCGACCAACCCCGACCGGCTCTACGTGGCGATCTCGGCCGCGGGGGTCTTCCGCTCCGACGACGGGGGCACGACCTGGCAGCCCAAGAACCGCGGGCTCGCCTCGGGCGAGATCCCCGACGAGGACGCCGAGGTCGGCCACTGCGTGCACCGCATCGCGCTGCACCCCTCGGCCCCCGAGACCCTCTACATGCAGAAGCACTGGGACGTGATGCGCAGCGACGACGCCGGCGAGTCCTGGCGCGAGGTGAGCGGCGACCTGCCGACCGACTTCGGCTTCGCCATCGACGTGCACGCCCACGAGCCCGAGACCGTCTACGTGCTGCCGATTACCAGCGACTCGGTGCACTACGTGCCCGAGGGACGCCTGCGGGTCTACCGCAGCCGCACCGGCGGGGGGGAGTGGGAGCCGCTGGACAGGGGCCTGCCCCAGGAGCACTGCTACGTGAACGTGCTGCGCGACGCGATGGCGATCGACCGGCTCGACGAGTGCGGCGTCTACTTCGGCACCACCGGCGGGCAGGTCTTCGCCTCGCCCGACGGCGGCGACACCTGGAACACCATCGCCGCGAACCTGCCCCGGGTGCTCTCGGTCGAGGTCCAGACCCTGGCGTGAGCGAGATCCGCGTCGTCATCCCGGCGCACCTGAAGACCCTCGCGCACGTCTCGGGCGAGGTGCGCCTCGAGGTCGAGGACCCGGTGACGACCGAGCGCGTCCTCGACGCCCTCGAGGCGCGCCACCCCGTGCTGGTGGGCACCATCCGCCACCCCGAGACCAAGGTCCGGCGGCCCTTCGTGCGCTTCTTCGCCTGCGAGGAGGACCTCAGCCACGACCCGACCGACCGGCCCCTGCCCGAGGCGGTCGCGCGCGGGCGCGAGCCCTTCTTCATCGTGGGGGCGATCGCCGGCGGCTGAGCCGACCCGGGGCGAGCCCCGCGGCCTACGCTGCGTCGCGTGAGTCGCAGCGCCAAGGTCCTCGTCGTCTCGGACAGCCTCGCCCGGGGCGAGCGCGAGGACCTGGCCGGCCCGGCGCTCGTGGCGCGCCTCGAGTCGGCCGGCTACGCCGTGGTGGCGGTGCGCGCCGTCGCCGACGGCCGGGACGCGGTCGCGGCGGCTCTCGTTGAGCTGTGCGCGGACTTCGCCGGCCTCGTCCTCACGACCGGGGGGACGGGCTTCTCGGCGCGCGACGAGACCCCCGAGGGGACCCTGGCGGTACTCGAGCGCGAGGCGCCGGGCCTCGCCGAGGCGACCCGACTCGCCAACCCCCTCGGGCGGCTCTCGCGGGCTCGCGCGGGGACCCGGGGGGGCGCGCTCATCGTGAACCTGCCGGGCTCACCGCGCGGGGCGCTCGAGTGCCTCGAGGCCGTGCTCGACGTCCTCGACCACGCCCTCGACCTGCTGGCGGGGGGCGACGCCCCTCACCCGCCCGAGACGGGCGGCAGCACCGCGACCTCGTCGTAGTCGGCGACGGGGCTCGTCGCCGCGGCCGGCTCGCCGTTCACCCAGACCTGGCTCGTGGCGAGCACGGCGGCGAAGGCCTCGCCGTAGCGCGCGCTCGCGAGAGCGAGGACGGCCTCGACGGTGTCGCCCTCGACGAGGTCCTCACGCACCCCGGCCGCCTCGTGGGCCGGGCCGAGCAGGACGAGCCGGGCCATCAGTGCGCCGCGGTGACGGGCCCGAGCACCATCACCGGCACGCGGTCCCCGCGGCCCGCGCCCTCGCCGTCCTCGAGGCGCGCGAGCGCGTTGGCCGAGGCGACCGCGCTCAACAGGTGCGAGCCCTGGCGCGATGTCCCCACCACGTGCAGGCGGCCCTCGGCGTCGAAGGCGACCTCGACGTGCACGAGGTGGGTGCGCCCGTCGGGCCGGCGTGCGAGGGGGACGTCGCAGAGGGCGAGGGTGGTCGGCCGATCGAGGTCGCGGTGCCCGGCCAGGGCCCGCAGCGCCGGGCGCACGAAGAGCTCGTAGCCCACGAGGGTCGAGACCGGGTTGCCGGCCAGGGCGAAGAGGGGCTGGCCGGCGGGGGTGCGGCCGTAGGTAAAGGGCTTGCCGGGCTTGATCGCGACCTGCATCGACCAGGCCCGCTCGGGGCAGAGCTCGGCGACGACGGTCTTGACGAAGTCGGCCTCGCCCACGCTCACCCCACCGGTCGAGATGACGGCGTCGCAGGTCTCGAGCCCGCGGGCCAGGGCGGCCTCGATTGCCGACGGGTCGTCGCCGGCCCGCCCGAGGTCGACGCCCACGAAGCCCGAGGCGGCGAGGGTCGAGAGCAGGGTGGGTCGGTTGGTGTCGCGGATCGTCCCCGGGGCGAGGACGGCCGCGTCGCTCAACTCGTCACCCGTCGAGAGCACGCCCACCCGGGGTCGGGGGTGGACCCGCACGCCCTCGAGCCCCTGGCCGGCGAGCACCCCGCGGTGGGCGGGGGTGAGCACCTCGCCGGCCGCGAGCAGGGCGTCGCCGACGGCGACGTCCTCGCCGGCGCGCCGGATCGACTCGCCGGGCGCGACCGGGCGGGCGATGACGACGACCTCGCCCTCGCGCGCGGTGTCCTCCTGACGACAGACCGCGTCGGCGCCCGCGGGCACCGGCGCGCCGGTCATGATCCGAATCGCCTCGCCCGGGCCGAGTCGAAGCGCCCCGCTCTCGCCGGCGAAGATCGACCCGACGAGGCGCAGGCGCGCCGGGGCGGCCGCGGTGTCGGCGCTCTTTAGCGCGTAGCCGTCCATCGAGGAGTTGTCGAAGGGCGGCACCGCCTCGCGCGCGACGACGGCCTCGGCGACGACACAGCCCACGGCCTCTCCGAGGGGCGTCACGACCGGGGCGAGGGGCGCGAGCCCGTCGAGGACGCGCTCGCGGGCCGTCGCGAGGTCGATCACGTCGACTCGACCGGGACGATCGGCTCGGTCGCGCTGCTCCAGGCGGACCCGCCGGGGAAGTGCTCGCGCTTCCACATCGGGACGGAGCGCTTGAGCGCGTCGATGCAGTAGCGGCCGGCCTCGAAGGCCTCGGCGCGGTGGGGGGCGGCCACGACGACGAGCACCGTCGGCTCGCCGAGCTCGACCCGGCCGACCCGGTGGTGCAGCGCCACGGCCGCGACGTCGGGCCAGCGCCGCCGGGCCTCCTCGGCGACCTCGCCGAGCCGGGCGAGGGCGTGGGGCTCGCTCGTCTCGTACTCGAGGGCGCTCACCGCGTCGTGGTCGGCCGAGTGGTCCCGGACCGTGCCCGAGAAGGTCACGACGGCGCCGCAGCCGGGCCTCGTCGCCCAGGCGACCAGGGGGTCGAGGGCGAGGGACTCGGGGGTGACCGCGACCCAGGTCGGCGAGGACTCGGCCGTCACGGCGCTCATCCTATAGAGGAGCCCTTCGCGCCCCGCGAGGCGAAGTGCCCCCCGGGGCGGGCGGGGACGGGCGGGCACCCACGCGCACATGCGCTGAGTAATGGAGAGACGGCGCGCAGGTGCGCCGCGAAACGGGCGATGTTACTGTTCCTGCGATGGGGGAGCGGACGGGGAGAGACGGCGTGCGCCGGCCCATCGATCGGCGCGGGATCGCGGGTCGGGCCCTCGCGGCCGTCCTCGCCCTCGGGCTCCTCGGCGCGACCGGGGCGTTGCCCGCGGCGGCGACGCGCGAGCGCGCCTCGGGACCGGTGGACGTGCTCTACGCCGGCTCCCTACTCGACCTCATGACCCAGTCGATCGGGCCGGCCTTCCACCGCGCGACCGGCTATAGCGTGAGCGGCGTCGCGAACGGCTCGAACGCCCTCGCCACCGAGATCAAGGGCGGCACCCAGGTCGCCGACGTCTTCCTCAGCGCCTCGCCCACGGTCAACGACTCGCTCGCGGGCGCCGCGAACGGCGACTGGCTCAGCTCCTACACGGTCTTCGGCGCCTCGCCGCTCGTCCTTGGCTACGACCCGCACTCGCGGTTCGCGTCGGCCCTGCGCTCGAAGCCCTGGTACGACGTCGTCGGACGGCCCGGGTTCCGCTTGGGCCGCACCGACCCCGCGACCGACCCCAAGGGCGTGCTCGCCGTCGACGCCCTCGAGGGCGTCGCCCTCAGCTACGCCAAGCCCGGCCTCGACGCGCTCGCCACCGCGGGCGCCGACGTCTTCCCCGAGACGGCCCTCGTGGGCGAGCTCCAGGCCGGCCAGCTCGACGCCGGCTTCTTCTACGCCGTCGAGGCCCGGGCCGCGCACCTCGCGACGGTCCCGCTCGTGGGGACGGGGCTCGCCGGGGACTACACGGTGGCGGTTCTCAACCGGGCCCCGCACCGCGCCGCCGCGCGGGCCTTCGTCGCGTTCCTGCTCGGGCCCGTCGGGCGGCGGCTCCTGCGCGCGAACGGCATCACCCCGATCGTCCCGGCGAGAGTCGTGCCCGACGCGGGCGGCGCGCCGACGACGACGTCGACGACCCCGTGAGGCGGGCTGCGCCCTGGCGCAGCCCGCTCGCCTGGCTCGGCGGGGTCCTCGCCCTCTACCTCGGCTACCCGCTCCTCGCCTTCGTCGTGCGCCTCGTGCGCTCGCCGCAGCGGGGCTTCCACGTGCCGGGGCTCTTCGAGGCGCTCACGGTGTCCCTCGTGGGCGCGACGATTACCCTCGCCCTGGTGAGCCTCGTCGGGGTCCCCCTGGCCTACGTGCTCGCGCGCTCGCGGGGCCGGATCGCCTCGGTGGTGGGCCTGGTCGTGCAGGTGCCCCTCGCCCTGCCGCCCCTCATGGGCGGGATCGTCATGATCTACCTCGTCGGGCCCTACACCCTCCTCGGCCGGCTCTTCGGGGGCCGGCTCACCGACTCGATGGCCGGGGTCGTGATCGCGATGTCGTTCGTCTCGGCGCCCTTCCTCGTCGTCGCGGCCCGGGCCGCCTTCAGGGCCGTCGACGCCTCGCGCCTCGAGGTCGCGGCGACCCTCGGCCACGGCGAGGTGGCCCGGTTCTTCCGGGTGGCCGTGCCCGAGGCCGGCGAGGGGATCCGCGCGGGGATGCTGCTCACGTGGCTGCGCGCCTTCGGCGAGTACGGCGCGGTCGTGGTGCTCGCCTACAACCCCGCCTCGCTGCCCGTCTACACCTACAACCAGTTCAGCGGCCGGGGGCTGCCCACGACGCTCGCCCCGACGGCCCTCGCCCTCGGGGTGGCGGTGCTCGTCGTCCTCGTCAGTCGGGCTCGGCGGCCGAGCCGCGCCGTCCCCGCGCGCGAGGACGTCCCCGTCGCGACGCGCGCGCGCACCTCGACGGGCGCACCCGTGGCGGCCCCCCGACCGGTGCGCTTCGACCTCGACCACCACGTGGGCGACTTCCACCTGCGCATCGCCCACGAGGGGTCGACGGCCCACCTCGGCGTCCTCGGGCCCTCCGGGGCCGGTAAGTCGGCCCTCCTGCGCGCGATCGCCGGCCTCTACGGCCCGGCGCCCGGGCCCGTCTGGTTCGGCGAGGAGGAGGTCACGGACCGGCCGGTCGAGCGACGGGCCGTCGGCTACGTGGCCCAGGGCTTCGCCCTCTACCCGCACCTCAGCGTGTGGCGCCACGCGCTGTTCGCGCGCGGGGCGACCCCTGAGCTCGCCCGGCACTGGATCGACCGGCTGGGGCTCTCGGGCCTCGAGGGGCGCCGTCCGGCTGAGCTCTCGGGCGGGCAGCGCCAGCGGGTAGGTCTCGCCCAGGTCCTGTGCGCCTCGCCCCAGGTCCTCCTGCTCGACGAGCCCTTCTCCGCCCTCGACGTGCCGGTCCGGCTCGAGCTGCGCCGCGAGCTGCGGGCCCTACAGCGCGAGACCGGCCTCGCCACGGTGCTCGTGACCCACGACCCGGCCGAGGCGGCCTTCCTCGCCGACGAGCTGCTCGTCGTCGCCGAGGGCCGGCTCCTCCAGCGCGGCCCGAGCCGCGCGCTCTTCGCCCGCCCGGCGAGCGAGCGGGTGGCTCGGCTCCTCGGGGTGGAGAACCTCCTCGAGGGCGTCGTCGTCGGCCCCGGGGCGATCGAGGTGGTGGGCCACACCCTCGCGGTGGCCCCCCACGACCTGGCGACCGGCACCCCCGTGCACTGGAGCGTGCGGCCCGAGCGGGTCGCGCTCGTCGAGGGCCCCGGTGGGGCCGAGCCCAAGGGCGCCCTCGTGGGCGAGGTGATCGACGTCGTCGACACGGGGCTCTACGTCGACGTCGTCGTCGGCCTCGGCGGGGGCGTCGAGCTGCGCGCTCGCGCGCCCGAGGCGGCCGCCGTGCCGGGCGAGCGCCGCGGACTCGTCGTCGACCCCGGGGCGGTCGCGCTGTGGCCCGTGGCGGAGGCGGGACCGTCGGCCTAGTAGCGCTCGGGGATCTCCACCGAGACGTTGGTGGCCTTCACCACGGCGTCGACGACGACCCCCGGGGCGAGGCCGAGTTCGTCGGCGGCCTCGCGCGTGATGACCGAGACGAAGCGGTGGGGCCCGGCCTGGACCTCGACCTGGGCGACGACGGCGTCGCGCACGACCCGCGTCACGATCCCCACGAAGCGGTTGCGCGCCGACTGGGCGCGCGGGCGCGTCGGCGAGGGGGACTCGGCCATCGCCACCGCGGCCGCCGCCAGGTCCTCGCCGGAGAAGAGCCGGCGCCCGCCCTCGTCCAGGCTCGAGGCCAGCCGTCCGGACTCGGCCCAGCGGCGCACCGTGTCGGGGCTCACCCCGAGCAGCTCGGCGGCCTGGGTGGTGCGATAGACGCTCACGGCTCGACCCTAGCCAGGGCGAGGCGGCGGGCTAGCCGCCGATCATGGACATCGAGCGGCGCGGGGCGAGGAAGCCCGGCTCGTTGATGGCGTGGCCGGGGTGCTTCGCGCCCACGGCGGCGCGCAGCACGTCGGCCAGCGCCTCGTCCGAGCCGCCGGCGCGCATGACGTCGCGCACCGAGAGCTCGTCGTCGGAGAAGAGGCAGTTGCGGATCGCCCCGTCGGCGGTCAGGCGCAGCCGGTTGCACGAGCCGCAGAAGGGCTGGGTCACCGAGGAGATGAACCCGACCTCGCCGAGCCCGTCGGCGAAGGCGAAGCGCTCGGCCGGCGCGGCGTCGGGACCCCCGAGGGGCACGAGTGGGTAGTGGGCGCCGATCGTGGCCGCGATCTCGGTGCCGGGCACCAGCCGGTCACGCTGCCAGTGGCCGCCGGCGTCGAGCGGCATGAACTCGATGAAGCGCACGATGCGACCGGTCGTGCGCGCGAAGCGGGCGAAGTCGAGGACCTCGTCGTCGTTCTCACCGCGCAGCACCACGACGTTGACCTTGAGCGGGGTGAGGCCGGCCGCCTCGGCGGCGTCCATGGCGGCGAGCACGGTGGCCAGGTCTCCGCGCCGGCGGATCGCGGCGAAGCGCTCGGGGCGCAACGAGTCGCAGCTCACGTTCACCCGGGTGAGCCCGGCCTCGGCGAGGCGTCGGGCGAGCGGGGCGAGCAGGGTCGCGTTGGTCGTGAGGCTGAGGTCGGAGAAGCCGATCCCCGCGAGCTGGGCCACGAGGTCCACCAGGTTGCGCCGCACCAGGGGCTCGCCGCCGGTGAGACGCACCGAGGTGACCCCGAGGGCGCGCGCGACGCGCCCGAGCCGGGCGATCTCTTCGAAGGTGAGCAGCTCCGCGCGCGGCAAGAAGGCGACGTCCTCGGGGATGCAGTAGACGCAGCGCAGGTTGCACCGGTCGGTGACCGAGACGCGCAGGTCGTCGTGGACCCGCCCGTAGCGGTCCACGAGGGGCCCCTCGAGCCCGCCGGGCGCGGGGGCGTCCGCGACCGGGCCGACGCGGGGGTGGGGGCGCACCGACACCGGCACCGGCGACGCGGGGCCGCCGGGCGAGGCGTCTCCGAGAGCGACCCGGGGGTCGGAGAGTCCCACTGCGTGCGATGCTAACGGGCGCCCTCTCAGCGGGCGCCCGGCTCGGGCCCCTCGGGGACGCTCCGGCCCCAGGCGTCCGAGCGACCGCCCTCTTTGGCGTCGAGGGCGAGGCCCTCGACGTGGGCGGTGGGGTCGACCTCGCCGATCGCCTGGATGAGGCTGAGGGCCGCCACCGCGCAGGCCGTCAGGGCCTCCATCTCGACCCCGGTGCGCTGGGTGGCCGTCACGGTGGCCGCGACGGCGAGGCCGCCCTCGATCGGGGTCACGCGCACGTCGACGTCGGAGAGCTCGAGTGAGTGGCACAGCGGGATCAGCTCGTCGGTGCGCTTGGCGGCGAGCACGCCCGCGACGCGCGCCGCGTGGCGCGCCCCGAGGCCGTCGGCGCGCTCGGGCAGCGCCGCCAGGTCGACGCTCGTGACGACCCGACAGCTGGCCTCGGCGCGCCGGCGCGTCGGCGCCTTGTCCGAGACGTCGACCATGCGCAACTCGCCCTCGGCGTTGACGTGCGAGAAGGGCCGCTCCATCGTCACTGTCGCCTCCTCGTACCGTGCGCAGTGTACCGAGGCGGGTCGTGGGAGGGCCCGAAAGAGCGCGCCCCCCGCTAGACCGGGGCCGTGGCCGACGAGGGCGAAGAGGGGCGCCGGAGCGACGCGCGCGTGCCGGTGGGTCGGCGCGTCTTCCTCTCGCTAGGCGCGCTCGCCACCGTTGGGGTCGTGCTGGGCGCGCGCCTCCAGAGCGCGGCGCGCGGGGTGCTCGGCTCGGGGATCGGGGGGCTCTTTCCCTTCGGCGACCGGTTCCGGATCTACTCGATCACCGGGAGCTACCCCCAGGTCGCCCCCGCGGCGTACCGGCTCGAGGTCTCGGGCCTCGTGGAGCGCCCCCAGACCCTCACCCTCGCCGACTTAGAGGCCATGCCCGCGACGCGCCTCGTGCGCACGTTCCAGTGCGTGACGGGCTGGTCGGTGCCCGGGGTCGAGTGGGAGGGCGTCGCCCTCTCGGCGATCCTCGAGCGCGCCGGGGTGCGCCCGGGGGCGGTTGCGGTGAGCTTTTCCTCCTACGATCACGCCGACACCGAGAGCCTCACCCTCGACCAGGCTCGGATGTCCGACGTGATCGTCGCCTACCGCATGCTCGGCGCGCCGGTGACACAAGAGCACGGCGGGCCGGTGCGCCTCTACGTCGCCCCGATGTTCGGCTACAAGTCGCTCAAGTGGCTCTCGGCGATCCGGGTCGTCGATCGCGTCGAGCCGGGCTTCTGGGAGCGTAACGGCTACCCGGTGAACGGCTGGCTGGACGGCTCGACCGGACCGACCGATCCCCGTCTCGGGCTCGCCTGATGGCGCGCGACTCGGGTCCCGCCACGATCCTTCGCTTCAGCGCGACCCAGCGCGTGGCGCACTGGGTGAACGCGCTCCTCTTCCTCGCCCTCATCGTGACGGCGATCCCGCTCTACGTCGGCTCGCTCTTCGGGCTCGTGCTCGAGCGCCACGTCGTTGAAATGGTCCACCTCTGGTGCGGGCTCGCCCTGCCCGTGCCCCTCGTGGTGTCGATGCTCGGGCCCTGGGGGGCGCCGATGCGCGCCGACCTCGCCCGGGTGAGCCGCTGGAGCCACGCCGAGGTCGAGTGGCTGCGCCGCCTCGGGCGCTCGGCGCTGCGCGCGGACAAGTTCAACCCCGGCCAGAAGCTCAACACGGTCGTGGTGGGCGCGACGATCCTGGTGCTGCTCGCCACCGGCGCGATGCTCCAGTGGTTCTCCCCCTTCCCGGTCGCCTGGCGCGCGGGGGCGACCGACGTCCACGACCTCTTCGCGCTCGCGATCACCGTGGTGATCGCGGCCCACGTGATCCTC
The DNA here is from genome assembly GCA_021831035.1 of Actinomycetes bacterium. Taxonomy (GTDB): domain Bacteria; phylum Actinomycetota; class Acidimicrobiia; order Acidimicrobiales; family RAAP-2; genus RAAP-2. Next base: position 84,844 of record JAKBNL010000010.1, read on the forward strand.
GCGCTCACCCACCCCGCGGCCCTCGCGGCGATGGTCCGGGGCCGGGTGAGCGCGGCCTGGGCCCGGCGCTACGCGCCGGGCTGGGCCGACGAGCTGGGCCTCGAGGCGCCGCGCGGCTCGACGGAGCGAGAAGAAGCAGAAAAGGTAACCTCGCCCTAGCAGGTAGCGACCCCCCGAGCGCACGAAGGCGGTGGCGTCATGGTCGAACGCGACGAGCGGACCCCCCGGGTGTCGGCCCCCCTCACGACCTCGGTCGGACTGCCGGCCGTGCGCCACGCGATGGGCTACGCGCTGCGCGAGATGGGCCCGGTGCGCGGTGCGCGCACGCTGCTCTCGATGAACCAGGCGAGCGGCTTCGACTGCCCGGGCTGCGCGTGGCCCGACCCGGTGGCCCGCGAGCGCAAGGTCGCCGAGTTCTGCGAGAACGGGGCCAAGGCCGCGGCCTGGGAGGCGACGACGGCCCGGGTCGACCGCGACTTCTTCGCGGCCCACTCGATCGACGCGCTGCGCGCGATGGACGACCACACCCTGGAGCACTTCGGGCGCCTGGTTGAGCCGATGTACCTCGCCCCGGGGGCGACCCACTACGCGCCGATCGGCTGGGACGAGGCGATTGCCCTCGTGGCCCGGCGACTTAGCGAGATGCCCTCGCCCGACCGGGCCGCCTTCTACACGAGCGGACGGGCGAGCAACGAGGCGGCCTTCGTCTACCAGCTGCTCGCGCGGCGCCTGGGCACCAACAACCTGCCGGACTGCTCGAACATGTGCCACGAGTCGAGCGGCGTCGCCCTCGCCGAGACGATCGGCATCGGCAAGGGCGTCGTGACCCTGGAGGACATCACCGACCACGCCGAGCTGATCGTCGTGGTGGGCCAGAACCCCGGCACCAACCACCCCCGGATGCTCACCGCCCTCGAGGCGGCCAAGCGCCGCGGGGCCCGGATCGTCGCGATCAACCCGCTGCCCGAGGCGGGCCTCGGCCGGTTCAAGAACCCCCAGAGCCTGCGCGGGCTGGTGGGTTCGGGCACCCAGCTCACCGACCGCCACCTGGCGGTGCGGGTGAACGGCGACCTCGCCCTGTTCGCGGCCACCAACAAGGCGCTGCTCGAGCGCGAGGACCGCGACGCAGCGACCCTCGATCGGGCCTTCATCGAGGCCCACACCAGCGGCTTCGAGGCCGCGGCCGCCCACTGGCGCGCCCTCGAGTGGAGCGATCTCGAACGACTGAGCGGCCTCGCCCGGGCCGAGATCGAGGCCTTTGCGAGCGACGCCGTCGCCGCGAGGAGCGTCGTCGTCACCTGGGCGATGGGACTCACCCAGCACCGCAACGCCGTCGCCACGATCCGCGAGATCGTGAACTTCCTCCTGCTGCGCGGCAACATCGGCCGGCCCGGCGCGGGCCCCTCGCCGATCCGGGGCCACAGCAACGTCCAGGGCGACCGCACGATGGGCATCTGGGAGAAGGCGCCCGACGCCTTCCTCGACCGGCTGCGCGACGAGTTCGGCTTCGAGCCGCCGCGCGCCCACGGCTACGACACCGTGGGCACGATCCGGGCCCTGCGCGATGGGATGATCGACGTCTTCATGGCCCTCGGGGGCAACTTCGTCGCGGCCACGCCCGACACCCGGGTCACCGAGGCCGCGATGGCCAACTGTGCGCTCAGCGTCCACGTGGCGACCAAGCTCAACCGCTCCCACCTCTTCTCCGGTCGCGAGGCGCTCATCCTGCCGTGTCTCGGGCGCAGCGAGCGCGACGTGAGAGACGGCGTCGAGCAGGTCGTCACCGTCGAGGACTCCATGGCCATGGTCCACGCCTCGCGGGGCCGGCTCGAGCCGGGCTCGCCGGCGCTGCGCAGCGAGGTCGACATCGTGACGGCGATCGGCGCCGCGCTCTTCGGCGAGGACCTCGGCTGGTCGGCGATGGGGCGCGACTACGCCACGATCCGCCGTCACATCGAGCGCGTGGTGCCGGGCTTCGAGTCCTACGAGGAGCGCATCGCCGAGCCCGGCGGCTTCCAGCTGCCCCGCCCGCCGCGTGACTCGCTCACCTTCCCGACCGCCGACGCCCGGGCGCACTTCAGCGTCAACGAGGTCGACGCCGTCGAGGTGCCTGCGGGCCACCTGCTCTTGCAGACCCTGCGCTCCCACGACCAGTTCAACACGACCGTCTACGGCCTCGACGACCGCTACCGCGGGATTCGCGGCGGTCGACGGGTCGTCTTCGTGAACGGCGCCGACCTCGCCGCGCGTGGCCTCGCCGACGGCGACCTCGTGGACCTGGTGAGCGTGTACCGCGACGGGGAGCGGCGCGCGAGCGCCTTTCGCGCCGTCGCCTACCCGACGCCGCGGGGCTGTGCGGCGGCCTACTTCCCCGAGGCCAACGTGCTCGTCCCGCTCGAGTCGACCGCGCTCGGCAGCAACACCCCCACCTCGAAATCCATCGTGATCCGCCTCGAGCCGGTGGCCGCCCGCGAGGGGTCCGAGCGGCGGGTCAGGGCGTGGGCGTGAGGACGCGCTGGGCGTTGGCGTAGACGACCATCGAGGGCGGGCGCAAGAACCCCACCAGGCCCATCCCGGTCTCCTCGGCCAGCTCGACGGCGAGCGAGGAGGGCGCCGACACGGCGGCCAGCATCGCGACCCCGGCCATGGCCGCCTTCTGGACGAGCTCGAAGGAGGCCCGACCCGAGACGAGCAGCACCGTGCCGCGCAGCGGCAGGCGCCCCTCGCGCAGCGCCCAGCCGACGACCTTGTCGACGGCGTTGTGGCGTCCGACGTCCTCGCGCACGCACAGCAGCTCGCCGCTCGCGCCGTCGGCCAGGGCCGCGGCGTGCAGGCCGCCGGTCGCACGGAAGACCGCCTGGGCCTCGCGCAGCCGCTCGGGGAGGGCCGCGAGGACGGAGGCCTCGACGCTCATCGGGTCGGCCGCGAGGTCGAAGCGCGAGCGGGTGCGCACCGCGTCGATGGAGGCCTTGCCGCACAGTCCGCACGAGCTCGTCGTGAAGAAGGCCCGCGCCACCCTCTCCTCGGGCGGGGCCACGTGGGGCGCGAGCGTGGCGTCGAGGACGTTGAAGGTGTTCGCGCCCTCGACCTCGCCGGCGCAGTACCGCAGCGCGACGAGCTCCTCGCGCGCGCCGACGACGCCCTCGCTCACGAGGAAGCCGGCCGCGAGGTCGAAGTCGGCCCCCGGGGTGCGCATGGTGACCGCGAGTGAGCGCCCACCCACGCGGATCTCGAGCGGCTCCTCCCCGGCGAGGGTGTCGCGCCGGCTGACCGGCGCCTCCCCGAGGGTGAGGCGCGTGACGCGCCGCTCGGGCGCGACGCGGCTCACCGGGCGACCTCCACCCCCTGGAGACTACGGGTCCGGCGCCGCCGGCCCCCTACCATGGGTGTGTGGCGACCGAGCGGGACTGGATCGAGGCGTTCGCGCGCGAGCTCGGCCTCCAGGCGCCCGGCGGGGCCGAGCGCGAGGCGATCCTGGCGCTCGCCGGCGTGGCCGCCCACGCCGCGGAGCGCACCGCGGCGCCGCTCGCCTGCTGGCTCGCCGCGCGCGCCGGGCT
>JAKBNL010000011.1 GCA_021831035.1 Actinomycetes bacterium
TGACAAGTTTGTGAAGGTGATGTGCAGCAGCGGCACCTCGCGGTCGGCCCGCCAGGTCGTGGCCACGACCCCGGCGAGCTCGCGCTCCTCGTCGAGCAGGTCGGCGAGCCGGCCCCGGACCCGCGCCGGCTCCACGACCACGACGCGCGCGTCGTTCACCTCGAGGATGGTCTCGCGGCTCGTCGCGAGCAGGGGCATCCACCCCTCCATGCCGTCGAAGAGGTGGCCGGCGGCCAGGCGCTCGAAGACCTCGGCGCCCCATCGGGCGTCGCCGGCCAGTGCGGCCGCGTGGGCCCGGCCGGACTCGTCGGGCACCCACTCGCGCGCCGGCGCGAGGACCGTCACCTCGGTGTCGCGCACCGAGCGCTGGGTGGCGACGTCAAAGACCGTGAGCCGCTCGACCACGTCGCCGAAGAAGTCCAGGCGGACCGGCTCGTCGGCCTGGGCGGGCCACACGTCGACGATCCCCCCGCGCACGGCGAGCTCGGCCCGGTGCTCGACCTGGTGCTCGCGGCGGTAGCCGGCGGCCACCAGCTGGGCCAGCAGGTCGTCGCGGCCGACCTCGTGGCCCACCGGGACCGTGACGACCGGCGGCGTCGACGGGGCGAGGAGCTGGGCCGCGGCCCGCACCGAGCAGACGAGCACCGCGGGGCGCTCCCCGCGGGCGAGGCGCTCTCGGATGAGGGAGCGCCGGGCCATCACCTCGACGTCGGGGCTCACCCGCTCGAGGGGGTGGGTGTCCCAGCCGGGCCAGAGGGCCACCGCCCCGGGTCCGAGCCAGGCCGCGAGCGCGTCGGAGAGCGCGTCGGCCTCGCCGGACGTGGCGGTGACGACGGTGAGGCCGGGGGCCTCGAGCGCGAGGGCCGCGACGGCCAGGGGCGTCGCGAAGGACGAGGGGGCGAGCCCCCCGTCGAGCACGCGCCGGCGCAACGCCGGGGCGACCCGCTCCAGGACGGGCGTCAGGCCGGTCGTCACGTCGCGTTGACGCGCTGCTGGGCGTCGGCGAAGCCGAGGTCGATGACGGCCTCGACGGCGTCGGCCGCCCGCTCCACGTCGGCGGCGAGCGCGGCGCGACGGGCGCCCGAGAGACGCTGGAGGACCCAGTCGGCGCCCCGGTCCTTCGACGGCGGCTTGCCGATGCCCACCCGCACCCGCGCGAACTCCCGCGAGCCGACCACCTGGGCGATCGAACGCAGCCCGTTGTGGCCGGCCAGTCCTCCGCCGAGCTTCAGTCGCACGCTCCCGGGCTCGAGGTCGAGCTCGTCGTGCACGACGACGAGAGTGGCCAGGTCGGCAATCGCCGCGCGGCGCACCAACGGCTTGACCGACGCACCCGACTCGTTCATGTAGGTGGTGGGCACGGCCAGGGTCACCGGTCCCTCGGGGGTCGTAAGCGTGCCGACGACCGCGCGCAGGCGACGCTCGACCCTGAGCTCCACGCCCCGGCGACGGGCGACCTCGCGCACGGCGTCACCGCCGACGTTGTGGCGGGTGTGCTCGAACTCGGCGCCCGGATTCGCCAGGCCGACCACCAGCAGCCGGCTGGCCGCGCCGCGGCGCTCGGACTCCGCAGCGCGCCGCGGCGCCATCGGCTACGCCGAGGCGGTCTCGGGGCCCGCGGTCTTCGCCGCGCGCCCCGCGTGGGTCGCGACGACGGTGACCTGGGGGTCGTCCGAGGCGCTCACGCCGTCGGGCAGCGCGACGTCGCCCACGCGGATCGTCCCGCCCGCCGTCAACGCCGAGATGTCGACCTCGAGGGAGTTGGGGATCTGGTCGGGGCGACAGCGGACCTCGAGCGAGAAGAGCTGCTGGTCGACCTCCCAGTCGGCGTGGCGGACCTCGACGGCGTCGCCGATGAGGTGGAGCGGAACCTCCACCACGACCGGACGGTTGGGGTCGACGACCTGGAAGTCGATGTGAGCGACCGTGCCGCGCACCGGGTGGCGCTGGATCTCACGGGCCATCACCACGAAACTCGAGCCCTCGGCGTCAAGGGTGATGAGGGTGTTGAGCCCCTGATCGGTCGAGACGGCCTGACGGAACTCCTTGGCGTCGACCGCCACGGGCAACGGACCGACGCCCTCGCCGTAGACGACGGCCGGGATGACGCCGTCGCGACGCAAGCGGCGCGAGGCGGCCGACCCCTGGGGGCGACCGGTGGTCGCGCGCAGCGTGACCTCTGACATGACGACTCCTTCGACGAGACCCGCCCGGCGGGGCGAACAGGCTTACCAGTCTAGCGGCACCGGGAACGCCGACCCCAGCCCACCCAGTCCGGCACTCGCCCGACGCTCCCGCGCGCGTCGGGAGCCCCACGGTGGGTTCGCCCACACGGGCCACCCCCGGCGTCAGGGGGCCGCCCGAGCGGCCAGCGACGCGGTGAGTCAGCGATGGCAGAGTTGGCGCTCAGCGACGAAGGGGTCGCTCGAAAACTTCATGGTCGTCCACGTAAAGGCGTGCTCCAGATCCGACCAGACGACCGACCACCCCAGCGGGCGGTCAATGGCCGCGAGATAGCCCGCCAGCGGCTGGCAACGCAACACTCGCCGCTCGGCCCGTACCACGCGTCGCTCGTCACCGGGCAGGGTCGCGCTCGGACTAGCGAAGCGGGCCAACAGCCACGTGTTGTCGGTCAGGTCGGCCACGCCGGGAGTGCGATGGCCCGTCAGGTAGAAGTGCGACCCGACGGGATTGGCGAGGCCGAAGTTGTCAAAGACGTACACCCGCGGCCCCGCCTCGACGCTCCAGATACCGAGGGATGGAGCGTTGGCGAAGACGACCTCGGGTAGGACCGAGCGGGCGGGATATCGCGCCACCGACCATCCGCCCGGCCCCTCCATGCCACAGTGGCAGGCCGACACGACCCTCAGTCTGCCGCCTTGACGGCTCGCACGGAGGGCCAGCCGGTAGTCGGACCGGCCGTGCCGATAGTTCCACGACGCCCCGTAGTCACGAAGCTCGACGGGGTAAGCGACCCTCGAGAGATCGAGATACGCCTGACGCTCGTTCGTGATGCCGTACTGATTATCGACGATGGGCGGGTACCGCAAGAAGAGTGCCGCGGCGACGGCCCAGACCGTCAGGAAGGTCAGGGGGAGACGGCGCTCGAGCGGTTCACCGAGATCCAGCCACGAGGTGAGCGCGAGCACGAAGAACGGCGGAAGAAGCATGCGCGCGTGCATGAAATCCCCACCGATCCATACGACGTAGAGGCCGTAGACGCCGGCGCCCGACGCGATGACCGCCAGCACACTGGCCTCGAACCGGTGCTCACCCCGAAACCACCGCCCGAGGCGCGCGAGCGTGACTACCCCGAGGATCAGCACCGGAATCCAGAGGTCACTCGAGTGGAGGAAGTCGGTGAGGTAGTTCCAGCCCTGACCGAGCTCGACGGAGAACGCGGACTTAGCCAGCGCGGTGTTGGGGACGAGCAGGCCAAAGTAGGCCACTCGGAACATCTCGCTGATGACGGGCGCGGCCGAGAGCGCTGCGACGAGAGCGACAATGCGACGACGAGACAATCGAGACCATCGGCGTTCGGCGATCATGACCGCCGCGAAGAAGCTCAGTGAGAGGATCCCCGCTTCGGGACGGATCAGGGGTCCGAGGCCGAGGATGAACGCGGTACCTCCCCCCCACGACCTCGCCCCGGGGGTGGCGCGACGCGCGACCAGCCACCACGCCACGCCTATCCATCCAAAGAGGAGGCCCGTCTCTAAGCCCGACGACGCGAACCACCACACGGCGTCCACCGCCGCCACCACCATGGCCCCGAGGGGGAGGACCAGGCCCTTCGACACGGGGCGCGCGAAACGTACGGTCGCCACCGAGCCCAGGACGACGCCCACCGTCGTCAGCGAGATGCCGAGGACGACCATCACCACCTCGATGGGTACGAAGGGCAGGACCAACCTGACCACCGTCAGGATCAGCACCCACAGGGGATCGGTGTACACCTCCACACGCTCTCCCACATTGAAGACGGGGCCATGGCCGGCGACGATGTTGTGGATCACTCGGATATCGATGAAGGCGTCATCGGTGATCCAGCGGTGAGAGATGGCCATGACGACCAGGAGCGCCGTGGGCACGACGACCGCGAGCACCGGCCACATCGGGTTCGCGAATCGAAGGAGCCGACGGGGGGTGTCGGCAGCGGGAGCATCAAGCGTGATGGACACTGGATCTCACGGGAAGTCGTGCGTGGCGGCCGAGGGCGTCGCGGGCGGACAACAGAGACATCGCTCACCAGTCTCTCTCACGGCCCTCTTCAGTTCGCGCCGTCGGTCGATCAATCCAGAGCCCGCGCGGCGCTCCCCTCCCGCACACGTCCGCGTCGGCTCGAGCGGGTCGACGATCGACGCCTCGCCGTCTCCCGGTCCACCCACCGAAGGTGACCGGACCTCGTCGTTGGACTCTCGCGAATCAGCCCCCGCCACAGGGAACTCGGGGCGCCTGGACCGACTCTTAGAGGAGGTTCTCACCGCCGAAGATGTCCGAGACGGAACTGTCCTCGAAGATGGCCGAGATGGCGTTCGCGACGATCGGCGCCACCGAGAGCACCTCGAGCTTCTCGAAGGTCTTCTCCGGTCCGATGGGCAGGGTGTCGGTGACGACGACCCGGTTCACCGGGGCGTTGAAGAGGCGCTCGACGGCGGGCGGCGAGAAGACGGCGTGGGTGGCCATGACCCAGATGTCGTCGGCGCCGTGCTCCTTCAATAGGTCCGACGCCGCGACGATCGTGCCCGCGGTATCGATCATGTCGTCGATGAGCACGCAGTGGCGACCGTCGACGTCGCCCACCACGTGACGGGCGACGGCCACGTTGGCCATCCCGCGCGGGCGCGTCTTGTGCACGAGGGCCAGGTCGCAGCCCAGGTGCTGGGCGTAGCGCTCGGCGACCTTCACCCGGCCGGCGTCGGGGGCGACGACCACGATCTCGTGGGGGTCGGTGTGGGCCTTGAGGTAGGTCTCGAGGACGGGCGCGGCGACCAGGTGGTCGACGGGGATGTTGAAGAACCCCTGGATCTGGCCCGAGTGGAAGTCCACCGAGAGGACTCGGGTCGCCCCGGCGGTCTGGAGGACGTCGGCGACCAGCTTCGCGGTGATCGGCTCGCGGCCCTGGGTCTTGCGGTCCTGGCGGGCGTAGCCGAAGTACGGGACGACCGCGGTGATGCTCTTGGCGCTGGCGCGCTTGGCGGCGTCGATCATGACGAGCTGCTCCATGATCGCGTCGTTCACCGGCGAGGAGTGGGTCTGGACGATGAAGACGTGGGCACCGCGCACCGACTCGTCGATCCGGCAGTGGATCTCGCCGTCGGCGAACTCCCGGAGGTTGGCCTCGGTCAGGCCCACCCCGAGCAGGGCGGCGACGTTCGCCGCCAGGGTCGGGTGGCAGCGGCCCGAGACGAGAACCAGGCGCCGCTTGGCCAGGGATTCCACGAGGCCCACCCTAGCGAACCAGGGGGTCAGCCCCCGGGGGCGACGAGCGCCCCGGCGGCCACGTCCTCACCGGGACCGAGGGTGACGAACGAGCGCACCGTCGCGTCGGGCCCGATCCGCACCGCGCTCGCCTCGACGCAGCCCACCCGGGCGCGCTCGCCCACCTCCACGTCCACGAGGTGGGCGCGAGGACCGACGATCGCGCCGGCCCCGACCCGGGTGCGGCCCTGGAGGATGGTCCCCGGCAGGATCGACACGTCGGCGGCGAGCGAGACGTCGACGTCGAGGTAGGTGGTGGCCGGGTCCCACAGGGTCACGCCGCGTCCCATCCACTGGTCGTTGATCCGCCGGCGCAGCTCGGCCTCGGCGCGGGCGAGTTGGGCCCGGTCGTTCACCCCGAGCGCCTCGCTGGGGTCAGCGAGCACGAACGACCGCGTCGCGTGGCCCATCTCGCTGAGGACCGCCACCACGTCGGTCAGGTAGTACTCGCCCTGGGCGTTCTGGCGACCCACGCGGCGCAGCGCCGGCCCGAGCAGGCTCTGGCGCACGACCATCACGCCCGTGTTCACCTCGTCGATCAGTCGCTCGGCGGGCGAGGCGTCGCGCTCCTCGACGATCCGCTCCAGGGTCCCGTCGCGGCCGGTGACGACCCGGCCGTACCCGCGGGGGTCGGGGACGACCGCGCTCATCACGGTGAGCGCCGCGCCGCTCGCCCGGTGCTCCTCGAGCAGTCGCGCCACCGTCTCGCGGCGCAGCAGCGGGGTGTCGCCCGGCAGGATGACGACGTCCCCGTCGCTCTCGCCGATGGCCTCGTCGACGGTGGCGAGCGCCGCCGCGACCGCGTGGCCCGTGCCGAGGGTCTCGCCCTGCTCGACGAAGGTGAGCCCCGCCCCGGCGCCCTCGGCGAGCTCCTTCTCGACCCAGGTGGCGTGGTGGCCCACCACCACGACCGTCGAGCGCACCTCGTCGTGGCGCGCGGCCTCGAGGACGAAGCTCGCCATCGTCCGTCCGCAGAGCTTGTGCAGCGGCTTGGGTCGGGCCGAGCGCATCCGGGTGCCCTCGCCGGCGGCGAGCACGACCACACACGTGGGGCGCGTCATCCCCCCTCTCTAGCAGCCCTACGATGCGCGACGTGGACCCTCTCAACTACGACGAGTTCGGGCTCTTCGGCGAGAACGTCGAGGAGTTCGGCCTCGAGGTCGAGATCCCGCCGGTCACGCGGTTCCACCTGGCGGTCGACGGGCTGCGCCAGCTGAGCGGTCTGCGCTGGGGCGAGGGCGAGCCCGAGCTCGTGCTCCTCCACGGCGGGGCCCAGAACGCCCACACCTTCGACACCGTCGCGCTGGCCCTCGGCCGACCCCTGCTCGCCCTCGACCTGCCCGGCCACGGCCACTCCGACCCGACCCCCTACCCGCCCGCCGACGTCGCCCACCACGCGCGCGACCTCGCCACCGCGCTCGAGGCCTTGATCGATCGGCCCCTGCCGATCGTGGGGATGAGCCTCGGGGGGCTGTGCGCCGTCGAGCTCGTCGCGACGCGCCCCGAGCTCGCGCGCGCCCTGGTCCTGATCGACGTGACCCCTGGGGTCACGGCCGCGAAGGCCCGCCACGTCACCGACTTCGTCAACGGGCCGGCCAGCTTCTCCGACTTCGAGGAGATCCTGGCGCGTACCGTGGCCCACCACCCCACCCGGTCGGTGAGCTCGCTGCGCCGGGGCATCTTGCACAACGCCCTGCGCCGCGAGGACGGCTCGTGGGTGTGGCGCCACCAGCGCGGCGAGCCGCGCCCGCTCGAGGCACCGGCCGGCCTCGACCTGTGGGGGCGACTCGAGGCGGTGAGGGTCCCGGTGACCCTGGTGCGGGCGATGGGTCCGGGCTCGGTCGTCGACGACGCCGACGAGGCCGAGCTGCGCCGTCGGGTGCCCGAGGCGACCGTCGTTGGCGTCGAGGAGTCCGGTCACTCGATCCAGGGCGACCGCCCGGTCGAGCTGGCGGCCGTGTTGGAGCGCTCGCTCTTCTAGTGGCTGGCGGGGGAGGGCTCGAACCTCCAACCTTCGGATCCAAAGTCCGCTGTTCTGCCGGTTGAACTACCCGCCACGGGCCGGTAAGGTGCCGTTCTTGCCCGATTCTTAGCGAATCGCCGTGGACCCCTTACCCAGGACGCTAAGACTAGAGGCTGCCCGAGCCAGCGAGAGCCGTGAACGTACCCACCATCAACCCCTACGTGGCCATCGTGGACGACGACCCGTCGATCCGCACGGCCCTGGGCCGGGCGCTGCGCATCGAGAACTACGACGTCGAGCTCTTCGAGGACGGCACCTCGGCCCTCAAGTCGGTCCAGCTGCGGGCCCCCGACGCGATCGTGCTCGACCTGCAGCTGCCCGACATCGACGGCCTGGAGGTCTGTCGCCGGATCCGCCGGGGTGGTGACGCCACCCCGATCCTCATGCTGACCGCCCGTGACGCGGTGAACGACCGGGTCGAGGGCCTCGACGTGGGCGCCGACGACTACCTCGTCAAGCCGTTCGACCTCGCCGAGCTCCTAGCCCGACTCCGGGCGCTGCTGCGCCGGCGGGTCGTGACCGAGGCCGACGGGCAGGTCCTGCGCTTCGAGGACCTCTCGCTCAACCCCCAGACCCGAGAGGTCTTCCGCGCCCAGCGCAAGATCGAGCTCACCAAGATCGAGTTCGACCTGCTCGAGCTGTTCTTGACCCACCCCCGTCAGGTCCTCACCCGTGACCAGATCCTCGATCTCGTGTGGGGCTACACGTTCGACTCGGGGACCAACTCCCTCGCCGTCTACATCGGCTACCTGCGCCGCAAGCTCGAAGAGCAAGGTGAGCCCCGGCTCATCCAGACGGTGCGCGGCGTCGGGTACGCCCTGCGTACGGCGTGACCTTCCGCAACCGCGTCATCGCCGCGACGGTGCTCGCCGCGGCGATCGCGGTCGTCTTGGGCGGGCTCGCGTCGTACCTGTCGACCCGCCACGCCCTGTTGAACTCGGTGGACGCGTCGCTGCGCCAGGACGCCCAGGCCCAGCACGACGCCGACGACCCCTACCGCGCCATCGGCTCGTTCACCGAGGTCGTCCTGCCGGACGGCCAGACCCTGCCCAAGTCCGACGTGCCCATCGACAAGACCATCCTCGCCATCGCCAAGGGCACCCAGGGCGAGCAGCTGCGCACGGTGAACTTCGACAAGGGGACCTTCCGGGAGCTGATCGCCCCGCTGCCCGCCGGCTCCTTCGTCACCTGCCCGACCGGGGTCTGCCAGATCGCCACCACCTCGGCCGAGGTCTTCGTGGTGGACATCACCGGCCAGATCGAGCAGCTCCACGAGCTCTTCACCACCCTCTTGCTGGTGGCGGCGGGCGGCCTCCTGGTCGCCTTCGGGCTGGGCCTCTTCCTCGCCCGTCAGGCCCTGCACCCACTGGAGGAGGTCACCAACGAGATCGAGAGCGTCTCACTGACCAACGACCTCGAGCACCGCCTCGACGAGGGCGACCACGACGAGCTCGGTCGGTTGCGCCGGGTCTTCAACGAGCTGCTGCGCTCGGTCGAGTCGAGCCAGAGCCTCCAGCGCCAGCTCGTGGTCGACGCCAGCCACGAGCTGCGCACCCCGCTCACGTCCCTGCGCACCAACGCCCAGGTGCTGGCCCGCCGGCCCGACCTCTCGCCAGAGGAGATGGCCCAGCTCACCACCGACATGATCACCCAGGTCGACGAGCTCGCCGCGCTCGTGGGGGACCTCGCCGAGCTCGCCCGGGGCGAGCGCAGCGAGGGCGACGTGCGCACCCTGCGCCTGGACGACTGCGTGGACGAGTGCGTGGAGACGGCCCGGACCTACGCGCGCCCCCACGACCTCACCGTCGAGGTGGAGTCCGAGCCGTCGTTCGTCACCGGTCGCCAGGACCGTCTCGTGCGCGCGGTGTCCAACCTGCTCACCAACGCCGTCAAGTTCACCCCCGTGGGCGGGCGCATCGTGGTGCGCACGCGCGAGGGCTGGGTGTCGGTGTCGGACTCGGGCCCGGGCGTCACCCCCGAGGAGGTGCCCTACGTCTTCGACCGCTTCTGGCGCAGCCCGAGCGCGCGTGGTCTGCCGGGGTCGGGCCTCGGGCTCTCCATCGTCGCCCAGGTCGTGGGCGAGCTCCACGGCACCGTCGAGGTCGACCGCGACCCCGAGCTGGGTGGCGCCCGCTTCACGATCCGCCTGCCCGAGGTCGACGCCTCGGGCGTCGAGCGGTGATTTTTCGATAGTTCTTATCGAGGGCTCCCCGCCCGCTTAGCCCCCGCCGCCAGGATGGTCGCGAGCCCGACCCCAGGACCCGATGTGACCCCCTCGCCGCGCACCCCCCACCAACGTGACCGACGCTTCGCGCGCGTGCGCCGCACCGCCGCCAGCGTCCTCGTGGGCTCGGGCGTACTCTCGGGGCTCATGGTCGGCTACCTGGCCGCGACGACCCGACCGCTCTCGGCGACGGCCCCGCGGGTCAGTCCGTCCCCGTCGACGGCGTCGACGACACCGTCGGGCGCGGCGCCGGTGACCGGGTCGAGCGGCTCTTCGGGAACGAGCCCGAGCGCCGCGAGCCCCACGGCGCCGACGACCACGACGACGGCGCCGACGACCACGACCACCACCTGTTACTCGACACCCTCGGGGCAGGTCGTCTGCCTGTGACCTCCACCACCTTCACGGTGTGGGGGCTCACCGCGACCCTGGCCGTCGAGCGCGACGACCAGTTCGAGGCCGCCCTCGCGACCCTCTGGCGCCACCTCGACGCCGTCGACGCGGCGGCGAACCGCTTCCGCTCCGACAGCGAGGTGACCCGGCTCAACCGCGCCTCGGGCCAGCCCCTCGAGGTCTCGGCGACCTTCGAGGACGTGCTCGCGGGGGCGTTGCAGTGCGCCGAGTGGACCGACGGGCTCTGCGACCCGACGGTCCTGGCGGCCCTGGTCGAGCTCGGCTACGACCGCGACTACGACGAGCTGCGCGTGACGGGCGCGCCGGCGCGACGGGCCGCGCGCCCGGCCCCCGGGGTCTCGGCGGTGGTCTGGGACCGGGCGCGACACCGCGTGGCGCTGCGCGACGGCGCCCAGGTCGACTTCGGGGCCAGCGCCAAGGCGCTGGTCGCCGACCGGGTGGCCGACGAGGTGGCCCCCGGCGGCGGCGTCGTGGTCGAGATCGGCGGGGACGTGGCGGTGCGCGGCCGCGGGCCCGACGGGCCGTGGACGCTCGGGGTGACCGACTCGCTCGTCATCACCGGTCGCGAGGAGCGGGTCTCGCTCTCCGGCGGCGGTATCGCCACCTCCTCGAACGCGGCGCGCACCTGGCGGGCCGGCGGCGTCGTGGTGAACCACGTGGTCGACCCGCGCACCGGCGAGTGCGCCGACGGACCCTACGCCACCGCCTCGGTGGCCTCGTCCAGCTGCCTGCGCGCCAACGCGCTGGCCACGGCGGCGCTGCTCTGGGGCGAGGACGCCCCGTATCACCTGGCCCAGGCGGGTGCGGCGGCGCGCCTGGTGCGGGTCGACGGGACGGTCGAGTACGTGGGAGGCTGGACGCGCGAGGGAGCGGACCGATGATCGCACTCACCACGCCCTACCTCTGGTACACGACCCGCGCCACGGGCTTCGTCACGCTCGCGCTGTTCACCGTCGTGGTGACCCTGGGGACCCTCGTCGCGAACCGCGTGGGGGGCACCGTCGTCGGCCGCTTCGAGCTCAACGAGCTGCACCGCTCGGTGTCGATGGTGGCTATGGCCTTCCTGGGGCTGCACGTGGCCACGACGGCCCTCGACTCGTTCGTGCCCACGGGCTGGCTCTCGGTCGTGGTGCCCGGCGCCTCCCACTACCGCACCCTCGGGGTCGCCCTCGGCGCGGTGGCGATCGACCTCATGATCGCGGTGTGGGTGTCGAGCCTGCTCAAGCAGCGGGTGCGCCCGGGTTCGTGGCGCTTCATCCACTGGTTCAGCTGGGCGGCGTACGCCGCGGCGCTCGTGCACGCCTACGCGACCGGCACCGACGCGCGCCACGGCGTCGGGCTCTACGCCCTCGGGCTGGCCGGCGTCGCGGTCCTCGCCGCCGCCGCCTGGCGGGCCCTCGGACGGCCGGCGCGCGCGTCGGGACGCACCGCCCTCTCGCCGCTCGCGCGCGCCCCGCGGCCCCTCGCCACCGTCGGCTCCCGACCGCCCAAGGACCCGCGCGCCCGACGACTCGGCGAGCGCGACGCCGCCCGACCCGCCGGCGCGCGCCCCCCGGAGCCGACCCACCCACCGACCACGCCGTCGCGCCCGCCCGCAACCCACCGGCCGGCCGCCCGACCCGAGCCCGGCCGGCCGGACGCCCCGTCCTTCCCGCGCGCCCCGCGTCCCGGACGGAGGTCGCGCTAGTGCGCCCCGGCACCCTGCCCCGACTCCTCTACGGCACCCCCAACCGCCCGGCCAGCTACGCCGAGCACGTCGCGACCTTCGGCGACCTCACCGCGCGGGCCGACCTCCTCGACGAGCTCGGGCGCGCCGGGCTCACCGGGCGCGGCGGCGCCGCCTTCCCCACCGCCACCAAGGCCCGCTTCATCCGGGACCAGCGCGGCCACCGCAAGTTCGTCGTGGTGAACGCGATGGAGGGCGAGCCGGCCTCGCACAAAGACGCCCTCCTGCTCGCGACCAACCCCCACCTCGTCCTCGACGGGGCCGAGTCCCTGGCCCGTGCCGTGGGCGCGCGCGACGTGGTGGTGGCCGTCGCGCGCGACCGCACCACGACGGTCGAGCAGGTCACCCGGGCCCTTACCGAGCGGCCCGACCGCGGAATCGACCTCGAGCTGCAGACCCCGCCCGGGCGCTACGTGGCCGGCGAGGAGTCGGCCCTCGTGCACTGGCTGGACAACAACGAGAGCCTCCCCCAGTACCGGGCGCACCGGCCGGTCGTGCTACGCCTCGAGAAGCACCCCGTCCTGCTCGACAACTGCGAGACGGTCGCCCACGTCGGGCTCATCGCCCGCTACGGCGCCGACTGGTTCGCCTCGGTCGGCGCGCCGGGCCAGCCCGGCTCCGCGCTCGTCTCGGTGAGCGGGGCGGTCGAGCACCCCACGGTGCTCGAGGTCGCCCTCGGCACGCCGCTCGCCCAGATCCTCGCCGCCGCCAAGGCCGACCCGTCGCCGCGCGCCGTGCTCCTCGGCGGCTACGGCGGGACGTGGCTGGCCGCGCGCGACCTCGCCGTCGCCTACGACCTGCGCTCGCTGGCCGAGCGGGGCGCCACTCCGGGCGCCGGCGTCGTCGTGGTGGTGGGCCGCGCGTCCTGCGGGATCCGCGAGACCCAGCGCATCGTGGCGTGGATGGCCAACGAGAGCGCCCGCCAGTGCGGCCCGTGCGCCTTCGGCCTGCCGGCGATCGCCCAGGACCTCGCGCGGCTGCGCGACGGCGGCGGCGACGCGCGCGACGCGCGCCGGCGACTCGAGCAGCGTTGCGGGGTGATCGAGGGCCGCGGCGCGTGCCGCCACCCCGACGGCGTGGTGCGCATGGTGCGCACCGCGCTGGCCGC
Organism: Actinomycetes bacterium; assembly: GCA_021831035.1. Taxonomy (GTDB): domain Bacteria; phylum Actinomycetota; class Acidimicrobiia; order Acidimicrobiales; family RAAP-2; genus RAAP-2. The sequence goes on from JAKBNL010000011.1 coordinate 12,977, forward strand.
CTTCGCCGAGGACGTCGCCGACCACGAGGCCGGACGGCCGTGCGCGGGCGCGCGCGCCGGCGCCACGGTCGCCTCGGTCCCGCGCCTCGAGCACGAGAGGGAGCTCGTATGGGAGTGATCCGCCACGGTGAGTTCGTCCTGCGCGTCGACCCGGTCCAGTGCGACGGCTTCGGACACTGCCACGAGCTCGCCCCCGACCTCGTCGACATCGACGAGTGGGGCTACCCGATCATCCGGCGCGAGCCCACCCCGCTCGCCGACCACCAGTCACTGCGCTCGGCGCGCTACGCGGTGCGCGGCTGCCCGCGCCAGGCGCTGCACATCGAGCGGGTGGAGGCGCCGGCCGTGCCCCCACGCCGGGCCTAGCCGGCCCGGATCAGCTCGAGGCGGTTGCCCACCGGGTCCTCGACGTAACAGCGCACCACCCCGGGCACCTCGTCGTCGGGCCGGGGGCGATGACCGCTCGCCTCGAGCCGGGCGAGCACGGCGTCGTAGTCGCTCAGCGCGAGCGCCGGGTGGGCCTTGGTGGCCGGGCGGAAGTCGGGGTCGACCCCGAGGTGCAGGGCCGCGCCCTCGCGCCGGTACCAGCGCCCGCCCCGGGCGGCCAGGGCCGGGGGCTTCTCGTCGACCGCGAAGCCGAGCCCGTCGACGTAGAAGCGGTCGCAGAGCGCCTCGGCACCGGCCGGGATCGCCACCTGCACGTGGTCGATCCACGCTCCCATCAGGCCGCCTCGGGGGTCACCGGAGGAAACCTAGTAGTGTTCTGCGGGCCATGGGTTCACTGATCAAGAAGCGCCGCAAGCGCATGCGCAAGAAGAAGCACAAGAAGATGCTGAAGCGGACCCGCTTCCAGCGTCGCGCCGCCGGCAAGTAGCTCTACGCCCCCCGGGGCACGGTCGTGGTCTGGCGAAACCTCACGGGGCCCTCGGGACCCCGGACCTCCCACGTCGCGAGCCCCGGCTCCAGGTGGCCCTCGAGGAAGAGGCTCGACCCCGAGCCGGCCAGGTGGACCCGCTCGCCGAGGGTCGCCCCCAGCCAGTCCATCACCGCGGCGAGGCGCGGCTCGACGCGCCGGGCCGCCCCCTCGAGGTGGTTGCGCCCCCCGGGGCGCTCGCCCGAGGCGACGAGCTCGTCGTAGGCCGCGTAGACCGCGCCGGTGTCGAGGTGCAGCCCGGTGAGCACCAGGGTGACCTCGCGCGCGGCGAAGTCGAGCGGGGTCACCCGCTCGCCCACGCCCTCGACCAGCGCGCGGCCACCCACCTGGCAGAACGGCACGTCGGACCCGAGGGTGAGCGCCGCCTCGGCCGCCACCCCGCCCGCCCAGCGCAGGATCGCCGCGGCGTCACTCGAGCCCCCGCCCAGCCCGCCGCCCGGGGGGATCTCCTTGACGAGGGTGACCCCGGCGCGTCGGCCCACGAGGGCGAGCGCCCGGGCGACGAGGTTCGTCCCGTCACCGGGCACCGCGGAGAAGGGGCCCACCACGCGCAGCCCCTCGCCGTCCTCGTCGAGCTCGAGGTGATCGGAGAAGGCCAGGGCGACCATCTCCGCGCGCAGCTCGTGGCGGCCGTCGTCGCGCCGTCCGGTCACCTCGAGGTTCCAGGTGAGCTTGGCCGGGGCCTCGAGGCGGGTCACCGCGCCGCCGCCAGGGCCGCGAACTCCTCGAGCGAGAGCTCCTCGGGGCGGCGCGTGGGCTCGACCCCGGCGCGCTCGAAGACGCCCTCGCTCGCCCAGGCGGCGAGCGAGCGGCGCAGCATCTTGCGCCGCTGACCGAAGGCCGTGCGCACCACCTCGAACAACTCGGCCTCCCCGACGAGGGCCGGTTCGACGGCGACGCGCTCGCGGCGCACGACCTCGACGAGCGAGGACTCCACCCGCGGGCGGGGTAGGAAGACCGACGCGGGCACCCGTCCGACCACCCTCGCCTGGGCGAAGTACGCCACGCGCACCGACACCGCGCCGTAGGCCTCCTCACCGGGCCCCGCGGCCAGGCGCTCGGCGACCTCGCGCTGGACCATCACGAGGAGCCGCCGGACCGAGGGGGCCCGCTCGAGCAGGGTGACCACGACCGGGGTCGCCACGTTGTAGGGCAGGTTCGCGACCACCACGGCGGCGCGGCCCGCGAGGATCGCCTCGAGGTCGGCCTCGAGGGCGTCGGCGTGCACGACGCGCACACCGCGGGGCTCGACCACCGCGCGCAGCGGCTCGATCAGGTGGCGGTCGACCTCGAGGGCGACGACCTCGGCCCCGGTCTCGGCGAGGGCCAGGGTGAGCGAGCCCAGCCCCGCCCCCACCTCCAGCACGAGGTCGCCCGGTCCCACCCGGGCGAGCCGGGCGATGCGCCGCACCGTGTTGGGGTCCACCACGAAGTTCTGGCCCAGGGCCCGGGAGGGGGAGAGTCCCTGGTCGGAGAGGATCTTGGACAGCTCGGCGCGGGTGTGGGTCACCAGAGCACGCGCACCCGGATGACCCCTTGGCCCAGCGGGGCCAACTCGGCGAACTGCGTCTGGTTGAGGTCGACCACGTGGTTGTCGCCGGGCTGCTCGCGGTCGGTGACGACACAGGTGACGGACTTGCCGGTCGCGAGGTCGGTGACGGTGATGGTGGTGCCCTTCGGGAGGTACGAGGTGGCGCACTGGCCGGGGATGTAGTTGTACCAGGTCGCGATGCCGACCCGGCTGTTGGCGGCGGTCGGGGTGACGCTCACGGGGTGCGTGACGGTCGCGGTCGTGGTCGCGGTCGTGGTCGGTCGGGGCCGGGCCGGCCGGCCGAGCGCCACGGCCAGGGTCACCTGGGCGTGCCAGGGCACGAGGGTGCCCGGTCGGGGCGACTGGGCGGTGGCGAAGGCCCAGCGGCTCCCCGCGGCTCCGCGCACCGTGAAGTAGAGTTGATACGCCCTCATCAGGAAGAACACCTGCGCGCGGGAGCGTCCGACGAGGTCGGGGACCCGGCGGGGGCCCCGCGCCGGGACCATCCAGACGTGGACCACGACCTGGCTGCGCCGGGCGACCACGGTGCCCGGCGCCGGCGACTGGGTCTCGACGCTGCGCCAGCGATCGGTCGTGGCGCCCGGGCCGCTCGTCACGAAGTAGAGCTGGTCGGCGCGCATCACCCGGTACACCTGGACCCGGCTCAGCCCGACGAGGTCGGGCACGCGCACACGCGCCGGCGCGCCGGTCGCCCCGGCGTCGGCGCCGACGACACCGGACGCGCCGAGCACCGCGACCGCCACGACGGCCGCCCCCGCGATGCGCCACAGACGGGGGCGGACGCCCGCCCCCCCTCGATGTGTCCTCAGATCCGTCCTCCGCCTGGATCAGGGGGCCCGAGGGCCCCACTCAACGCTAGGAGAGGGGCCCGCGCGAGGCAAGCGGCCCCAGAACAGACGTTGTGACGAGGGATTACGGTGTGGGCAGGCCGAAGAGGCGCGCGGTGTTGGCGGCCGTGCGCGCGCGCAGGGTCGCCGGGTCCTCGCCGCGCAGCTCGGCGAGGAACTCCCCGACCAGCGCGACGTAGGCGGGCTCGTTGGGTCGCCCGCGGTGCGGCACGGGGGCGAGGAAGGGGCTGTCGGTCTCCACGTGGAGACGCTCCAGGGGCACCCGTCGGGCGGCCGCGCGCACGACGTCGGCGTTCTTGAAGGTCACGATCCCCGAGAGGGAGACGTCGCAGCCGCGCTCGAGGCACGCCTCGGCGTCCTCGGGGGTGCCGGTGAAGCAGTGGATCACCGTGCGCGCCGGGACGCCCTCGCTGTCGAGGACCGCGAAGAGGTCGTCGAAGGCGTCGCGCGCGTGCACGACGAGGGCCAGGCCGAGCTCGTGGGCCAGGCCGACCTGGGCGGCGAAGGCCCGGCGCTGGTCGGAGCGGGGACTGTGCTCGTAGTAGTAGTCCAGGCCGCACTCACCGATCCCGACCAGGCGAGACGCGCCCGAACGGGCCAGGTCGGCCACCGGGGCGAGGTCCTCGGTGGCCTGGTGGGGGTGCAGGCCCACCGTCGCGTACGCCTCGAGGGCGCTGGTGCGCTGGGCGACCGCGAGCGCCCCAGCCGAGGTGGTCGCGTCGGTGCCGACCACCACCACCCGCTCGACCCCGGCCGCCACCGCGCGCGCGACCACCGCCTCGAGCCCGTCGGCGCCCTCGTCGAGGAACGTGTCCTGGAGGTGGCAGTGGGCGTCGGTCCAGCCGCTCACGCGTCGTCCCGGATCCGCGGGAAGAGGGCGTCAGCGCGGGTGACCGGGCGCGGCGCCGGTGCGGCGCCCCAGCGCGCGCTCGCCTCGAGGGGGCCCTCGTCGGGCCGGCCGGCGAGCCCCAGGCGCCGCCAGATCTCGGCCGCGACCGACGGCATCACCGGCGAGACGAGGATGGCGACCACCCGGATCGCCTCGAGGGCGTCGCCCATGACGGCCTCGACCTCGGGGCCCGGGGCCATCTTCCAGGGCTCGTGGGCCTCGAGGTGGGCGTTGGTCGCCCCGACGAGCTCGAAGGTCGCCTCCAGCCCGCGGTGCGGGGCGAAGCGGGCCCAGGCCTCGCGGTTGGCCGCGACGGCCGCCGCGGCCACGGCGGCCAGGGGCCCGTCGTCCCGGGGCGCGGGGCCGAGGCCGGCGCACTTCGAGCCGATCACCGCGGCGACCCGCGCCACGAGGTTGCCGAGGTTGTTCGCGAGGTCGGCGTTGTAGCGCGCGACGATCCCCTCGATCGAGAAGTCCCCGTCGTTGCCGAGGGCCGTCTCGCGCACCAGGTAGTAGCGCACCGGGTCGACGCCGAAATGGGCCGCGAGCTCGACCGGCGAGATGTCCTGGATGCGCACCCCGCCCGCGGCGACGAGCGACTTGGAGAGCTTCTCACCGCCCACGAGCAGCCAGCCGTGCACGTGGACGTGGTGGGGCGGCTCCAGGCCGGCGGCCATGAGCATGGCCGGCCACCAGACGCAGTGGAAGCGCAGGATCTCCTTGCCGATGAGGTGGTGGACGTGGGGCCACCAGTGCTCGACCTCGTCGTCCTCGCGGCCGTAGCCGATCGCGGTCAGGTAGTTGATCAGGGCGTCGTACCAGACGTAGAAGACGTGGCCCTCGTCCCAGGGCACCGGGACGCCCCAGCTGATCGAGGTCCGGGTGATCGAGATGTCCTTCAGGCCGCCCCGGATGAAGGCGCGGGCCTCGTTGCGCTTGGTCTCGGGGGTGACGAAGCCGGGGTGGAGGTCGTAGTACTCGAGGAGGCGGTCCTCGAAGGCCGAGAGGCGGAAGAACCAGTTCTCCTCCTCCATCTCCACGAGGGCCCGGTGGTGCACCGGGCAGGCCCCGGAGTCGCTCGCCTCGAGGGTGTAGTAGTCCTCGCAGCTGATGCAGTAGAGGCCCTGGTAGAGGCCCTTGTAGATGAACCCGTTGTCGTAGATGCGGGTCAGGAAGCTCTGGACGGTCCGGTAGTGGCGGGGCTCGGTCGTGCGCAGGAAGTCGTCGTAGGCGACGTCGAGGGCCGCCCAGGCCTCCTTGAAGCGCGCCGAGGTCCGGTCCGTCCAGACCTGGGGGGTCACGCCGTTGCGCTCGGCCGCCTCGGCCATCTTCTGGCCGTGCTCGTCGGTGCCGGTGAGGAACATCGTGTCGTCACCGCAGAGGCGGTGCCAGCGCGCGATCGCGTCGGCGTTGACCGTCGTGTAGGCCGTGCCCACGTGGGGGGCGTCGTTGACGTAGTAGATGGGGGTGGTCAGGTAGAAGCGGCCCATGGGTAGAGGTTAGTGAGCCCCCTTACGGGCGTCCGCGGAGCGCGAGGGCGACGTCGTAGACCTCGCGGCGCGGTGCGCCGAGCGCGCCCGCCACCTCCTCGACGGCCTCGCGCGTGCTCACCCCGCGCGCGAGCGCCGCCGCCACGGCGTCCTCGAGCGCCTCGCGGCTCGGCGCCGCGGCGGCGCGCGCGCCCGCGAGCACGACCACGACCTCGCCGCGGACCTCGCCCGCGAAGCGCGTGACGAGCTCGGCGAGCGGTCCCCGCACGACCTCCTCGTAGAGCTTGGTGAGCTCGCGCGCCACCGCGGCGGGCCGGTCGGGGAAGCGCGCGGCGAGGCTCGCGAGGGTGGCGCCGAGGCGCCGGGGGGACTCGAAGAAGACGATCGTGCGGGTCTCGCGGGCCCACTCCTCGAGGCGGGCGCGCTGCTCGGCGGCCCGTCGGGGGAAGAACCCCTCGAAGCAGAAGCGCTCGGCGGCGAGCCCGCTGACGCTCAGGGCCGCCACCACCGCCGAGGGCCCGGGGACGGTCGTGACGACGAGCCCCGCCTCGGCCACCGCGGCGACGACGCGCGCGCCGGGGTCCGAGACGAGCGGGGTCCCGGCGTCGCTGACCAGGGCGACGGTCTCGCCCCGGGCGACGCGCGCGACGATCTCGCCGGCCCGCTGGGCCTCGTTGTGCTCGTGCAGCGACTCCAGGCGCCCGGCCCCGTCGATGCGGCGGGCCGCGAGCAGCTGGCGGGTGCGCCGGGTGTCCTCGCAGTACACGACGTCCGCGTCGGTCAGCGCCGCCAGGGCGCGCTCGCTCAGGTCACCGAGGTTGCCGAGCGGGGTCGCGACCACGACGAGCCGACCGCTGGCGGGGGTGGCGTCCACGGGCCTCCTTCGAGTGGCTCGCGTCCGACGCGGCCGACTACCATTGTCACCTATGTCTAAGCGGACGGTGAAGCGCAAGCTGCGCGCGAAGAAGAAGGCCAACCACGGCAAGAAGCCGAACTGCGGGCGCGGTTAGTCACGCCCCGAGGCCGCCCCACGCCTCGCCCCGCTCACCGAGCAGCGCCGCCAGCACCGTCGGCCGGTCGCTGATCACCCCGTCGACCCCCGCCGCCAGGGCCGCCACCATCGCCTCGCGCTCGTTGAGCGTCCAGACGTGCACCGCGACGCCCGCCCGGTGGGCCGCGTCGACGAAGGCCGGCGTGACGACCTCGATCCCCTCGTAACTCGGGGGCACCTGCAGGGCGACGAAGGGCCAGGTGCGCGCCTCGCCGGCGAGGTGGGCGAGGTAGAAGGCCGTGGCCTCCCCGGTCCCGGCCGACGTCGCCACCTCGGGGGCGAGCCGGCGAAACCGCTCGAGGGCGCGGTCGTGGAACGAGGCGACGATGACCCTGGCGCCGGCGGCGTGCGCGCGCAGCGTCTCGGCGAGGAGCTCCTCGTAGGGCTCGACCTCGGGGTCGGTGCCCTTGAGGTCGAGGTTGAGGAGCACGTCGGGGAAGGCCTCGAGCACCTCATCGAGCGTGGCCACCCCGAGACGTCGGTCGGCCGGGGCGCGCCCGCGCAGGCGGTAGGCCTCGGGCTCGCGGCCCGGCGAGACGTCCTCGCCCTCGATCCACCAGTACGCGTTGTCGAGCTCGCGCAGCTCGGCGAGGGTCAGGTCGCCGATCGCGCCGCTGGAGCCCGTCGTGCGGTCGACGGTCGCGTCGTGGCCGACGACGAGACGCCGGTCGCGGGTCGCGTGCACGTCGAGCTCGAGGGCGCTCGCGCCCGCGGCCAGCGCTCGGGCCATCGCCCACAGCGTCGAGGAGGGGCCCTCGAAGGAGCCCCCTTGATGGGCGAAGGCGATGACCCGCCGCTCCAGCCAGGCGCTCACCGAGCCGGCAGTCCCTCGGGGTAGAGCCGGAGACGCATCCGGTGCTCGATGTAGAAGGCCAGCCCCGGCACGAAGCCCGCGAGCAGCATCCCCGCCAGCAGCACGAAGTTGAGCCGGAACTTCATCACCAGGTTGAAGCACATGATCATGTAGATGGGATACAGCACCACGCCGTGGCCTATCCCCACGACCTCGACGAACCAGAAGAGGTGCTTCCAGAGGGCCAGGTCGGCGGTGTGCAGCGCGAGGGTCGCGAAGAGGATCAGCAGCGTCGTCCCGGTGACGAACGACATCGTCCGGTAGCGCCGGAACGTCGCGTCCATCAGTGCCCGAAGAGGCGTCGTTTGGGTTGACGCGTGAGCTGGGCCAGGTGGTCGTTGTAGGCGGCGAGCGCCGGGTCCTCCTCGACCCGGTGCACCTCGCGGGCCGCCTGGGCGGCGGCGCGCATCTGGGCCTCGTAGGCCCGCCGGTTCTCGAGCTCGTCCTCGCTCGGGCGCTCGAGGTGCAACAGCGCGTACCAGCCGAGCACGCCGAGCACGCCGAGCAGCGGCCACTCGATGGCGTAGAGGTAGCTCAGCTGGTTGCCGTGGACCGCTCGGCCGACCTGCCACCAGTCCGCCGCCGTGCACCCGGCGAGCCACGCGACCAGAGCGAGGTGCAACACGAGCGCCCGCGCTGAGAGGTACCGACGCACGCGGTCAGTGTACCGACTGGGTCGGCGCTCGCCCCCGGGCTCCTAGACTGGCGCGGTGCCCGGAATGACCCGGCCGCCCGCGTTCTCCTGGCACGACCTCGGGGAGTGGCACCTCGGTGTCCTGCCGATCCTGCTGCTGCTCGCCGCGGCCTACCTCTACCTGCGCGGCGTCGCGCGGGCCGGCGACTGGCCCCAAGAGCGGACCGCGTGCTTCGTGGCCGGGATCGTCGTGACCTTCCTCGCCACCGAGTCCGTGCTCGGGGTCTACGACATGGCCTACTTCAGCGTGCACATGATTCAGCACCTTCTGCTCATCATGGTCGCGGCCGTGCTCTTCGCCCTCTCGGCCCCCCTCGACCTGGCCTATCGCGCCGGCAACCGGACCATCCGGCGCGTCCTCGACAGTCGCGCGCTCACCGTGGCGACCCACCCCCTCGTCGGCTTCGCGCTCTACTTCGCCTTCATCCCGGCGACCCACCTGACCGGCTTCATGAACCTGATGATGGAGCACGAGTGGGTCCACCACCTTGAGCAGGTCGCCTTCTTGGTCGTCGGCTACCTCTTCTTTCGCCCCGCGTTCGGGCTCGAACGCGGCCGCACCCTCCACCCCGGGCTGCGGATCGTCTACGTCATGGCGGCCGTGCCGGTCGACACCTTCACCGGCCTCGCCCTCAACATGACCCGCACGGTCCCCTTCCCCGCCTACGCCTCCATGACCCCGCGCGGCGCGACGTCGTCCTGGGCGCTGTCGAACATCCACCTCGGTGGGTCGATCATGTGGATCGGTGGCGACGCGCTGATGCTGCTCGCGTGCATCCCGATAGCGATCTCCTGGGTCCGCTGGGAGGACCAGCGCACCCGCGAGCTCGACGCCGCGCTCGACGCCCAGGGGATCTAGCGGGCTCGGGCTCGGGCTCGGGCCCCGGCCCCCACCGCCCGCGCGCGAGCTAGAGGAGCCCGGCCTCGATGCCGAGGAGCTCGAGGTCGGACTCGGGCCGCGCGCCGAGGTGCGTGATCACCTCGCCCGCGCACAGCGAGCCGAGCTCGGCCGCCTCGACCGGGTCGGCGCCCAGGGCGAGGCCGTAGAGGAAGCCCGAGGCGAACATGTCGCCCGCGCCGTTCTGGTCCACCACGTGGGTCACCTCGTGGGCGGGGACGTGCACGACGCCCGAGAGGGTCGCGACGTCGGCCCCCTGGGGGCCGCGCGTCACGACCCCGAGCACGCCCAGCTCGTCGAGCGCCTCGAAGACGTCCTCGAGGTCCTCGAGGCCGAAGAGGGACCGGACCTCGTGCTCGTTGGCGAGCAGGACGTCCACGTCGCTCGTCACGAGGTCCAAGAAGTCGCGCCGGTGACGCTCGACGCAGAACATGTCCGACAGCGACAGCGCGACCATCGAGTCGTGCTCGTGGGCGATCGAGACGACCTTGCGGATCGACTCCATGGCCGGCGGCAGGTCGAAGAGGTAGCCCTCGACGTAGGTGATCTCGGAGCGGGCGATGAGGTCCGCGCGGATGTCGGCCGCCGTCAGGCGGTTCGACGCCCCGAGGTAGGTGGCCATGGTGCGCTGGGCGTCGGGCGAGATGAAGACGTGGCAGCGCCCCGTCGCCCCCTCGCCGTCGGTCGCGATCGCGAGGTCGAGCTCGACGCCCAGGGAGGCGAGGTCGTGGCGGAACCGCTCGCCGAAGTCATCGGCGGCCACCTTGCCGATGTAGCCGCACGTGCCCCCGAGGGCCGCCACCCCGGCGATGGAGTTCGCGACCGATCCACCGGACATCTCGATGGTGGGACCCATCGCCCCGTAGAAGGTGTCGAGCTGGTGCTCCTCGATGAGGTGCATCGCCGCCTTGGTGAGCCCGAGGGACCGGTAGACCTCGTCGTGGTCCTGGGTGATGATGTCGAGCATCGCGTTGCCGATGCCCGTCACGGTCAGTCGGTTCGGGCCCGGCTTCTGGCGCAGCGAGACCGGCGTGGGCGTCGACGTCACCTGGCGAGCGTAGAGGATTTGGCAATAGGGTGGCCAACTGTGACTTCCTCGACCAACCCCTACCGCCTCGGCCGTGCGGTCGTCCCCTCGGCCTACCGAGTCTTCATCACCCCCGACTTTTCGACCTTCACCTTCACCGGCCGCGTCGAGGTCGAGATCGAGGTGCTCGAGGCGACCTCGGAGCTCACCCTCCACGCCCTCGAGCTCGACCTGCACCCGGCGGTGGCGCGCCGGGGCCCGACCACCCTCCACTCGCGCGAGGTGCGCCACGACGTCACCTACGAGACGGCCACCTTCGTCTTCGACGAGCCCCTCGAGCCGGGTCCGGCGACCCTCGAGATCGACTACACGGGGACGATCTCGGCGGGGCTCGAGGGCTTCTACCGCTCCACCTACGTCGACGGTGACGGCGTCGAGCACGTCATCGGCACGACCCAGTTCGAGAACACCGACGCCCGCCGGGCCTTCCCGTGCTGGGACGAGCCGATCTTCAAGGCGACCTTCCAGGTGAACCTGACGATCCCCGCGGGCCTCGCCGCCTACTCCAACTCCCCGATCGCCACCGAGACCGACCTCGGGGACGGGCGCCGCTCGATCGCCTTCGCCCCGTCGATGAAGATGTCGACGTACTTGGTCGCCTGGGTCATCGGCCCCTTCGAGGAGTCGCGCACGATCGACGTCGACGGCGTCCCGCTACGGGTCATCGCACCGCGCGGCAAGGTCCACCTGGCCGACGTGGCCCTGGAGGCCGCCGACTTCTGCCTGCGGTGGTTCGGGGACTACTTCGCCATCCCCTACCCGGGCGAGAAGCTCGACATGATCGCCATCCCCGACTTCGCCATGGGCGCGATGGAGAACGTCGGGTGCATCACCTACCGCGAGACGGCGCTCCTGGTCGACCCCGCGACGGCCTCCCAGGCGGAGCGCTTCCGGGTGGTCGAGGTCGTCCTGCACGAGATCGCCCACCAGTGGTTCGGCAACCTGGTGACGATGGAGTGGTGGGAGGGGATCTGGCTGAACGAGGCCTTCGCCACGTTCATGCAGCTCGTGTGCACCGACGCGTTCCGACCGCAGTGGAAGACCTGGGTGGGCCAGAACTTCTTCCGCGACCTGGCCCTGCAGATCGACGGACTGTCCACCACGCGGGCGATCGAGTTCGAGGTCGTCTCCCCCGACGACACCCAGGCCATGTTCGACGTGTTGACCTACGAGAAGGGCGCGTCGGTCCTGCGCATGCTCGAGCAGTTCCTCGGCGCCGAGACCTTCCGCGACGGGATGCGCCACTACGTCGCCAAGCACCAGTACGCCAACGCGCGCACGAGCGACCTGTGGGACGCCCTCGAGGAGGTGTCGGGCCAGCGCGTGCGCGAGATGATGAACACCTGGATCCTCCAGGGCGGTCACCCCCTGGTGACCTACGCCGACGGGACGCTCACCCAGCGGCCCTTCAGCTACGCGCCCAAGACCCCCGACAGCCAGATCGGCGACCACTGGCTGGTCCCGGTGGCGACCCGCTCGGTCGCCGGCGATCGGCCGACCTCGCACCTGCTCGACCGCGATCCCGTCACGGTCACCGACGCCGCGCCGGTCGTCGCCAACGCCGGGGGCTGGGGCTGCTATCGCACCCTCTACGGCGTCGCCGAGCTCGAGGAGCTGGCCCCGCACATCGCGACGCTCGACGACCTCGAGCGAGCGACCATGGTCGACGACGCGTGGGCCGCCCTGCTCGCGCGCCTCACGACCTGGGAGCAGTTCCGCCTCGTCATCTCCCACCTCGGCGACCACGTCACCCCCGCGGCCTGGGAGGCCATCGGCGTCGCCCTGGACACGATCCGTCGCCCGCTCGACGCCTCCCAGCGCGCCACCCTCATCGCCCAGGTGCGCGCGATCGCGCTGCCCCAGTACGAGCGACTGGGCTGGGACGCCGTGGCCGGCGAGGACGAGCTCACCCCGCGGATGCGCGCCGCGGTGATCCGCATCCTCGGGGGGATCTGTGAGGACGAGGCGGTCCAGGCCGAGGCGCTGCGCCGCTACGAGGCCGGCGACGTGCGCGGCGACCTCGCCGGAACGATCCTGCGCCTGGTGGCCGGCCTCAACCGGCCCGGTGACTACGAGGCCTTCCTCGAGCACTACCGCTCCGCTCCGACCCCCCAGGACGAGATGCGCTATCTCAGCGCGCTCGGGTCGTTCCCCGACGAGCGCGTCGGGCTCGACGCGGCCCGACGCTGCTTCGAGGAGTTCCGCGCCCAGGACGCGCCGCTCATCTTGCCCCTGCTCACGACGAACGAGCGGTCCGGTCCGGCCGTCTGGCGCTACATCACGAGCCGGTGGGACGACGCGAAGGCGACGTTCGCCCCGAGCCAGATGGCCCGCCTGGCGAGTGGCACCCCGACCTTCCTCGCCGACCCCGACCTCGCCGCCGAGGTCATCGCCTTCCACACCGCCCACCCCGTGCCCGGCGGCTACCCGGCCACCGTGGAGCAGCAGCTGGAGCGACTGCGGGTGGGTCTGCTCTTCGCCGAGGCCATCCGCACCCAGTTCTCCTGAGCCCCTCGCCCGGGACCCTAGAGTCAGCGACGGTGACACCTTCGCGGGTCCGGGCGCGGACGCGACCCTCGCTCCGACGGGCCCCGCCGGGTCGTCGCGCGCCCGACCCGACGGGAGCCCTCGGGCGGTGAACCTCGGGACCCTGCTCGGGATCGCCGGGGCGATGTTCCTGCTGGAGCTGCCCGACAAGACGATGATCGCGACCATCGTGATGGCCGCGCGCAGCCGGCCCCTGCCGGTGGCGCTCGGGGCGTCGGCCGCCTTCGTCGTCCAGATGGCCATCGCCGTCACGGCGGGCGGTCTGGTCACCCTCCTGCCCACCCGCGCGCGCGAGATCGTCGTGACCGTCTTGTTCTTGGGCGGGGCCGCCTACCTCCTGCTCTCCAAGGAGGCGTCGGCCGAGGCGGCCGGCGAGGTCGAGGGGGCCCGCGAGCGCCGCGCCGGCGCCCCTCGCGAGGCCGCCACCGCCTTCGGGGTGATCTTCCTCGCCGAGTTCGGCGACCTGACCCAGATCCAGGCCCTCACCTTCACCGCCCACACCCACTCACCCGTCGGGGTCTTCGTCGCCTCGTCGGTCGCGCTCATCACCGTGGCCTTCCTCGGTGCCTACGGGGGACGCGCCCTCGAGCGGCGGGTCCCCCTCACCTGGATCCGTCGCCTCGGGGGCGTCGTCTTCTTGGGCTTCGGCGTCTACTCGCTCGTCCAGGTGGTGCGGTGAGCCGCCGCGACGAGCTCCTCGCGCGAGCGCGCGCGACCAAGGGGTTCATGCCCGAGGACGAGGGCCTCGCCCTCAGCGCGCACGCCGAACGGCTCGGGGCCGCCCGCCCCGGGGGGACCTGGCTCGAGGTCGGCGCGTGGTGCGGCAAGTCCGCGCTCTACCTCGGGCTGGCCGCCGAGGCGACCGGGTCGCTCCTCTACTCCCTCGACCACCACCGCGGCAGCGAGGAGACCCAGCCGGGCTGGGAGCACTTCGACCCCGACCTCCTCGACGAGCGCGACGGGCGGCTCAACACGCTCCCCCACTGGCAGCGCACGATCGCCGACGCCGGGCTCGAGGCCAGCGTGGTGGGGATCGTCGGCGAGTCGACCCTCGTCGCGCGCCACTTCGCCCAGCCCCTGGACCTGCTCTTCATCGACGGCGGCCACGGCGCGGCCGTCGCCTGGGCCGACCACCGCGCCTGGACGCCCAAGGTCGTTCCCGGGGGTCTCCTCGTCATCCACGACGTCTTCCCCGACCCCGCCGACGGCGGTCGGCCGCCCTACGAGATCTACCTCGACGCGCTCGGCGCCGGCCACCGCGAGGTCGCCGCCGTCGGCTCCCTGCGGGTCCTGCGCGCCCCGGGCTAGTGGCGCCGGACGCAGCCGGGTTCGACGAGGTCCTCGACCGCCACGAGGGGGGACTCGTCGTGGCGCAAGAGTCCCGCGGCGCCGGTGCGCGAGGTGAGGGCGTCGGCCGCGAGCAGCACCGCCGCCGCGGTGTAGGTCGTCACCTCGCGGTGGGGGAAGGTGGCCGCCCCCGGGTACGCGAGGCCCGTCCAGTAGGCGCCGTCGGCGCGCCGGTGCGCTGAGGTGAGGGCGAAGAGCTCGAGCGCGCGGTTCGTCGCGCCGATCGCGTCGAGGGCCAGGGCGCACTCGGCCGTCTCGGCCGCGGTCACCCAGTCGTTGGTCGAGACGCAGCGCACCCCGAGTCCCTCCATCACGTGGCGCTCCCGGCCCTGGTCGATGCGGGCCGCGGCGCGCTCGCCGGTGAGCGCCCCGGAGAGGACCGGGTAGTACCAGTCCATGGCGAACTCGTTCTTCGGCGCGAAGGCGCCCGGGTGGTGGGCGATCGCGTGGCCGAGCCGCCCGGCCGCCGCCACCCAGTCGGGCCGGTCGCGCCCGAGCGCGCGCGCGAGCGTCGCCGCACAGCGCACCGAGAGGAAGACCGACGAGGAGCCCGTGAGCAGGGCGTAGCCCTCGCTGCGGCCCTGGGCGTCGAGGGACCAGGTGACCGGTCCGTCGGGTCGCTGGTGGGCCAGCACGAAGTCGACGGCCCGCTCCACGGTGGGCCAGAGCGCGGCGGCGAGCGACTCGTCGCCGGTCACCAGCAGGTAGTGGTAGACCCCGGTGGCCACGTAGGCGCAGACGTTGGTGTCGAGCCGGGCGTCGCGCACGCGCTCGCCGAGGTAGTAGTTGAACCAGCTGCCGTCACCCAGCTGGGCCCGCGCGAGCCACCCGTAGGCGGCGCGCGCCGCCTCGAGGTGGCCGGCGACGGTGAGCCCCATGGCGGCCTCGACGTGGTTCCAGGGGTCGCAGTGCCCCCCCGGGAACCACGGGATCTGGCCGTCGGGCCGCTGGCAGTCGGCGACGAAACGGGCGGTCGCGGCCAGCTCCTCGGCGCTGAGCACGCCCGGTACGCCGGCGAGGGCGTCGGTCGTGGTCACGGCTTGCGCAGGTAGTAGACGAGCGACTTGCCCATGACCGGGGCGAGCGCGGCCTCGGCGGCCCGGGTGAGGGCAGGGCGCTTCACGATGTCCCACACCAAGAGCCGGTGGTACGCCTTGACGGCCGGGTGGTCCTCGTTGGTCGTGCCCACCAGGCACTTGAGCCACCAGTACGGGCTGTGCAGCCCGTGGGCGTGGTGGCGGGCGTAGGGCACGAGCCCGGCGCCCCGACTGCGCTCGAGCAGCACCGAGCGCCGGTAGATCCGCACGTGGCCGCCGGGCACCGTGTGGTACTCGTCCGAGAGGGCCCAGTTCACGAGCTCGGGGAAGAAGCGCGGGACGGTGATCGCCATGGTGCCCCCGGGGCGCAGCACGCGGGCCAGCTCGGCCAGCGCCGCCCGGTCGTCGGGGATGTGCTCGAGCACCTCTGAGCAGATCACCCGGTCGAAGGTCCCGTCGGCGAAGGGCAGCGCCAGGGCGTCGCCCTGGACGACCGCCGCGTGGGCCGAGCCCGCGACGAGCTCCCCGGCCTCGGTCATCGCGACGAAGGTCGCGAGCACGCCCTCGACCTCGTCGCGCCCGGCGTCGAGAGCCACCACGCTGGCGCCCCGGCGCGCCGCCTCGAAGGCGTGACGGCCGAACCCGCAGCCCAGGTCGAGGACCGCGTCGCCGGGGCGCAGGCCGAGCCGCTCGTAGCGGGCGGTCAGCATCAGTCGAAGACCATCGACTCGGGCAGCGCCGCCCCGCGCAGGACGGCGTCGTAGCAGGCCGCCGTCCCCCGGGCCGTCACCTGCCAGGTGAAGCGGGTCATCACCCGCTCGCGGCCCCGGGTGCCCATCAGCGCGCGCAGCGCCGGGTCGTCGAGGAGTCGTCGGATCGCCCCGACCAGGGCGTCGGGGTCGTTGGGCTCGACGAGCAGCGCGGCCTCGCCGTCCGGTCCGACCACCTCGGGCAGCGCCCCCCCGGTCGTCGCCACGACCGGCACCGCGCAGGCCATCGCCTCGATGGCCGGCAGCGAGAAGCCCTCGTAGAGGCTGGGCACGATCGCCACCTCGGCCTCGCCGTAGAGCCGGGCCAGCGCCTCGTCGCTCACCCCCGACACCGTGGTGACGATGTCCTCGAGGCCGAGGCGCTCGAGGGCGGCGGCGACCCGCCCGCCGGGGCGCGGTCGGCCGATCACCACGAGCTCGAGCGGCCGCTCGACGCGCAGCTTCGCGACCGCCTCGAGCAGGGGCACGAGCCCCTTCATGGGCACGTCCGAGCTCGTCGTCACCATCAGCCGGCCGGGCCGCTGCACGACGTCCTCGTGGGGGCGGAACACGGTGTGGTCGACGCCGACCGGCACCACGGTGAGCCGCTCGAGCGCCACGCCCAGCTGGTCGTGGATGTCCGCGCGCGAGTTGTGCGAGACGGTGAGCACGGCCGGCAGTCGGCGCGCGACCCGGGTCTGCATGCGCAAGAAGCCGAACCACCGGCGGGTCGTGAGCCGCTGGCGCCAGCCCGACGCGTGGTCGAGGGCGATCGAACGGTCGACGGTGATCGGGTGGTGGAGCGTCTCGAGCAGGGGCCAGCCGCGACGGTGCAGCGCGAGGATCCCCGAGCCGATGCACTGGTCGTCGTGGACGATGTCGAAGTCGTGGCGCCGGCCCTGGAGCATCCGGGCGACCCGCCAGGAGAAGGCCAGCGGCTCGCCGAAGCCGGCGCTGAGCATGACCGCGAACTCGGCGAGGTCGGCCAGCGAGGTGAACTCCCTCGGGTGGGGGATCCGGAAGGGGTCGGGGTCGCGGTAGAGGTCGAGCGAGCGCACCGGGGTGAAACCCACCCCCTCGTCGAGGATCGGCCACGGCGGGCCCGAGAAGACCTCGACGCTGTGGCCGAGGGCCACCAGCTCGCGCGTGAGGTGGCGGGTGTAGACGCCCTGGCCCCCGCACTGGGGGTTGCCGCGGTAGAGCAGGTAGGCGACCCTCAGCCCGCCCGGGGCCGGGGGTCGGGCCGGGACCGCCTCGGGCAGCGTGAGGCGCCGGCTGCGCTCCCACGACGCCCGGGTCTCGTCGATGGTCTGGCGCAAGGAGCGGGGCACGGGTCGCTTTCGTCGGCGGTCCACCATTCTCGCCCACCGTCCGACCAGGGCACAAATGGCTACGGCGGGGGGCCGGGGGGCTGGGTACGCTTCAGCCATGGATCTGACCTACCCCCCCGAGGCCGAGGCCTACCGTGCCGAGGTGAGGACCTGGCTGGAGGGGAACCTGCCCGCGGGCTGGTTCGAGCCGGGCTTCTCGATGACCCCGGACCAGCGCCGGGAGTTCGTCGCCTCGTGGACCGAGCGGCTCTACGCGGGGGGGTGGATCTGCGCCGGCTGGCCGGCCGAGTACGGCGGCAAGGGCCTCGACCTCATGCGTCAGGTGGTGGTGAACGAGGAGTTCGCCCGCGCCAACGCCCCGATGCGCGCCGACTTCTTCGGCGACACCCTGGTCGGGCCGACCCTGCTCCAGTGGGGCACCGAGGAGCAGAAGGCCCGCTTCATCCCGGGCATCCTGCGCGGGGAGATCGCCTGGTGCCAGGGGTTCTCCGAGCCCGACGCCGGCAGCGACCTCGCGAGCCTGTCGACCTCGGCCGTGCTCGACGGCGACGAGTGGGTGATCAACGGCCAGAAGGTCTGGACGACCCAGGCCCAGCACGCCGACTACGTGTTCCTGCTCACCCGGACCGACCCCGCGGCCCCCAAGCACGCCGGGATCAGCTACCTGCTCGTGCCGATGCGCCAGCCCGGGGTCGAGGTGCGCCCGATCACCCAGGTCGACGGCACGGCCGAGTTCAACGAGGTCTTCTTCACCGACGCGCGCTGCCCGGGCGAGAACGTGGTCGGCGGGGTGAACAACGGGTGGAAGGTGGCCATGACCACCCTCGGCTTCGAGCGGGGCTCGTCGGCGACCACGAGTTACCGGCGGTTCCTGCGCGAGTGGGAGTCCATCGTCGCCGAGGCCGCCCGCGTCGGGCGCACGAGCGACCGGCTGGTGCGCGACGCCCTCGTGCGCGCGTGGTCCAAGGTCAAGATCATGGAGGTCAACGGCTATCGCTCGCTCACCGACGGCCTGCGCGGCACCCACGAGGCGGCCCGGCTCGGGGCCTGCAACAAGATGTTCTGGTCCGAGGCCCACCGCGAGGTGACGAACCTCGCGATCGACATCCTGGGCATGGCCGGCCAGGTGCTGACCGGCTCGACCGACCCCGACGTCGGCGCCCCGCGACGGGGGCGGGCCGACTACCCGGTCAGCGAACTGCAGGGCTCGTTCTTCTTCTCTCGCTCCGAGACGATCTGGGGCGGGACCGCCGAGATCCAGCGCAACATCGTCGGCGAGCGCGTCCTGGGCTTGCCCAAGGAACCCCCGGCCGCCTAACCCGGTGTACGACGTACCCCCCCAGGGCGGACGGCGCGCGGTCGTCACCGGCGCGAGCGCCGGGCTCGGCCTCGAGATCGCCCGGCGACTGGCCGGCGCCGGAGCCGAGGTCGTGCTCGCCGTGCGCTCGCTGGAGCGCGGCGAGCGAGCCGCGCAGCTGATCCGCGCGGCGCACCCCGAGGCGCGACTCGACGTGCGCGCGCTCGACCTGGCCGACCTCGCCTCGGTGCGTGCCTTCGCCGAGGGGCTGCTCGACGAGGGCCGGCCGCTCCACCTGCTCGCCAACAACGCCGGCGTGATGCGACCGCGCCGGCGCACCGAGACCGCCGACGGGCTGGAGCTGCAGTTCGCCACCAACGTCGCCGGCCACTACGCCCTCTGCGCGCGCCTCGTCCCCCTGCTCACCCCGGCCGGGGCCGCCCGGGTGGGGTGGATGACCTCGAGCGCGGCCCACGTGGGCCGGCTCGACCTCGACGACCTCCAGGCGACGCGGCGCTACCGACCCTTCCGCGCCTACGCCCAGTCCAAGCTGGCCGACCTGGTGCTCGCGCTGTGGATGGCCGAGCGCGCCGGGACGGCCGGCGCCGACCTCGCCTCGGTCGCGGCGCACCCGGGCTACGTGCGCACCGGGCTCTTCAGCGCCGGGGCGAGCGTCGGGCGGGCGCGGCCCCGTCGCAGCCTGCTCGAGGCCCGGTGGCTACCCCACCAGGAGGTCGACTGGGGCGCCGAGCCCCTACTGGTCGCGCTCACCAGCCCCGAGGCCACCAACGGCTCGTACTACGGGCCGGCCGGCCCCGGGGGGCTCGTCGGACCCGCGACGCTGGTGCGCCCGCCGCGGCGCGCGACCCGCGAGGGCCTCGGCGACCGCCTGGTCGAGGCGCTCGCGGGCCTGACCGGGGTCGAGCTCGCGCTCTAGCTGGAGCGCTCGCGGTAGCGGGGCACGTAGGCCCCGGTGCCCAGCATCATCGAGTCCTCGGGGTCGATCGAGTCGTCGACGCCGCCGCGGACCTCCCTCACCCAGGCCAGCCGGTCGGTGAGGATCCGGGTAACGCCACCCTGGAGGGTGTCCGAGGAGATCGCGCAGCTCGAGCACGCGCCGCGCAGCTCGACCTCGACCACGCCGCTCTCGACGTCGGCCGAGACGAGGACGAGGTCGCCCCCGTCGGCCTGGACGGCCGGGCGCATCAAGTCCATCAGCGACTCGAGCGCGCGCAGGCGGCTCTGGCGTTCGGCGTCGGAGAGGCTCACCCCCCCAGTCTGCCGGGTCGGGGGCGCTCCGTGCCCCGACGCCGGCGCCTCGTTACCATGGCCCGATGCAGCCCACCGAGGTCCTCGCCCTCGAGGAGATCGACCTGTCCGACATGGAGTTCTGGCGCCGGCCCTACCCCGAGCGCGAGGGGGCCTTCGCGACGCTTCGCCGTGAACGGCCGATCGCCCACTTCGAGGACCCCCTCTTGGAGGGCTCGGTGATCGAGATGCCCCGGGGCAACGGGTACTGGGCGCTGACGCGCCACCGCGACCTGGCCGAGGTCTCGCGCACCCCCCAGGTCTTCCTCTCGGGCCCGGGCGCGGTCAGCCTGCTCGACCTGCCCCCCGAGATGGTCGAGTACTTCTCGGGGATGATCTCGACCGACAACCCCCGTCACGCCCGGCTGCGCCGGATCGTCGCCAACGCCTTCAACCCCCGCACCGTGCGCGCCGTCGAGGCGTCGATCGAGCGCCTGGCCGACGAGATCATCGAGCGGGCGCGCACCTCGGGCACCGGCGACTTCATCACGGACCTCGCGGCCCCGTTCCCCCTCGAGATCATCTGCACCATGATGGGCGTGCCCGAGAGCGAGTACCCCACGGTGCTCTCGTGCTCGAACGTCATCCTGTCCAACGGCGACCCGGCCTACATCCCCGAGGGCGCCGACCCGATCCTCGCCGTCCTCGAGGCGGGGGCCACCCTCACCGCGCTGATGGAGGAGCTCGGCAAGTACCGCGTCGACCAGCCCGTCGACGACCTCACGAGCGCCCTCGTGAACGCCGAGATCGAGTCGGAGAAGCTCACCCAGCAAGAGCTGGCGTCGTTCTTCGTGCTGCTGCTGGCCGCCGGCAACGAGACCACGCGCACGGCGCTGGCCCACTCCCTCGTAGCCCTGAGCGACCACCCCGACCAGCGTCGCCGGCTGCTCGAGGACTTTGCGGGGCTCCAGGCGACGATGGCCGACGAGATGGTGCGCTGGGCGTCGCCGGTGATCTGGATGCGCCGCACGCTCGCCACCGACTACACGCTCGCGGGCGTGGAGCTCGCCGCCGGCGACAAGGTCGTCCTCTTCTACAACTCGGCCAACCGCGACGAGGAGGTCTTCGACGACCCCTTCGTCTTCGACGTGGGACGCACGCCCAACGACCACTACGGCTTCGGGGCGCCGGGACCCCACTTCTGCCTCGGCGCGCACCTGGCGCGCCGTGAGATCACCGTCATGTGGCGCGAGCTCCTGGCGCGCGTGCCGGCGATCCACGCCACGGAGCCCCCGGTGAAGCTCCAGTCGAACTTCATCAACGGCGTCGTGCGCCTGGGCTACGACTTCTAGTCGGTCCGCTCGGCGAGCGCCTCGTCGAAACTGCGCAGGGCTCGCGGGCCCCACACCGTGCCCGGCCCGCCGTTCATCATGATCACGACGCCCATCGCCTCGGCGACCTGCTCGCGGGTCGCCCCCGAGCGCGCGGCGCCGCGCGCGTGGGAGCCGACGCACCCGTCGCACTCGCGCGTCGCGGCGATGGCCAGGGCGACCAGCTCCTTGTGGGCCACGCTGAGCGCTCCGTCGCTCATAACGGCCCGGTGCATCTGGGCGTAGCCCTGGAGGACGTCGGGGATCATCTGGCGCAGGGCCCTCGCGGGCTCGCGCAGCTCGTCACGCACCTCACTGATGTGCTCCATCTCCACCTCCGTGCGCAGCGTACCCGCACCCCGCCCCTAGGCTCGTCGCCGTGTCCAGCATCGACGACGTGCTCGCCGCGAACGACGCCTACGTCGCGGCGCACGGCCACCGCCCCCTGGCCACCGAGCCGAAGCGTCGGCTCGCCGTCCTCACCTGCATGGACGCGCGCCTGGACCTGTTCGGGGCGTTCGGGCTCGCGCTGGGCGACGCCCACCTCATCCGCAACGCCGGGGGGCTCGCGACCGAGGACGCCGTGCGCTCGCTGGTGCTGAGTCAGCAGCTCCTCGGCACCGAGGACGTCATGGTCGTCCACCACAGCCGCTGCGGGCTCGAGCACCCCGACGAGGGGGTCGTGCGCGAGCGGCTCGAGACCGCTCTCGGCCGGCCCCTCCCCTTCGCCCTGGGGGCCTTCGCCGACGTCGCGACCGACGTGCGCGCGACCGTCGCCACGCTCCGGGCCCACCCGCTGTTGCGCTCGCGCGAGGTGCGCGGCTTCGTCTTCGACGTCGACTCGGGCCGCCTCGTCGAGGTCGAGGGCTAGAGCCCCTTCTTGAACCCGCGGTGCGTGGCCGCGTAGCCGTGGGCCTCGTAGAAGCGGTGGGCGTCGGCGCGCACCAGGTTGCTCGTGAGCTGGACCCGGTAGCAGCCGCGCTCGCGCGCGAGAGCCTCGGCCGCCTCGAGCAGGGCCCCACCGACGCCGTGGCCGCGCCGGTCCTCTCGCACGAAGACGCTCTCGAGCTCCGCGCAGAGGCCGCCGGCGTGCTGTAAGTGGCGGAGCACCATCACCTGGCACAGGCCCACGACCTCGTCACCCTCGAGCGCGACGAGTACCGCGCCGCCGCGCGCGGTCGTCTCCTGGGCGGCCCGCCAGTAGGCGTCGGGGTCGTCGGGCCGCTCGGCGGAGGGGTTGTGCGACCCCCCGAGCAACACCGCGACGGCCGCGGCGACCTCGCCGCGCGCGAGGGGGCGGACCTCGCGGTTCACGCCTCGGGGTCGATCGGGGTGGGCACGGCGAGCGCGCGCTCGACCACCTCGGCCGCGTCCAGGCAGAGGTCCTCGCGCAGCAGGTCGCCCATCACCTGGACCCCGACGGGGGTCCCCTCGACGAGGCCGCACGGCGCGCACGCCGCCGGCAGGCCGAGCACGTTGGCCGGCACGGTGAAGCGCACCGCCTCCACGACCGCCAGGGCCGAGTCCTGGTCGACGACGTCGAAGCCGTGAGGGAAGGGTGGCCGGGTCCAGGTCGGCCCGACCACGAGGGGCCACTCGAGCAGGAACGCGCGCCACGCGCGCGCCACGGCGTAGCGGCGCTCGTCGGCCTCGGCGAGGGACGCGGCGCTCGGCGCCGGCAGCCCGAGCGTCGTGAGCTCCAAGAACCGGCGCGCGCCGTCGCCGAGCAGCGGCCAGGTCACGTCCCCGTAGACCGACAGCCCGTTCATCATGAGCTCGGTCCACGACCAGTAGGCGTCGACCAGGCGCGGCGGTTCGCGCTCCTCGACCTGGTAGCCGGCGGCCTCGAGCGCCGCCCCGGCGCGCCGCAGCGCCGCCGCGACCCCCGGGTGGGTCGAGCCGCCGGCCGGCTCGGGCACGAGGGCGACCCGGCGCGCGGCCGGCGGGCCGTGCAGGGGCACGTCGAGCGACTGGGGGTCGCGACGGTGGCGACCCATGGTCACCTCGAGACCCCGGCGCACGTCGGCCACCCGGCGCGCCAGCACCCCGTCGACGAGCATCCACTGCTCGAAGAACGGGATCTCCCCGGGGGCGCTGGCGTTGCCCCGGGCGATCCGGCCCCGACTGGGCTTGATCGAGGCGACCCCGCAGCAGAAGGCCGGACTGCGCAGCGAGCCCCCGATGTCACTGCCGACCCCGAGGGGCGACATCCCGGTCGCCAGCGCCGCACCCTCCCCGCCCGAGGAGCCGCCCACCGTGTAGCCGTGGCGCCACGGGTTGTGGGTCGCGCCGTGGAGCGAGGACTCCGTGTTCATCCGCAGACCGAGGTCGGGCATGTTGGTGCGCGCGAGCATAACGGCACCGGTCGCCCGCAGCCGTTCGACGATCGGGGCGTCCTCAGTGGCCACCCGGTCGACCAGAGCCGCCGTGCCCTCGTCGCTGGCGTAGCCGGCCACGTCGACGCAGACCTTGGTCGTGAAGGGGACCCCGTGCAGGGGCCCGAGGGCCCCGCCGGCGACGGTCGCGTCGTCGGCCCGGCCCGCCTCGGCCAGCGCCGCCTCCGCGCGCACCTCGACGATCGCGTTCACCGTGGGGTTCACCGCCTCGATGCGCGCCAGGTGGGACTCGACGACCTCGCGCGAGGAGACCTCGCGCGCGCGGATGCGCTGAGCGAGCGCTGTCGCCGACTCCCGCCAGAGCTCGTGGCCCACGCGCCCTCCTCGCGGCCAGGATAACGGACCGGGTCCGGGCGACGCGGCGGAGCCGCCGGGGCCGCTCGGCGGGCGCCCCGACCCGGCGCGACGCCCGCCCCGCGTCGCCGCGGGCGCGCCGGACCGGGCGGTCGTGTGCGAGGGTGCCGAGCAAATCACGCGGGGGTCGCCGCGTGTTCACAGTCGGATAACCCGGGCTCCCTACGCTGAGGCCGTTCGCCCAACAGGAAGGCACGGCATGGAAGAGCCAGGGCAGCCGACCGCCACCACCGAGAGCGTCAACGCGGTGCTCTCGGCGATCGACCCCGACCGCCGGCGTCCGCGCGACGTCCTGGCCGCCGAGCGCCTGACGCTGCGCTTCGGGTCGAAGACGATCCTGAGCGACGTCGACGTGACCTTCCCGCGGGGCACGATCACGGCCCTCATCGGACCCACCGGCTCGGGCAAGTCGACGTTCCTGCGCACGCTCAACCGGATGAACGACAAGGTCTACGGCTTTCGCCACGACGGCGACGTGCTGCTCGAGGGTGAGAGCATCTGGGCCCGCACCCAGGACCTGCTCACCATCCGCCGGCGCGTCGGCATGCTCTTCCAGCGTCCCAACCCCTTCCCCATGTCGATCAAGGACAACGTGGTCGCGGGCGTGCGCGCGCATCGCATCGCCCGGGGCAAGCAGCTCGACGTGGTCGCCGAGACCCGTCTGCGTGAGGTCGGCCTCTGGGACGCGGTGAAGGATCGTCTGAACGACTCGCCCTACCGGCTCTCCGGCGGCCAGCAGCAGCTCTTGTGCCTGGCCCGCGCGCTCGCCGTCGGCCCCGAGGTCCTCCTGCTCGACGAGCCGACCTCGGCCCTCGACCCCCTCTCGACCGAGGCGGTGGAGAACCTGATGCGCGCGATGATCCCCGCGCTCACCATCGTCGTGGTGACCCACAACCTGGGCCAGGCCCGGCGGGTCTCGGATAGCACGATGTTCTTCTACGACGGTCGACTCGTCGAGCACGGGCCGACCGAGGCGCTCTTCGCCTCGCCCCGCCAGCCCGACACGGAGCGCTACGTCAACGGCCTGATGGGCTGAGGCTCCGGGGCCGGGCGACCGGGGCCGATCGGCCCGTGAGCCGGATGGCCTAGCGCCGGCCCTCGGCGTGGCGCTGAGTGCGGTTCACGAGCACGCGCGAGACCACCAGCAGCGCCAGCACCAGGACGACCAGGATGAGGGCCGCGTCGAAGGACAGGTACTGGGTCGACTTGATCGGCTGGTTGTAGTCGGTCCACACGTAGTACGTCAGGTAGGCGATCGGCTGGTGGATCAGCGACGCCGAGGGCAGGGTGTTGGTGATGCCGGCGGTGTAGAGGAGCGGGGCGGTCTCGCCCACCGCGATCGCCAGGGCGATGAGCAGCCCGGTGACGATCCCGGGCAGGGCGCTCTTGATGACGACCTTGCGCAGCGCGTAGCCGGTCGACATCCCCAGGGCGTCGGCGCCCTCGCGGTAGCTGGTGGGGACCTGGCGCAGGGCCGACTCGGTGGACTTGGCGATGTAGGGCGTGACCATCAGCGAGAGGACGATGAGGGCCGGCAACAGCGAGAAGCCCCAGTGGAGCCCCACGCAGAGCGCGACGTAGCCGACGTAGCCGAGCACGATCGACGGGAAGCCCGAGAGGACCTCGGTCGCGGTACGCAACGCCGCGCCCCCGGCCCGGCCGCTGCGCCGCGGTCGAGCCAGCTCCGCGAAGTGGATCCCCGAGAGCACCCCGACGGTGCCGGCGATGACGAGGACGCCCACCATGATGACGAGCGTGCCGAGGACGGCGTTCTCGAGGCCGCCACCGGTGCCGAGCGGCACCGTGGTGAGCACGTCCCAGCGCCAGTGGGGCACGGCCCGCACCACCACGTCGGCGATGAGCCAGATCGACGGTCCGATGACAAAGAGCAGGGCGACCGCCGAGAGGGTGCGGAACGCGACCTCGCGGACCCGTCGTCCCCGCGTCGGGGGGTAGGCGCCGGTGACGTGGGCCACGCTCAGCCCCGACCGACGGGCGCCACGTGGCGCGAGGAGTTGTTCACGATGACCCGGGCCGCCACGTTCACGATCACCGAGATGACCGCGAGGACGAGCCCGGCCTCGGCGAGCGTCGCGATCGCGAAGCCCGTCCCGTCGGTGGCCGCCGAGTCGAGCTGGCTGACGATGGTCGCCGCGACCGTCGACATCGTCCCGAAGATGTTCGGCGAGATCGTCCCGAGCACCGACCCCGAGATCATGGCGACGGCGATCGTCTCGCCGAGCGCCCGACCGAGACCCAGCACCGTCGCGCCGATGATGCCCGAGCGCACCCACGGGATGGTGACCCGCCGGGCGACCTCGGCCTCGGTCATCCCGAGGGCCTCGGCCCCCTCCTTGGGCAGCGGGGGGACCTGGAGGAACAGGTCGCGCGTGGTCGAGGCGATGATCGGCACGATCATCAGGCCCAGCACGAGACCGGAGGTCAGGAGGCCCTCGCCGTAGCCCGTGGGGCCGCGGAAGTAGCGCAGCACCGGGACGTTCGGCACGTGATTCGCGATGAGGGGGTAGACGTGGGCGGCGAGGAACGGGCCGAGGGTCAGCACGCCCCACAGTCCGATGATCACGCTGGGGATGCCGGCCAGCACCTCGACGAAGAACCCGAGGGGCTTGGCGAGCCACGGCGGGAGCCGCTCGGTGAGGGCGAAGGCCGTGCCGATCGAGATCGGCAGCGCGACGATGAGGGCGATGACCGAGGTCTGGAGCGTCCCGGCGATCAGGGGCCACGCCCCGTAGCTCGCCCCGGCGGGGTGGGCGACGCCGTTGGTGACGACCGGGTTCGCGTAGGTGCTCCCGGGGATCCAGCTCGAGCGCGTCAAGAAGCCGGGGCCGTTGACCTTGATGGCCGGCCAGGCCTTCACGGCGAGCACGGCCAGAACGAAGGCGAGACCGGCGAGCGGGACGACCGAGGCCACCCTGGCGCTCCAGCGCCACAGACCCTCCTCGGTCCCGCGCGCGAACAGCCCCGCCCGCCGAGCCACGGGAGCTCGGCGGGCGGGGGCCGCAGCGGCGGACGGCGAGGCGGTCTCGTCACCCATCGCCGGCGCCACCTACTGGATCTGCTTGATCTGCTTGTAGGACTGGACGATCACCTTGGTCGGCAGGGTGACGAAGTTGACCTGACCCAGGTACTGCTGGCTCTGGCCGTAGGACGGGTCGATGCACCACTCGAGCAGCGAGCGCACCGCCTGGGCGACCGAGGACGACGACTGCTGCTTGTTCACGATGGCGTACTCGTAGTTGATGATCGGGTAGCCACCCTTGATCTTGCCGTCGATCATCGAGATCGTCCCGTTGGCCGGGGTCTGGGCCTGGAAGCCCGCCGCCTCGGCCGCGGCCGAGGCGACCGTCGGCAGGACGTACTGGCCGAGCCCGTTCTGCAGCGCCGCGTACGTCTGGCCGTCGCCGAGCACCGAAGAGAGGTAGCTGATGCCGACGTAGGCGATGCAGCCCACGGTCTTCGCGCAGGCCGAGACCATCCCGCCGTTGCCGTTCTCGCCGAGCGCGTTGGGGATCGCCGGCCACGACACCGTCGTGCCGTAGCTGTACTTCGACGCCCAGGCGGGGTCGGTGTCCGAGAGGTAGGTGGTGAAGATGAAGGTGTCACCCGAGCCGTCCGAGCGGTGCAGCGCCACGATGGGCGTCGCGGGCAGGGTGATCTTCGGGTTGAGCGCCGTGATGGCCGGGTCGTTCCACTTGGTGATCTGGCCGGTGTAGATCCCCGCGAGCACCGTCCCGTTCAGGTTGAGGTGGGCGGTGACCCCGGGGATGTTGTACTCGATCATCTGGTACGAGATCCCCACCGGGATGTTGAGCAGGTTCGGCGTCGCGCTGCGCTGGGTCGAGGAGAGGTAGGCGTCGGACGAGCCGATGTTCACCGTGCCGCTGGCGGCGTCGGCGATGCCCGTACCCGAGCCGGTACCGCCCGTGGTGAGGCTCACCTGGGGGAACTCGGCCTGGTAGGCCGGCGCCCAGATGTTCCACAGCGGGTAGAGCAGGGTCGAGCCGGTCTCGGTGAGGTTCGCCGACGCGGGGTTCTCGACCTTGACCGAGGCGATCGGGTTGGGCGTCGGCTTCTTCCTCGTCCATCCCTTGGCGCAGGCGCCCCGGAACCGGTGGGTGTGCACGACGTTGTTCTCGAGCCTGAAGCACGTGACGATCTTCTTCGGCGCGGCACTCGCGGGGAGCGACGCGGTCGACAGAAGACCGCCCACGGCGAGGGCACCCGCCGTCAGTGATCTCAGTAGGGTCTTCATCCTGAGCTTTCCTCCTATAAGTCCGTTGCTCATTGACGCGACGTTTCGACTCTCGAACGCTTTGCCGCGGGCAACTTAGGGAGTGGAGGTAAACGCCTCGTGAAGCCCGAGGACGGACCAGGTGAAAAGTTCAGGAAGTCGGCGCGTCGCCTAGTCGCAACAGGAGTCGCGCCAGCCGCACGCGCCGCAGCGGTAGTGGGCGTGCTCGGGGGCGAGCGCGCCGCCGCAGTGCGGGCACTCGGCGAAGACCCCGAAGCGGGTGGCGCAGGCCGCGGAGGCCGGCGGGCGATCCTCGACGCTCACCGGGGCAGTGTGCCAGGTCGGCGCGGCCCGGCCGCGGATGCCCGGCTCGGGCCGAGCTCGCCGCGCCGGTAGTGGGTCCGGCACAGCACCTGGTAGTGCACGGCCCCGGTCGCGACGTCGCCGGTGACGAACTGCGATCCCTCGCGCGCGACGACCCCGTCGACGACCCGGGCGTTGCAGCGCCCCTTCTGGCCGCACCAGCACGTCGAGGTGAGCGGGAGCTCGTGAGCCCAGTCGGCGATCGCGATGAGCCGAGCCGAGGCGGGGAAGACGTTGAGCAGGAAGTCGGCCGCGAGCCCGAAGGCGTGCACGTCGACGCCGTGCTCGTCCACCAAGACGGCGAGCTCGTCCACCTGGGCGACCGAGGCGAACTGGGCCTCGTCGATCACGAGCACCGCGACGCCCCGGCCGAGCAGGTCGGCGATGGGCGCCTCGAGGCTGGCGCCGGGCGCGACGGCCTCGGCCGCCGCCTCGATGCCGATGCGGCTGGTGACCATGCCCTCGGCGCTGCGGTCGCCGAAGGTCCACAGCGCCACGTCGTCGCGCCCCTGGCGCAACTGCCAGCACAGCTGCAGCGCCAGGGTCGACTTGCCGGCGGCCATCGTGCCGTAGGTGAAGGTGAGTTCGGCCATAGTCCTCGCCGAGAACGTTACCCAGGCCCCGCGGGCGTGACGGGCCCGGCGCCGCCCACCTCGAGCGGGGCGTCGGGGGCCGCTTCCTATACTTCGCCCATGACCGCCCAGCCCACGACCACCGGGACGCTCGACTTCCGCGACGGGTCGACCTGGTACCAGGTGACCGGCGACCTCCCCGGCGCGCGGACCCCGCTCGTCACCCTGCACGGCGGACCGGGCGCGAGCCACGACTACATCCTCAGCCTCACCGACCTCGCCACGGGGGGCCGGGCCGTCGTCCACTACGACCAGCTCGGCTGCGGTCGGTCCACCCACCTGCCCGACCGGGGCGCCGACTTCTGGACCGTCGAGCTCTTCCTCGACGAGCTCGACAACCTCCTCGATCGACTCGGTCTCGCCGCGGGCTACCACCTCCTCGGCCAGTCCTGGGGCGGGATGCTCGCGGCCGAGCACGCGGTGCGCCGACCGCCCGGACTGCGCTCGCTCGTCATCTCCAACTCGCCGGCGTCGATGGCGCTGTGGAGCGAGGCCGCCGACGGCCTGCGCGCCCAGCTACCCGAGGAGGTCCGTGAGGCCCTCGAGCGCCACGAGGCCGCCGGGACCTACGACGACCCCGAGTACCTGGCCGCGACGGAGGCCTACTACGACCGCCACGTCTGCCGGGTCCGCCCCTACCCCCCCGAGGTGCAGCACTCCTTCGACCAGATCGGCCAGGACCCCACCGTGTACCACACGATGAACGGCCCGAACGAGTTCCACTGCCTCGGCTCCCTGCGCGACTGGTCGATCGTGGAGCGGGCCGCGCTCATCGACGTGCCGACCCTGCTCGTCTCGGGCCGTCACGACGAGGCCACCCCCCTCGTCGTCCAGCCCTACTTCGACGCCATCCCCGACGTGCGCTGGGAGGTGTTCGACGAGTCGAGCCACATGCCCTTCGTCGAGGAGCGGGCGCGCTACATGGAGGTCGTCGGCGCGTTCCTCGCCGAACACGACCGCTAGCTACACCCCGAGGAGTTCCTCGACCTCGGCCCTCGTGGGGCCGGTCGCCGGGCCGCGCCGGGTGACGGCCAACCCCGCCGCGGCGTTCGCCCACCGGGCGGCGACGGCGGGCGGGGACCCGGCGAGCAGTTCGGCCAGGAAGACCCCGTTGTGGACGTCACCGGCGCCGTTGGTGTCGAGGGCCTCGACGGCGACGCCCTCGACGGGGACGGCGCCCCCGGGACGCAGGGCGACGACGCAGCCCCGGGGGCCGTCGCGCACCACGATCGCGAGCCCCGGTCGGGCGAGCGACGACGCGGCCACCGTGGGGTCGGCCTCGCCCGAGAGCGCCCGCGCCTCGCTCGCGTTGCACAAGAGCCAGTCGGCGCGCGCGAGCGCGGCCTCGAGGTGGGCCGCGGGTACGTCGGAGATGCGCGTCGCCGGGTCGAACGCCACCCGGACCCCCTCGTCGAGCCCCGTGAGCCAGTCGAGGTAGACCTCGGCCTCGGCGGGGTACATGACGTTGTAGCCCGACACGAGCACCACGTCACCCGCTCCGGCGCCCAGGGCGTCGAGGTCGCGGCGGCGCACGCGGCCCTCGGCGCCCGCGGCGGTGACGAAGGTCCGCTCGGCGTCGGCCTCGACCATGACGACGCAGATCCCGGTATCGAGGGTGCGGTAGCGCTCCAGCGGTGCCTCGATCCCCTCGCGCGCGAGGTCGGCGGCCGCCAGATCGGCGAAGGGACCGGTGCCGAGCAGGCCGGCGTAGACGACGCGCTGGCCGAAGCGCGCGGCGGCCGACATCGCGTTGAACCCCCCGCCGGTGGTGACCAGCTGGTCGGTGGCGCGCACGTCCCCCGCCCGCTCGGGGATCCTCGAGACCGCGAGCACGACGTCGACCAGCACGGTGTCGCAACACAGCAGCCGAGGCCCGGACGTCGGCATCGGACCCACCCTACCGAGGTCGACCGCGCCGGTCCGGTCGCGACTAGGCGTGTCGGGTCACGAGGGGCCAGAGGAGTCGTGGACCGAGCATGAGGAGTCCGTTGAAGGCGAGCGCGACCGCGATGAAGGCCACGGCCGTCCCCTGGCCCACGAGCGCCCGCAGGGCCATCCCGACCGCGACCATCGTCACGAGGACCAGGGCGCCGTCCCCGACGCGCGCCCCGGTGCGTCCGCGCACGGCGACCACGAGCCACCCCGCGCCCAGCCCGAGGACGAACGGCCAGGCCGTGGACACGATGCCGGCCGCCGTCTCGCCGTGGTGGTGCGAGGCCCGCCCGATCACCACGAAGGCGACGACGACCACGAGGTCGAGGAGCCACCACCACCGCCGCACCCCGCAAAGGCTAGCCAGGCGACCGGACCGGGCCCGGGCCCGGACCTAGACTCGCCGGGGTGCACACGGTCATCCGCCTCGTGGGAGAGTACTTCTTCGTCATCAGCGTGGTGCTCGTGGCGTTGTACTGGCTGCGCTGCTCGCGATCGACCAAGGTCACCCTGGGGGCGACCCTCGTGGTGGGCGGGGTCGTCGGGCTCATCTTGATGCTCATCGGCGGCAAGGTCTTCTACGACACGCGGCCCTTCGTGCGCGAGCACATCACCCCGATCATCCCCCACGCCGCCGACAACGGCTTCCCCTCGGATCACGCGCTGCTCACCTTCTTCCTGGCCTTCGCGCTGTGGGCCTGGTCGCGACGGCTCGCGATCGTCCTGTTCATCAACGCCCTGCTCGTGAGTTGGGCGAGGGTCGCGGCGCATATCCACTCGCCGCTCGACATCGCCGGGGGACTCGTGTTCGGACTCGTCGGCGCCCTCGTCGGCTACTACACGGTCCGCGCCGTGATGGCCAAGCGCAACGCCCGCGCCTACGGCTGACCCCGCACCCTCTAGGGGACCTCGGGAGGGGCCGTGACCGAGACGAACGCAGCGCCCGGACCCCTCGCCCTCGTCGGCTCGGGTGAGTACCTGCCCCAGATGGCCGTCGTGGAGGGTGGCCTGCTCGAGGGCCGGCCCCGTCGCTACGTGCAGCTGGCCACCGCCGCGGTCCCCGACGGCCCCGAGGTCGTCGCGCGCTGGCACGACCTCGGACGGGCCCAGGCCGAGCGACTCGGCGTGGAGGCCGTCGTCGTGCCCGTGGCGAGCCGTGCCGACGCGCAGGACCCGGCCATGGCGACGCTCGTCGAGGGCGCCGGGCTGGTCTACCTGTCGGGCGGCGACCCCCACTTCCTCGCCGACACCCTGCGCGACACCCTGGTCTGGCGCGCCATCGAGGCCGCCTGGCGGGAGGGGGCGGCGCTCGCGGGCTGCAGCGCCGGTGCCATGGCGCTCGGCGCGTGGATCCCCTCCATCCGTCACCCGCAGCGGGCGGCGACGGCCGGGCTGGGCCTGCTCGGCCGGCTCGGAGTGATCCCCCACTTCGACGCCTTCGGCCGGTGGGTCCCGGACTTCCTCACCCGGATGGTCCTGCCCGCCGAGGACACCCTCACCGTGCTCGGCATCGACGAGGAGACGGCCCTCGTGGGCGGTCCGACCACCTGGCGGGTCGAGGGGCGCTCGAGCGTGTGGCGCCTCAACGCCGCGCGCCGCGAACAGTGGCCCGCGGGGACGACGGTGTCGCTCGCGCTGGCCTAGCGGGCGGCCTCGACCTTGTCGAGGTGGTAGCGGATCTGGATCGCCGCGGCGGCACCCTCGCCGACCGCCGAGGCGAGCTGCTTGGTCGAGCCCCGACGCACGTCGCCGGCCGCGAAGACGCCCGGCATCGAGGTGCGGAACTGCTCGTCGGTCACCACGAAGCCCCGCTCGTCGAGGTCGAGGGCACCGGCGAGGAACGACGTGTTCGGGTCCAGCCCGATGAAGACGAAGGCCCCCGAGGCCGGGTGGTCGCGCCGGACACCGGTCGCGCGTTCCTCGAGCACGACGCTCGTGAGCTTGTGCGTCTCGCCCGCGACGAAGCCGACGACCGCCGTGTTGGTCACGACGGTCATCTGGGGGTGCGCGCGCACCTTGTCCTGGAGGAGGCGGCTCGCGGCCAGGGCGTCGGCGAACTCGACCACGGTCACGTGCCGGGCGAACTGGGTGAGGAAGAGGCCCTCTTCGAGCCCGCTGTTGCCCCCTCCCACGACGACGACCTCGTCGACACCGCGGTAGAACGGGCCGTCGCAGGTCGCACAGAAGTGGATGCCGGCGCCGATGAGATCGGCCTCGCCCTCGGCCCCGGTGCGCCGGTACAGCGAGCCCGTCGCCACCAGCACCGCCGGGGCGCGGTAGAGGTCCCCGGTCGAGGTCGCCACCGCCAGCTCGCGCCCCTCGGGGGCGAGCGAGGACACGGCGACGGCCTGGAGGATCTCGACGCCGTAGCGCTCGGCCTGGCGGCGTATCCGCTCGGCGAGCTCGTGGCCGGCCACCCCGTCGGGGAAGCCCGGGTAGTTGTCGAGGCGCTCGGTGACCCCGGCCTGGCCACCCACCGCCGACTTCTCGACGATGAGCACGCGCTCGTTCTCTCGCGCGGCGTAGATCGCGGCGGTGAGCCCGGTCGGCCCCCCGCCCACGACGACGAGGTCGTAGTGGGTCGAGCGCGCCGAGCGCGCGAGGCCCAGCTTGTCGGCCAGCTCGTCGTTGCTCGGCTCAGCGAGGTGGGACCCGTCGGGAAAGACGATGGTCGGGATCACGCGCGCGCCGTTGTTGTAACGCTCCACGACCTCGGTCATCTCGGGGCGCTGCTCGAGGTCGACCCACTCGAAGGGCACCCGCTGCTCGCCGAGGAAGGCCTTCGCACGCCGACAGTCCGGGCACCAGTTCGCCCCGATGACGGTGATCGTCTCGCTCACTACGTCCACGCGACCCTCCTCGGTGCCCGTCGGCTGGGACGCCACCCTAGCCTCCGGCCCCCGAGGGTCCGGCGGGCCTAGCGTGACCGCGATGGCTCGCCCCCACCGGCTCACCGCGGCCGCCCGGTCGGTCGCCGGGGGACAGTCCGTCTTCTTCGGGTCACTGCTCGTCTGCGTGGCCCTCGCCCCCCACCTGGTCCTCAAGGACCGCGAGGTCGGGGTGAGCAACTTCGGGGTCCACGCCGCCACCGTCGTGCCCTACAGCGTCGCCCTCGTCGGCTCGGTCGTCGGTCTCGCCCGAGCCGCGGCGCGCGTGCGGTGCCCCTACGCCCGCGGCTACGTCGCGTGCGCGCTCTGCTACGGCGCGGCCCTCGTGACGACCTACCCCTACCACCTCGACTCGGGGCTGAGGATCCTCCACGACGCCACCGGGATCGTCACCCTGGTCGTCTCGTTCGCCCTCGGGGTGGCGGCCCTCGCGCGCGAACGGCGCCTGGCGCCCGTGTTCGCGCTGCACCTCGCGGGGCTCGCGGTGGGCGCCGTCACGCTGGTCGGCGCGTGGCACCTCCTCCTCCTCGCCCAGGTCTCGACGAGCGTCGCCTTCAGCGTGGAGGCGGCCGTCCTCGCCCAGCGCGTGTCCCTCGAGCGCCCGGGCTAGATGATCGGCGCGGTTCCCTCGGTCGGCTCGATCGAGGTGTGCGCCCGCAGCGCCGCCTCGAAGGCCGCGGGGTCGTCGGGGGTGACAAAGGGCCGCACGGACCGGCCGAGGTCGAGCACGAAGCCCACCTTCTTGCGCGGACGGCCGGGATCGAGGTTGGCCCAGTAGCGCGGGTTCGCGGTCCCCCAGATCCGCCCCCGGCCCCGGGCGAGGCCGAGGTCGACCCGAGTCACGCCGCGGATCGACCCGTAGGGGATCGACTTGGTGCCGCCGGGGAAGTAGTACGCGTGGATCCGCACCGCGCCCGCGGTGCACTCGATCCGCGCGTCGGCGTACGTGTCGCCCACGTCGCCAGCCTACGTCCGACCGGGGGCGGGCGCTAGGGTCGGCGCGTGCGCGTCCCCCCTGGCCTTCGCGACACGGGCTTTCGGGCGCTGAACGCGTTCACCGGGGCGTCGTGCGCCTCACCCGGGGGCGGCTCGGCCGTCGGGCCTTCGGCATGGACGTGATCGAGCTGCACACGACCGGCGCGCGCACGGGACTCGCGCGCACGACCCTGCTCACGGTGCCGGTGCGCGACGGCGACTCCCTGGTCGTGGTGGCCTCCAAGGGCGGCGACGATCGGGACCCCCAGTGGCTGGGGAACCTCGTCGCCCGACCCGAGGTCGACGTCACCCTGGCGGGCGTGCGGCGGCCGATGCGGGCCCGGGTCGCGGGTCCCGACGAGGCCGCCGCGCTGTGGCCGCGGGTGGTCGCGCGCTACGGCCCCTACGACGGCTACCGGCGCCGCGCCGCGCGCGCGATCCCCCTCGTCGTGCTCGAACCGGACGCCGCGAAGTCGTAACGACCCTACGAACTTCTCACCGGCCCGTGGATCACGGGCTTCTCGAGACCTCGCGCCCTCGGGGCGGCCACCAGGGGCCACCTAGCGTGGTCACCCGTGGGGTGGGTCCGCAAGCCGACGATCTGGGGTGGGGTGTGCGCCGCGTGCGGCACTCGCCTCGACCACCTCCACGAGGCCTGGCTCGACGGCGAGGGCTCGGTGCGCTGCCTCGCGTGCGGCCCGGGCGAGGGCCGGACCCCCGAGTCCACCCTCGCCACGGCCGTCCCCCGCGCGCGCGCCGCCGGGGCGTCGAGGCGCCCCCGTCGCGTGGCGGCCACCGGGCTCGGGGCACCCGAGCACCCGACCGACCGGGCCCTCGCCGACCTGCTGGTCGTGGGGGGTCACGTCCTCACCGGACGCGCGACGCCCGCCGGCCGGCCGATCGGCCACGTGGTCGTCGCCCGAACGGGGGTCTGGGTCATCGAGTCGCGCTCGTGGGCCGGGCGCGTCGAGTACCGGCCCACCCCGACCTCGAGCGGACGGCACCGGCTGCTGGTCGGGGGCGTCGACCGCACGGAGGAGGCCGAGGCCGTGGCCGCGCTCGCCGCGGACGTGAGCGCCCTCACCGGAGCGTCCGCGCCGGTCGAGCCGGCGCTCGCGATCACCCTCGGCGACTGGAACCTCGCGTCGCTGCCGAGCCTGGTGCTCAACCGCCCCATTCGCCACGGCGCCGTCTGGGTCGGCCCCCCGCGCCTGCTCGTCGCGCGGATCAACGCCTCGGGCCCCCTCGAGCCCCCCGCGGTCGACGAGCTCGGCGCCCTGCTCGAGGAGCGTCTGGGCCGAGGCTGAGGTCGGGAGCCTCGAGCGGGTCCACGATCCTCGCGCGGCCCGTGCTCGGGTGACCCGAAAGGGGACCGAGTCGCGCCGGCGGCCCGCCTCGCCGCGCGAGGGAGGAGCGGGCCCGCGCCCGACCCCTCGCGCCCGGGGACGGACCGCCCCCGGGCGGCGATCGAGCGAACCTCGCGCGTCGGTCTTGCGCTCCACCGCGGCGCGCCGACGCTCCTCGAGCGGCCGGCCACGGCGGAACGGGCCCCCGACCCCCCCGTCGGGCACGACGGCGTCGCGGTAGCGGGTGCGATCGCGCGACCACGGTGGCGAGGTCGCCGGCGTCGTCGGGCCGTAGCGGCGAGACGGTGACCCCGCGAGCGACGAGGGTCGCGTCGAGGTGGGGACGCTCTCCGACGCGTCAGGCGTCGAGTTCCTTGGCCATCGAGACGGCGAGCTCGCGGTAGCCCAGCGAGACGTAGAGCGAACGGGCGACCGCGTTGTTGCCCCAGACGTTGAGGCCGAGCCTCGAGCCGCCGGCACCGCGCACCCACGCCTCGGCCAGCTCCATCGCGAGGCGGCCGTAGCCCCGCCCCCGTTCGGCCTCGTCGACCTCGACGTCGTAGATGTAGTACTCGCCCTCGACCTCGCCCTCGCCCGAGGGCCGGCCGATCCACAGGACCCCCACCGGACGGCCCCCGACGAGGACGTCGAACACGTGGTTCCCCTCGGCCAGGCCCTCGTCGCTCGCGAGGCCGGCCCGGTTGCGCGCCACGTTGGCGTCGGCCGCCTCCTCGCTGAATCCGGCCGCCACGATCGAGGACCGGTAGTCGGCCCACATCCCGGGCAGCCACTCGGCGAGCCGCTCGGGGCCCATCTCGCGTAGCTCCCCTTCCATCACGACCCCCCGTCCCGGGTGCCGACCGTCGGCTCGACGAACCGGCTCACGACCCACGCGTGCTTGCCGACCTGGCGACCCCGGGAGAAGCCGTAGTCCTCGAAGAGCTCGACGGTCGCGCTGAAGAGGAAGCGGCCCTGGGCCACTCGACCGGCGGTCGTCTCGGGGATCGCCTCGACGAGGCCCCCGCCGGCGGCGGCGATCTGCTCGAGCGCCCCCTCGAGGGCGCGGCGCGCGACGCCCCGGCCCCGGTGGGCCTTGTCGACGAAGACGCACCCCACGCGCCAGCGCGCCGGCGCAGGCGGGTCCTGGTCGTAGGCGCGCTCGTGCTTTAAGTGGAGCGTCTCGGCCGGCCCGTACTGGCACCAGCCCTGGGCGCGACCCTCGCCGTCGAGCACGAGCGCGGCGTGGGCCCGGCCCGCGCGCACCAGCGCCTCTTTGAGGGTGCGCGGGTCCGAGACCCCGCGCACGTACTCGACGTGGTTGGGGGCGCACCAGCACCCGCCGTAGATCCCGTTGTTGCGCTCGACGAGGTCGGCGAAGGCGTCCCAGGTCGAGGCGTCGAGGGGGCGGACCGAGAGGTCCTGGCCGTCGGCCGGCGCGCTCACGCGAACGAGGCGATCGCCCAGGGGACCGTCACCCAGAGCGGCCACCATCCCTGGACGCCCCCGCCCGTGACCAGGATCACCGCCCAGATGCCCCAGAGCGCGCCCACCGAACTCACGAAGCGGCGCACGTGGCGACGGGCCCGGAGCCCCCGCGGGGGTGGTGGCGGGGGCGGCGCCGGCAGGTCGGCCGTGAGCACGGCCGCCTCGCCGTGGGTCTTCGCCCGGAAGAGGGCGTCCAGGCGCTGGCCGAACTCGACGACGTCGAGTCGGCCCTCGGCCGCGGCGTCGCGCAGTCGCGCGACGACTCCCTCGCGCTCGCCGTCCGAGAGGCGCAGGTCGGGGTTGTCCATCGCGAGAGATACTCCCACGCGACCCCGGGCCGGTCAACGTGCGCCGGGCGCGCCATTCCCGGGCGGTCGGGACGAACGTCACTAAGGACCAAAGCCCCCCCGCCGGAGGGGGCCCGGCGACGGTACGGTCGTCCCGGGGGGCGGAAGCGAGGCGGGCCATGTTCCAGGTGCGGATCCACGGTCGCGGGGGCCAGGGCGTGGTCACCGCGGCCGAGCTGCTCGCCGTCGCCGCCTTCGACCGGGGCCGCCACGCCCAGGCCTTCCCCAGCTTCGGCTCCGAGCGCACCGGGGCCCCGGTCGTCTCCTACTGCCGGATCGACGACCACGAGATCCGCACCCGAGAGCCGATCGACGCACCCGACGCCGTCATCGTCCAGGACGTCACCCTGGTACACCACGTCGACCTCTTCGGGGGCCTCCGCCCGTCGGGCTACGTGCTCGTGAACACCTCGCTGCCCCTCGGCGAGCTCGGCCTCGACGACAACGTCGCCGCCCTGCCCGGCGGGCACGTCGCCGGGTGCCCGGCCACCGAGCTGGCCCTCGCCCACGTGGGCCGTGCCGTGCCCAACGTGCCCCTGCTCGGCGCCTTCTGCGCACTGACCGGCGAGGTGCCCCTCGAGGCGCTCGCCCGAGCGCTGCGCCACCGTTTCGCCCGCGAGGTCGCCGAACGCAACGTGGCGGCCGCGAGCGCCGCCTTCGACCTCGTCCGCGACCTCGAGGAGGCCCACCGTGCTCCAACAGCTTGAGGGCTCGCGCGCCGTCGCCGAGACCGTCGCGCGCTGCCGGCCCGAGGTCGTGTGCGCCTACCCGATCTCGCCCCAGACCCACATCATCGAGGCCCTCGGGGCGATGGTGAAGGACGGTCGGCTCGCGCCGTGCGAGTTCATCAACGTCGAGTCGGAGTACGCCGCCATGTCGGTCTCGATCGGGGCGTCGGCCGCGGGGGCCCGGACCTACACCGCCACCGCCAGTCAGGGCCTGCTGTTCATGATCGAGGCCGTCTACAACGCGGCCGGTCTGGGCCTGCCGGTCGTGATGACCCTCGCGAACCGCGCCATCGGGGCGCCCATCAACATCTGGAACGACCACAGCGACGCCATGGCCGTGCGCGACGCCGGCTGGATCCAGCTCTTCGCCGAGACCAACCAGGAGGCCGCCGACCTCCACGTCCAGGCCTTCCGGCTCGCCGAGGCGCTCTCGGTGCCGGTGATGGTCTGCATGGACGGGTTCATCCTCACCCACGCCGTGGAGGCCGTCGACCTCATCGACCAGGCCGTCGTCGACTCGTTCCTCCCGCCCTACGAGCCCCGACAGGTCCTCGACCCCGACGATCCCGTCTCGATCGGGGCGATGGTGGGGCCCGAGGCCTTCGAGGAGGTCCGCTACCTCGCCCACCTGCGCCAGCTCGACGCGCTCGAGCTCATCCCGAGCGTGGCCGAGGAGTTCGCCGCGCTCACCGGGCGCGCGAGCGGGGGCCTCCTGCACCCCTACCGCCTCGAGGACGCCGAGACCGTGATCGTCGCCATGGGCTCGGTCCTGGGCACCATCAAAGACGCCGTCGACGCCCGGCGCGAGGCCGGCGAGCGCGTCGGCGTGCTCGGGGTGGCCGCGTTCCGCCCCTTCCCCATCGCGGCCGTGGCCGACGCCCTCCACGGAGCCCGTCGGGTCATCGTGGTGGAGAAGGCGTTCAGCCTGGGCATGGGCGGGGTGCTCGCGACCGACGTCGCGACGGCCTCGCCCGCCTCGGGCCCCGACCTCGCCACCGTCGTGGCCGGCCTCGGCGGTCGCCCCATCACCCGGCGCGACGTCGAGGGGGTCCTCGAGCGCTCGGCCCGGGGCACCCTGCCCCGGCTCAGCTTCCTCAACCTCGACGAGGACGTCGTCGCGCGAGAGCGCGCGCGCATGGCCGCCTCGC
Organism: Actinomycetes bacterium; assembly: GCA_021831035.1. Lineage (GTDB taxonomy): Bacteria > Actinomycetota > Acidimicrobiia > Acidimicrobiales > RAAP-2 > RAAP-2. Next base: position 53,045 of record JAKBNL010000011.1, read on the forward strand.
GCCGGTCGGGACCGTTCGCCGAGAACGTGCTGCGCGACGTCGCGACGGGGGGTGCCCGCCGATGACCGAGACCCGCGTGCACTTCTACCAGGTCGGCAGCTTCGCGGTGGGTAACCGGCTGCTCTCCGACGCCGACCGCACGGTCCAGGCGAGCCCCGAGCGCACCAACTCGCTCGACGCGGGCCATCGGGCCTGCCAGGGGTGCGGCGAGGCGCTCGGCGCCCGCTACGCGCTCGACGCGGCGATGCGCGCCACCGGGGGCCGCCTGGTCGCGGTGAACGCCACGGGCTGCCTCGAGGTCTTCTCGACCCCGTTCCCCGAGACGTCCTGGCGCATCGCGTGGCTGCACTCCCTCTTCGGCAACGCGCCGGCCGTCGCCACGGGCGTGGCCGCGGCGATGCGCGCCAAGGGCCGCGACGACGTGCGCGTCGTGGGTCAGGCCGGCGACGGCGGGACCGTGGACATCGGCTTCGGGACGCTCTCGGGACTGTTCGAGCGCAACGACGACGTCCTGTTCATCTGCTACGACAACGAGGGCTACATGAACACCGGCGTCCAGCGCTCGGCGGCGACGCCCCCGACGGCCCGCACCGCCACCAGCGAGGCGCTCGGCGCGGACCCGGGCAACGTCTTCGGCCAGGGCAAGGACCTGCCGCGCCTGGCCATGGCCCACGACATCCCCTACGTCGCGACGGCCACCGTCGCGGACCTGCACGACTTAGAGCGCAAGGTCGAGCGCGCGATGACCTTCCGCGGGGCGCGCTACCTGCACGTGCTGGTCCCCTGCCCCCTGGGCTGGGGGGCCGCGTCGGCCGACACCGTGCGCCTGGCGCGCCTCGCCGCCGAGAGCGGCTTCTTCCCCGTCTTCGAGGCCGAGCACGGCGTCGTCACCGGGGTGCGGCGCATCCGCCGGCGCGTCGGGGTCGAGGAGTACCTGCGGCCCCAGCGTCGCTTCGCCCACCTCTTCGCCGGAGAGGGTCGGCCCGACCTCGTCGCCCGGCTCCAGGCCCTCGCCGACGCGAACATCCAGCGCTACGGGCTCGCCCCCGAGGAGGAGTGATGGATAGGCCCTTCGCGATCACCCTGCCCGTCGGCTCGAGCCGGGCCAACCACACCGGCTCGTGGCGGGTCGAGCGGCCCGTCTACGTCGACCGGCTCCCCCCGTGCAACGACGCCTGCCCCGCCGGGGAGAACATCCAGGGCTGGCTCTACCACGCCGAGTCGGGCGACTACGCGACGGCCTGGGCGACCCTGGTCGAGGAGAACCCGCTGCCGGCGATCATGGGCCGGGTCTGCTTCCACCCCTGCGAGACGGCGTGCAATCGCGTGCGCGTCGACGAGGCCGTCGGCATCAACGCCGTCGAGCGCTTCCTCGGCGACACGGCCATCGCCCGCGGCTGGCGGCTGCCCGAGCCGGGACCCGACACGGGTCGTCGGGTCCTCGTCGTGGGCGCCGGCCCCGCCGGCCTCTCGGCGACCTACCACCTGCGCCGCGCCGGGCACGCCGTGACCCTGGTCGACGGGGCGTCACGGCTCGGGGGGATGTTGCGCTACGGCATCCCCGCCTACCGACTGCCGCGCCAGGTGCTCGACGCCGAGGTCGGCCGGATCCTCGAGATGGGCGTCGAGGTCGTCCTCGGCCGCTCCGTCGACGACATCGCCGCCGCCCGCGACGAGCTGGGCGCCGACGCCGTCTTCCTCGCCGTGGGCGCCCAGCTGGGCCGTCGGGTGTCGATCCCGGCGGGTGACTCCGCCAAGGTGATTGACGCGGTGACGTTCCTGCACCGGGTGGCCGAGGACGACCCGCCCCTGCTCGGCCGACGCGTCGTCGTCTACGGCGGCGGCGACACGGCCCTCGACGCGGCCCGCACGGCGCGCCGCCTCGGGGCGACCGACGCGACCATCGTCTATCGGCGCAACCGCGCCAAGATGCCGGCCCACGCCGAGGAGGTCGAGCAGGCCCTCGGCGAGGGGGTCACGGTGCGCTGGCTCTCGACCATCGAGCGCTTCGAGGGCGAGCGGCTCCTGATCGAGAAGATGGCGCTCAACGCCGAGGGGTTCCCCGAGCCCACCGGCGAGCTCGAGGAGCTCGACGCCGACGCCCTGGTGCTGGCCCTCGGCCAGGACACCGACCTGTCCCTCCTCGAGGGCAGCGAGGTCCACGTGGCCGACGGCGTGGTGCCGGTCGCCGAGTCGATGATGACCGACGTCCCGGGCGTCTTCGCCGGCGGGGACGCGGCGCCCTCGGACCGTACCGCCACCGTCGCCGTCGGCCACGGCAAGCGGGCCGCCCGCGGCATCGACGCCTACCTCGCCGGTCGGGCGTTCGAGCGCCCGGCGCGCCACGCGCTCGCCGCGTTCGAGCGGCTCAACACCTGGTACTACGCCGACGCCCCGCGCACGCACCGACCCGAGCTCGAGCGCGTCCGCCGCCAGACCAACTTCGAAGAGGTCGTCGGCGGGCTGACCGAGGACAACGCCCTCTTCGAGGCCCGTCGCTGCCTATCGTGCGGAAACTGCTTCGAGTGCGACAACTGCTTCGGGGTCTGCCCCGACAACGCGGTGATCAAGCTCGGCTCCGGTAACCGCTACGAGATCGACTACGACTACTGCAAGGGGTGCGGGATCTGCGTGACGGAGTGCCCCAGCGGCGCCATCGAGATGGTCCCCGAGCGGATCTGAGACGACGCGTCGGGAGGCCGGCGGGCGCGACGCCGCTAGGGCGTCACCCCTCGACGAGGGCGTCGGGGGAGGCGTCGGCGACGTCGGCCAGGCCCGTCAAGCCCATCGTCACGGCGATCTCCTCGCGCATCACCCGCAGCACGTGGGCGACGCCGCGCTCGCCACGGGCCGCGACCGCGTAGGCCCAGGCCCGCCCGACCATCACCGCGCGCGCACCCCGGGCGAGCGCCTTCATCACGTCGAGGCCGCTACGCACCCCACCGTCCATGAGGACCTCGGCCCGCCCGTCCACGACCTCGACGATCCGGGGCAGCGCCTCGATGGTCGAGGGGACCGAGTCGAGCTGACGGCCGCCGTGGTTGGAGACGATGAGGCCGTCCACCCCGCGCGCCACCGCCTCGCGGGCGTCGTCGGGGTCGAGGATGCCCTTGAGGACCAGGGGCCCGGGCCAGTGGGCGCGCACCCAGTCGATGTCGGCCCAGGTGACCGTGGGGTCGAACTGGCCGGCCACCCACGACTGGAAGTCGCTCGGGACGGCCGCCGAGCCCATGACGGCCGCCAGGTTGCCGAAGGTGAGGGGCCGACCCGCGACGGCCACGTCGCGCACCCACGCGGGGTGGGCGGCGACGTCCAGGCCGCGCCGCGCCGTGGCGAGCCGACCGGGTCGGCCCGAGACCCCGTTGCGCGCGTCGCGGTAGCGCTGGCCCACCACCGGCAGGTCGACCGTGAGGACGAGCACCGGCACCCCCACCGCGGTCGCGCGAGCCATCAGCGCCTCGGCGACACCCCGGTCCCGCATGACGTAGAGCTGGAACCACGGCGCCGCCCCGCTGGCCGCGGCGACCTCCTCGAGGTCGCACACCGACAGGGTCGACTCACAAAAGGCCACCCCCGCCGCGACCGCGGCCCGCGCGGCCTGGGCCTCGGCCCGCCGGGCCATGAGCCCGGCGAAGCCGACCGGGGCCAGCACCACCGGCATCGACAGACTCTGACCGAGCACGGTGGTCGCCGTGTTGCGCGTCGAGACGTCGCGCAGGACCCGCTGGCGGAAGTGCAGGGCCGCCAGGTCGGCCACGTTGGCGGCCATCGTGGCCTCGGCGAAGGCCCCGCCGTCGAGGTAGTCGAAGATCTGTCGGGGCAGGCGACGGCGCGCCCGGGCGCGGTAGTCCATGACCGACGCCGGCACGAGGTTCAGGCTGCGCTCGACCACCGGCTCATTATGGCCCCGCCCGCGGCCCCCGCCGCCGAGGCGGCGCCCCTCGGGTGAAGGACGGCCCCGGAGCCGGCGCCGTTCGCCAGCCCCCCGGTCGTGGCGCGGCGTCCGCTCGCCTCAGGCGTCACACCCCAGGGCCCTCGCGTACTGGGCGAAGGGCTCCTCGTAGAGGGAGACGGCCGAGGGGTTCGAGCGCGCCAGGTCGAACTCGAAGCGGCCGTCCCGGTACGCCCAGTAGTCCACGAGATCGGTCCCGCTGATGCGGTACGCGACCCTCCACCAGCCGTGCCCGATCGCGGTGGCGCCGAGGATCGTGGCGTGCCCGGGCGGATCGGGGCAGAGGCGATGGCGTCGGACGTAGGCGGCCCGCGAGATCACCCGTCGACTCGCCGGGTCGAAGTAGGAGTAGGCAGCACCGTCGCGCCCCGCCGCGTAGTCGGCGTTGAAGGCGGTCGCGTCGGCGCGCAGGCGCGCCGCGGTCTCGGGCTCGCTCCCGGGGCGCCCGGGTGCGTGCCCCCCGGTGGCGACGATCACGCCTCCCCCGACGAGCGCGAGGGCCACGGCCCACGGGGCGTAGCGCGCCGGGTACGGCCGACCTCGACGGTGACGCATCTCCCTCCCGCTCGGTGGGCCCACGGTACCCGACGCGTGGCCACGCTCGTCCCTGCGGTTCCCTTCGCGACCCGCCCACCGAGGGGTGCGGCGCACGTCGGACCTCATCCGGCGGCGCCCCGACCCGTGGAGGGTCGATCGCCGCTCGTCGAACCGGTCGCTCGTGAGACCGTGAGGACGTCGAGGGCCACTCGCCTCGCGGGACCGCCGATCGCCGTGGTCTCGGGTGATCCCACCCGCGTCCGCGGACTCGGGTCCGGGCAACCCGGACACGACCTCATCGGGCGGCTCGACCTCGCGCCTCGCGCGGGGCGTGTCGAGCGACGCGAGGGCCACCCCCCGAGCGGAGCCCGGCCCGGGTCCCTCCCCTCCCGGGATGGGGATCGGCGCCCGGGTGTCGCTCGAGGTGACCGAGCCCCGTGGACCGCGGCCCGGGCGACCGGCTCGCCGGAGACCCGTGTGTAACGTCGGGGCGTGGCGGGGGCCGACGAGTACGACGTGATCGTCGTGGGGGCGGGGCACAACGCGCTCACGTGTGCCGGCTACCTCGCTCGCGCGGGCGTGCGCGTGCTGGTGCTCGAAGGGCGCGAGGACGTCGGCGGCGACACGGCGACCGAGGAGTTGACCCTGCCCGGGTGGCTCCACGACACGTGCTCGAGCGCTCACGTCGTCATCCAGTCCAACCCCCTGATCGCCCGGGACGAGCTCGACCTCGTGTCGAGCTACGGACTGCGCTACCTCGTGACCGACCCGGCCGTGGTGGTGCCCCTCGACGACGACGACTCCCTCGTCGTCCACCCCGATCCGGCACGCACCGCTGACGAGCTCGGTCGCTTCTCGGCGCGCGACGCCCGCGCCCTGCTCACCCTGCTCGAGGAGTGGGAGTCGGGGTTGCGCGTCGCCCACGCCCACCACCAGGCCGGACTCGACCTGTCGGACCGCGACCTCGCGCGCCGCTACGAGCGCCTGCGCGCCCGCAGCGCCTGGGAGGTCGTCCACGAGACCTTCGAGCACGAGGCCGTACGCCAGGCCCTGATGTGGCTGAGTTTCGCCACCATCCAGCCCCCGCGCCGCCCGGGCACCGGTGCCCTGCCCGCCGCCATCATCTCCGGACGCATCCGCTCGGGGTGGACGACACCGGTCGGGGGTTCCCGGGCGCTGCCCGACGCCCTGGTGCGCCAGATTCGCGCCCACCGAGGTGACGTGAAGTGTGACGCCTGGATCGAACGGTTCCTCGTCGACGGCGGACGCTGCGTCGGGGTGGAGACACGCGACGGGCGGCGCTATCGCGCGCGCCGCGCCGTCGTCTCGAGCGCTCACGTCGTGACCCTGGACCGCGCGCTCGACGGAGTGTCCACGGCGGTGGCGGCGGCCGCGGCGCGGTGGCGACCGGGCCTGTCGGTCTTCGCCGTCCACTTCGCGCTCTCCGCGCACCCGACCTACCCCCACGCGACGGGGCGACGGCCAGCGGTCGCCGGTGCCCTCGGCTCCCCCGCCGGCCTCGACCGCCAGGTCGCCGCCGCCCTCGAGGGTCGGGTCGACCTCTCGGACCCGTGGATCTTGATCGTCGACTCGACCCTCGTCGACCCGGGACGAGCGCCGGGCGCGGTCCTCAAGTTCCTCACCATCGCGCCCGAACTGCACGAGGGACGCCCGTGGGACGACGCGGCTACCGCCCGCTACGCCGAGCGTCTGCTCGACCTCGCCCGCCAGCGTGTCGCGGGACTGGACGACGCCCACATCCTCGCCCGGCGGGCCGAGTCACCGACCTCCATCGCCGCGCACAACCTCGCCAATCTGGGTGGCTCCTGTCACGGCGGCGAGTTCCACCTCGACGACGGGTCGATCGAGCCGGGCTGGCGCGACGTGCGCACCGACGTCGCGGGTCTCTACCTCACCGGCTCGACGACCCACCCCGGTGGGTCCGTGTCGGGACGTCCCGGGAGGAACAGCGCGCGCGTCGTCCTCGAGGACCTCGGGATCGACCCGTCGGGCGTGATGTCGACGCCGTGACCGGCGTCGTGCGGGTGGTCGGACAGTCGAACGCGTGGTGGAGCGTCGCGTTCTACGTCACACTGGCGGTGTGGGTCGCGCTCGAGGCGAGCCGGGTGCGAACGACGCGCGAGAACGCGACCCGCACCGACCGCCACAGTCGCTTCGCGGTGGCCTTCGGTGAGGTCCTCGGGTGGTCGATCGCGATCAACGGCCCCCACGTCGCCCCCGGGCTCACGTGGTCGGGGCGCGCGTGGGTCACCGTCGGACTGGTCGTCTGGTGGTGCGGGATCGCGCTGCGCGCGTGGTCGTTTCGCACGCTCGGGCGATACTTCACCTTCGTGGTCATGACCAGTGCCGATCAACCGGTGATCGAGGCGGGGCCGTACCGCTGGGTGCGCCACCCGAGCTACCTCGCGATCGAGCTGTGCATGGTCGGGGTAAGCCTGACGTTCTCCAACGCCCTCTCCGTCGTGGGCGCGAGTCTGGCGACCCTGGCCGGCCTCGTCGTGAGGATCCGGGTCGAGGAGGTGGCTCTGCGTACGGCCCTCGGCGAGCGCTACGACGACTTCTGTCGTTCGCGGCGACGGCTCGTGCCTTTCGTGTGGTGACGTCCCCCGGTCGTTTGGCGCGCCCCCCACGGAGCCCCACCTCGGCGGGGTGACGAACGACTCGACCGCCGCCCGCGGTGCCCCCGGCAGGATTCGAACCTGCGCACACGGTTTAGGAAACCGATGCTCTATCCCCTGAGCTACGGGGGCGGGACTTCCGCGAGGAGTTCCGCGGAATATTCCGCGCAAAAGCCGCTTTCAGACTACGCGAACCGGTCACCGGCGGGGTCCACGGCCCTTCGACGGGAGGACACATCTCCCACGGGATCCGACGCGGTGCGGCTAGGTCGGGGCGGCTGAATCGGTGTCCACCCGTGTCAACGGTCCGGTGTCACCGTTCCTGGCTCGTCGGGGCGTGACGACGCGGCGCGCCTTCAGCCCGTCGTCATCGGTGGCACCGGCGTGAGCCGTGGCATGTAGGGTGGCTGTACCGACTGGCCCAGACCCTGCCGACGCCGTACCGGACCGCTGGTCCGGGATCTAGCAGGGAGGGACCATGGGTCTACCAGGAATGGTACTCAGCGCCATCGCGGGCGTCGCGGGAGCGATTCTGTATTGGGCGATGACCGCACAGAGTTCGAGCACGATCCAGAGCCACGGCTTTCGCGGATCGACCGTGGGGGTGATCTTGATGATCGCCGGCGGGGTCGGATTCGTCGCGTCATTCATCATCTTTGCGATGTCGAAGCGCACGCCGTCGTCGCCGAGCCACTCGATCGACCGCACGACCGAGGACGAAGTTGGTGGCACCACCGAGCTGCACGAGCAGAGGAGCTAGTTCATGATCATCCTTGGTGCAGTCCTCATGTTGATTGGATTCTTCGCCGCCATCTCGATCCTGTGGGTGATCGGGCTCATCCTCGTGATCGTCGGCGTGGTCCTGTGGATCATGGGATCTATGGGCCGCGCCGTGGGCGGGCGTCGCCACTACTTCTAAGACGGCCCGCCGTCACCCGGCTCGGGGGGTTCACCGGCCGCGTGGACCCGCGCTGCGCCCCGCCCCCGGCTCGGTCCGGGGGCGGGGCGCAGCGCGCGTGGCTCGCCCGGTGATTGCCCGGCCGAGCACGCCCCGTGGGGGCCACGGGTGCGTCGCCCTCCGACGGCCGGCGGCACGAGGCTGAGGCTCGGGTCGAGATCGCCGGCTGTGGTCACCATCCGCCCGGACCCCGAACGCTGAGTCGGTCACCGCCGGAGGTTCGCGAGGCCGAAGGGGCGCTGAGGGCGATCCCCACGCGACGGTGTCGGGCTCGCCGTGGCCCGGTGGTGTCCGACGTCGCCGGCGGGGCCACGTTCACCGCTCGGGTGGTGACGCCCAGGCGGTCGCCGTCGTCGCCCTCCTCGATCGCGCTACCCGCCCACGGACTCAAGCACGACCCGTTCGCCCCCGCTCGGCTCGCGACCGGGAGGGGTGGCTCCGACCGGAACGACCCGCGACCACCCCTAACCGCTCGGGGTGGCGACGCGACGTCGTCGCGACGCGCCCGTCGGCCGTCACCGCGACGGCGAAAGGTCCGCGACTACCGTTGCGTGGTGAGCACGCACGAGGCGGGGCCAGCCGGCGGCGAGCGTGCCCGACGGAGCCCCTTGCCCCCGCCCGGTCCGCTGCGCACCCTGACCAAGGCGACGCTCGCCAACACGGTGGGTAACGGCCTCTACTACACCGTGGAGGTCCTGTTCTTCGCGCGCTCGGTCGGCATCCCCGTCCACCGGGTCGCCCTGGGCCTCGGCGTCGCGGCGGTCTTCGGCCTACTCGTCGCGATCCCGGCCGGGCACCTCTCGGACCACTGGGACCCTCGCTACGTCGTCGCGGTGGGCACGGCCGGCGAGGGCGCGGTCATGGCCTCATTCACTCTCATCCACTCGTTCCTCCCCTTCCTCGTCCTCAACGTCGCCGCCGGCGCGCTGTCGGGGGCGGCGGGAGCGGGCCGTTCGGTCGTCATCGGGCGGATGGGCGAGGGCGAGAGCCGCGTCCGAGTGCTGGCGTACCAGCGGGCGGTGACGAACCTCGGCATGTCGGTCGGGATCGCCCTGTCGGGCGTGGGCCTGGCGATCGACACCCGCAGCGCCTACGTCGCGATGGTCCTGGGCAACGCACTCACCTTCCTTGTGGCCGCGGGCTACGTCCTGCGCCTCCCCGCCACTACGGCGCGACCGGTCGAGCCAGGACAGCGACGGGCCCCGATGACGATCGTCCTGCGCGACCGCCGATACCTCACGGCGTCGCTGCTCAACGGGCTCTTCGGGGTCCACTTCGTGATCCAGAGCGTCGCGCTGCCCCTCTGGGTCGTGGAGGACACGCGTGCGCCGCGCTGGTGGGTTTCGGTGCTGCTGGTCGTGAACACGCTCATGGTCATCTCCCTACAGGTCCGCGCGAGTCGCGGCTCCGGTGACGTGGCCCACGCGGTGCGCGTGTACCGGCGCGCCGGCCTCCTCGTCGCCGTGGCCTGCGTGCTCTACGGCGCCGCCCACGGGCTCGACCCCGTCGCGGCGAGCGCGGTGCTGGTCCTCGCGATGGTCGCCCACTCCCTAGGCGAGATCCTGAGCTCGGGCGCCGCGTGGGGCATCGGCTACGGCCTCGCCCGCGAGGACCTGATGGGCCAGTACCAGGGGGCGTTCTCCCTCGGGCGCAGCGTCTCGGGCATCGTCGGGCCGAGCCTGGTCACCGCGCTCGCGATCGGCCTGGGACGCACGGGCTGGCTCGTCCTGGCCGGCGGCTTCGTCGTGGTCAGCGCCGCCTTCACACCCCTGGTCGCCGGCGCGCCCCGTGGGGCCGGGACGACCGCCGACGGAGGCGGATAGGCCGAGCGGTATCCGGCCCGCGGCGGAGACCGTGGCCGCGGGCGCCCGGCGTGCTCTAGCGCTCGCGCGAGAACGTGAAGAGGCGCACGCCGGGCTCGAGGCGGCGGGCCGGCCCGACGAGCGCGTGCGAGCCCACGGCGTAGTCACCGACGCCCGGCGAGTCGAACGACCGCTCGGCGAACCCCGAATCCCTCAGCCAACCCCGGATCGCCGGCGTGAGGTCCGGCTCCTCACGGTGGCGGGTCCACACCGCCGTGGCGCCGGGAGAGCACAACTGCGGGAGCGCCCTAATCGTCCGCTCGACGTCGGCGTCGGGGATGTTCCCGAACACTCCACAGACGAGCACCAGGTCCGCCGGCACCGCCCCCTCGAACGCGTCGGTCGTGCTGGCGTCGCCCGTGACCACCTCCACGCCGTCGAGCCCGCGCTCGCGAGCCGTCGCGCGGGCCCGCTCGGCCAGCTCGGGATTGGACTCGACGAGCCGGGCCCGCACCCGACGGCCGGCCGGGTGCTCGGCGAGTACCGGCAGCAGATCCGCGCCAGACCCGCTACAGAGGCTGACCGCCCGGATTGAGGGAGCGTCACAGCGATCGAGGAAGGAGCGGATGTGGGCCTGGACGACCCGCAGACGTCGCGCGTGACGCGAGGTCGGGTCGGCGTAGCCCTCGTGCCAGGCGAGCCAGTCCATAGGTCTCGTCCCACGCTAGATCGCCGCGACGAGGGCGTCGTCGGGCGACGTCGCGCACGGGGCCCCCGGCGCGACCGGGAGCCCGGGGCCGACGAGGGGCTCCGGTAGCCTGGACAGTCCTATGGCCCTCTCCATCGGCATCGTCGGGCTCCCCAACGTCGGCAAGTCCACCCTCTTCAACGCCCTGACCAAGAACCACGCCCTGGCGGCCAACTACCCCTTCGCCACGATCGAGCCGAACGTCGGGGTCGTCAACGTCCCCGACCCCCGCCTCACCGTGCTCGCCGGGATGTTCCACTCGGCGAAGGTCGTGCCGGCGACGGTGACCTTCGTCGACATCGCGGGGATCGTGCGCGGCGCCTCGACCGGCGAGGGTCTGGGCAACCAGTTCCTCGCCCACATCCGCGAGTGCGACGCGATCTGCGAGGTCGTGCGGGACTTCGCCGACGACGACGTCATCCACGTCGAGGGTCGCGTCGACCCCGCGGGCGACGTCGCCACCATCGAGACCGAGCTGATCCTCGCCGACCTCCAGACGGTGGACCGGGCGCTCCCGCGCCTCGAGCGCGACGCTAAGCGCGCGAAGGAGGCCGCCGCCGCCCTCGAGGCGGTCCGGGCCGTGCGCGCCGGGCTCGACGACGGCGTGCCGGTCGCGCGGATGAGCGGCGTCGACCACGCGGCGATCGCCGAGCTCCACCTGCTCACCGCCAAACCCTTCCTCTACGTCTTCAACGTCGACGAGGCGGCCCTCGCCGACCCCGCGCGGCGCGAGGCGCTCGTCGCCTCGGTGGCACCGGCCCCGGCCGTCGTGCTCTGCGCTCGGGTCGAGGCCGAGGTCGCCGAGCTCGACGACGACGAGGCCGCCGAGATGCTCGAGGCCTACGGCCAGGGCGAGTCGGGACTCGCCCAGCTGAGCCGGGTCGGCTTCGCGGCCCTCGGCCTGCAGACCTTCCTCACCGCCGGCGAGAAGGAGACCCGGGCCTGGACGATCCGCCGGGGCACGACCGCCCCCGAGGCGGCCGGCGTCATCCACTCGGACTTCCAGAAGCACTTCATCCGCGCCGAGGTCGTCCGCTTCGATGACCTCGTCGAGGCGGGGTCGCTGGCCGCGGTGCGCGCGGCGGGCCGCGCCCGCGTCGAGGGCAAGGAGTACGTCATGGCCGAGGGCGACGTCGTGGAGTTCCGCGTCGGCGTCTGAATTACACTCGTCCCAGGCGTTATCGACAGAGGTCGGCGCCTGGAAGACCACGTACGGGAGAACACCATGACCTCTGCACCCCTTGACTTCAAAGTCGCCGACCTGTCGCTCGCGGCCTTCGGGAGGGCCGAGATCGCCCTCGCCGAGCGCGAGATGCCCGGGCTCATGGCCATGCGCGCCGAGTTCGGCCCGACGAAGCCCCTCGCGGGCGCGCGCATCGCCGGCTCGCTGCACATGACGATCCAGACCGCCGTCTTGATCGAGACCCTGGTGGCCCTCGGGGCCGAGGTGCGCTGGGCCAGCTGCAACATCTTCTCCACCCAGGACCACGCCGCGGCGGCCGTCGTGGTCGGGCCCGACGGGACGCCCGAGCGACCGGCCGGCGTGCCGGTCTTCGCCTGGAAGGGCGAGAGCCTCGAGGAGTACTGGTGGTGCACCGAGCAGATCATGCGCTGGCCCGGTGGGGAGGGTCCGACGATGATCCTCGACGACGGTGGCGACGCGACCCTGCTCGTCCACAAGGGCCTCGAGTTCGAGCGGGCCGGCTTCGTGCCGGCCCCCGAGTCGGCCGACTCCGAGGAGTACCGGGTCATCCTGGCGCTGCTGGACCGCCTCGTCTCGAGTGGTGAGGCGCTCTTCGAGCCCGTCGCGGCCGGCCTGCTCGGGGTCTCGGAGGAGACGACGACCGGCGTGCACCGCCTGTACGAAATGGAGCGCGACGGAACCCTGCTCTTCCCCGCCATCAACGTCAACGACGCCGTGACCAAGTCGAAGTTCGACAACAAGTACGGCGTGCGCCACTCGCTCGTCGACGGCATCAACCGCGCGACCGACAAGCTGATCGGCGGCAAGGTCGCGGTGGTCTGCGGCTACGGGGACGTCGGCAAGGGTTGCGCCGAGGCGCTGCGCGGCCAGGGGGCGCGCGTGCTGGTGACCGAGATCGACCCCATCTGCGCCCTGCAGGCCGTGATGGACGGCTACCAGGTCACCACCCTCGAGGACGCCCTGACCCAGGCCGACTTCGTGATCACCGCGACGGGCAACCGCGACATCGTCACGGTGGAGCACATGCTCGCGATGAGGGACCTGGCGGTGCTGGGCAACATCGGCCACTTCGACAACGAGATCGACATGGCGGGCCTCGCCGCCCTGCCCGGGGCCGTCCGCGAGACCATCAAGCCCCAGGTCGACAAGTGGACCCTGCCCAACGGTCGGGCCATCATCGTCCTCTCCGAGGGCCGCCTGCTCAACCTGGGCAACGCCACCGGCCACCCGAGCTTCGTGATGAGCAACTCCTTCACCAACCAGGTGATGGCCCAGATCGAGCTCTTCGTGAACCACGACCGCTACGAGCGGCGCGTGTACACCCTGCCCAAGCACCTCGACGAGAAGGTCGCGCGGCTCCACCTCGACGCCCTCGGGGTGAGGCTCACCCGGCTCTCCAAGCGCCAGGCCGACTACATCGGGGTCGACGTCGAGGGCCCCTACAAGCCCGACACGTACCGCTACTAGCGGTACGTCGCCAGGCGCTCGCGCACGAGGGCGCGGAAGCGGTCGTTGTCGAGTCGGACCCCGACGCGCACCGGGCTCGCGCGGTGCGCCGGACGGCGGTCGAACCACGTGGCGCCGCGCGAGTACTCCCCACCGGTCTCGACGGTCGCCGCGACGCCCTCCGAGGTGATCGCCGTCGGGTCGATGAGTTCGTAGATCGCCGTCGCGTCGTGCATGATGATGTCGCGGTTGGCGTACCAGCGCTCGTGGAAGGCGGCGTAGGGCTCGAGCATGTCGGCGCAGCGCCGGCCGACCTCGGTGCGCAGCGAGCGCAGGTACGCCAGGTCGTCGTCGTTGAGGAAGGCCTGGTGGGTCAGGTCGAGGGGCATGATCGCCATCGGCCACCGGGCGGCGAAGACCTCGCGCGCGGCCTCGGGGTCGGCCCAGATGTTGAACTCGGCCGCCGGGGTCACGTTGCCCATGAAGCTGGCCCCGCCCATGATCACGACCCGCTCGACGCGCTCGTCGACGCCGGGGTAGCGGCGCAGGAGGACCGCCAGATTGGTGAGGGGCCCGATCGCGACGACGGTGAGGGGGCCCGCCTCGATCGCCGCGCGCAGCACCTCGACCGCGTCGTCGGGGTGCACCGGCACGCTCGGCTCGTCCCAGTCGAGGTCGCCGAGCCCGTCCTCGCCGTGCACGCCGCCCTCGTGGGCCGGCGAGCCGGCGAGCGCCTCGGCCATCCCGGCCGCCACGATGACGTCGGGCCGCCCGGCGAGCTCGAGGAGTCGACGCGCGTTGAGGGTCGTCTTATCGAGCGCGACGTTGCCGGCCACCGTGGTGAGGGCGACCACCTCGAGCTCGGGGCTCGCGAGGGCCAGCAGGATGGCGACGGCGTCGTCCACCCCGGGGTCGGTGTCGATCACGACGCGGCGAGGCACGCCTCCACCTCCTCTCGGGTGGGCAGGGATCCTTGGGCACCCGGGGCGAGGGTCGCGAGCGCGCCCGCGGCCACCGCGAAGCGGAGCGCCTCGTCGAGGTCCCGACCCTCCGCGAGGCCGAGCGCGTAGGCGGCGCAGAAGACGTCGCCGGCCCCCACGGTGTCGACCGGGGTGACCCTCGGGGGCTCGGCCCGAGCCACCTCGGCGCCCCGCTCCAGGCGCGACGCCCCCTCGGCGCCGTGGGTCACGACCACGTGGGCGAGCTCGGTGAGGGGGAGCGAGCGGGTCTCGTGCTCGTTGGCGACGATCGCCCGGCACCGGGCGAGGGTCGCGGGGGGCAACGCCCGGGCCGGCGCCCGGTTGAGGACGGTGGAGCGGGCCGTCTGGACGACCGCCTCGACGACCTCGACGGGCACCTCGAGCTGGCAGAGCACCAGGTCGAGCCCGGTGAGGTCGAGCTGCCCGGGGGTGAGCGCGTCGTTGGCCCCGGGGGCCACCACGATGAGGTTCTCCCCCGCGCCGTCGACCGCGATCAGTGCCGTGCCGGTCGCGACCTCGTGACGCACGGTCCGCGCGACGTCGACCCCGCGTGCGGCGAGTCCCGCGAGGAGCCAGTCGCCGGACTCGTCGGCGCCCACGCAGCCCACGAAGACCACCTCGGCGCCCAAAGCGGCGAGCGCCGCCGCCTGGTTCGCCCCCTTGCCTCCGGGCAGGCGGGCGAACGACGAGGCCATGACGGTCTCTCCCGGTCGGGGCAGCGCCTCGCAGCGCGCGACGAGGTCGACGTTCGCGCTGCCGACGACCCCGATCCGGGGCGGCGTCACGGGGCCGGCTGGTACGTGTTCGTGTAGTACGACGAGGGCGAGGCGACCTTGGTGATCAGCTTGATCCCCTTGAGGGCCGTGGTGAGCGTCGACCACTGCGCGTTGGTCTCGGTGAAGTAGCGGTGCTGGGCGTTGGTGAGGAACGGCACCGTCAGCTTCCAGCCCAACGCGTTGTAGGCGTTGGTGTAGCCCGACTTCGGGTAGGCCCGGTCGAAGTCCTTGGCCGCGGCCACCGGGTTGGCGGCCGCCCACTTCGTGGCCTCGAGGATCGCGGCGAGGAAGGCCCTCACGGTGGCGGGGTTGGCGTGGGCGTAGGACTTGGTCACCGCGTAGACCCAGATCGGGATGTTCGGCGCGCCGGCCTGGGTGCCCAGCAGCTGGGAGAGGTGGCCCTTCACGTGCGCCCCGGCGAAGCCCGGCAGCTCGTAGTTGGTCGTCGAGGTCGAGAAGTCGACCTTGCCCGCGAGCAGGTAGGTCAGGTCGTTGGCGGTCGGGTTGGTGATGATCTTGACCTGGGACGTCGAGAGGTGGGCGTAGCGCAGGACGAAGGGCAGCATCGCCTCGGTCCAGGTGTCGCCGTAGCTGAAGATCCGCTTGCCGAGGAGGGTCTTGTGCAGCGTCTTCGCCTGGAGGCTCACGCCGGGCTTGGCGAACAGGGCCCAGTTGTTGCTCATCGAGTAGTTGGCGATCGAGAGCAGCGGCGCGCCCACGTTCACCGCCACGGCCATGTCGGTCGTGGTGATGAAGCCGAACTGGGCGGTGCCGGTGGTGAGGAACTGGGTCGTCGAGGAGGTGTTGGACGGGAAGTCGACCGCGACCTTCAGCCCGTGGTCTCGGAAGTAGCCCCGGTCCTCGGCGACCACGACCGGGATGAGCTCGAAGTCCGGGCCCGGGAAGTCGTAGGCGAAGGTCACGGACTTGAGCGAGGCCGCCGACGACGAGACCGTCGTCGCGACGCTCACGACGCCCGCGAGCGCCAGGATTGAACTTGCGGCCGCGAGGCCGAGGCGGCGGAGCTTCACCGGTGTCCCCTTTGTGTCGTCCGCGCCGATACTACCCAGCGGGACCCTCCACCCCACGGCGCCACCGCCGCCGGGCCACGCTGCGCCGCTGCCAGGGGGTGGACCAGACCTCGAGGCCGACCACGAGCAGGAACCAGGCGATGCCGATCAGGGTCATCACCATGGTGGTGCCGTAGACGGCCGCGGTGTTGAGGTTGGAGTTGGCGTGCTCCTGGTAGAGGGCGAGGGAGTTGCCCTCGGAGGCGGCGAGCTCGCCGATGATCGCCCCGGTCACCGCGTAGATCGCCCCGATCTTGAGCCCGCTGAAGAGCGGGGTCGTGGAGGCGGGCACCTCGATCTGGACGAAGGTCCGCCACCGCGACGCGCCGTACACCCGGGCCAGGTTCTTCAGGTCGGGATCGACGTGGCCCAGGCCGTCGAGCACGTTCACCGTCACCGGGAAGAAGACGATCCAGGTGACGATGACGATCTTGGGCACGATGCCAAAGCCCAGGATGATGACGAGCACCGGCGCGAGCGCGATCACCGGCACGGCCTGGCTCACCAGGATGACGGGGTAGACGAGGCGCTGGATCACGGGGATCTTCGCCATCACGACGCCCAGGGCGAAGCCGAGCACCGCGCCGATCAGGTAGCCGTAGATCGTCTCGCGGATCGTGCCGAGGATGAGCGGCCAGAGGGTCGACCACTGGCTGGTCACCGAGGTGATCGCCTCGCGCGGCCGCGGGGCGATGTAGCTCGCGACGTGGAAGCCCACCACGATGAGCTGCCAGACGCCGAGCACCAAGAGCAGCGAGAGGATGGGCACGCCGACGTTCAACAGGACCCGGCGCCTCACGCGTCCCCCCCGTGCAACAGGCCGAGGACCTTCGCCTTGAGGGCGATGAAGTCGGGCTCGAGCAGGGTGTGGATCCCCCGCGGGCGCGAGAGCGGGTTGACCAGGTCCGCGACCACCCGGCCGGGCCGCGGGCTCATCACGACGATCCGGTCCGACAGGAAGATCGACTCGTCGACGTCGTGGGTGATGAAGAGCACGGTGCGCCCCGTGTCCTTCCACACCCGCAGCAGCCACTCTTGCATTTCGAGGCGCGTCTGGGCGTCGAGGGCGCCGAAGGGCTCGTCGAGCAGGAGGAGCTCCTGGTGGGTGACGAGGGTCCGCATGAAGGCGACGCGCTGGCGCATGCCCCCCGAGAGCGCGCTCGGGTAGTGGCGCAGGAACTCCCCCAGCCCGTACTGGCGCGCGACGCGTCGGGCCTCGGCCCGGTCCTCGTCGGTGACCCGCCGGGTGAGTCGCGTCGCCATCGTGATGTTGTCTTCCACGGTGCGCCACGGGACGAGCAGGTCCTTCTGCAGCATGTAGCCGACGTGGCCCGTCGTCGCCGTGATCGTCGCGCCGCGCAGCACGACCTCGCCACCGTCGGGCTCCAGCAGCCCGGCGACGACGTTGAACATCGTCGACTTGCCACAGCCCGACGGTCCGACGATCGCGACGAAGGAGCCCTCCTCGACCGCGAGCGAGGTGGGCGCGAGCGCCACGGTGTCGCCGAAGGTCTTGCCGACCTCGCGCAGCTCCAGCAGCGTCGTCGACACGGGGCCCACAGTATCCGGGGGGCGGCCGGGGACCGGACTAGCGGTAGCCGGCGAAGAGGTCGGTGACGGTCCCCTCGAGGCCGAGGGGGTTGCGCGCACGCACGAACCACTCGGTCGACATCGCCCGGGCGAACTCCTCGTCGCTCATGCGCAGCCAGAACGAGTCGGCGATCTGGGAGGCGTGGGCGGCCAGGGCGGCCCGCTTGGCGGCGAGGGCCGTGCTCACGTCGATCGCCGCGCCGATCCTCTCGTCGGGCGTGCCCAGGTCCATCGCCTCCTCCTCGGGGTCGGGCGCGTACTCGCGGCCCTCGGCCTCGGCCCGGCGCCGGTCCTCCTCGACCCAGCGCTCGCGCACGCGGGCCATCACCGAGTCGGGGATCGCGTTGAAGTAGACGGTCGGCTCGAGGTCGACCATCTCGAGGGCCCGCAGGGTGACCCGGTGGGCCTGGACGTGGTCGGGGTGACCGTAGAAGCCGTTCTCGTTGTAGGTCATCACGACCTGGGGCCGCTCGTCCGCGAGTACCGCGGCGACCCGGGCCGCCGCCTCGTCGAGGGGGGTCGACCAGAAGGACTCCGGGTCGTCGTTCTGGGGCCAGCCCCTCATCCCCGAGTCGCGGTACCCCAGCCGGACGAGGCGCGAGACCCCGAGCACCCGCACGGCCTCGTCGAGCTCGGCCTCGCGCACCGCGGCCACCCCGTCGGGGTCGTGGCCGGGCGCGTCGGGCTTGGTCCCGTCGGGGGCGTCGCCGAACTCCCCGTTGGTGCAGGTGACGAGCACCGTGCGCACGCCCTGGTCCGCCAGGACCCGCAGCACCCCGCCGGTCGAGCTCGCCTCGTCGTCGGGGTGGGCGTGGACGCACAGGAAGGTCAGGCTCACCCGAGGCCCCCGAACAGGTCGGTCGCGTCGCCCGCGGCCGGCCGGCGCGACCAGGCGCGCCGGTAGTACTCGACGCCGAACATCAGACGAAAGAGGCGCTCATCCATGTGCACCAGGTCGCCGTTGTCGATCTGGGACGCGTGGGTCGCCATCGCGCGCTGCTTGGTCGCCGCGAGCTCTTTGACGTCGAGGGTCGTGGCCACCAGGGCGTCGTCGACGGTGAGGTCGGCCTCGGTCACCCACGCCGGCAGGGAGAGCCCGAGCGCGGCCGCGCCCTCGCTCACCCGCTGGAGGATCCCCCGGGGCACCACCGGGTAGTAGAGCCGCTCGACGCCCGAGGACCGCTCGACGGCCCGGCGGGTGACCTCGTTCGCGCGCACGTGGTCGGGGTGCCCGTAGAAGCCGTTCTCGTCGTAGGTCACCACGACGGTGGCGCCCACCTCGTCCAAGAGCGCGGCCAGGGTGCGCGCGACGGCCTCGACGTCGGCGTTGACGAAGGCCCCGGGGTCGTCGTTGGTCGGCCAGCCCCGCATGCCCGAGTCCTCGTAGCCCAGGGTCACGACCCGGGCAAAGCCCAACAGGGCCGCGGCGCGCTGGAGCTCGCTCGCGCGCACCGCGCGGGTCTCCGCGTGGTCGTGGCCGGCCTCGACGCCCTCGCGACCGTCGAGGTCGAAGCCGAGGCGGCCGTTGGTGCAGGTGACGAGCACCACCCGGTAGCCGAGCGCGGCGTAGTGGGCGGTGGCGCCGGCGCCGAAGAAGGCCTCGTCGTCGGGGTGGGCGTGCACCGCCACGAGGGTCCGCGTCGAGGTCATCGGACGACTCTAGGAGGTGAGCAGCTGGACGATGCGCACGACCAGGAGCACCCCCGCCACGGCCAGGAAGCCGGCCTGGGAGCGCATCAGCCAGGTCCGCCAGGGCGACGGGGGCATCGGCTCGAGCAGCGTGAGCCGGGGCGTGCGCCACTCGCGCCGGTCGGCCACCGTGGGCGGGGGCTGCATCCGCCGGAGCCCGATCGGCAGGCCGACGACGAGCCCGAGCCCACCCACGACCGAGAGCACGACGAGCAGACGCAGCACGGGCACCGTGGTGAAGAGGGTCGAGATCATGAGGTCGAGCGACAGCACCACGAGCGCGACGATCATCACGATCGCGAGCGCGTTGAGCCATCGGCCGTTCTTCCACGGGCCCATGAGAGCGACGTCGTTGCTGAGCAGCAGCACGATGATCGTCGTGTAGGGCAGCATCAGACCGCACAGCGCCTGGACCGCGAGGGTGATCGTCCCGAGCGGCGCGCCGGGCAGCACCGCGACCACCCCGGCCACCACGAGCAGCGCCGCGTAGCCCCCGTAGAAGCCCTTGGCCTCGGAGAAGCGCGCGTTGAGCCCCTGGTGGGTCGAGGAGAGGTCCCCGATGGCGTAGGAGCTCGCGAGGGTCACGACGGCCGCGCCGATGATCGAGCTGTTGAGCAGCAGGATCGCGTACATCGCGCCGGCCGCCGGCCCGACGAAGCGGCGCAGGCCCTGCGCGACCCCGAGGGCACTCGTATAGGCGTTGGTGCCGCCGTGGCCGGCCAGTCCGGCCGCCGTCGCCGCGACGATGACCGCGGCGACGGCCACGACCACGAACGCCCCCACGATCGTGTCGACCCGCTCGTAGTTCAGCCACCGCGGCGAGATGCGCTTGTCGACGATGTTGGACTCTTGGAAGAAGAGCTGCCAGGGGGCGACCGTCGTGCCGATGATCGAGATGACGAGCAGGACGGCCGACGAGCTGGCCCCGCCGCGCACCGAGGGCACCACCGCGTGGTGCAGGGCCGACCCCCACACCGGGTGGGTCACGATTGCCAGGGGGACGATCACGAAGTTGACCGCGATGAAGAGCATCATGAACCGCTCCCAGCGACGGAACGAGCCCGTCGCCGTCACCGCGAACAGGACGACCACCGCGATCGGCACCGAGACGATGGGCCGGACCCCCAGGTACTCCATCGACAGCGAGATGCCGATGAACTCGGTGACGATGATGAGGAAGTTGAGCGCCAGGATCGAGAAGATCGAGGTGTTGCCCCAGAAGCGGCCGAAGCGCTCCCGGATCAGGCGTCCGTGACCGACGCCGGTCACCGCGCCCAGGCGCGCCACCATCTCCTGGATCACCACGAGCACCGGGATCAGCAGCGGCAAGGTCCAAAGCAGGGTGTAGCCGTAGTTCTGTCCGGCCTGGGCGTAGGTCGAGATGCCGCCCGCGTCGTTGTCGCCGACCATGACGATGAGACCCGGCCCGAGGATGGCCACGAGGGTGAGCAGACGCGCGCGCGCGCCCTGACGGGGCGACTCGTCGTGGGCGCGGATGGTCCCGAAGGCGCCGGTTATCTGGTGTTCGGTCGTCGACTCGTGTGGCATCTCACCTCCTGGCGTGGTCGGGGCGACCACGCGGAGGCCTAGCGGTGCCGGGCTCGCGCGATGGGTCGCCTAAGGGTCGGGTCCGCCCCGGGGGCGGTACTCGGGGGTTTCAGAGAGACCCCCTTAGAACGAGAGCGCGGGTCGCGACCACCGTCACTCCTCCGCCGCGCTCGGGCCGAAGTCGGCGCGCCAGCCCTGGGGCAGGAGCTCCTCGAGCAGGTCGTCGACGGTGACCACGCCCACCATGCGCTGGTGCTCGTCGTCGAGCACCGGCAGCACCGTGAGGTTGAAGTCGCTCATCTTGCGCGCCACGCGCAGGACGTCCCAGTGGGCGTGGACGTGGGCGAGGGGGCTGCGCGCCGCGGCGAGCGCCAGCTCGTCGGGTCGGGCCCGCACCAGGGCCGCCATCGCCGCCGCGCCGAGGGGTTGTCCGCTCTCGTCGACGACAAAGACGGCCTGCACGCTCGCCGCCGGTGCCGTCGAGTCGCGCACGGCCTCCAGGGCCACCGCGACGGTGGCGGTAGCCGGCACCGAGACGAAGTCGGTGTTCATCAACCCGCCCGCCGTGTCGGCGTTGTAGGAGAGGAGCCGGCGGACCTTGGACTGCTGCTCGGGCGGCAACTTCTCCAAGATGGGCAGGCGCCGCTCCTGGTCGACCTCGGTGATGAGGTCGGCCGCGTTGTCGGGCTCCATGCGCGCGAGCAGCCGCGCGGCCTCGGCGTCGGAGCGGCCCTCGAGGAACTCGAGCTGGTGGGGCGTGTCGAGCTCCTCGAAGACGTCGGCCTCGAGCTCGCGGTCGAGTCCGACCGCCTCGATGATCTCCTCACCCTCCTCGTGGCTCGCCTGCTCGACGAGGTCGGCGATCTGGGCCGGGTGGAGACGAGCCAGCTTGCGGTACGGGATGCGCAGCCGGGCCGTGGGCACGTGGCTCACGAAGGGCTCGATCGAGGCGAAGTCGACGATCGACTCGCTGCGCGCCGCGTCGGTCGAGCTGCGTCCGAGGAGCCGGCGCAGGAACGACCGGGGGCTCGGGTCGACGCCGACGACCTCCCAGCGGCCGTCCACCTCGGCGATCTCGATCTCGTTGGCGATGATGAGCCGCCCACGCACCAGGTTGATCAGGTGGCGGGCCAGCAGGTCCTCGGCGAGCAGCAGCTCGCCGGGACGGCGTTCGAAGCGGCGCAGGTCGACCCGGCGCCCCTCGAAGGTCACCCGGCCCTCCGCCAGGCCCCCGACCTTGCGGACCGGGACGAAGAGGTCCCGGCCCTCGATGCGGATGACCGCCCCGACGATCGGGGGGTGCGGATCGTCGCCCAGGCGCGCCACGAGGTCCTGGACGCGACCGATCCTCTCGCCGTCCGGATCGAAGATCGGACGGTGCAGGATCGAAGAGAGGTGGCGGATGGTGGTCATAGCCCGGGGACAGGCTACCCGTCGTCCCCCCGACCCCTCAGGGACGAACCCGTGACGAGCGGGTGATCAGAGCCGCAGGCGGGCGACGGCCGCCACCGCACGCTCGAGGTCGTCGTCGTCGACGCCGTGGTGGGTGACAAAACGGACCCGCCGCGGTCCGACCGTCCCCCCGAGTACCCCGGCCCCCGTCAACTCCCCGACGATCCGGGGAGCCTCGGGGTGGTCGAAGGCGACGATGTTGGTCCGACACGTCGCCGGGTCGTAGCCGGCCTCGGGCAGGGCCTCGGCGAACGCCTCGGCGAGGCGCCGGGCCCGGTCGTGGTCCTCGGCCAGTCGATCGACCATGGTGTCGAGCGCGACGAGCCCGGCCGCGGCGAGGAACCCCGCCTGGCGCAGGGCGCCCCCGAGTCGTTTGCGCTCGATCCGGGCCCGCTCCATCAGGTCCGCCGGCCCGGCGAGCAGGGAGCCCACCGGCGCGCAGAGCCCCTTGGAGAGACAGGCCATGACCGTCGTCGCCGGCGCGCACAGCGTGGCGACGCTCTCCCCGGTCGCGACGGCGGCGTTGAAGAGGCGGGCCCCGTCGAGGTGGATGGGCCGCGGGCCGGCCAGGGCGGCCAGCGCGGCCAGTTCGTAGGACGGCCAGGGCACGCCGCCGCCGTGCATGTGGGTGTTCTCCACCGCGATCGCGCGCACCGCCACCCAGTGGTCGGCCTCGGCGGCGAGCGCCTCGGCCACCTCCTCGAGGTCGAAGACCCCGGCGTCGTCGTCGACGGTCCAGAACTGGACGCCCGCGTTGCGCGCGGCCGCACCCATCTCGAAGCCGACCACGTGCTGGTGGGCCCCGCTCAGAACGACGTCGCCCGGGGCGCACAGCACCCTCAGGGCGATCTGGTTGCCCATCACGCCCGAGGGCACGAAGAGGGCGGCCTCCTTGCCGGTGAGCTGGGCGAAGCGGGCCTCGAGGGCCGCGACGGTCGGGTCCTCCCCGTAGCCGTCGTCGCCGACGACCGCGGCGGCCATCGCCTCGCGCATCGCCGCGGTGGGCTGGGTGACGGTGTCGCTCCTCAGGTCGACCACGCGGGACACGGGTCGAGGCTACCGGCTCCCTAGACTGCGGCCCATGAGCGACCTCCCCTCCCCGCGTGAGGCCCCGAACCTCGAGGACTGGTCGACGCGCATCCCGACGCGCCCCTCGGTCAACGACGTCCTCGGGGTCGAGCTCGTCTTCGCCAACCCCGAGCGGGTCGTGCTGCGCGTGACGGTCGACGAGCGGGTCCACCAGCCCTACGGCGTCCTGCACGGGGGGGTCTCGGCCCTGCTCGCCGAGGGAGCCGCCTCCATCGGCGGGGCCCTCAGCGTCGGGCCCGGCCACACCGTGGTGGGCACCGAGCTGAACTGCTCGCACCTTCGGGCGATGAGTGAGGGCGTCCTCACCGCCACGGCCACCCCGATCCGCAAGGGCCGGCGGGTCCACGTGTGGGGGATCGAGCTGCGCGACGACGCGGATCGCCTGATCAGCGTGGGTCGATGCACGCTGCAGGTCCTGGAGGCACCAAGAGCCTGACCGGGCCCTCTCCTAGACTGGGGCGACCAGGCACGGCGGGAGGACTCCATGGGCGCGCGCTTCATCGGCTGGGGCACGGCGGTGCCCGATCGGGTGGTCACCAACGACGAGCTGTCCCAGACTCTCGACACCTCCGACCAGTGGATCACCGAGCGCACCGGTATCAAGGAGCGGCGGATCGGGGGCAGCGCCCGCACCCTGGGCGCCGAGGCCGGGCGCCGGGCGCTGGCCGACGCCGGGGTCGAGCCGGGTGACGTCGACTTCTTGATCCTGGCCACGACGACGCCCGACCGGATCACCCCGGCCACCGCGACCCTGGTCGCCCACGACCTCGGGCTGAGCTGTCCGGCGATGGACCTCAACGCCGCCTGCAGCGGCTTCATGTACGCCGTGCGCACCGCCTACGGACTCATCGAGACGGGGACCCGACGGGTCCTCGTCATGGGCGCGGAGAACCTCTCGCGCTGGACCGACTGGAACGACCGCAACATCGCGGTGCTGCTGGCCGACGGCGCCGGCGCCGCGGTGCTCGAGCACGACCCCACCGAGAACGACCTCCTCTCGTTCTGCCTCGGGGCCGAGGGCGCCGACGCCGACCTGCTCACCTGCGAGCACGGCGGCTACATCGAGATGGACGGCAAGGAGGTCTTCCGTCGGGCCGTGCGGGTGGTCGTCGACTCCGCGGAGAAGGCGCTGACCGCGGCCGGCGTCACGGCCGACCAGCTGAGCCTGGTCGTCCCCCACCAGGCGAACATCCGGATCATCCAGGCCGCCTGCCAGCGCCTCAACGTCGAGATGGATCGGGCGGTCGTCGTCCTCGACCGCTACGGCAACACCTCGAGCGCTTCGATCCCCCTCGCCGTCGCCGACGCACGGGCCCACGACCGGATCCACAAGGGCGACTACGCCCTGCTGACGGGCTTCGGGGCCGGGATGACCTGGGCCTCGGCCGTGGTGAGGTGGTCGCGGTGAGCGGCCCGTCGCTCGTCATCCTCGCGGCCGGCCGGGCCCGCCGCTACGGCGGGCTCAAGCAGATCGCCCCGGTCGGGCCCAACGGCGAGGGCGTCATCGACCTGCTGGCCTCCGACGCGTACGCCGCGGGCTTCGAGGACATCGTGATCGTGGTCAACCCCGACACCGGCCCCGAGATCGAGGCCCACGTCGCCACTCACTGGCCCAAGGGCCGCAGGGTCAGCTTCACCCACCAGCTCCAGCTGCGCGGCACGGTCGACGCGGTGCTCGCGGCCGAGCCCGCCCTCGACACGACGAGGCCCTTCGGCGTCTCCAACGCCGACGACCTCTACGGGCGCGAGTCCTTCATGCGCCTGGGCCGCCACCTCACGACCTCGACCAACAGCGGCCTCGTGGGCTTCCGACTCGAGCGCGCCCTGGTGGGCGAGCTGCCGGTCTCGCGCGGGACGTGCACCGTGGTGAACGGGCACCTCACCGAGATCGTCGAGCGCCGCAACGTCCACGCCACCCTGCACGGCTACGAGGCCGACGACGGCCTCGAGCCGCACGTGCTGCACCCCCAGACGATCGTCTCGATGAACCTCTGGGGCTTCCAGCCCTCGATCCTGCCGCTGATGCGCGCCGCCGTCGAGGCCCACGACTTCGAGAGCGAGAAGGAGATCCAGCTCTCGACGTTCGTCGGCCAGATCCTGCACCGGACGCCCCTGCGTTTCGACGTGATGCTGACCGAGTCGCGCTGCATCGGGGTGACCCACGCCGACGACCTCCCCCTCGCCCAGCGCCTCGTGCTCGAAGAGATCGAGTCGGGCGAACGTCCGGCTCGCGTGTTCCCGCGCTAGGAGACTGTTGAACAATCCCTGACTCGACGGTCCAGTCGGCGGAGAATGGGATATGCAAGGCGTCTCCGATCCCAACCGTGAGCTGATGGACGCGGCGGCCCTGTGCCGTCAGCTGGTCCCCGAGGGCAGCGTGGCCGCGTTCCTCGCCGATCACCGTCACGAGCTCTTCCCCGACGAGATGTTCGAGGACCTCTTCCCCTCGCGCCGC
>JAKBNL010000012.1 GCA_021831035.1 Actinomycetes bacterium
CGCGCGGCGCGACTCCTCGCGCGCGAGGCGCGCCGCGCGCCGTCGCAGGCCGCGCCGCTCGCGCCCCAGCCGACGCAGCCATCCGGCCACGTTCACGTGGTCGTGCTGGCGTCCGAGCACGCTCTGCAGGTCGCTCAGCCGCTCGGCCAGCTCCTCCACCCGCGGTCCGAGCAGCTCGGCGAAGCCGCGCGCGACGTACATCGCGCGCTTGGCCTCGATGCGCAGCTCGTGGAGCCGCCGGTCGCTCGGGCGCTCCTTGGCGCGCTTGGCCGCGCGCGTCAGATCGCGCCAGGTGGCCGCGAGCGCCCTGCGCGCCAGGGGCTCGGCGTCACCGAGCAACCAGATCTGGAAGGGCAACCCGCGCCGGTAGTCGTCGAGCACGGTGAGGGCCGTGATCGACGCCCCGGCGTCGAGGGCCCGGCGCACGGGGCGCTCACAGCGCCGACGCTGGCGTCGCGCCCGCCTCATGATCTTCTGGCCCGCGCCACGACGGCGGCGCCCGCCGAGGGCGTCGCGCACGGCGTCCTCGAGGACCTGCGCGTCGCGCAGGGCCCCGAAGGGCTCACTGATCTCGGCCAGGCGCCGGCGCACGCCCCGGGTCTTCAGGGCGGGCTCGACGGCGCTCAGGGCCGCCAGCTGGTAGCGCACCCGTCGGAGGGACACCCGCAGCAGTCGGGTCAACTCGGGGTCGTAGGCGTCTGCCGAGCCGCTCTCGCGGGCCCGGGCGGCGGCCTCTTCTATCTCCCGGCTCGCCCGGAGAAGGAGCTCACGCACGTACGTGCCGACCAGCACGCGCTCGCCCCCGTTGCGCGCCACGCGCGCGGACTGCCCTGTGCCCACGGAACCTCCACCACCGGGTCGCCCCGGTCCACCCCATTCTGGCCGGGACGGCCCCACCCCGCGGGGATGCTCAGCGCGTACGGATCGTGAGCCGACGCGAGGGTCCGGGACCGCGGGCGTCGACCAGGCGCACGGCGATGCGGTACGTGGTCGTGGGGTGCAATCCCGCGATGACGAGGTCGCCGGCGGGTGCCCTCCCACGGCGCCACGACCCCCCGTCGAGGGCGTACTCCACCGCGCTCGCCGGCGCGCTCGCGCTCTCCGCGCTGACCGCGAGACGGACCGTGTGCGGGCCGACCCCGCGCAGGGCGACGACGGGGGCCGAGGGCGCGACGAGCGGCGCGGTCGCGTCGACGAGGACCTGGTAGTGGCGGGCGCCGTCGGAGAAGTAGCCCCCGGCCGCGCAGCCGCCGGCCGCCGTGCACGACAGGGCCGACAGGTCGCCGTCACCACCGACGTTGAGCGCGGCCGAGCCCGGCAACTCCTCGGCCGGACCCCAGACGCCGCCCGACGCGCCGGCGACCAGGGCCTGGGCGAAGCCCGTGGCGTCGGTGTAGACGCCCCCGGCGACGCACGCGCCCACGCCGTAGCAGTCGACGCTCTGGAGGACGGCGCCCCCGCCGGCGTTGAGGGACCCCGAGTCCGGGAGCTCGATCGCCGGGCCCCAGGCGCCGGCGACCTCGTCGACCACCATCGCCTGGGCGTTCTTCTGGCCGTCGCCGTAGGCGCCCACGGCCGCGCACTGGCCCGGCGCGGCGCACGACAGGGCGAGCAGGACCGCCCCGACCGCGGCGGTGTTCACCCCGCTCACGGGGGTGGCCGTGGCCCAGACGCCGCCCGACTCGGTGTCGACGTAGGCCTGCTCCACTCCGGCCACGTCGTTCAGGTCGTAGACGAGGCTGCACGCGCCCGCGCTGGGGCAGGCGATCGAGGGCGGCAGGGGCTGGCCGGGCGTGACGTTCCCGCTCGGGCCGGGCACGGGCTGGGCGCTGGACCAGACGCCGTCGGACTCGGCGACGACGAAGACCTGGGTGGCACCGTTGGCGTCGGTGTACTGGCCCGCGGCCGCGCAGCCGCCGCTCGCGCACGAGAGCGAAAAGACGCTCGCCTGTTGGCCGACGTCGAGCGAGGTCATCCCGGGCACCTCCGCGGCGTCGCCCCAGACGCCGCCCGACTCGAGGGCGACCCAGGGCTCCACGTCGCTCGCCGAGAGCGCCACGATGCCCCCGGCCGCGCACTGGCCGGGCGCCGAGCACGACACGCTGGTAACGGCGCTCGCCATCGCGCTCGAGCTGAGCGCGGCGATCCCGGGCACCTCCGCGGCGTCGCCCCAGACGCCGCCCGACTCACTGGCGAGGAACGCGTGGGGCACGTCGGCGGCGTCGGCGTAACTGCCCCCAACCACGCACGCACCGGCCACGGGGCACGAGACCGAGAGCGACGAGCCGAGCTGTCCACCGACGTTGAGGGCGGCGAAGCCCGGCAGGCTCAGCGCCCGGCCCCAGACGCCGCCCGACTCACTCGCGACGAACGCCTCGGTGACGCTCTTGGAGACGCTGTAGCCACCGACGCCCACGCAGGCCCCCGACGACGGACACGACAGGGCGCTGACCTGGGCGTAGCCGCCCGCGTTCAGTCCGGCGATGCCGGCCAGGGGGCTCGCCGTGCGCCAGGGCGCCGGTGACGCCCCCGCCGGCGAGGCCCCGAGGCCCACCACGAGCGCCACCAGCGCACCCACCAACGCCCGACCCCGCACTCGCGCCACGACACCCCCTCGGGCGCAGGCTAGCCACCACCGCGCGCGAGTGGTCCTACGCCCCCGCCCGACCGGCGGCCGTGTTGAGATGGGACTGGCTCTCGCGCAGACCCGTGACCGGCCCGCCCGCGCTGAAGTAGCGCCGACCGGCCACGAGTAGCTCCTCGGCGGGGAACTTGGTGATCACCTCGCACCCGGTCGCCGTGACGACCACCTCCTCCTCGATGCGCGCGGCCGACCAGCCGTCGGCGGCCGGCCAGTAGGTCTCCAGGGCGAAGACCATCCCCTCTTCGAGCGTCTCGGGGTGCTCGAGCGAGACCATCCGGCTAAAGATCGGCCGCTCCCAGATCGAGAGCCCCACTCCGTGGCCGTACTGCAGGCCGAACGCCGCCTCCTCGCCGGGGAAACCGAACTCCTCGGCCCGCGGCCACGTGGCGACCACGTCCGCCGTCGTGACCCCGGGCTTGACCATCGCGATCGCCACGTCGATCAGCTCGCGACACTTCACGTAGGCGTCACGCTGGGCCCGCGACGCGCTCCCGACGGCGAAGGTGCGGTAGTAGCAGGTGCGGTAGCCGTTGAACGAGTGCAGGATGTCGAAGAAGGCGGGGTCGCCCGGACGGATGAGCCGGTCGGAGTAGACGTGAGGATGAGGGGAGCAGCGCTCGCCCGAGATCGCGTTGACACCCTCGACGTGCTCGCTGCCGAGGTCGTAGAGGACCTTGTTGACCAACCCCACGCACTCGTTCTCCTTCACGCCAGGACGCAAGAAGCCGTAGAGCTCTTCGTAGGCCGTGTCGACCATCGAGGCCGCGTAGGTGAGCAGCGAGATCTCGTCGGCCGACTTGATGCGGCGCGCCTCTAAGAAGACCTGCTGGCCGTCGACGAGGGTCATCCCCTCGCGGGCGAAGGCGGCCAGGACCGGCATCTCGATGATGTCCACCCCGATGGGCTCGTTCTCGAGGCCGAACTCCGCCAGGACCTCCTTGATCTTCTCGGCCACCGTGCCGGCGCGGTCGGCGGCCGGGGGAATCGCGCCGCGCAGCGTGGAGATCCCGGCGCGCGCGCCCTCGTAGGGCCGTACGGTCCCGTCGGGTCCGACCTGGGCACCCGTCAGCCACGGGTTGTAGAGCTGGTGGTGGCGGGCCGCCGAACCGAAGTCCCAAACGACCGGCTTTCCCCCGCGCGGCAAGAGGGCGAAGCGGATGAGCTTGTCCATCGCCCAGGTCCCGATGTGGGTCCCGGTCATGTAGCGGATGTTGTGGAAGTCGAAGGTCAGCAGCGCCCCCAGGTCACTCGCCTCGAGGGCGGCGTTGAGCCTCGCGAGTCGCTCCTCGCGCAGGCGCGGCATGTCGACGCGCGCCTCCCAGTCGACGGCGTTGGAGCCGTAGGTGTGGATCCCCATGTGTCCTCCTTGGTGACGCGACGTTATCGACGGCGCCGACGGGCCCAGACGTCGAGGGCCACCGCGGCGATGAGGAGCAGACCGAGCACGATCTGCTGGTAGAGCGGGTCGACACCGAGCAGGTTGAAGCCGTTGCCGATGAGGGCGATGAACAGTACCCCGATAGCCGTGCGCACGACCGAGCCCTCACCGCCCGCGATCGAGGTGCCGCCCACCACGATGCCCGCCAGCACGGTGAAGGCCAGCGGGCTCCCCCCGCTGCCCGCCTGGGCCGAGAGCAGGCGCGAGGTGTCGATCACGCCGCCAAGTCCGGCCGCCCCCCCGGAGATGACAAAGGTGACCACCCGGATCAGGTTGACCCGCACGCCGGCCAGCCGGGCCGCCTCCGCGTTGCCCCCCGCGGCCACGACGTGGCGACCGAAGGTCGTGCGGGCGAGCAGCAGGGCGAGGACCGCGATGAAGGCCGCCGACATCCACACGGCGCTCGGAATGGAAAGGAACTGGGCGTTGGCGAACTTGAAGAAGCTCGACGTCGCGGAGAGGACCACGAGGTTCCCGCTCGTGACCTTGAGCGCCGCGCCGGCGATCACGAACGAGGTCGCCAACGTCGCGATGAGGGGATTGATCCTCAGGACCGTGACGATGAGGCCGTTGACCAGGCCCACCACGAGCCCGGCGGCGACGGCGACCACTATCGCGAGTACCGGCTGGCCGTGGAGGGCCAGTTCGCCCGCGATCACCGTCGTGAGCCCGTACGTCGCGCCCACCGATAGGTCGATACCTCCGGCGACGAGCACCAGGGTGCCCGCGGCGGCGATGTCGAGGTACGACGCCTGCTGGTCGAGGATGTTGACCAGGTTCGCGGTGTGTAAGAACGGCCCGCTCGCGATCGATAGGACGACGAAGAGGATCACGAAGGGGATGAAGATTCCCGCGAGCCGCCATGACTTGAGGAGGCGGACCATGGACCCGTCCGCGCCTCCGTCCCCGTCCTCGAGGGGCGTCTCGAGCTGGTCGGTCGCGGTCATCGCACTCCTTGGTGTTCACTCGTCTCGGAGAAGGCGGCCGCCAGGACCGCCTGCTGGTTCATCGCGTGGCCCGTGAATTCAGCCACGATCCGTCCCTGGCGCATCACCAGGACGCGGTGGGCGAGGCCGAGGACCTCCTCGAGTTCCGAGGAGATCACCACCACCCCCATGCCCTCGCGCGCCATCTCGACGATGAGGTCGTAGATCGCCCGCTTCGAGCCGACGTCCACGCCCCGGGTCGGCTCGTCGGCGATGAGCACGCGCGGGCCGCACATCACGGCACGGGCGAAGAGGATCTTCTGCTGGTTGCCGCCCGAGAGCATCGCGACCGGCTGGCGCAGGCTGGCCGCCTTGACCGTGGTGCGCTCCAGCAGCGAGGCGACGGCCCGGCGCTCGCGCGCACCGGACACCCAGCCGAATCGGCTGACTAAGTCGAGGCGCGAGAGCGACACGTTCTCCTTCACCGAGCGTCCCACGAGCAAGCCCATCTCCTTGCGCGACTCGGGGATGAGGGCGAGTCCGCGCCGGAGCGAGTGGTACGGGCCCCGGCCCGACAGGTTCGCTCCCGCGAGGTGCACCGTGCCGCGCTGGGCCCGGACGTCACGGAAGACGGCGCGCGCGAGTTCGGACCGCCCCGCCCCGACGAGGCCGGCGATGCCCACGATCTCGCCTCGGTGAACCTCGAGCGAGCAGTCGCGCACCCCCGGCGCCACCAGCCCCTCGACGCGAAGCACGACTTCGGCCTGCGCCGGCGGCGGGGTCTTGTCCGGGAAGGCCGCCCCCAACGAGCGCCCGAGCATGCCCTCGATCAGCGTCTCTTCGGTGGCGTCGGCCGCCGCGACCGTGCGGATGACCCGACCGTCACGCAGGGTCGTGATCTCGTCGGCCAGGGCCAGGACCTCCGAGAGGAAGTGCGAGACCAGAATCACCGACTTGCCCTCGCGCGCGAGGGACCGGATGATCGCGTGCAGCGCCGCCGTCTCGTGCTCCGCCAGGGCAGCCGTGGGCTCGTCCATGATGACGATCGACGCGTCGCGACTGAGCGCCCGCATGATCTCGACCTTCTGCTGGTCGGCCGTCGTGAGCTGACCCGCGAGCCAGTCCGGCGAGAGCCGGAAACCCACCCGGTCCGCCAGCTCACGGAAGCGGCGACGCGCCTCACCCCGTCGAACGAAACCCGCGCGATGAGTCTCGGCGCCCAGGTACACGTTCTCGGCGACCGTCAGCCCGGGGACGATGGCCAACTCCTGGGCGATCGTGACGATCCCCTTGGCCAAGGCGTCGCGCGGCGAGCGCAGCGAGAGCGTCACCCCACCGAGGTGGACCGAACCCTCGTCGGGCGTCATGACCCCCGAGATGATCTTGCCCAGGGTCGACTTGCCCGCGCCGTTCTCGCCGACCAGGGCGTGCACGGTGCCGGCGCGAACCGTCAGTGACACGTCCGTGAGGGCCGGGACGCCCCCGAAGCGCTTGGACACCCCGGCGACGACCAGGTCGTCGCCGGGGGTCCGCGCAACCGGGGGGGTGTCCTCGAACGCGCCGGTGGTCACGTCAGCTACGGGTTAGGGACGGGCGATCAACCCGGCCACTGCGCCGTGAACTTGCTGACCGTCGACTTGGTGAGGACTCCGTTGTCGGGCAGCTTCGCCACGGGGTTGATGACCCCGGAGTTCTTGCCCGTACGGATCGCCTTGATGAGCGCGATCATGCCCAACTGGCCCTCCGAGGCCGGCGCCTGGGCGACGTCGGCGAACCACGCACCGCTCTTCACGCCGGCGAGTCCGGCCGCGCTGGCGCCGTAGCAGACGAGCTTGGTCGTGGTGTTCTTGGCCGCCGCGAGCGCCGCCTGAGCCCCCTCACAGTCCTGGTCCGATCCGACGATCACGTTGACGTCGGGGTTGGCCACCAGCATGTCCTGGACCTGGGTGAGTGCGGTCGCTTGGTTGTACTGGCCGTCCACCTGATCGACGATCGTGGCCTTCGAGCCCAGCCCGGCGGTGAAGGTCTTCGTGATCTCCGAGTCCGGCTCGTAGCCCTCGAAGTTGTGCACGAGGCCCACCTTGCACGGCGACGCCGACCCGCAGGCCTGAAGCGTCAGTTGGGCCAACTGGCTACCGATCTTCGAAGGGAAGAAGACCACGTTGGCCGATAGACCCTTCACCTCGATGCCGTCGCTCGCGTAGTTCGAGCCCAGGATCTGGTCGATGTTGACGACCTTGATGTGCTTGGCGATCGCCTTCTTCACGGCCGGCACGAGGGCGGCCCCGTAGATCGGCTGGGTGATCACGCCCTGGTACTGACCCGAGTTGATCACGTCCTGGAGCTGGGCGACCTGGGTCGTGTAGGAGTTGTTCGCGTCGAACACCGTCACCGCGACGCCGTCGGCCGCGGCGACGGCCTTCGCGGCGGCCAGCATCGGCGCGTCGTAACTGTTCGCCACGGCGTAGGACAGGTACGCCACCCGGATGTGCTTGGGCGCCTTGTGCTTGGTCGCGGCTTGGGCCGTCGTTGCGAACCCGACGCCGACCGAGGCCAACGCGAGTATCGCGCCCGTCGTCGCGACCACGCCGCGACGCCAACTGCTTCTAACCATGGATTCCCCCCTTGAGTGACCGAGCGCACTGTGCCCTCGACGCTGATGCTCCCGTCGCTCCCACGGAACGTGGGGCTCGCCGACTCGCTCCCCCCGACCCGCAGCCGCCCCGGGCGTACTGCCTTGGGCAGTGACAGTAGCCATGTTCATTGAACATGTCAACCTATAGTGAACACTTCAGCGGACCGGCACCCGCGGGCCCGACGCCGCTCGGCCGACGTCCTACTTCTTCGTATACTGGTAGGGGTTCTCGCGCTTCTGCCGCTCGGGGACCTCGGGGTGCATGCCCCCCTGCCAGGCCTCGGGGCCGAGGGTGTCGGTCAGGTACTCGACCGTCTGGGCGACCGTGTCGCGCACGTGGGCGAGGTCCACCCCGACGAGGCGACCCTCGGACTTGACGACGTTGCCGTCGACGAGCACCGTGTGGACCTCGTTGCGCTGGGCCTGCATCACGACGTGGCCGTAGGGGTTCACGATCGGGAACATCACCGGCGAGTAGTCGTTCTTCAACAGCACGAGGTCGGCGCGCTTGCCCACCTCGATCGAGCCGATGACGCCGTCGAGGTCGAGGGCGCGGGCGCCCCCCATCGTCGCCCAGTCGACGACCTCCTCACAGCGCAGGTCGAGGTTCGTCACGGTGTCGCCGGTCTGGTGCGCCTCGTGGTGCTGGCGTGAGCGGTCGGCACCGACGGTGGTGCGCATCGCGGTGAAGAGGTCTGCGCTCCACCACACGGTCGTGTCGTGACTGAGTGAGATCGGGATGTCGAACTG
This sequence comes from Actinomycetes bacterium, assembly GCA_021831035.1. GTDB lineage: Bacteria > Actinomycetota > Acidimicrobiia > Acidimicrobiales > RAAP-2 > RAAP-2. The sequence goes on from JAKBNL010000012.1 coordinate 8,394, forward strand.
GCGCAGCCGCCACGACGAGGGGTAGCCCTGGCCGGCGCTCTGCTCGCTCTCGGTCGATACCGACGCGTGCCCGCCCGAGGCGGCGATACGGTGATACGAGTCTTCCGAGAGGCTGCTCGCGTGGACGAAGATGACCTTGTCGTCCATACAGCCGTTGTCGTGCATGAGCTGGATGGAGGTGTCTCCCGTGGCTCCCCACACCCCGGCGTGGGTGGTGACGGTCACCCCGAGGTCCTTCGCCACCGCGAAGGCGGCTCGCTCGGGGAACTCCGGGTCCCCGGTCACGTCGAAGGCGATCTGGAAGCCCAGCATGTCCCCCTTACCGTCGAAGCGACGCGCGTAGAAACGCCGGAACTCGGGACTCGCCGTCCACTCCCAGGGGCCCTGCTGGATGTTCCCGTAGGCGAGAACGAACCGCCCGGGCGTCGCCTCGAGAGCGTCGACGGCGGCGTCGGCGTGCTCGACGGTCTGCAGCCCGTGGGACCAATCGACCGAGGTCGTCACCCCGGCGTCGAGGGCCTCGAGGGCGCTGAGCAGGTTGCCCGCGTAGATGTCCTGGGGCCGGAAGTTCCGGCCGTGCTCGAGGTAGTACCAGACGAAGTACTGCGATAGCGTCCAGTCCGCGCCGTAGCCGCGCATGGCCGTCTGCCACATGTGGCGGTGCGTGTCGACCATGCCCGGCATGACGATGCCGTCGGAGCCGTCGATCTCGAGCGCGCCGGCGGGCGCGACGAGTCCGGGCCCCACCCCGGCGATCGCGCCGTCGACGACCAGGACGTCGCTGCCGCCGAGGACCTGGTGCCGTGCGTCCATCGTGACGACGGTGGCGTTGCGAATGACGACGGGGCGTCCGCGCTCGAGCGACTCCCCACGAGAATTGACCGGACCAGTCACGTCCCCTCCCCCCACGAGTGGTGTGGCGCGCAGCGTACCACCGTGTTAAGTGCTGTCAATGAGGACTGTACGGTTCGGCTACCGAGTGGGCCGCCGATGTCGCCCCCGGATCTCCGCGCCGGGCGGTACAGGGCTGTTTCACCCGCTACCGCCCCCTCGCGTAGGGCCACCCCGGTGCGATATGTTCAATTTCACTGAACGTTAGGGGGATGGAATGGCCAGAGACAGGTCGGGACGCGTCGCCGTCGTGCTCGGAGGGACCCAGGGCATCGGCCGAGAGCTCGTGAGGTCGCTCGTCGCCCAGGGGTCCACGGTCTACCTCTCCGGACGCACGATGGAGAGCGCCCAGCGCGTGGTCGCCGAGGTCGGGGGGGACACCCACCCGCTCGCCCTCGACCTCGCCGAGCCGGCGTCCCTCGGCGCGGCGCTCGCCGCGGTGCCCCGGGTCGACGACCTCGTCATCGGGGCCATCGAGCGTGACGCCAACTCCATCAAGGAGTACTCGGTGGAGCGCGCCCTGCGCCTCGTGACCCTCAAGTTGGTGGGCTACACCGAGGCCATCCACCAGTGCCTCGACCGTTTCGGTCCCGAGGCGTCGGTCGTGCTCTTCGGCGGCCTCGCCCTGGAGCGTCCGTACCCCGGCTCAACCACCGTGTCGACGGTGAACGGCGGCGTCGTGGGAATGGTGCACTCCCTCTCGTGCGAGCTCGCGCCGGTGCGCGTCAACGCCGTCCACCCCGGAATCGTCGGCGACAGTCCGTACTGGGAGGACAAGGACAACTCCGGGATCGTGAGCCGTACGCCCCTGGGCCGGCTCGTCACGATGGGTGAGATCGTCGACGCCGTCGAGTTTCTCCTCGACAACCAGGGTGTGAACGGCGTGAACCTGGCCGTCGACGGCGGGTGGCTCAGGAAGTAGCCGTGTACGCAACCACCCACATCGACGCCCGCCTGGCCGAGACGCCGGCGCAGTACCGCGGCCACTCGCGCGGGTTTCGGCGCCAGGTGCTCTTCAGCCGGACCACCGGTTCGGCGCACCTCACGCTGTCGGTCGGCCACCTTGACGCCGACGGGTCGATCGACCCCGTCGTGCACTCCCACGAGACCAGCGTCTACGTCCTAGAGGGCACCCTCGCGGTGACGACACTCGGCCAGACCACCCACCTCGGCCCCGATCACGCCGTGGTGCTACCCGTCGGCGGGGCTTACGCCGTCTCGGCGCTGGACGGCCCGGCGCGTTGGCTGCAGATGGCCGCCCCCGGGGAGATCGACGACGGGCGACGTCGCGACACCTTCTTCACGGGCGCGACCCTCGCCGGAGACGGGCTGGTGGTGCCGGACATGCGCGACCCGCGCAATCGCAACGCCGTGCGCTTCGACGCCTCCTCAATGGACCTGACACGACTGGCCGGGGGCTCCGACGTCAACGCGCCTACCGTCTCGCCCTCGATGGCCACGGCCCTGCTCGCCTACAGCGGGATCGGGGTGAAGATGCTCCTCGACCAGAACACCGGTGCCCAACTCCACACCCTGTTCATGGTCGACTACCAACCCACGGCGATCGCCCACCCCCACGACCACCCCTTCGAGGAGGCCTACGTCTTCTTGCTCGGGCGAGTCCACGCGCTCGTCGACGGTGAGGAGATCGCCTTCGGCCCGGGCGACGTCCTGTGGTGCGGGGTCGGGGCCGACCACGGCTTCGAGAATCGCGGGGACGAGCTGGTGCGCTGGATCGAGGTCCAGGCGCCTCAGCCGCCGGCGCGCCACTCGTATCGCTTCAGCCGCGAGTGGGAGCACCTCGCCGCCAAGTTGGAGGGGTGACGAGCGCCGGTAGTGTGGGCGGTCGCGGCGGCACGTGAGCGAGGAAGGACCTGACATGGCGACAGCGAAGAGGTCCGCCGCCCCGCGGCGCCCTCGATCGGCCACGGGGCCCGGGGCTCCCGCCACGGACGGCCGAACGCGCACTGGCGCGAAGGACCCGCTCGCCCCGACCAACCGGCTCGCCTCGGGCGTCGTGGGGGCCCGGCTGCGGGCCCGACGCGAGGCGCTCGGTATCTCCTTGCGCCAGTTCGCCCGTGACCTCGACGTCTCGGCGTCGTTCATCTCCCAACTCGAGACGGGCAAGGCCCAGCCGTCCGTGGCGACCTTCTACTCGATCTGCGCGGCCCTCGACCTCTCCCTCGACGAGCTGTTCGCCGCCGGAGACCCACCCCGGGATCACACCTCGGGCACCGACGCCTCCCACAACGAGTGGCGCGACGGAGCGGACACCGCCCGCAGCGTCGAACCCGGCTCCGACAACGGCGACTCCCCCGTCGTGCACCCCGACGAGCGCCGAGTGCTGGTGCTCGACTCCGGGGTGACCTGGGAGTCGCTCACCGCCCGCCACGACAAGACCGACTTCATGTTCGTGCGCTACGACGTTGGTGGCAGCTCAACGCTCGACGAGCGCCTCATCCGCCACGCGGGAACGGAGTACGGCTACGTGATGAAGGGGACCCTCGAGGTGACCCTGGGCTTCCACACCCACGTGCTGCGCGCGGGCGACTCGATCTCCTTCGACTCCAGTCGGCCCCACCGCCTCGCCAACATCGGTGACGAGCCGGTCGAGGCCATCTGGGTGAACCTCGAGTTCCTGCGCCCCTAGGACTCACCGGGCGCGAGCGCGCGCAGCACGCAGAACTCGTTCCCCTCGGGATCGGCCATCACGACCCAGGTCACCGAATCGTCCTGACCGACGTCGACGCGCAGGGCCCCGAGCGCCTCGAGGCGGGCCACCTCGCCGTCCCGGTCGGCGGGGCGCAGGTCGAGGTGCACCCGGTTCTTCACCACCTTGCCCTCGGGCACGGGGAGGAAGAGGAGGTCGGGGACGACCCCTTCCTCGGGGGATCCCGCGGGCGGCTCGAGGACCACCTCGTCGTCCTCCTCGTAGGTCACCCGCCAGCCGAGGGCCTCGGACCAGAAGCGCGCGAGCACCGCCGGGTTGGCGCTGTCGAACGAGATGTTTTGGACCCGCAGCCCCATGGGGTGGAGCCTACGCCGCGCCGTCCCCGGCGATCTCCTCGAGCGTGCGGCCCTTGGTCTCGGGCAGCAGCCGGGTGACCGCGAGTCCCAAGACGGCCGCCCCGGCCGCGACGGCCAGCATGCCACGCAGCCCCAGGCTCGAGTCGAGCGACGGCACCATGAAGACCCCGACGAAGGCTCCCAGTTTGCCGATCCCGGCCGCCATGCCGTGACCGGTGGTGCGCTGGCTCACCGGGAAGACCTCCGACGGCAGGACGAAGGTCGTCGTGTTCGGACCGAACTCGACGAAGAAGTAGCTGACTCCGAAGATGAGCACGAACGGCACGATCGCCGTCGTCAGCACCGGGACGGCCGCGAGGACGGCGAAGCACAGCACCATCACCGCGAAACCGATGTACTGGAGCCGACGGTGTCCCACCCGATCCATGCGCGCCACCGCCAGCAGGTAGCCCGGCACCGCGAAGACGACGAACATGGCGAGCGACCAGAGCAGGTCGACCTTCAACGTGCCCGTCGGGGCGACCCGAGAGAGGATGACCGGCAGCGAGAGGGTGTTGCCGTAGTAGGCGTAGTCGAAGAGGAACCACGCGCCCGCCGTGCCCAGGATGAGTCGCCAGGTCGCACCACTCGACATGAACTGGCGCCAGGTCACTCGCACACTCGCCGTCGCCGCGACCGGGCCGTCGGCCACGATCTCGCCCTGGGCGAAGTCGACGAGCGAGCGGGCCGCGGCCTCGTGATCGCCCTTGACGTGGTGGACGAAGCGCGGCGACTCGGGCATACGCCCGCGCAGGTAGATCACGGCCGCCGCGGGCACCGCCCCGAGGCCCAGCAGCAGGCGCCAGACCACCGAGTCCGCGAGGCCGACCGAGAGCAGCACCAGGGCCACGAGGGGCCCCACGATGAGCCCGAGGGCCTGCATCGAGAAGACCAGGCCCACGAGCCGGCCACGGTCCTTCGAATTCGAGTACTCGCTCATGAGCACGGCCGACACCGGGTAGTCGCCCCCGATGCCCAGGCCGAGGACGAAGCGCGCGATCACGAGCCAGAGGAACGACGGCGCCGCGGCCGAGGCGACGGCCCCCACGATCATGATGGCGGCGACCGTCACGTAGGTCGTCTTGCGCCCGAAGACGTCGGCGAGCCGACCGAAGACGAACGCCCCGACGAACGCGCCGAGGATCGCCGCGCCGGTCACCCAGCTACCCTCGGTGGTCGTCAGCCCCCACTGAGTCTTCACGAGCGAGGCGACCGTCGAGATGACGAAGAGGTCGTAGGCGTCGGTGAAGAAGCCCATCCCCGAGACCACGACGGCACGGCGGTGGAAACGGCCCGTCGGCGCCTCGTTGAGCAGGTCGATGGCCGTGCGCACCACCGCCGGAGACTCGGCGGGGGCGACGTCGGCGGGGCCCTCGTGGGTCGGGTGCAGGAGATCGTCCACGACCCGAGTTTCGCGGGCGCGACGTGAAACGCGCAGTGGCCCCGGTTAACCGCGGGTGAACTCTCCGTGAAGGTTTGCCCTCCCCGAGGCCCCCTCCGGGACCATCGACCCGGTCACGGTGTCGCTCGGGCCCCCCGTAGCATCGCGCCATGGCGATCGGCCACGTCCTGTTCGACGCCGACGGGGTGCTCCAGGAGCTGCCCGGCGGGTGGCGCGAGCGCGTGCGGCCGTACCTCGGTGAGCGCACCGAGGAGTTCCTCGAGCTGACCTGGCGCGAGGAGTGGCCGTGCCTCGAGGGTGCGATCGACTACCTCCCCTTGCTCGCACGCCACCTCGAGCTCTTCGACGTGGCGGTGCCCGCAGAACGGTTCTTCTACGAGGTGTGGTGCGACCTGCGCGTCGACGAGACCTCCGTCGCGCTCGTCGGCGCGCTGCGCGCCAAGGGGCTCGGCGTGCACCTCGCGACGAACCAGGAGATGCACCGCTCGGCCTACATGCGCGACACCCTCGGTTACGACCGCCTGTTCGAGCGGAGCTTCTACTCCTACGAGGTCGGCCACGCCAAGCCCAGCGGGCGCTTCTTCGAGACCGTGCTCGAGCGCCTGGGCGCCCGCGGCGCCGAGGTCCTGTTCATCGACGACGTCGCAGAGAACGTCGAGGCGGCGCGACGGGTCGGACTCCACGCCGAGCACTGGAGCCTCGAACGGGGACACGACCGCCTGGTCGCGGCGCTCGGCGCGCACGGCCTCGACGTCGCCTAGGTACCCTGAGCGGGCAGGGGGACCGACTGGGCGAAGCGGAACCGGTCCGAGGGGTCGTAGTGCGCCTTCACCCTCGACAGACGCGCCAGGTTGGTTCCGTAGTAGGCGCGAGCCCAGTCGGTGAGGGTCGGGTCGATGTAGTTCACGTAGGCACCCTCGGTCGGGTCGATGACGGTGGCGCCGAGCCAGCGCAACCACCGTGCGCCCGCGTCGATCTCGGTCGGCGGCGAGCCGGTCCCCCAGGAGAAGGTCGCCTGGACGCCCGCCACCTTGTCGCGATGGACGAAGGCCGTCGCGTCCGGGGCGACCCGATTGACCGTCCCGCCGTAGCCGTCGAAGGCCACACCGCCGCCGAGGGCCGGGGCGTCGCGAGCGAGCCGCTCGACGGCCGCCGCCCACTGGGCGGTGCGCTCGCGACCCTCGGGCGTTCCCACGTAGGACGACTTGGCCGCGTAGGCCGCGTGCCCGAGCACCCCGCCCGGCCACTGGCCGGCGGTGTGGCACGCCGCGATCGTGAGGCTCGCGCACCCCGCCTCGACCTTCATCGCCTCGAGGACGTCGTCGCCCCCGACGAACGACGCGCCCGCCGGACCGGCGAGCCCCGCCAACCGATCGAGGCGGCGGCGAAGTTCCGCGCTCGAGCCGCAGTAGACGCCGTTCACCTGGACGACGAGGCCCGCCGACCCCTCGGAGAACAGCTGGCAGTTCGACCAGGTCTCGTCGGGCTCGGTCGCGATCCACTGCTGCCACCCCTCGAGGACGGCCGCCGCCCGGTCCCACGGGTAGCGCTGGGAGAACAGGGCCAGCGGCGGGACCGGCTCGAGGGAGAGGTGAAAGGAGGTGACCGCGGCGAAGTTGCCCCCGCCCCCTCCGCGCAGGGCCCACCACAGGTCGGCGTGCGCCTCAGGTCCGACGGCGATCTGGTCCCCCGCCGCGCTGACCGCCCGCGCTCCGAGCACGTGGTCGCAGGTCAGCCCGTAGCGACGGGCCAGGACCCCGACACCCCCGCCCATCGCGAGCCCCCCGACCCCCACGGTCGGGCACGTCCCGCCCGGCACGAGGAGGCCGTGGCGGGCGACGGCGTCGTAGAGGTCGATGAGCTGGGTCCCCGCGCCGACCTTCGCGACGCGCCGGCGCGGATCCACCTCGACCGCGTTGAGCGCACCCACGTCGACGACGAGTCCCGGCGAACTCGAGTAGCCCCCGTAGCTGTGACCGCCCGAGCGCAGGGCGAAGGGGACGGCGTGGCGTCGGGTGAAGTCGAGGCAGCGCGCCACGTCGTCCGAGCCTCGACAGAGGGCGACCGCCGCCGGACGCAGGTCCGCGAAGCGCGCGTTGTAGAGGAGCGCGGCCTCGAGATAGCGTGCCTGGCCCGGGCGGACGAGCCGCCCGTCGAGCCCGGCGGCCAGGCGGCCCCAGGGCACCCGCGCGTAGCGCTCGAGCTCCGCGGCCGACGCCGCTCCCTCGGCCGCCAGGAGTGCGCCCGCGACGCCGAGGGCGCCACCGAGGAGGGCGCGCCGGCTCACGCGAGTACGGGACATCCCGTGAACCTACGTCACGACCGCTCGATCGCCCCGGCACGGTGCGGGCGGTGCCGCGCCGCGCGGGAGAGACCCGCGCCGGGCCTAACCGACGGCGGACATCGTGACGAAGTCCCGCGCGTAGCTCGCCTGGAAGAACCGGTCGGGTGACTGGACCATGGTCGAGTTGAGGCGGTGACCGTTGCCCGGGGCCGCCAGGCCCGTCGGGCTCGCGGGGCTGTAGTACGCGAAGATCGTCCAGAAGGGGTTCATGTCGAGGGCCATCGCGCGCACCGCCCCCGCCCGGACCAAGACGCGCGCGAGGTCAACGATGCTCATCGGGCCCTCGGCGTAGACGAGGGCCCCGTCCCGGGTCACCCCCAATCCGGAGCGAGGGGTGTCCACGACGTTGTTGAGTGACGATCCCCAGCGTGACACGTCGTTCGCGACGAGTCCGGGCACGGGTCGTGCGTGGTCGACGAGGAGCGTCAGGTTCTGGCGCACCGCGACGACCCGGGGAGTCATCCCCACGTCGACGCCCCACGCGCCCACGTTCACCGACCCGTCGCGGTAGATCACGAGCGACGCGGCGCCGCGCACCAGCGGCGCGACGAGGTGACCCTCGGCGAGGTAGCCCCCGTGGGCGTCCTTCATGAGGAAGCCCCCGTTGAAGGCGGCGACCAGGGTACGCGCCGCACTCGGGCTCACCGGCGCGGTGTGGTGCCAGAAGAGCCCGCCGGGGCTCAACGACCCCGAGTAGAGCTGGGCGCGCAGCAGGTGGGTGTCCATCCAGGCCACCGCCGCCACCGTCGAGGGGTGTCCGGGCAGTCGCAGCCAGGTCACGTAGAGGGCCGGGTGGCCGTCGACCCGGCGCCCGACGGGCCGGTAGATGCCGAGTCCCCCGGGGTAGCGCGCCGTGAAGGGCGTGAGGTTCGTCGGCGCCGGCAGGGGATGACGCGGGCGCGCCGAGCCCGCGGACGCCACTCCACCCGGTCCCCACGTCGCCACGAGCGTGAGGGCGAGCGTCGCGAGGACGACGACCGCTCGTCTCGCCCTGCGCACCTCCACCACGTCCTCCTCGAACGCCCGCGTCCCTGACCCGTGTCTAGCCACACCAGGTAAGACCGCGCTAAGGACGGTGCGACCGGGCGCCCGCGGGCCCTCAACCGCGGCGACGTGGCGTCCGGGCGCCCTCGACGGTCCACTCTTACCCACCACTTAGATAGGTGCGCTACACCGTGTCGGTGGATCGTCCCCGCGCCCCGAGGGCGAACGCCTGGCCCACGCGCCCGGTCCCCGCCGACGGGGACCGCCCCGCGGCGACGACCGCCTGGCCGACGCGCCCGGTCCCCGCCGCGCGGGAGCGCGCCGCCAGCCGAACCGCTCCGCGGCACGCCCGACCCCGAGCCGCGCGTCGGACCTCGGTGGAGGGGAACGAGCGGCTCACCGCCGGCGTGGCCGTCGTCGTGTTCGTGCTGCTCTTCGTCGAGGGCCTGACGATCCTGAGCGTCCACTCCCTCTTGCACTGGCACGTCTTCATCGGTCTCCTCCTCATCCCGCCGGTGCTGGCCAAGATCGCCTCGACGAGCTGGCGCTTCGCGCGCTACTACGCCGGTAACCCCGCGTACCGGCGCCGCGGTCCGCCGCCGGCCGTGTTGCGCCTGCTCGGACCCGTTCTCGTGGTCCTCACCGTGGCCCTGTTCGCGACCGGTGTCTTGCTCGTCGTGGGAGCGCCGGTCTCGCTGCGCCCCGCCCTGCTCCAGTGGCACCGCCTGGTCTTCGTTGCGTGGTTCGGGGTGACGGCGATCCACGTGCTCGGTCACCTCGCCGACACGCTCTCCCTCGCGCCGCGCGACTGGGTCCGGCGCACCCGCCGCCAGGTGCGCGGCGCCTCAACGCGCCAGTGGGTCCTATCCGTCAGCCTCGTCGCGGGGCTGCTCGCCGCGCTCTGGGTCACGCCCTACGCCGCCGGCTGGCGGTTCTAGAGGTCGCCGCCGTCGGCTCGCGAGCAGGTCGGACGTCGTCGGTCCCCCGCGCGCGTGCTAGCACAGGGGGATTGACACGACCCCACCCCCGAGCAGTCGGCCCGCGGTCGGACTCGAACTCGTCGGCCTGACCCGGCGCTTCGGCGCGCTGACGGCCCTCGACGACCTCTCCTTCAGCGTCCCGTCGGGCCAGGTGGTCGGCTTCCTCGGCCCCAACGGCGCGGGCAAGACGACCACCATGCGTGCCGTCTTCGGACTCACCGACCTCGACGCCGGCACCGTGCGCTGGAACGGTCGTCCGATCGGGTCCGAGGTTCGCCGTCGCTTCGGCTACATGCCCGAAGAGCGCGGCCTGTATCCGAGCATGCTGATCGCCGAGGAGCTCACCTACCTCGGGCGCCTCCACGGCATGAGCGCGCGCGACGCCGCCGCGGCCACCGGACGCTGGCTCGAGCGCCTCGAGGTAGCCGACCGGGCCGGCGACAAGGTGGAGTCGCTCTCCCACGGCAACCAGCAGCGCGTCCAGCTGGCCGCGGCACTGGTGCACGACCCAGAGGTCCTGCTCCTCGACGAGCCCCTGGCGGGACTCGACCCCACGGGCATCGACGTCATCGGCCAGGTCCTGCTCGAGCAGGCCCGCAGCGGGCGCTGCGTGCTCTTCTCCAGCCATCAGCTCGACCAGGTCGAGGATCTGTGCGAGTCGGTCACGATCATCGACCGCGGTCGCCTCGTGGCGAGCGGGAGCGTCGACGACCTCACCACGGCCGGAGCCCAGCGCCTCGCCGTGCGGGTCGAGGGCGACCGCGACGGGACCTGGGCCCGCCGTCTCGACGGGGTCAGCGTCTCGGAGGTCGCGGGGGGCGAGGTGCGCCTCGTCCTCGGGTCGACCTCGAGCGACGTCGTCCTCGACGCGGCCCGCGCCGCCGGACGGGTCACCAAGTTCGACTTCGAGCGCCGTCGCCTCTCCGAGGTGTTCCGAGAGTCGGTCGGCTCGTGAGACACCTCTGGATCGTCGCCGCGGTGCTCGTCGTCGTGGTCGCCGGTCGCCTCTGGCGCCACCGCCGGGGAACGGGAACGCGGGCTCCCGTCCCCCGGGTCCCCCGGGACCGGCGCAACCCCTTCGGCGAGACGGGCCTGGTCGCAGGTCGGGAGATCCGTGAGCGGCTCCGCGGGCGGGTCTTTCGCGTCGTGACCGCGCTGCTCTTTCTCGCCGTCGCCGCCATCATCGTCATCCCCACCCTGCGCACGGCGGGCCCGCCCCGGGCGACCGTCGGGGTGGTCGACGGCTCGGCGACCCTCGACGCCGGCCTGCGCGCCGCGGCCCACCGGGTCGGGCTCACGGTCCGCCTGGTCACCGAGCCGGGTCTCACCGCGGCGCGCACCGCGCTGCGCGCCGGCACGCTCGACGTCGTGGTCGACCCCACGCGCGCGGTCCTGGTGGACAAGGCCCTCTCGAGCACCGACACCTCGGCCCGGGCCGCCTTCGTTCGCGAGGTCGCACTCGGTCTCGGCGCGCGGGGGGCGTACGCGCGGGCCGGGCTGACGGCGAGCCAGGTGGCCATCCTCGCCGGGGCCAAGCCCCTCGCGGTGGAGAGCCTGGTACCGGCCAAGCGGCCCACGACCGCCTCGGAGACGACGGCCCTCCTCGGGGTCATCCTCAACTTCATCGTCCTCACCCAGTACCTCACCTGGACGCTCATGGGCGTCATGGAGGAGAAGGCCAGCCGCGTCGTCGAGGTCCTCCTCGCGACGGTCCGTCCGCTGCAGCTCCTCGCGGGCAAGGTGCTCGGCATCGGCTCGGTCGCCATGGCCCAGGCCGCCGCGCTCGTCGTCTTCGCCCTCATCCTGGGCCGGGCGGTGGGTTCGAGCTTCGTGCACGGGGCCGCCCCCCTCGTGGCCGCCGCGACGCTGTTGTGGCTCGTCCTCGGCTACGCCTTCTACAGCTGGGTCTACGCCGCGGCCGGCTCACTCGGCGAGCGCCAGGACCAGGTCCAGAGCATGGCCCTGCCCCTCAGTCTCCCCCTCATCCTGGGCTACATCACCTCGCTCGTCGGGGTGAGCTCGGGCAGCCCGTCGACGCTGCTCAGGGTCCTCGCGTACCTCCCACCCACGGCACCCTTCGCCATGCCGGCCCTCGTCGGCTTCGGTCAGGCGGCGTGGTGGCAGTTCGTGCTCTCGGTGCTCGTGAGTCTCGCCTCCACCGTGGTCGTCGCGGTCTACGCCGCACGGATCTACCGTCGCGCGGTGCTGCGTACCGGGGGCCGGGTGCGCCTGCGCCAGCTGCGTCGCGCGCCGTCGGCCACGCGCTAGCCCCGTTCGCCCACCCCTCGGACGCCACGTCCTCTCGAGCTCACCACACCCTGGATCGCCCGGCCCATCACTTAACATGGGGGCATAACCAACTCGTTTTGCACAGCCCGCCCCACCGCGTCGAGGACCGTCGCCGCTCTCGTGACGTCCCCCCGCCGTGCCCCCCGCACGGCCCCGCGCGGTCCGCTCGCGGCTCACCCCTTCGAGCACGCCTAGCCGATGGGTCCTCGTCGGCGCTCGCCGGTAATCCGGGCCGTCCGGGCACTCCTCGCGCCGGTGGCCATCATCGCGGCGACCGTGGTCGTCCTGGTCTCGGCGCTCGGGGCCTCCCCGACGACGACGTCCACCACGACCACGAGCGTCGCGCCGGCGACGAGTTCGACGACCACCCCGACGGCGACCGCGGCGAACTGGCTCACCACGTGGACCTCGCCGATGGACTACTACTTCACCGAGCGCGACCTCAAGCCCCTCCCGGCGGTCGACGCGACCTTCCGCGACCTCGCTCGGGTCGCGGTCGGCGGTCGCGCGGTCAAGCTCCAGCTCTCGAACACCTGGAGCCTCAGTCCGACCACGTTCGACGCCGTCACGGTGGGCGTCGAGCAGAGCGGGGCCGCCGTCGTGCCGGGCTCGATCGTGCCCGTGACCTTCGCGGGGCAACCCTCGGTGACCATCCCGGCCGGCGCGCGGGTGATGAGCGACCCCATCGCCATGACGGTGCACGCCGGCGAGACCCTGGCGATCAGCCTGTCGGTCTCGGGCGCGGCGACGGTGAGCATCCACAACTGCTGTGTCGGTCACGTCGACTCCTACGGGACCCGCAACGGCGCGGGGAACCTCACCTCCGATCCCGCGGCGACCCCCTTCGTCTACGGGGACTTCAACATGCGCTGGCTCTCGGCGATCGCGGTCTCGGGCTCGTCGGCCCGCGGGACGGTCGTGGCCTTCGGCGACTCGATCACCGAGGGGTTCAACAACGCCGGGCTCAGCTGGCCGACCCTGCTGCAGCGCCGCATCGGCCGCCTCGCCCCGAGCGAGCAGCTCGCGGTCGTGGACGAGGGGATCGCGGGCAACACCGTGTCGGTGTTCCCCCGGGGGACCACCTTCGCCGAGCTCGACGGGGGCCTCCCGGGCGTCACCCGCTTCGGCCCGGACGCGCTGGCCCTCCCGGGCGTGCGCGACGTCGTCGTCTTCCTCGGGACCAACGACATCTGGTTCGGGGCCGGCGGGTCGAACCTGGCCCACCCGATCGCGCCCTACGGCACCGCCCCGCGGATCGAGGCCGCACTCCGGGCCCTCATCGACCGGGCCCACGCCCACGGCCTCAAGATCTTCGGTGTCACCCTTCTCCCACGGGCCACCTTTGTCGGGGGCAACGGCGAGGAGCCCGAAGCGTGGACCCCCTCGGACCAGGCGACCATGGACGCCGTGAACGCGTGGATCCTCTCGCCGAGCTCGGGCTTCGACGGGACCATCGACCTCGCGGCGGTGATGGGTGACGTCTACAACGGTGCGTGCCGGCCCACGACACCCTTCGCCCCCTACTACACCGTCGACAACCTCCACCCCAACACCGCCGGTCAGACGGTCATGGCCAACGCCATCTCGACCACGCTGTTCGGGATGCCCCAGGCGCCGACCCTGCCTCCGCTCGTGGCCGCGACCCCCACTCCCGGTTGCCCCGCCGCCGTCACCGCCGAGCGGGTCCTCGCCGAGGGGAGCGCCCCGGCGACCACGACGACGACCACGACCACGACGATCCCCTCGCGCCGCGCGCACCCCGTCCACCATCGCGCGGGTTCGAACGCGACCGCGCGCCTCCTCGTGGCGGTCGCCCTCACGATTCTGATCGGGCTCATCGTGATCGGCCTCGTCGCGCGACGCCGTCGCGCCCTGCGCCGTCAGCGGGCCCGCGAGGCGGTGCGCGCCTACCGGGGCCCCGGCCGGTTCCCACCGTCGCCCCGACCGCCCTCACCTCGACCACCGTCACCCCGACCGCCCTCGTCCAGGAGGTAGCGGTACCGAACGAAGGCCTCGCCGCTGCGGCTGGTCATCTCCCCGTCCGCCCGCCACCCGAGGTGGCGGTAGAAGCCGCCGGCGGCGAGGTCCGGCGGGGTGACGAGGACCAGTTCGTCGAGACCGGCCGCGCGGCCCGCGGCGACCGCAGCGTCGAGGAGGGCGCGTCCGACTCCCGAGCCCTGGCGCTGCGAGCGCACGAGGACGTGGGTGATCTCACCGACGCGGGGATCGGTGGAGGGGCCCGACGACGCGCGCGCGTGAGAGAGCCGCGCGACCACCAGGCGCACCACGCCCCGCACGTAACGGCGCCCGCGGGTGACGACGAGGTCGCGGGCGAACGACGGGTGGCCGACGGCGTAGAGGGCGAGGCGGATCCCGAGGCGCACCCCGCTCTCACGCACCATCGCACGCACGTGGGTAGCCGGATCGGTCGCGCCGAGCACGACGCCGAGCAACTCGCCGCCCTCGTCGCGCGCGACGAGCGAGATCGCCCCGGGCGCCTCGACCCAGGCCCGGTAGTACGCGCGCATGAAGCCCGACCCACATCGCGACAGGAACTCCATGTCGAGGATCTCGCGGTGCAACGCCGACGCCTCGGCGACGTCAGCGCCGACGAGCGGCCGGATCTGCACGACCCCGGTCACCGACGACCGGTACGATGGACCACGCCACCGACAGAGCAGCCCGCCTGCATGATGGGGAGACCCTACCAAGTTGACACGTTCCCGAGGGCGCGCCGGCGCGTGACCGGCGTCGATCCGACCTCGCCACGCCCGTGCCCTCGGTAGCCCAACGGGCGCGACGGCGACGCCAGCGCGCCCGACGCCGCGCGCTCTTTCGCGCCGTGGTCGTCCTCCTCGCGCTCGGCACCGTCGCGGCGATCCTCGCCAGCCGCTCTCACCCGCCCACCACGCCGAGCACGACGACGACCCCGTCGACGACCGCGACCACGACCGCGCCGGTGAGCGGCCCCCCCTTCAGAGTGGGGACGCTCTCGCTGACCTTGCGCGAGCCTGTGGGCGCCGCGGTAAGGGTCCTGCCCACCACCGTCTACTACCCGGCGACGGGCCCGGCGGGCGGCGCACCCGCGCCCGGCGCGCCCCCGCAGCGCGCGGCGGGGCCCTACCCCCTCGTCGTCTTCTCCGAGGGCTACGACATCGCCCCCCAGGCCTACGGGGCCCTCCTCGACGCGTGGGCCGCAGCCGGCTACGTCGTGGCGGCCCCGGTCTACCCCCTCACCGACCCCGCCGAGCCCGGCGGGGTCAACGAGAGCGACATCGTCAACCACCCGGCCGACCTGCGCTACGTGATAACGGCGCTGCTCGGGCTATCCGACGCCTCGGGCGGCGACCTGTCGGGCCTGGTGCGCCCCCGGGCGATCGCGGTGATCGGCCACTCCGACGGCGGCGACGTGAGCCTGGCCACTGTCGCCAACACCTGCTGCACGGATCCCCGGATCACCGCGGCCGTCCTGCTCTCGGGCGCCGAGCTCACCTCGTTCGGGGGCCAGTACTTCGCCGGCCCCTCCGCCGTTCCCCTGCTCGTCGTCCAGGGCACCGCCGACACGATCAACCCGCCCGCCTGCAGCGTTCAGATCTACGACGCCGCGCCGTCGCCCAAGCACTACCTCTCTCTGTTCGGGGTGAGCCACACCGGCGGGTACCTCCCGGCGGGACCGGCGCGCGCCGTCGTCGAGCGCGTGACGATCGACTTCTTGAACGCCTACCTGAAGGGCTCGACGAACGCGCTCGAGCGCATGGCGCGAGACGGCACGGTCCCTGGTCTATCGGGCGAGACGAGCGCTCCGCGCGTCTCGGCGCGTCTGGCCCCGCTCACCGGCGCGTGCCCCGGCGCACCGCCGCGCTGAGCCGACGCGTGCGGCCCGGTCAGCTCGCCGCCGGACCCGGCTTCACGCCGCTCACCACGGCGGCCTCGGCCACGACCACGCTCACCGACACGTCGCGGAATCCGGCGCCCTCGTAGAGCCGGACCCAGGCGTCGGTGGAGATCGGTCGCTCGTGCAGGCGCAGCATGAACCGACCCACGTTCTTGAGGATCCGCCAGTAGCCCGGTAGGCCCCGCTTGGCCATCGAGCGGACCTTGCTCGCGATGATCTCGCGATCGCGGGTCGTCGCGCCCCGGCCGAACATCATGTCGGCGATGACCAGCTGCCCGCCGGGCCGCAGCCACTCGAAGGCCGCGGCAACGACCTTGGCCTTGTCGTCGTCGACGAGGTGGTGCAGCGCGTAGTTGGTCGTCACCAGATCCACGCTCTCCGGGGGCAGGCTGAGCCGCTCGATGGGCGTCGCCACCCCCCGCACGGTCGTGAGTCCCTCGGCCCGGGCGCGGGCCTCCATCTTCTCGATCATCGCCGGGCTCACGTCGACCCCGAGCACGTTCGCCCCGGCCCGCGCGAGCACCAGGGCGAGCCGCCCCGTGCCACAGCCCAGGTCGACGCAGTCCATCCCCTCACGCAGCCGGCAGCGCTCGATCGCGGCCGCGGCCACCTTGGCCATGCCGGCGTCGTTGTGGCGGTCCCAGGTCTCGGCGCGCCGGCCCCACTTCTTCGCCTGGGTGCGGATCGCGACGGCGGTCTTCAGGCGGGACCGGCCCGAGCCGGTCTCGGACGTCTCGGGGGCGTGGTGGTCGGTCATCGGGGGCCTCTCAGGGTGCGCGGGCGGGGTCGGCGGCTCCGACGGGGCTCGGGCGCCGCGCCGGGGCCCCGCCGTGAGGAGTGCACCCACCCAGTCTCCCAGTCCAACATAAGCATCCGCTAAGGCCCGCCACGGCGCCGGCGGGCAAGGCGGTCCTCGCCGGGGCGAGCGTAACAGCCACCCCGGCCCGCTCCGCGACCCCGGGAGGGTCACGTTGTGACAAGGCTTATCGGGCCTTCACGTCGCCCTTAGTTTCGCCGAGCACGCTGGCGGGGTGACCGCGAAGCCACCGTCCGCGCCCCCACGCCCGGGTGGGCTGCTCACGGTGGGCCCCGACGAGACCGGTCCCTCCCCGAGGGTCACGTCGAGCGCGCCGCGTTCGCCGGCCCCCCGACCCCTGCTCGTCGATCTGGCGGTGGCGGCGGTCGCGGTGGGCTTCGGTCTCTCGGTGGGGATCGCCCTCACGGCCACCAGTCGCCACCAGCTCGCCGCCCCCGGTGGGACGGCCCTCTTCCTCGGCAACCTCACGGGGCTGGCGGGGACCTACCTCGCCCTCGTCATGGTGCTGCTCATCAGCCGCATCCCCTTCGTCGAGCGGGTCCTCGGCCAGGACACCCTCCTGCGCTGGCACCGGCGGCTCGCGCCCTGGCCCATCTCTCTCATCATCGCCCACGTCGTGATCCTCACCATCGGTTACGCCCAGGCCGCCCGCACGGGCATCCTGCACGAGATCGGTCCACTGGTGAATGGATTCCCGGACATGGGGATCGCCACGGCCGGGTTCGTGCTCATGGTCGCGGTCTCGATCGCCTCCCTATACCCCATCCGCCGGCGCATCAAGCGCGAGAACTGGTGGGGACTCCACCTGTTCATGTACCTCGCGCTCGCGCTCGCCTTCGCCCACGAGATCGTGCTCGGCCCCTCCTTCGTCGGCCACCCGATGACCCAGCTCGTGTGGTCGGTCGCCTGGGCCGGGACCGCCGGGCTCGTCCTCGTCTACCGCATCGGACTACCCCTCGTGCGCTCGATCCGTCACGGCCTCGTAGTCGAGGAGATCCGCCCCGAGGGGCCCGGTGTCGTGACCGTGATCCTGCGGGGTCGCCACCTCGAGCGACTCGCCGTCTCGGGCGGGCAGTTCTTCGAGTGGCGCTTCCTCACCCGTGGCATGTGGTGGCAGGCCCACCCCTTCTCGATCTCGGCCCGGCCCCAGCCCCCCTACCTTCGCCTGACCGTGAAGTGCGTCGGTGACTTCACCTCGGCGCTCGCCGGGCTGCCCGTCGGCACCCGGGTCGCCCTCGAAGGACCCTACGGCACCTTCACCGCCCACGCCCTGCGCACCCGCAAGGTCGCGCTCATCGCCGGAGGCATCGGGGTGACCTCGGTGCGCTCCCTCTTGGAGGACCTGCCCAAGGGGACCCGCCCGGTCGTCGTGCTGCGTGCCTCGAGCGAGGAGGAGCTCGTCCTGCGCGAGGAGATCGCCGAGCTCGTCAAGTGGCACGGTGGGCGTCTCCACGAGGTGGTGGGACCCCGGACCGCCCAGCCCGTCGAACACCTCGCCGAACTGATCGGCGACCTGAGGAAGCGCGACACCTACGTCTCGGGCTCGGAGAGCTTCGTGATGAGCGTCACGCGGCTGCTCACCCTGCTCAAGGTACCCCCGGAGGCGGTGCACGCCGATGTCTACGCCCTCTGACCAGCCGCTGAGCCAGCCGTCCGTGCGGGTCCGCCCCTCGTCACCCGCGGGGCCGACCCCGTGCTCGGGAGTGGACCGATGAAGCGCACCGCGATCGCGGTCGTGGCGGCCGTCGGCGGCTTCGCCGGTGTGCTCGGCTTCAACCTGGGCGGCTCGCGCGCGCCGCTGCTCCAAGGCGGTGCCGCGGCCTCGAGCGCCCCCTCGAACCCGCCCGCGACCCCGCCGCCCAACTCATCCTCGAGCCCCTCGTCCAACCCCGGGACGACGGCCGCCGGCGGATCGGGCACCCCGCCGACCGGCCTGAGGAGCGCCCTCGGCAACACCTACCAGTACGGGTACGGCCAGCTCGCGGTACGCGTCACGCTGAACGGCTCGACGATCACCAAGGTCGACACGGTCGGACTCCAAACCGCCGAGTCCTACTCTCAGCAGCTCGCCCAGCAGGTCATCCCGCTCCTGCGCCACGAGGTGCTCGCCGCCCAGAGCGCACGGGTCAACGGGTTCTCCGGGGCGACCTACACGAGCGAGGCCTACCTCTACTCGCTCCAGTCGGCGCTCGACAAGCTCCACAAGAAGTAGCCGACCCGCCCCGGGAGCCGATGGCCTCGCTCGTGCACACCGAAGAGGTGATGGGCACCGTCGTCTCGTTCCACCTCGACGCGCCCGGTGCGACCGCGTCCGCACTCGTGGCCGCCGTGGCCGCGGCCACGGCGCTGCTGCACCGCGACGACGAGACCTTCAGCACCTGGAAGCCCGAAAGCCCCCTCAGCCGGCTCCGGCGGGGCGAGATCCGCCTCGCGGACGCCCCGGCCGAGGTGGCCGAGGTCCTCGACCTCTGCGAAGCCGCCGGGACGCTCTCGCGGGGGTGGTTCGACGCGTTCGCCCTGCCGGGGGGCGTCGACCCGACCGGGCTCGTGAAGGGCTGGTCGCTCGAGCGCGCCCTCGCGGTGATCGTGGACGCCGGAGTCACCTCGGCCATGGTCAACGGCGGGGGGGACATCGCCTGTCACGGCCAACCGCCCCAGGGCGGGCGTTGGCGCATCGGCGTGCGTCACCCGTGGCGCCCCGAAGCCCTCGCCGCCGTCCTCGAGGTCGAGCGGGCGATCGCGACCTCGGGCGAGTACGAACGCGGCCGACACCTGGTCGACCCGATCGGCCGCTCCGGTCCCCCTCCGGCGTCGGCGACCGTCACCGGGCCGAGCCTCACCCTCGCCGACGCGCTGGCGACCGCCGTGGCCGTCGGGGGCGACGCCGCACTCGAGATCGTCGCCGCGATCGACGACTACGACGCCTACCTCATCCGCGCGGACGGCACCGAGGCCTTCACCGAGGGGATCCGCTTCAGCGACATCGAACCCGACATCCACGACTGAGCCGGAGTCACGCGAAGGGGACGAGGGCCCCACGGGACCAGCGCGCACGTGGCGCGGCGCGCACGAACTCGTCCCCTACGTTCATCGCACGCCGGGGCCCGGTTGGACCGGGTCGTCTCAGCGGGCAACGGCACCGCGTGACCACGTCGCGACACCGTCGAGCGACGCACCTCCATCGAGCGCACCCAACCTCGTCGTGGGCACGCCCTCACTGAACCCGGATGGAGAGGCACCGGCCCCTCGGACTCGGGTGGGCTGTAGTGGACCTCATCCTCCCACCCCTGGCGCGTCGTCGAGCGTCGGAGCGCAGGGTGGGAGGGCGCCACCCGCGATCCGCTGGCAAAAGAGGACTTCGCCGTTGCCCCCTAGCGCCTCGCCCGAGGACTCGACCACGAGTGCGGACGTATCACCGTGAGCACCGGCTCCGTACCTTTGAGAGCGACGTCGGGCGTGAGGCGGTCGCCACGGCAACCCGGTACGGTCTGCTGCGCGGACCGAATCGCCCGCGGGGGACTTCAGCGACGGATGTCAATGCGTTGTGGATAACCCGAGTCGGTGACACACCCCGACGCCCGTGTCGAGTGCGCGCACGACACGAACGTCCTCTCCGGTTCGCGATTCCTGCTGGGTGGCGGCCCCCAGTTCTCTGCCCACATCTCGGAGTTGGGCGTTGTCTGAAGTCGCCAGGGCCCCGAGGAGGGACTCCTTGATGAAGACAATGGAGAAGCTCGAAGGACCCGACGTGGGAAACGTTGCGCGAGCGCCAAGAAGCTCACAGGCGACCCTTTCGTGCGCCAAGCGCTGATCGTGCGTTGGGCCCACCGCACCGGATGTGCAACCCGCCAACACCACGCCAACGCCGGCCGCGAAAATGACCCGGCGAACGATTGACGTTGACCGGAGCGCCGTCACGTTCCGCGTGCTCCGGCGTGTGACGTGACGTGCGTCCTCGGTGCCGAACCGGTACGTCCTCGGCAACGGCTACGGGCTTCGGGACGAGCGTCGGCCATCTCTCCCACGTCGATGAACTCCCCCTGCGTCCTCGCGCGACGCGTCGCTTCCATTCGTCATCGCCACTCGATGGCGACCACGCCCCGAGAGTCCCCCCTGCGCGCCAATGATACGTCCACAAAGTCGAAGGGACACTCCGAACCCGTCGTCCACAGTCTCCACAACCGCGTTGTGCCCACTCCGGGGGGACGACCCTACGCCGCGACGGACGCCGAGCGTGACCGTAGTTCCGACGACCACGCACGGTCTCGAGGAGGTACGGACCACGCGTCGACCGGGGTGTCCCAGACTCCCGCACACCCCTCGACTCACAATCCCCTTCTCGAGGTGTCGTCCCGGGGGTCCGAGGCAGTGCTCCTCGCGCCGTCTCCGCTCTCTCGCCGCGTCGGCGGACCCCTTCGATCCACTGCTGGCCGAACCGCTGACACACGGGGCACGGGGTCCGGCGATCAGGGTACGAGGGACGGAAACCCTTACGGTCTGGGGGCTCGGATGGTGGGCCGTACAGGACTTGAACCTGTGACCCCTTGCGTGTCATGCAAGTGCGCTACCAGACTGCGCCAACGGCCCGTGGCTCGTCATCCTACCACCTGGCCCCCGGCCGCCGCCCTCTCGACTAGCGCGGGACCGAGTCGAAGTAGGAGTCCGAGTCGGTACTGAGGGCGAGGCTGGTCTGCCCGGCGTTGTTCGCGATCACCTGCTCCAAGAAGACCTCGACCGCGGCACGGGCATCGCCGAGCGCGTCGTGCCCGCCGGGGCGAACCCGGTAGTGCCGGCACAGGTGCTCGAGGCCCCGCCGAGGGCGGAGTTCGCGGCTCGGCTCGATTGCCAGGTCGTGTTCCACGACGTCGATGATCCGTAGCAGCGACAGGTCGAGCTCGTCGTCGTCGAGAGACCGCCCGAGCACCGACAGCGAGCTGCGCCGCAGCATTTCGAGGTCGAACCGGCACACGTTGGAACCCACGACGAAGGCCCCCCGGCGGTGGAAGTCACCGAGCACTTCGATGGCACGCCGCAGCCCCCCAGCGAGCGGGTACACGGGCTCGCTCGCGCGCTTGGACTCGATGTCCTCGAGTGTGAGGCCGTGGACGCGCTGGGCCCCCGCAGTGATGGGGCGATCAGGGACGACGTAGAAGCGTTCCTCCCAGAAGGGCACGCCGAAGCGGTAGGCGCTGAATCCGTAGGCGATGGCTCGCTCGCTGGTGACGCTGAGACCCGTGGTCTCGGTGTCGAAGCCGAGGAGGAGCTCGGGGACCTGGGTGTAACGCTTCACCGGAGACCTATTGTGCCACCCCGCTGTGACCTCCGCGTCCGGGTCACGGCGTGGTGGAGGCGGTCGTCGAGGTGCTCGTGGTAGCGGTCCCGGGCGACACCGTCGACATGGTCGTCGAGGTCGACGTGGTCGTGGTGGTCGTGGTGGTCGTGGTGGTCGTCACCACGTCGGCGGGCGAGCCGATCCAGGCCACCGACGCCCCCTGGGGAGAGTCGCGCACTCCGATCGAGGGCAGCAGCGAGCGCGAGAGAGCGAGCGCCGCGTTGCCGGCGCTGCCTAGCGGGTCACTCGTGTGTTGCCCCAGCACGACGGCGTAGGTGTAGACCGTGTGCCCCTCGACCTCGACACGGCGCAGCATCACGTCACAGCCGCCCGCGGGACCGGTGAAACCCGACTTCACGCCGATGACACCGTAGTTGCCGATGTAGGGCGTGAAGGAGCCGACGTCGCCGGCGACCGGCAGGTCGACGTGGGTGAGGTCGATGATCGGAAAGAGGACCGGCTCGTCGGTGAGCAGCGTGAGGACGAGGTTCAGCTGGTCCTCGGCCGTCGAGGTGTCGCGCGGGTCGATGCCGGTGGGCTCGACGTAGTGGGTGTGCGTCAGGCCCAGGGTCCGCGCGTCACGGTTCATGAGCTCGACGAAGCGCCCGAGCGGCAGGCCGGACAAGTGCACCAGGTAGACCGCGTAGTTCCCGGCCGAGTGGACGAACAGCCCCCGCAGGAGCTGGACCTCACAGAGTCGCTCCCCCTTGGCCACCGCGACGCTCGACTGCCCGGTCGCCACGTCGTGGTCGTAGAGGCGGACGTCGGCGCGGGTCATCTCCTCGCACGGCCCGCTCGCACCGGGTGCCAGGGGCATCAGGTGCAGGGCCACCCAGGTCGTCATGAGCTTGGTGAGGCTTGCGATCGGCTGGACCCTCTGGGGGATGGAGGCCACCTCAACCGAGAGCTGGGGGATCGCCACCGCGGCACTGCCCTCGCTCGGCCAACGCAGGTGGGTCACGCGCGAGGGTGGGGTCGTCGTAGTCGTCGTCACGCTCGTCGTCGTGGTCGTCCCCGGGAGAGTCGTGGTGGTCGTGGTGGTCGAGGACGTGGCCGCGGTCGGGGCACCCAGCACGTAGAGGGAGGCGGCTAGGATCCCCGTGAGTCCGAGGCCGGTGGCCCGTCCCCACCGGTGCACTAGGCGTCCTCTCACGGGGCCAACCTATCGGCGACCGTCGCCGGGCACGGGTCGCCGACGTTACGACGCCGTTGCGAATCGCTGGTCGGACGGGGAGGTGCCTCGGCCGCCCGGACCCGGCCCCTTCGGTGACGCACTTCCCGAGGTGACGCGGAAGTAACCTGGTCACGTGAGATTTCCCAACAGAGGCTGGTGGGCGGTAACGGTGACGGGGGCGCTGGTCGCCACGGTGGTGCCCCTCGTCGCGACGGGTACCGCGGGAGCGGCGCACCCGCGCGCGATTCCCGCGTTCTCCATCCGACTCGAGGACCAGATTCTCGCCGAGTTGCGCTATCTGCCGGTGAGCTTCGTACCGGCCGGCGCCACTACGCCACCGCCGACCACGACGACGACCACGACGACGACGACGGTGCCGTCGAACGGATCCACGACGACCAACCCGACTACGACGACGTCGACCACGACGACCACCGTGCCGGCGCGCCATCGTCCCACGCGCCAGAGCGACCCCGCGATCCTCCAACCCGGCTCGTTCGTCTGGCGGTTCCCCACACTCCCGGCGAGCTTCAAGCGAAACTGGACCGTGGGTACCGACAACGTCATCGTGCGCGGGGCGCTCATGCGCTTCCAGGACGACCACGGCTTGCCCACCACCGGGTCGATGGACGGCGTGACGTGGCGTCTCCTCGTCGAGACGGTGCGCGCGCGCAGGTTCTCCAGCGAGCCCTACGACATGGTTCTCGTCAGCCAGACCTTGCCCCAGCGGCTCGACCTGTATCAGAACGGCCGGGTCACCTTCACGACGCTCGTGAACACCGGCATCCCGGCGTCACCCACCGCCAACGGCACCTTCCCGGTGTACCTGCGCTACACCTCGACCACCATGTCGGGCACGAACCCCAACGGGACCCACTACCACGACACCGGCATCCCGTGGGTCTCGTACTTCAACGGGGGCGACGCCCTGCACGGCTTCATCCGTTCGGGCTACGGCTACCCCCAGAGCCTGGGGTGCGTCGAGATGCCCTTCGCCGAGGCAAAGGTCCTCTGGCCCCACACTCCGATCGGAACCCTGGTCACCGTCCAGCCCTGACGGGCGCGTCACCGGCCATCAGCTCGCGCACCCGAGGTAGGACGGCGGTCCCGTAGAGCTCGACGCAGTTCATCATGAGCTCGTGGGGCAGCGTGCCGTTGGAGTACTTGAGGTCGAAACGGGCGAGTCCGAGGGCGCGCGCGGTGTCGGCGATCTTACGCGCCACGGTCTGGGGTGCACCCACGTACATCGAGCCCGACTCGACCTCGCGCTCGAACTGCTCACGGGTGAAGGGTCCCCATCCCCGCTCGGCGCCGATGCGGTCGTGGCTCGCCTTGACGTGGGGGAAGAACGCCTCGCGAGCGGCCTCATCGGAGTCGGCGACAAAGCCCGGCGAGTGCACCGCCACCGGGAGTCGGGGGGCGTCGAAGTGGGCCAGGGCACGCTCGAAGAGCTCGACGTGGGGCACGAAGCGGGCCGGATCGCCCCCGATGATGGCGATCACGAGCGGCAGGCGGTGACGGGCCGCCCGCACCACCGACTCGGGGTTGCCCCCGATTCCCACCCAGACGGGCAGGCGTCCGCCCTCGGTGCGCGGATAGGCCGCGAGACCCTCCAGGGGGGCACGCACCGTCCCACGCCAGGTGACCGGGCCCTCGTCGAGGAGCCGGGTGAGTAGGTCGAGCTTCTCCTCGAAGAGCTCCTCGTACTGGGCGAGGTCGTAGCCGAAGAGCGGGAACGACTCGGTGAACGAGCCGCGTCCCACGATCACCTCGGCCCTACCGCTCGAGAGTGCGTCGAGGGTGGCGAAGCGCTCGTAGACCCGTACCGGGTCGTCGGAGCTGAGCACGGTAACCGCCGAGCCGAGCCGCATCCGCTCCGTGCGCGCGGCGATCGCGGCGAGCACCACCTCGGGCGCCGAGACCGTGAAGTCGGCTCGGTGGTGCTCACCCACCCCAAAGAAGTCCACCCCGACCCGGTCGGCGAGGACGGCCTCGTCGAGGAGGTTGCGCAACACTTGGGGCGCCTCGACGGGTGTCCCGTCGAGGCGGCGCGTCACGTCGCCGAAGGTGTCGAGTCCTAGCTCTAACTCCATGTGCCTCCGATCGCGGGGCCCGAGCCTACGGGCGCGACGGCGCGACGTGCCCTAGAGGTAGCTCACCTTCTTCGGTCCGCGCAGTCCCGGGAGCGTGCACGGACCGTACTGGGCGTTCACGCAGATTGTGGTCTTCGTCGTGACCGCCCCGCGGTAGGTCGCACCCGACACGTCGGCCCCCTCGAGGTCCGTCCCGGCGAGATTCGCGCCGTCGAGGTTCGCTCCAACGAAGGCGTCCTGCTGGAGGTCGCGCCCGGCGAGGTCGGCGTGAGCCAGGTCGCAGCCGCTGTAATCGGTGTTCGCGCTGCTCAGCGCGCAGTCCGGGCTCCGGGCCGCACCGGTGGCACCGTGCCCACCCCCACAGGACGCGAGCAGCCCCCCGGCGAGCGCGACGACGAGGACGAGGCGGGCCCGGCGCACTCGTCCGTTCTACCAGGACCGCTCCGGCGACCCCTACCGAGGTCGCACGCGCCACCCCGCGCCGGGGTTGACCGGTCAGCCCTCGCTCCGGTGGCCTCAGTAGACGAGGACCTGACGTCCGAGGGGCATCTGGTTCGTCGCCCAGACCCAGTCCATGGCCTCGATGGAGAGCCGTACGTAGCCGTGCGAGACCGGGGTCGGCGGGACCGACCACGACCCGTGAATGGCGACGCCCCCGACGAAGTGCTTGGGTCGCCACAGTTCGCCGAGGGGGCTCACGTCGAGCCCATCGACCTGACGAAAGATCGTGAAGCGCCCCCGGGGGGTCGAGGCGACGCCGCTCAGTGCCCCCTGGCGGTACGTGTACCCACCACCGGTCGAGGTGTTGAACACCTCGACGAGCGTGTGGCCGCGCACGAGCATCAGGAGGTCGCGCTCGAGGTCTATCTCGACCGCGGGGTCCGCACTCGGGCGGAACGGTGCCCGGACGCCCCGCGCGAGTGCGCGCCACGTCGCCGGACCGACAGCGCCGTCGGGGCTGAGGCGGGCCGCCTTCTGCAGCGCGTACACGGCCTGCTCGGTAGCGTCGCCGAACACGCCGTCCACCGGCCCGACCCCGTAGCGCAGAGCGGCCAAACGGCGCTGCAGGGTCCGGACCACCGGCCCTCGGGCACCCGGCCGCAAGACGGGACCCGTCGTGACGACGGCTGCGGTGGTGACACCGGAACCCCCCGCGCACCCCGGCGCGACCTCGCCCAGGCTGAGAACGACGGCCGCGACCGCGAGCACTCGAACCACCCCGCTCCGCGGAGTGACCCGTCCTCTCACGCTCCCACGCTAGGCAACGGCCCCTTCGTCGCACTAGGGACCTCGGTCCGGTCCTCGCCCGCCAACGCCACGACCGGTCGACGCCTGCCCGGCCACCATGCCCGCATCCGGTCAGAATTGTCCGGTGCGCGTCCTGGTGGTCGAAGACGACAGGGCCATCGCCACGGCCCTGCACCGAGCGCTCGAGCGCGAGGGATACTCACCGGTCACGGTGGGCACGGCCGCCGACGCCCTCAACGCGCTCCCGGTCGACTTCATCCTGCTCGACCTGGGCCTACCCGACCGCGACGGTGCGGAGCTCTTCAGTCGCCTGCGCGAGGTGTCGTCGGCCCCGGTGATCATCGTCACGGCCCGGGGCACCGAGGAGGATCGCGTGGCCGGGCTGAACCTGGGTGCCGATGACTACGTGGTCAAACCCTTCGGCGTACGCGAACTCGTCGCCCGCATGAACGCCGTACTGCGCCGGGCGGGCGGGCGCGACCCCGGCGCGGCCGAACAGCGCGTCGGGGCCCTGGAGATCGACCGACGGGCTCACGTCGTGCGCGTCGACGGTACCGAGGTCACCTGCACCCCCAAGGAGTTCGACATCGTCGAGTTCCTCGCTCGGGACCCCGGCAGCGTCATCACCCGCCAGGAACTCCTCGACGCGGTGTGGGGTGCGAACTGGTACGGATCGACCAAGATGATCGACGTCCACGTCGCGGCCCTGCGCAAGAAGCTGGGTGACGCCGTCGCGATCGAGACGGTGCGCGGCGTCGGCTTTCGCCTGGTCGACCCCCGATGAGGGGTCGGCTCCTACTCGGCTTCGTCGCGGTAGCCGTAGTGGCGATCGTCCTGCTCGTCATCCCCGTCGGGTTCACTCTCGACGCCCGGGAAAGGGGAACCACGCTCAGCTCGCTCCAGCGCGACTCCCGGGCGGTCTCCACGGTCCTCTCCGAGGAGCTCGGGGACGGCAACGTGACGCGAGCCCGGCGCTTCGCCCACGCCTACGCCCGCTCGACCGATCGCCAGATCCTCGTGACGGGCCCCTCGGGGGCCCTCATCGCGACCCGACCCAGCCAGGTGCACGACCCCCAGATCGCGCGGGTCCTGGCCGAGTTCCACGGCGCTCCGACCTCCGGCACGCTGCCGCGGACCGCGACGGAGGGCGCCCAGTACTTCGTCGTCTTGGCCCTGCACCACTCCGACACCCAACTCAAGCCCCTGACCGGGGAGCGACTCGTCGTGACCTTCCCCGAGACGCTGGTGCGTCGGGCGATTCGGGGCGACTGGGAGCGGCTGGTCGCCTTCGCCCTGCTGATCTTGATCGTGGCGGTGGCGCTGGGTTTCGTCTTGTCGAGCTCGCTCACCCGGACCGTGCGCCGGATCGGCCAGGCGGTCGAGGCCATCGGCCAGGGACGGCTCGACACCACGGTGCCCACCGACCGGGGCCCCCCGGAGTTGCGACGCCTCGCCGGGGCGATCAACGCGACGGCCGCCCGTCTCATCCGGCTCCTGGAGGTCGAGCGGACCTTCGTGGAGAACGCCTCACACCAGCTGCGCACTCCCCTGGCCGCCCTGCAACTGCACGTCGAGAACCTCCAGGGCGGTCCCGAGGGGCCCGACGCCGCGGCGTTCGCGCCCGTCCGGCGCGAGATCGACCGACTGGCTCGACTCGTCTCTTCCCTGCTCGAGATGGCCCGCATCGAGGCAGCGCCGGCCGTCGTCACCTCGATCGACCTGGCCCAGGTGGCGCGCGAGCGCGCCCACTACTGGCAACCCCTCGCCGATGAGCTCGGCATCGTCCTCACCTACGAGGGCCCCGCGTCCCTCGCGGCCCGAGCCGTCGACGGCGTCTGTGAACAGGTCGTCGACAACCTCCTGTCGAACGCCTTCGACGCCAGTCCGTCGGGCGGGCCGGTACGGGTGACGGTCTCGAGCGACGAGACCGGCGCGCACCTCCACGTGGTCGACGCGGGCGTGGGCCTGGGGGAGGACGAGCGACGCGCCGCCCTCGGACGCTTTTGGCGCGGCACCACCGACACCGAGGGCACCGGCCTCGGTCTCGCCATCGTGGATCAGTTGGTGCGCCTCTCGGGGGGAACGGTCACGCTGCTCGCGGCCGAGACCGGTGGTGTCGACGCGTCGGTCACCTTCGACCTCGCCTAGCGCGCGACGCGGTGGCCTCGCCGTCCGACTATGAGGACGCGCTACGAGCACGCTAAGAGCGCGCTAAGTCGCCCGACGCGTGCGTCGAATCTTTGCGCTTTCTTTGCCGTAGGGCCGAGTGCGTGATGGATCTCGTCGGTACCGTGAACCTCGCACCTCGACGGATGTCCCGAGGGGTGCGCACACCGACTCCCCCGTCAGTGCAAAAGGAGAAGAGATGAAGAACACCATGGCCAAGGCGATCCTCCCGGTCGCCCTCACGATCGGGTCACTCGGCCTCGGCGTCGCCGCCACCGCTCCGGCGGGTGCCGCGTCCAAGCCAGCCCACACCAAGACCCACACGGTCGCGGCGACCACCGTCACGGGCAAGGTGTCACGCATCGACGCCGCCAAGACCACGTTCTGGCTCACCGTCGGTGCGAAGACCTACGTCGTCAACTACAAGAAGGCGACCTTCAGCGCGGGCTCGGCGTCGAAGCTCGTCAAGGGCGCGACCGTGTCGGCGACCGGTCGGCTCGTCGGCAAGGCCAAGGACGTCATCGTCGCTACGAGCGTCAAGGCCTAGCCCGCCCCCTCCGCCGCTCGCAACGCGCCCCGGGGCCACGCCCCGGGGCGCGTTGGGTCCGTCGGAGCTCGGTGCGCTCCGGCGCCGTCGGCGCGAACTCGCTCGCCCCCTCCCCCTCGCCGATCGGTTAGGCCGAGTGGACCCGATGGGCACGGTCCTCCGTCTCGGTGACCGGTCCCGGAGCCGTCGAGTCGTCCGAGCCCCACCCCTCGCCACCGACGCTGGTCTCGCGACTGCGCGACGTGCGCGCGAGCACCTGCCCGAGGGCCGCGGGGTTGGACCTCGTCCCCCGCGTGGAGATCCGGGCGATCGAACTCGGCCCGTCGTCCGCTAGAACGTTCGGTCCCTGCACTGGGAGTCCTTGGTTGACCACCTCGACGCGGTTCCCGGGGTGAGCGAGCGCCCCGGGGTCGACCCGGCGGAGGTGGACGCAGTCGCGGCTCCTGCTCGCCGAGCTCGTGTCCACGACTGCCCGTCGGGGCAGCCCCGCCGGACGCTTCGGCACCCGTCGAGCGCTCGCGTGAGCGATGGTCTTCTTTCGATCCTGGGGTGTTGAGCGAGCCTCGCGATGATCCGGTCCGTGACACCGGCTCTCGAGTCGGCCACGACTCACGCGGGAGGAGGCGAGCGACTCGGTGGAAGACACGTCGGCGCCGTCTCGGTCGGTCCACCCCACAAGGGTCTGCGCCCGTAGACTCCCCCCGTGATCCCTCGCTCCGCGAACGACCCGCACGGGGTCATCGGACCGACCGTGACCGAATGAACCTCGCCCTGCGCGTGGCCGGTCTCGCCAAGTCCTACGGTTCCCTCCGGGCCGTCGATGACGTCGCCTTCGACGTCGAACGCGGCGAGGTATTCGCCCTCCTCGGACCCAACGGCGCGGGGAAGTCGACCACCATCGAGGTGCTCGAGGGGTTCTTGCGCCGTGACGCCGGAACCGTCGAGGTCCTCGGGGTAGACCCCGGTGACCCGAGACGCCTGCCGGAGCTGCGCACCCGAATCGGTGTCGTGCTCCAAGAGCTCGCCGTCGAGCCGTACTTCACGGTCCGCCAGGTGCTCGAGCGCAACGCCGGCATCTACCCCCGGCCCCGGTCCGTCGACGAGGTGATCGACCTGGTGGGCCTCACGGAGAAGCGTGACGCCAAGATCAAGCGACTCTCCGGCGGACAGCAGCGCCGACTGGACATCGGCCTCGGAATAGTGGGCAACCCCGAACTGCTCTTCCTCGACGAGCCCACGACCGGCCTCGATCCCGCCGCACGGCGCACGACCTGGGACCTAATCCGTCACCTGGCCTCGGAGGGGACGACCGTCGTGATGTCGAGCCACTACATGGACGAGGTCGAGGCCCTCGCCGGGCGTGTGGCCGTCCTCTCGCGCGGTCGGGTCGTCGCACTGGGCACGACCGCGACTCTCGGGGGGCGCGACAAAGGCGAGGCGCGCATCCGCTTTACCTTGCCCGACGGGGCCGCGGTCTCGGACCTTCCGATTCCGGTCTCGCGCGTCGACGGTGACACCGTGGAAGTACGGACCGCGAACGAGGTTGACGCCCTGCACGCCCTCACGACCTGGGCCCAACAGCGCGGAGCCTCCTCGCTCGGTCTGCGCGTGACGCGCGAGACCCTCGAGGACATCTACCTCACGCTCACGGGCTCCGGGGTCGACGAGCCCGCCCGGAGCGAGTCGTAAACCCCTCCGGCGCGCGAGCCACCACCGCCCGCTGGCGGCGTGACCTCGGACTCGTGGCCCACCAGGTCAAGTTCGAGCAGCTCGCCTTCTGGCTCAACCGCGTGGGAGCCGTCTTCACCGTGGGCTTCTCGGTCGTCTTTTTGGTGATGCTCGGGGCCAGTGCCGGCAACCACCGCGCGGCGAGCCTCGGTGGCGCGCGCCTCGTCACCTACTACGTCCCGGGGTTCATCGCGTACGGGGTCATGGCGGCCGGCTTCACGACGCTCGCGATCACCCTGGTGGTGCGGCGTGAGACCGGCCTGCTTAAGCGTCTGCGCCTGAGCCCACTGCCCACGTGGGTCTTGCTCAGCTCGATCTTCGTGAGCACCGCCATCGTCGCCGTCGTCCAAGCCCTCCTGCTGCTCGTGATCGGCCGGGTCGCCTACCACGTCCCGCTCCCCGCGTCGTGGCCAGCGCTCGTCATGGCGGTCGTCGTGGGCATCGTCAGTTTCTCGGCGATGGGGGTTGCGATAAGCACCGTCGTTCCCAACCAGGAGACCGCGGGACCCGTAACGAGTGTCGTCTTTTTCGTTCTGCTCTTCCTCGCTGGCCTCTACTTCCCCGTGCCGGCCGGCTCGGGCCTCGCCAAGTTCTCGAACTACCTGCCGGTGCGGCACCTAATCCTGGCGATGGATCGTCCCTTCGACATCCCCCGGGGTGTCTCGGTGTGGGCTTGGCACGATTTGGCGGTGGTGGCACTTTGGGGCGCCGGCGCAACCCTGGTCGCGCTACGGCGATTCCGATGGTCCCCGCACCGCGCCTAACCCGAAGGTCGTGCCGTCGGCACCCAGGTCGGCGCTCGCCGACGTAGACTCCCACGGGCGGGCCGCGACGGTCCTCGAGCGAGGAGGCCGTCGCCACTCGACGAGAGGAAGGGCGTGGCGACCACCGTGCGTCTGGTCCGTGAGGGCGTCGGCATCGAATTGCGCCGCGGCACCTTCGCCGTCGAAATCGACGGCGACCGGGTCGGGACCATCGACCGGCACGGCGCGACTGAGTTCACCGTCACCCCCGGGCACCACACGCTGATGCTCCGGGCCGGTCGCTACACCAGTCGACCCGTGGTTCTCGATAGCCGTGAAGGGGAGGTCGTCTCGCTCCGTTGCCACGGGACGATGGCGTGGCCCCGCTGGCTCGCCTCGGCGTTCCGGCCGGACCTTGCCATCGCCGTGGTGCGCGAGTAGGTACGGGCCGGGGCCGCCCCGAGGTCCCCGCCCCACGGGCCTCCCCGACGCACGCGTCCGTCGTCGTTACGCTCACCGAACCCCGACGACCCCACCCGGGCCCGTAGACGCCTCGGCGCTCCGGTGGATACGACCCGGGACCGGGTGAGCACCGGCCACGTCGTGGCGTCTCGATCCTGACCTCGAGCCAGCGCGTTTGGCCCGGGAGATCGACCGACGGGCTCACGTCGTGCGCGTCGACGGTACCGAGGTCACCTGCACCCCCCAGGAGTTCGACATCGTCGAGTTCCTCGCTCGGGACCCCGGCAGCGTCATCACCCGCCAGGAACTCCTCGACGCGGTGGGGGGCGCGAAACGGCACGGATCGACGACGAGGACGACGTCCACGTCGCGCTCCGGTACCACCGCCGGTGGGCGTTCGCTGGTCTCAGTCTGTCGCCGGATCGCCCGCGCGCTCACGAACGTGGACGTCGCAACGAGAGTCGCCCGTCGACCCCGTAGGTCGAACTCTCGCTGCCGGCGCCTCGTGCTGCCGTGCCCACCTGGCTCCGGGACAGCGTGAACCGAGTCCCTCGACCCGTCACTCGGGGCCGCCTTCACGGGACCGGTCGTGACGGTCGCTCGTCGGCACTAGGCTGCGCCTGAAGTCCCCGTTCGGGGATCGCCACGCTGAATCCAGGGCACGCCGAGCGTGTCCGTGGCGAGGAGGTAGGCGTGCGCGTTACCGACTGCCGACCCCGGGGAACGTACGACCCGAGCGCGAACGGTGCGTCGCGTGGTCACTAGCCGGCTCGTCACCATCTACACCATGATGGAGAACCACGATCGCTCCGGCGTGGGGGGCCCGTCGCTCTGCCCCGTCGCGGCCGCGCTGACGGGACTCGACGGGGCGGGGGTGGCGTTGACCACCTCGGGCCACGGCGTCACCAGTCTCTGCACCAGTGGGGGGCTCGCCTTTCACCTGATGGAGCTGGAGATGACCCTCAGCGACGGTCCGGGCGTGGAGGCCGCGCGAACCGGTGAGGTGTCCTCCGAAGCGGATCTGCTCGCGTCCGCCACCTCGCGATGGCCGCTCTACGTCCCCGAAGCCCTCGCCCTCGGCGCCCGAGCCGTCTTCGGCTTCCCCGTGCACATCGGCGCCGTCCGCTTCGGTGCGCTCACCCTATGCCGCAGGGGGCCCGGCGACCTGAGCGCCGAGCAACGCGCCGACGCGGGACTGATGGCCACGGTCGTGGCTCGCGCCGTCCTCGCCATGCAGGCGGGCAGCCCCGATGGGTCGCTCCTCGAGGAGTTGAGGGGGGGAGCCGAGCTGGATTTCCGCGTGCACCAGGCGGCCGGGATGCTCGCGGTGCAGGGGACCACTTCGGTGAGGGACGCCCTGGTGGCCCTGCGCGCACGCGCCTACGCGAGCGCGACGGAGCTCTCCGTACTCGCCCAGCGGGTGGTCACCCGCCAGACGTCTCTCGACCCCGAGACCAGGGAGTGGATCGATCACCGGGGCGACGCGACGTGAGGCGACTAACATCCAGCCAACGGTCGAAACGGATGCCCGGAACCCCAGCAACCCGCCGAGCGACCCCGTGTTAGGTGGCGCCATGTCGAGAGAGTCCCTCCTCATCACGACCCTGGTCGAGTTGGCGGACAACCTCGTCGACGACTACGACGTGATCGACGTGCTCACGGTCCTGGTGGACCGGTGCGTCCAGACCGTCGCCGTCGACGCCGCCGGCGTGATGCTGGCCCGACCCGAGGAGAGCCTCCAGTTCGTCGCCTCCTCGAGTGAGTCCATGCGCATGCTCGAGCTCTTCCAGATCCAGGCCGCCGAAGGACCCTGCGTCGACTGCTTCCGCAGTGGTGAGCCGATCATCAACCAGGCGCTCGACGAGGGTGTCGAGCGCTGGCCTCAGTTCTCGCCCCGGGCGATGGCCCAGGGCTTCCGAGCCGTGCACTGCCTCCCGATGCGCCTGCGCGGCAGCACGATCGGGGCCCTCAACCTCTTTCGCAAGAACCACGGGACGCTCGACGCCGACGACGTCGTGGCTGCCCAGGGCCTCGCCGACGTCGCGACCATCGCGATCCTCCAACACCAGTCGACGCTGAACGCCAGCACCCTCAACAGCCAGTTGAGCCACGCGCTCAACAGCCGGATCATCATCGAACAGGCCAAGGGCATGATCCGTCAGGCGCTCGAGTGCGACATGCACGAGGCGTTCGAACGTCTGCGCTGGCATTCGAGGAACCACAACGTGCGACTCACCACGGTGGCGACGAGGGTGGTCGAGGGGATCCTCGCACCGACCGACCTCGACCCCACGCCCCCGACCCGCGCCTGAGGGACCGCGGTTCCCGCGGTCGGGCGACGGACGCCCCGCCCGCCCCCACGTGGACCTCGCCGGTCCGACGGGTCGGCGGACCCTCACGCCCGCGCGCGCGGCGCTCTCCGGAAGAAGCTTTCGGAGCGGCGGGGGAGAGCGCGTGCTACGGTGCTCCCAGGACGCCCGGACCCCGCAACCTGCCATCTGACACACCGTCAGGTCGGTACGAAGGCGGAGCGACGTGGAGTCACGTGGAATGGTCCTCAGCGTTGGGGCTCGCGTCGCCGATTGGGCAACCCGGATAGCGGGCCACGACGACGGCGGCACAGGCCCTTGTGCCGGACTCGTCGTCGGCGGCGCGCACCGGGGCGTCCCGTCAGTTCCTTCGGGCGTCCGTCGTGCATCGAGCGGCCCTGGGTCACCCTCGGGTGACCCGTCACGCCTCCATCCCCCGAGGTGGGATTCGCTCGACGCGCTCGAGGGCCAACGAGTGGTGGACGACGTGTGCTCCCGTGAACACGGAGTGAGGGCACACGTCGTCCCACTCGGGAACGACTCTCCCCCCTCCGGCGCGTCGAGCGGCTCCGCCACGCACAGGCGCCGGGCGCCGTCACCGTGTGCGCCGCCCCCCGACGGGGGATCGCCGGCGGCCCCCGGCGACGCGGACGGGCCTCGCCGGCGCGCCCGCTCCCCTCGCCCCCTCCGCCTCCCGATGCCGCCATCGGGCGCACCGACGCCGTCACAACGACCCCGTCGATCGACGGGAGCAAAGGAGGGAGATGGTCCTCGAAAGGATTAACGCACCGCTCACGCTCGAGGAGCGATCGCGCCCCTCGCCGGACGCCCCACCGCTGACGGTGGAGGACGCCTGGCACCTCGACGACGAGGTCGAGCGTCTCCTCGCGATAGCGGTCCAACTGTTCGCGCTCGTCGAGCGTCAGATCCATCTGATCGAGTCGGGCTACGCGGCCACCCGCGACGCGGGGGGCAGGTCGAACGGCCAGACGATCTTCAAAGAGACGCTCATCCACAGCGCCGCCGGCCTCGACACGTCACTCCACGAGATCGCCGGGCGACTCGCGGACTGGGCCGTCGGGATGAACGAGCAGCTGCGCCGCCGCTCGGTCGAGTCCCTGGAGTGGTTCTAGCCGCCGTCGACCCGCCCCCCGGCGAGTCCCGGCGTAGCCCTCGAGCGATGGCGTGGCCCCTCGGGCCCTCGAACGGCCCGAGGGCCCGACGCCACGTCGGCCTCGGGCCCCGCTAGCCTGGGCCGGGGAAAGCCCAGACCTCGCCTCCCTCGCCCCCGTCAGAGTGTCGGGAGCACCAGAGAGAGAGCGTGCGATATGGGACTTCCGGGAATGGTGCTCAGCGCCATCGCCATGGCGGCCGGAGCGGTCATGTACTGGGCCATCACCTACCAGGGTCACGGCTTCCGATTCGGCACCGTCGGGGTGATCCTCATGGTCGCCGGCGCCTTCGGCTTCGTGGTCTCGGCGATCGTCTTCACCGTCTCGCGTGGACCGGGGCGCGTGAGCCGCCACTCGGTCGACCGCAAGGTCGTCGACGCCCAGGGTCGGTCGAGCTCGATCCACGAGGAGTCCAAGTAACGGCGCGTCGTCGCTCGACGGCGCCCGCGACGCCGGTCCTCACCGACGCCCCCGTCGGCTCCCGCGTGGGTTCCGCCACCGCGGCGCACTGGAGGCGGCGTCCGGATTCGAACCGGAGTACGGGGCTTTGCAGGCCCCTGCCTAACCACTCGGCCACGCCGCCAGGACGCCCCAGCCTAGCGGCCGGCCCTAGCGGTCCTGGGCGCTCCCGCGCCACCGGCCCGAGAGCAGGTGGTAGACGAGCCAGACGAAGGTGAAGATGAGCAGGACGATGATCACCGCGCGCAGGATCGCCGACAGCACGCCCACCAGCGCGAGGATGACCCAGACGACGACGAGCGCGATCAGGACCGAGACGATAAGACGAAGCAGTGGCACGCGGCCTCCCCTCTAGGGCGATTGTAAGCCCTCCGGAGGGTCCGGCTCAGTACGCTGGGTCGATGACGCGCTGGACCCGGGGCCTCGCGGTCGCGGTCGTGTTCTCGGCCCTCCTGCTCGCGCCGACCACGGCCGGCGCCGGCGCACCGCGCGCGGCGAGCGCCCAGGCGAGCGTCCCCTCGGCCCTCTCGAACCGCCTCCCGCTCGAGCGTCTCGTCTTCAGTCGTCCGGTCCTCGCCACCGAGCTCCCCGCGCTCGCGCTCGCGCCCGCACTGCCCACCGTCTGGCGCCAGATCGCGCCCAACGCCGTCCAGGCCGTCGCCACCGAGGTCCTGGCCCCGGGCGTCACCTACCGGGTCCCCACGCCCAGCGGCGTCTCGTGCACCACGCGCTGCACCTTCACCGGAGTGCGCGAGACGAGCGTGGCGGTCGCGACCGACCTCGTCTGGGCGGATCAGCTGCTCGCCCAGCTGGGCTACCTGCCGGTGACCTTCACCCCGGCCGCGCCCCAGGCCACCCCGAGCGCCGCCGTGGCCGGCGTCTTCACCTGGGCCTACCCCACCCTGCCGGCCACGCTGCGCGCCCAGTGGGCCGTGGGCTCGGACAACGTCGTGCTCCAGGGTGCCCTCATGGCCTTCCAGCTCCAGAGCGGCCTGCCCACGACCGGCCAGGCCGACCCCGCGACGTGGGCCGACCTCGTCCAGGCGGCCAACGCCGGCACGGCCGACCCCCACCCCTACGACTACGTCTACGTCTCGATGGCCCTGCCCGAGACGCTGACCCTCTACGTCGCCGGGCGCGCCACCTTCCACACCCCGGTGAACACCGGCATCCCGGTCTCGCCGACCGCGCCGGGCACCTACCCCGTGTACCTGCGCTACCTCACCCAGACGATGTCGGGCACCAACCCCGACGGCTCGCACTACTCCGACCCCGGGATCCCCGACGTCTCGTACTTCCACGGCGGCGACGCGCTGCACGGCTTCATCCGCGCGAGCTACGGCTTCCCCCAGAGCCTCGGCTGCGTGGAGATGCCCTTCGCCGCGGCCAAGACCCTCTTCCCCCACACCCCGATCGGGACCCTCGTCACCGTGGCGCCCTAGGGTCCTCGGGCCCGAAGGGGTGGCGCCCCCGCTGGGTCGCGACCTCGACACCGTCGGCGCCGAGCTCGCCGGCGGTGGCGAGCGCGTCGCGCCCGAAGCGCCGGCGCACCTCGTCGATCGCGTCGCGCAGGGCCGCCCGCTCCACCTGGCGGGCCCGGGCCCGGTCGCCGGGCCCGTCGTCGGGCGCGGCCGCCCCGAGGGGCAGGCGCAGCTGGACCCCCTCCCCGGCGCGCGCGCGCAGTCCCGACGCGTGCAGACCCAGCAGGCGCACCGCCCCCGAGAGCTCGATCGAGCCGGCCAGCGCCTCGGCGAGCTCGAGCAACGCCCCCTCGTCGTCGAGGCCGTAGCCGACCGTCTGGGAGCGGCTGACCTGGGTGGCGTCGTCGAAGCGCACGAGCACCGTCAACGTGCGCGCCACGAGGTCACGTTCGCGCAGCGTGCGTGCGACGACCCCCGCCTGACCGCGCAGGGCCGCGGCGACGGCGCCACGGCCGACCAGCGAGCGTGCGAAGGTCTCCTCGTGACCGAGTGACTTGAGGGGACGGTCGGTGACGACCTCGCGATCGTCCTCGCCGGCGGCGAAGCCGACGAGCGTCGCGGCCATCGAGGGCCCGACGCTGCGCGCGAGGGTCGCGGCGCTCACCCCGCGCAGGTCGCGCACGAAGCGCAGCCCCAAGCGCTCCAACTTCGCCGCCGTCGCCGGGCCGACGCCCCACAGCGCCCGCACCGGCAGGGTGGCGAGCCAGTGCTCCTCGGTCGCCCCGTCCACCCAGACGACGCCCTCGCCCTCGACGAGCCGACCCTCCTCGATCCGCGGCTTCGCCGCCCGGGAGGCGAGCTTCGCGAAGAGCTTGTTGCGCGCGACCCCGATCCCGCAGCGCAGGTGCAGCTCCTCGAGGAGCCTCCGACGCAGCCCGTGGGCGGCCTCGAGCGGGTCGACCCCCAGGCGCGCGAGCGAGCGCAGGTCGGCGAAGACCTCGTCGAGGCCGAGCGGCTCGTAGACCGGGGTGAGGTCGGCGACGAGCTCGTGGAAGCGACGCGAGTACTCCCCGTAGCGCTCGAATCGGCCGGGTAAGACGACGAGCGACGGGCAGAGCCGGCGCGCGAGCGCCGTCGACATCGCCGAACGCACGCCGTAGCGTCGGGCCTCGTAACTGGCGCTCGCGATCACCCCTCGCTCGCCCGCGCCGCCGACCGCGACCGGTCGCCCCGCGAGCGCCGGGTCGTCCAGCACCTCGACCGAGGCGAAGAAGGCGTCGAGGTCGACGTGCAGGATCGGCGCCTCGAGGACGCCGGGCCGCCTAGAGGGCGAGCTCAAGGCAGCGGAAGGCCTCGCCGAAGGCCGCACCCACCGGACGGCCGGTCGCAGCAGCACGCTCGCGCACCGCCTCGCCCATGGCCTCGGCGTCACCCCCGAGTTGGGACGCGTGGGCGCGGACGGCCGCGACCTTCTCCTCGATGGCCCCCGAGACGTCGACGACGACGTCGGGCTCGTGGGTGCCCGAGAGCAGCACGGTCCCCACCCGGTGGGCCTCGCCCATCTCGGGGAAGTACAGGGGCATGGCCGCGGCCGGGGCGACGGCGTCGAGCAGGGCCCAGCCCGTCTCGCGGTGGTCGCGGTGGTTGACGTAGACCCCACCGAAGAAGGTGGCCGTCGGGTCGGGACCGACGACGACGTCCGGTCGGCGCGCGCGCACCAGCCCCACCAGGGCCCGGCGCAGCTCCACGTCGTTCACCACCTCCCCGTCGGGACGGCTGAGGCGGGTCACCTCGGCGATCCCGAGCCGCTCGGCCGCCACGGTCAGCTCCGCGCGACGCCGCTCGGCCAGCGCCCCCGCCTCTTGCAGCGGCGAGTGCGATCCCTTCGCCCCGTCGCACACCACCACCAGCTCCACCCGCGCACCGGCGCGCGCCCAGGTCGCGAGCGCCCCGCCGGCCGCGACGTCGGCGTCGTCGGGGTGGGCGTAGACCGCGAGGACCACGCGCGGCGCGAGGCGCAGCGCCCGCATCTAGCCGTGCTGCTTGGGCGCGGTGGTCTTGACCAGCATGCCGAGCTCGCGCGCGAAGTCCTCGGGGCCCTCGAAGCCCTTGTAGACCGAGGCGAAGCGCACGTAGACCACGTCGTCGAGCTCGCGCAGGGCCTCGAGGGTGACCACCCCAATCTCCTCGCTCGACACGTCTCGGCCGGTCGCGCGAATCGCCTCTTCCACTCGCGAGACGACGCCGGTGAGTGCCTCGTCGTCGACCGGACGGTTCTTCGCGGCGGCACGCACGCCGCGCAGGATCTTCTCGCGATCAAAGGGCTCGCGCTCGCCCGAACGCTTCACGACGAAGGGGCCGACCTCCTCGATGCGCTCGAACGTGGTGTAGCGCTGGTGGCAACGGGCGCACTCACGCCGCCGACGAATCGCCACGCCGTCCTCAGCCAGGCGCGAGTCGACGACCCGGTCGTCGTCGGCCGAGCAGTAGGGGCACCGCACCACGTCACGATACACCCAATCCTCCCGGAAAATTACGGGCTATCAGGGGATGAGGACGTGCTCGCCGGCGACGACCACTCGCGAGTGCAGTTCGGCGACGAGCAGGGCGCGCGCCGCGTCGGGGTCGACCGGGTTCATCGCTCGAGCGATGGTCGCCAGCGTGTCGCCCGGCTGGACGACGTAGAGCTCGCCCGCGGTCAACACCGTTGAGCCCGCGAGGTCGCTCGAGAGCCCGGTCGGCGACGTCGCGCCGAAACTGTGGCCGGGGACCGCGAGTACCACCAGGGCGGCCGCCACGAGAGCCCCCAGGGCGAGGGTCCGTCGGCGCGCGCGCGCCCGGCGGCGTCGCGCGACACGCTCGCGCACGCCCGGGCCCGCGAGCCGGTCTCCGACCGGCGCCGACGCGCCCCGCGGCACCAGTCGCAGCGCGGGCACCCCGCTCTCGGGGCTCTGGAGGATCTCGACGGCGGCCATGGTGACTCCCTGTTCGACGAACACCTGTTCGTACTTTATAGCGAACGGGTGTTCGTTTCAAGGGGTGGTCGAGGCGGTAGTCCGCACTTACTCCCTGGTCAAAGCCAATGTAGACCCCACGCGGCCGAAACGGCGGCGCTCAGCAGTGCCCTGGCGCGCCCGGCCCCGCAGCGCCCCGGCGGCGTCAGCGAGGCTGCGCGCGAGGATCACGCCGTGGCGCTCGACGAGCCGGGCGCACTCGAGGGCGAGGGACTCGTCGGGGTGGTCGTTGGAATCGGTCACCTGTCCGTCGGTCACCCACACGACGGGTTCGCCCCGGCGCCGCTCGGCGAGCGCCAGGCGCAGGGCGGGTCCGTCGACGCCGTTGCCGACGTTGCCCGGGGGGATCTCGGCCGCCACCCGACCCCCGGCGGCGAGCACCCAGGCGTTGGGGGTCACCCCGTGGTCGCCCGGGCGGTGGCTGTAGCCCAGCACGAGCGCACCCGGTGCGCGGCGCACCAGCCCGGCCAGCTCGGCCGTGTCCACGGCCATCGACCCGGACTGGTCGACCAAGACGACCCCGCCCACGGCCCGGGCCGGGCGCGCGAAGGCGCGTCGCAACGGGTCCGTCGCGAGCCGGGACGGGTAGCGCAGGTCGACCCCGGTGACCGAGGGGCGGGACCGGCGCAACGTGGGTACCGGGGCCCGCACCAACTGGCGCGCGTCGACCAGCGCCAGCTCGGCGAATCGCCCACTCGGCGGTCGTCGGCCCTCGTCGCTGAGCGCGCGGCGATAGCGGCGTAACTCCTCCGGGCCGAGCGGTGCGCGCGCCCCCATGGCCCGAGTGAGCAGTCGAGCGACCACGAGGGTCGCCTCGACGAAGCCCCGCGGCCGGCCCAGCTCGTCGGGCGCCGTCGCGCCGAGCCGCTCGTTCGCGAGCCCGTCGACGCGCGCCCGGGCCGCCCGCACCGTGGCGCGCAGCCCGGCCACCCACTCCGGGTGGACCCGGCGTACCCCGGCGAGGAAGGGCCGCTCGGCTCCGGTACCGGCCACCGCCACGGCGAAGCAGACCGCCTCGGCCCAGTCACCGGTGGCGGCGACCCGCTCCCCCCCGGAGCGCTCGCTCCCGTCGACGAGGCGCGCCACCTCGTGGCCGAGTCGCGCCAGGAGCACGTTCACCCTCAACTCCTCGGCGCACTCCAGCGCCCGGGCGTCCACCTCCGCGAGGGCGTCGGCCAGGTGGCGGGGGTGGGGGCTCACCCGGGCGTGCACGAGCTCGTGCGCTCGCACGACTCGGGCCGGTGCGCCGCCGTCGACGGGAACCTCGAGCACCCGCGCCACCAGGTCGCAACTCGCGCGCCCGCGGGCCGCGGCCCCACGCTCCACCCGCCACGGACCCGGCGCCAACTCGTCTTCGCGCCCGGTGACGAGCTCGGGGAAGACGCTCACGCGAGGGCGGCGATGGCCAGCGCGTCAAGCACGTCGGGGGCCGCGGCGCCGAAGACGACCGCGGCCGCCCGCTCGACCCCGAGCCGGCCCCTCAGGCGATCGAAGGCGTAGAAGCGGCGCAGCGACACCCGCCGCGAGGCCGGACCGAGAGAGCCCGCGAGGGCCGGCCCGCGCAGGTCGGGCGCGAGCGCGGCGACGGCCGTCGGGTGGGGCCGGTCGATCCGCACACGCACCGCGAAGCGGTCGAGCAGCGGCGCCGGCAGGTCCTCGACGTCCTCGGCGTTCGAGGTCGCCACCACCGCGTAGCCCGGCCCCGGACAGATCCACTCGAGGCTGTCGGGGTGACGCCAGCGGGCCGACGCCGTGGAGTCGGTGACCGCGAGCAGCGTCGCGAGGGCGTCCCCGGCCGCTCGGTCGACCTCGTCGAGGACCAGCCGTCCACCGCGGCCGCCGTCGGCGCGCCACGCGCGGATCGCGGGCCCCTCGCGCCACGCGAAGCGCCCGCCCTCCCCGGGCATCCAGGTACCGGTCACCTCGGCGCCGGTCAGGTCCTCGGTGCAGACGATCCGCTCGGCCGGTGGGCCCGACCCGACGTCGAGCGCCGCGTAGGTCTTGCCCGTGCCCGGTGGCCCGTAGAGCAAGAGGCGGTCCACCCCCGCGTCGAGCACGTCCTCCACGTCGCGCCAGCACTGACCCACCTCGTTGTCCACCTCGACCCCCTTTGCGACCCAACGGTCGCGCGGGTCTAGACGGTGGCCGCGACGACGCCGTCCTCCTCGGGGGTGAGCGACGAGCGCAGCGTGAGCATGAGGCCGCCACCCACGAGCGCCGTGATCCCCGTGCCGATCGGCCACCAGTTGCCGAGGTGGAGGCCGTAGTACAGCGCGGTGATGGCCGGGGCGAGGGTACCCGAGACGCCCCAGGCGGTGCCGGCCGCCGCGTTGTAGCGGCCGCGCAGGTGCTCGGGCGCGATCTGGTTGACGAGCGCCGACCCGGCCGGTTGGAGCATCGTCTCGCCGACGGCGAAGACCACCTGGGTGAGGCACATCGAGACGACGGCGACCGCCACCGGCAGCGCCAGCGACGCCCCGAGCGCCGCCCAGAAGACGAACCACAGCAGGCTCACCAGGGCCATGGCTCGCGTGCGGCTGTGGCCCTCCATCCGGTTGAGGATCCAGAGCTGGCCCACCACGATGGTGACGGTGTTGAAGAAGAAGGTGATCCCGATCACGTGGATGCTCACGTGCAGGTTGTTCACGATGAACAGGCTCAGCCCCGAGTCGACCGAGCCGTAGCCCCCGAGGATGAGGACGAGGCTCGCCAGCACGTAACGGCGCAGGCGACGATCCGAGAGAACCACCCGCCACCCGTCGCGCGTGTGCCCCTCGCGATGATCCTCGTGGACGGGCTTGCCGTGGGCCAGCAGCGTCGCGAAGATGACCCCGGCCGCCACCGTCACGGCGGCGTCGAAGAGGTAGAGCACGGTAAAGCTCTCGGGGTGGCGCAGGCTCACGATCGAGGCGGACACCAACAGACCCATCCCGATCCCGAGGTTGACCATCATGAAGTTGACCCCGTAGGCCCGCTGTCGGTGCGCGTCACGCACGAGTCGCGCGATGAGCACCGCCCCCGGCCCCCAGCCCGCTCCCTCGAAGACCGTTATCACCAGGGCGATGACGATCGCCTCGGTCCGGGTATGGATGGTCGTCCACAGGACGAGGCCCACGGCCGAGGCGAGGTACGACCCGATGCCCACCCCGACCGGTCCGAACCGGTCGACCAACGTCCCCCACACCGGGCCGGTCCCGAGGCCGACGATCGCCGTCGCGGTGAGCAGGAGCGTGGAGAAGGTCGTCGAGAACCCCCGCACGTTGTGTAGGTAGACGACGAACATCGCGAAGGCCAGCCCGTTGCCGAAGCAGTTCACGAACGTGCTCAGGTAGAGGCGGCGCAGGGGACCGCGAATCTCGCGACGGAAGTCGGCGGGGACGAGCCGGTCGAACAGCGCCATAGGGCGATAGATGCTAGCGACCGGGTGTGACCGAACTCGGCGCCGTCACGGGATTGTAAGGGACGGGCGCCGTCCGGCGCGTCGTCTACGCGCCGGCCTCGACGTCCTCGCCCAGGTACACCGCGCGCACCCGGGGATCGACCAGCAGCTCGGCGGCCGGGCCCGACAGCGCGATGCGCCCGTTCTCGAGGACGTAACCCCGGTCAGCCAGGCGCAGCGCGTGCGCGGCGTTCTGCTCGACCAGGAGCACCGTGGTGCCCGCGGCGCGGATCTCGCCGATGATGCGGAAGATCGTGTCCACGATCATCGGGGCGAGTCCCATGGAGGGCTCGTCGAGCAGCAGGAGGGTCGGTTGGCTCATGAGCGCGCGCCCGATCGCGAGCATCTGCTGCTCGCCGCCCGAGAGGTTGGACCCGAGCTGCTTGCGCCGCTCCTTCAAGATGGGGAAGGTCTCGTAGATGCGCTCGAGGTCCTCGCCGATCGAGCCCCGGCGGCGGAACGCCCCCATCTCGAGGTTCTCCTCCACCGACATCTGGGGGAAGATCCGCCGCCCCTCGGGAACGTGACTGACCCCGAGCTTGGCGAAGTCGTGGGCTCGGGTATGGCTGATATCGCGGCCCTGGAAGGTGATCGACCCGCTCACCGGCGCCTGGAGGCCCGAGACCATCCGCAGCGTGGTGGACTTGCCGGCGCCGTTCGCACCGAGCAGCGTGACGATCTCGCCCTCGTTCACCTCGAAGGAGATCCCGTGCAGCGCGGTAATCGCCCCGTAGCGCACGACCGCGTCGCTCACCTCGAGCATCACGCCGATGCCTCCGCCGAGGTGCCCAGATAGGCCTCGACCACCACGGGGTTGGCCCGGATCTCGGCCGGGGTGCCCTCGGCGATCACGCTGCCGAAGTTCAAGACGTAGAGT
Organism: Actinomycetes bacterium; assembly: GCA_021831035.1. Taxonomy (GTDB): domain Bacteria; phylum Actinomycetota; class Acidimicrobiia; order Acidimicrobiales; family RAAP-2; genus RAAP-2. Next base: position 53,246 of record JAKBNL010000012.1, read on the forward strand.
CGCTCGGCGAGGGACATCACGAGCTTCATGTCGTGCTCGATGAGCAGGATCGTCACGCCGAGTTCGTCGCGCACGCGGCGGATCAGACGAGCGAGGTCGAGCTTCTCGGCCGGGTTGGTGCCGGCCGCCGGCTCGTCGAGCAGGAGGACCTCGGGCTCGGTCGCGAGACCCCGGGCGATCTCCAGGCGTCGGCGCTCTCCGTAGGAGAGCGAGGCCGCGAGCACGTTGGCTCGGTCGGCGAGGCCGACGAAGCGCAGAAGCTCCACGGTCTTCGCGTCCGACCGTCGGTCGTCGTGGCGGGTCCGCGGACCCCGGACCATCGCGCCCACGACGCCGAAGCCCCGGTGGTCCTCGGCACCGATCTTCACGTTGTCGAAGGCGCTCAGCGCGCTGAACATGCGCGACGCCTGGAACGTGCGGGCCACGCCCGCGCCGGCGACCCGGTGGGCCTTCTTGCCGATGACCGACATCGCGCGTCCGTCGGCGCGGTGGAAGGTGATGGTGCCCTCCTGGGGTTGGTAGACGCCGGTGAGCGAGTTGAACAGTGACGTCTTGCCGGCGCCGTTGGGACCGATGACGGCCAGGATCTCGCCACGCCGCTGGAAGAGGCTCACGTCGTTGAGTGAGACGACCCCGCCGAAGCGCAGCGTGACGTGCTCAACGTCGAAGACGTTCTCGGTCGTCATACGTCGTCTCCCAGCAGGACCTCGTCGGGGTGGCCCTCGTGGGACTCCTCGTAGAGGGTTATCTCACGCCGGCGCTGTCGCGACGGGATGAGGCCGGCCGGCCGGAAGATCATCATGGTGATGAGCAGCGCCCCCACGTAGATGTAGAGGTCGGGCTGCTGGTAGCCCGACGGGGGTGTGTGGTTGAGGTAGGCCTGGACCACCTGGATGATGATCGCGCCCACGACGACGCCCGAGATCGACCCCATCCCGCCCAGGATCACGAGCACCAGGATGTTGATCGAGAAGACCAGGGTGAAGCTCGAGGGGAAGAGGAAGTTGTCGGCGCTGGCGGTGATCACCCCGGCGAAGCCGGCCGACGCCGCCCCGACCGCGAAGGCCATCACCTTGAACTTGAGCGGATTGATCCCGAGCGACTCCGCCGCGACCTCGTCCTCGCGAATCGCCGTCCACGCCCGGCCCACTCGCGAACGCTGGAGCAGCGAGAAGACGACGAGGAAGAGGACCACCGATCCCAGGGCCAGGTAGTAGTAGGGCACCGGCGCGAGGCCCCAGGTGTACTTGATCGGCCCCACGTGGAAGACGGGGTGAGGGATCTGCTTGGTGCCGGTCGAGCCGCCGGTGATCCCGTAGAGGTTGTTCGCGAAGATCGTGATGATCTCGCCGAAGCCCAAGGTCACGATGGCGAGGTAGTCCCCGCGCAGACGCAGGGTCGGTGCGCCGAGCAGGACGCCCGCGATCACCACGAAGACGACGGCGAAGGGGATCGCCCAGAACGCGTCGAGGGCGTGGCCGAAGGGGGGCGGGGTCGGCAGGGCCCCGGTGACCCAGGCGGTGGTGTAGGCGCCGATCGCGTAGAAGGCCACGTAGCCCAGGTCCAGCAGGCCCGCGAAGCCCACCACGACGTTGAGCCCGATGGCCAACAGGACGTAGATCGCGACGTAGGTCACGAGGGCCGACTGCCAGAAGGCGTTGTTCACGATGTGCGGCAGGAGTATCCCGAGGACGAGCAGCGCCAGGGCGAAGCCGACCCGGACGGGACGCTTCTCGCTCACCTGGCGCGGTCCGGCGAGCGCGCTCGACCCGCCCGAGCGGATGGCGGCGCCGTAGCGGGTCCAGAACTCGACGATCCCCCACGCGATGAGGGCGAGGGCCACGAACACCACCCACCGCTGGGTCCGGAACAGCCCGAAGAACGACGCCGCCTCCGAGTACGAGCCCGTGAAACCCGACGTCGGGTACTGGTTGGAGCCCGGCGGACCGGTGATGAGCTCAACGACCGCTACGACGCCCACCACCACGAGGAGCCGACGGATCGGCGCGCGCTGGAAGAACGACCGGATCACGCCGTCCTCCCCAGCCGTTCACCGAGGATGCCGGTCGGGCGGACCAGGAGGACGAGGACCAGGATGCCGAAGGCCACGACGTCGATGTAGGCCGCCTGGACGAAGACCACGCAGAGGTTCTCGACGATCCCGAGGAGCAGCCCGCCTAAGACGGCCCCGCGCAGGTTGCCGATCCCACCGAGCACGGCCGCGGTGAAGGCCTTCAGGGCGGGGACGAAGCCCATGTTGTACACCACGCCGATGTTGAGCCCGTAGAGGAAGCCGGCCACACCACCGAGGGCGCCGCCGACGATGAAGGTGATGGCGATCGTGCGGTCGATGTTCACACCCATCAGCGAGGCCGTCTCGGCGTCCTGGGCGACCGAGCGGATACCGCGACCCAGGCGCGTCCGACCCACCAGCCAGTCGAGGGCGACGAACATGACGACGCTCACCACCAGGATGATGAGGTCGTACATCAACACGGGCGCCCCGAAGATGGTGAAGACGGTGTGGTTGATGTAGGGCTGGGGGTCGCCCACCGAGAGGTGACCGAACTCCTTGCCGGCGAGGTTGAAAAGGAAGTACGACGCGCCGATGGCGCTGATGAGGTAGGCCAACTGCGGGGCGCGACGGCGCCGCAGCGGTCGGTACGCGACCCGCTCGACGAGGGTCGCGGCGGCCGCACCCGCGGTGCCGGCCGCGGCGATCCCCAGGACGATGATGAGCACGCTCATGAAGCCGGCGGGCACCGTGGAACCGACCATCGCGCGCAGCACGAAGTAGCCGGCGAACCCCCCGGACATGAAGATCTCGGAGTGGGCGAAGTTAATGAGGCGCAGGACGCCGTAGACGAGGGTGTAGCCCACCGCGACCATCGCGTAGAGCAGCCCGTTCGCCACGCCACCCACGAACAGGTACCAGAACTCGGCCTTGAGTGTGTCGAAGTGTGTGGCCAGATAGTGACCAAACGAGCCCAAAGCCCCTCCCTGTTGGGCCTGAGTGTACCGAACCAGAGGGGCCGGGGGAGGTGACTCCCCCGGCCCCTCGAGGTCGGTCCGTTACCGCGTGGGGACTACTCGAGCCCCAGCTGGACGATCTTGCCGTTCTCCACCTTGTTCACGTAGATCGCCGAGCCCGCGATGTTGCCGTTCTTCTGGAAGTGAACGATCTTCGTGATGCCCTTGAAGGTGATCTTGTGGAGCTCCGCGACCAGGTTGGCGCGGGTGATCTTCTTGTGCTGGGCGAGCAGCGCCTTCATGCCGGCGATGATCGTGTTGGTCGCGTCGTAGGACTCCGGCGCGTAGGTCGCGGTCGCCGCCGAGAAGTTCGACAGGTTCTGGTAGCCCTTGTTGAACGCGGCGTTGTTCGACGCCGAGCACGCGCACGAGAGCAGGACGCCGTTGGCCGCCGAGGCGGGCGTGGTGCCCTGGATGAGGGCCGGCGAGTCCGATCCGTCACCCGACATCACGACACCGGTGTAACCCGAGGAGCTGAGCGCGCCGAGGAACAGGCCGAGGTCGCAGTAGTACCCGCCGTAGAACATCGCGCTCGCGCCGCTCGCCACCACCTGGGTGGCCGCGGCCTGGTACTCGGTCGCCGACGCGGTGCCGTTGTTGCACTGGCCGGTGCCCGGGACCGTCGCGGTCGTGACCTTGGCGCCGTCGGACTGGGCCTGGGTCGCCACGGCCTGGGCCAGGCCCGCGCCGTAGCTGGAGCCGTCGTTGACCACGTAGATGCTCTTGAAGCCCTTCGTCTTGACCAGGTAGTTGGCGTCGGCCGGTCCCTGGACCGAGTCGTCAGCGACGACGCGGAAGAAGTTGTTCCAGCCCTTTGTGGCGAGGGTCGGGTTCGTGGCCGACGGGCTGACCGTGGCGACGTGGGCCTTCGAGTAGTAGGGCTCGGCGGCCGCCGTGGCGCCCGAGAAGGCCGGTCCGACGATGGCGATCAGGTTCTTGTTGGCGACCGCGGCCTGGGCCTCGGTCGGCGAGATCGTCGGGTCGCCCTGGTCGTCGTAACGGGCCAGCTTCAAGATGAACTGGCGGTGGTGGATGTTCGCGTTGTACTGGTTGATCGCGAGCTCGACGGCGAACACCATGTTCAGACCGAGCTGGAGGTTCCCACCCGAGAGCGGGCCCTCGTAGCCGATCACGTACGTCGGAAGCGGCTGGCGGTGCTTGACGGCCGCACCGGACGACGACGCGATTCCGACCGCCGGCACCGCCATCACCAAGAGGGCGCTGGAGGCAATAGCCGCCACCGTCTTGTTAAAACGAAGCTTCATTGGCTGTCGTTCCTCCACTTTTTCCTTCACTGCGTCTCCACAAGCGGTCACCGACGCGTCACGTGCGACGCACGGCCCCCCGAGGATTGACTAGGCCGACCTGGCCATCGCGAAACCATACCAGTGCCACAGCGGGCCACCGGCCTCACGACGAACAGGTGTTTGACGGACCGGGTGCCGCGAGATAGGCTACGAACACCCGTTCGTAGAGGAGGCCCCGTGGCCGAAGTGCTCACCCCGATGCGCCGCCAGATCCTCGAGTACATCGTCGCCTGCCAGCGCGAGCGGAACTTCCCGCCGACGATCCGTGAGATCGGCGAGCACGTGGGCCTCTCCTCCTCGGCCACCGTCGCCAACCACATCCGGGTCCTCAAAGACGCCGGCTACATCGCTAAGAACCCCCAGCAGCCCCGCACCCTGACCGTGAGGATGGACGCCGCGGGCGTCGCCGCGGACCAGCGCGTCCGCTCCGTCCCCCTGGTGGGCGACGTCGCGGCCGGGGTGGGGACCCTGGCGAGCGAGACCCAACGCGAGGCGCTGCCCCTGCCCGAGCAGTTCGTGGGACGAGGCGAGTGCTTCGTGCTCCAGGTGCGCGGCGACTCCATGGTCGGGGCGGGCATCCTCTCGGGCGACTACGTGGTGGTCGAGCGCGAGACCGACGTGCGGGTCGGCGACATCGTGGTGGCGGGGATCCCCGGCGAGGAGGCGACCGTGAAGCGCTACTTCCCCCAGGGGTCGCGCGTGGTCCTCCAGCCCGAGAACCCGATGCTCGAGCCCATGGAGTTCGACGCCCGCGAGGTGGTCCTCTACGGCAAGGTCGTCTCGGTCCTTCGACGCTACTAGGGCCGCGCGAGCCAGGCGGCCAGCGTCGTCGCGAACCCGTCGAGTTCGGCGGCCGTGACGAACTCGTCGGGGGTGTGCGCCCGCGCCGGGTCGCCGGCGCCAAAGTTCGCCGCGGGCACCCCTCGCTCGGCGAAGGTCGCCACGTCGGTCCAGCCCAGCTTCGCCCGGGGCGGCGCGCCGGTGAGTTCCACGAGCGCACCCAGGGCGGGGTGGTCGAGGTGGGGCGCCGCGGCGGGTGCCCAGTCGACGTCCTCGACCCGGTCCCCCTCCTCGGTCTCCTCGGCGAGGTACTCGCGCAACCACGCCGTCGCGCTCGAACGGTCCCGGTCCGGGGCGACCCGGTGGTTGAGCGTGAGCATCGCCACGTCGGGCACCACGTTCCCGGCCACCCCTCCGGTCACCGCGACGGCCTGAAGCTGCTCGACGAACTCGACGCCCTCGAGGGGGACCCGACGGGGCTCGTAGCGCGCCACGCGCTCGATCAGTGCCCCGAGGCGATGGACGGCGTTTCGCCCCTCGTAGGGTCGCGCGGTGTGGGCCCGGCGGCCGGCGAGGGTCACCTCGACCCGCAGGGTCCCCTGGCAGCCGGCCTCGACGCGACCTCCCGTGGGCTCGGCCAGCACCGCGCAGTCGGCGACCAGAAGGTCGGGGCGCAGCTCGGCGACCTCGAGCAGTCCCGATTCGCGTCGTTCGATCTCCTCGCGCGCGTAGAAGACCCAGGTGACCTCGACCGGGCGCGGCCCGGGATCGAGCGCGAGTTCGAGCATCACCGCGAGGGAGCCCTTCATGTCGCACGCGCCGACCCCTTCGAGCCGGTCCCCCTCGAGACGGGCGAGGGTGGCGTCGCCCGGCACGGTGTCGAGGTGTCCCGCGACGAGCCGCCGCTTCGCGTGGGTGCCGGTCGTGCGCGCGACCACGTTGTCCCCCACCCGCTCGACCTCGAGGTGGGCGGCCCCGCTGAGCCGCTCGGCGAGCACCGTGGCCAGGCGCGCCTCGCCGCGGCTGACCGAGGGGACCGCGACCAGCTCGAGGGCCGCTTCGAGGCGGGTCACGTCGCGACGCCGTGGTCGCGCAGGATGGCGTTGAGGCGGGCCTTGTCGTGACGCTCACCCTCCTCGAGCCGGCGGATGATGAGCACGCACGGTAAGAAGAACTCGCCCCCGGGGAACTCCCGGCGCCGACTCGCGGCGATCGCCACGCAGTAGTCGGGGACGTGGCCGCGCGAGACCTCCTCGCCCGTCGCGGCGTCGATGACCGGGATCGACGGGTTGAGGAGGGAACCCGCGCCGAGCACCGAGCCCCGTCCGACCCGGGCCCCCTCGACGACCATGCACCGGCTGAAGATCATCGCGTCGTCCTCGATGACGACGGGCACGGCGTTGGCCGGCTCGAGCACCCCGCCGACGCCCACTCCACCGGCCAGGTGGACGTTCGCGCCGATCTGGGCGCAGCTGCCGACGGTCGCCCAGGTGTCGACCATCGTGTTCTCCCCCACCCAGGCCCCGACGTTCACGTAGCTGGGCATGAGGACGACCCCGGGGGCGAGGTAGCTGCCCCGCCGGGCCGAGGCGCCGGGCACGACGCGCACGCCGCGCCGCTCGTAGTCGTGCTTGAGTTCGAGCTTGTCGAGGTACTCAAAGGGTCCGACCTCGACCCGCTCGAGCCCGCGGAGTCGGAAGAGGAGCAGGATCGCCTGGCGCACCCACTCGTGGACCACGACCTCGCCGTCGCGCACCTCGGCGACCCGGACCTGACCGTCGTCGAGCTTGGTGAGGACGAGCTCGACGTCACGACGGGCTTCGAGGTTGGCCGGGGTCATCGCGCCGATCTCGTCGAACCAGCGGCCGATGCGGGTCTCGAGGTCGCTCACCGCGCCATGGTACCGAGCGCGCCGCGCGCCGACCGGGCTAGGACCCCTCGTGAGCCCGCGCGCCCGCGGCGAGGGTGGCGAGCGCACCGGCGGCGCGGGAGAGCTCCTCGACGAGACCGGCCCCGACGTCCCCACCGGTCCAGGCCGCGAAGGCCACCTCGAACGTGACGACGGCGACCCCCGCGGCGAGTCCCGCTTCGCCCGGCGCGCACCCCCGCGACCTGAGCGCCGCCGCGAGGGCGTCGGAGAGCTCGGCCATCTTCATCTGCTCGCGCTCGCGCAGCTCCTCGGACGAGGCCACGACCCGCGCGCGCCGCCGGGCCCGCTCGTGGCCCACCTCCCCCTCGAGGATCCGCGCGCCCGCGGTCATGCCTTCGAGGGCGACGCGCAGCGACGGTCCCGGCCCGGCGTCGGCGATCGCGGCGACGATCTCGTCTTCGAGGGCGCGCGCGCCGTCGAAGAGGACCTCGCGCTTGTCCGCGAAGTGCCGGAAGAATGTCCGCTCGCTGAGCCCGGCCCGGGCCGCCACGTCGGCGACGGTCGTCTCGTCGTAGCCGCGTTCGCCGAAGAGCTCGAGGGCCGCCGCGCGCAGCCGCCCCGGCGCGTCACTGGCCCAGCGTCCCACGGGGCCAGCCTAGGCGACGATGTCAGTTACTGCCATCACGTGCTAGAGTGATGGCAGTAACTGACATCAGGGAACGCCCCGGGAAAGGAGCCGCTCATGAAGGTCTTTGTCACGGGGGCCACCGGCCACATCGGCATCCGGGTCGTCGACGAGCTGCTCGCGGCCGGCCACCAGGTGAGCGGTCTCGCCCACCACGACGGGGCGGCCGCCGCGCTCGCGTCGCGCGGTGTCGGGGTCGTACGCGGTGGGCTCGAGGACCCCGAGGGCCTCGGCCGTGCGGCCGCGGCGGCCGACGGGGTGATCCACCTCGCCTTCCGCCACGACTTCACCCGCATGGAGGAGAACGCCGCCCTCGACAACGTCGCGGTGCGCGCCATGGGCGAGGCGCTCGTCGGATCGGGCGGGGCGCTGGTGGTCGCCTCGGGCACGCTGATGCTCCCCGCGGCCGCCCCGGACGGCTGGGCACCGAGGACGTCGCCGCGCGGAGCGACGCGTCGGGTCGCGCGCGCACCGAGAACGACGTCGTCGCCCTGGCCGAGCGCGGGGTGCGCGCGACCGTGGTGCGCCTGCCGCCGACGGTGCACAGCGTCTTCGACGCCCACGGCTTTCTCCCCGTGCTCGTGCGCCTCGCACGCGAGCACGGCTCGAGCGCCTACGTCGGCGACGGCGCCGCGCGCTGGCCGGCCGTGCACACCCTCGACGCGGCCCGGCTGTTCCGCCGGGCGGTGGAGTCGGCCCCACCCGGCGCGCGCCTGCACGCCGTGGACGACGAGGGGGTCGCCTTCTCCGACATCGCCGGGGCCATCGGCCGCGGCCTCGGGGTGCCCACGGTCTCGGTGGGGCCCGAGGAAGCGGTAGCTCGCCTGGGCTTCCTCGGCGCACTGGCCCAGATGGACAACCCGACCTCGAGCGAGTGGACCCGGGCCCGACTCGGCTGGCGGCCCGAGCACCCCGGCCTCCTCGCCGACCTCACCGACGGCCACTACTTCGCCTAGCCCCCCGGCCCGGGGTCTAGGCGGCGGCCTCCAGGCGCCGGGCGACCCGCTCGATCGCCTCGTCGGGCGCGACCATCGCGACGCGCACGTAGGGCGCGCCGGCCGGACCGTAGAGCTCGCCCGGGCTCGCCACCACCCCCGCGCGCGCGGCCAGCCGCTCGGCGAGGGCCCAGCCGTCACCACCCTCGTCCCGGGCCCAGAGGTAGAAAGAGCCCGCCGGCAGGGGTGCCTCCACGCCCGCGCTCGCGAGCGCCGCTGCCACGCGCTCGAGGCGGCCCCGGTAGCGCGCGCGCTGGGCCTCGACGTGGGCCTCGTCGCCGTAGGCGGCGGCGACGGCGGCCTGGACGGGGCCGGCGACCATCAGGCCGGCGTGCTGGCGCAGGGCGCGCAGGTACTCCACGACCTCGGGATCACCGGCGTAGAAGCCGGCGCGTAGCCCGGCCAGGTTCGAGCGTTTGGAGACCGAGTGCAGCGCCAGCACCCCCTCGCTGCCGTGCTCGAGGATGGTGCGGGCCGGTCCCTCCCAGGTGAAGTCGGCGTAGCACTCGTCGCTCGCGACGAGCACCCCGCGCGCCCGCCCCCAGGCCGCCACCGCGCCGAGGTCCTCGAGGGCCCCGGTGGGGTTCGCGGGCGAGTTGGCCCACAGCACCAGGGCCCGTTCGGCGTCGGCGTCGTCGATCGCCGCGAGGTCGAGTCGGCCACCGCTCAGTGGCACCGCCACCGCGCGCAGTCCGGCCAGGGTTGCGCCCATCGCGTAGGTGGGGTAGCTGATCGCCGGGTAGAGCACCGTGTCGCGCCCGGGCGAGCGCAGGTGCACCAAGCCCGCGAGGCTGGCGACGAACTCCTTGGTGCCCACGCAGACCGCGAGCGCCTCGGGCGCCGAGCCCAGCGCGAAGCGCCGGGCCAACCACTCGCCGGCCGCGCGGCGCAGGTCGGCCGTCCCCGCCGAGGGAGGGTAGCCCCGCGCCCCGCTCGCCGCGGCCAGCGCGGCGAGCGCCACCTCGGGGGGCGGGTCGACGGGCGTGCCGACCGACAGGTCCACCGCTCCCCCCTCGTGGGCGCCGGCGAGGCGCGTGAGCGCCCCGAGCCGCTCGTAGGGGTAGGGCGGCGGGGTAAAGGTCACGGCACCCGCCAGGGGGCGAAGCGGGCCACGCCCACCTCGTCGAGCACGACCTCGAGCACGACGGCCCCGTCCTCGTTACGCGAGGAGAGCACCTCGCCCTCGCGGTGCACCCCGGCCACGAGGTCGCCACGTTCGAAGGGCAGACGGAGGGTCACGGCCCGGTCGTGGACCCGCAGCCCCGCGGCGAGGGCGGCGACGACCGCCGGGAGGTTCTCCCCGGTCACGGCCGAGCACCAGACGCTGCCGGGGTGGCGCGCGGCGAGCTCGCGAGCGCGCCCCTCGGCGAGGTCGCACTTGTTAAAGACCAGCAGCTCGGCGACGTCGGCCGCGCCGATCTGGTCGAGGACCTCGCGCACGGCGCCGATCTGCTCCTCGGCGTGCTCGCTCGAGCCGTCCACCACGTGCACCAAGAGGTCGGCCAGGCGCACCGAGTCGAGCGTGCTCATGAACGCCTCGACGAGCTCGTGGGGCAGGTTCGAGATGAACCCGACGGTGTCGGTCGCGAGCACCGTCTCGCCCCCGGGCAGGGCGAGCTGGCGGGTGCGTGGGTCGAGCGTGGCGAACAGGCGGTTCTCGGTGAGCACCCCGGCACCGGTGAGGGCGTTGAGCATCGAGGACTTGCCGGCGTTGGTGTAGCCCACGAGGGTCACCTCGCGGTGGCGTCCCCGGGCGCGTCCCTGGCGCTGGACCCGGCGGGTCCGGTCGACCTCGCGCAGTTCGGCCTTTATCCGGTGGATGCGCTGGACGAGACGGCGCCGATCGACCTCGAGCTGGGTCTCGCCCGGACCCCGCCGGCCGATCCCGCCGGCCTGCTGGGAGAGCGACCCCCCGGCCCGGCGCAGCCGCGGCAGCCGGTACTCGAGTAGGGCCAGCTCGACCTGGGCCTTGCCCTCGGGGGTGCGGGCGTTCTGGGCGAAGATGTCGAGGATCACGGCCGTCCGGTCGATCGCGGTGCGCCCGAGGATCGTCTCGAGGTTGCGCTGCTGGGCCGGGCTGAGGGGGTGCTCGAAGACGACGGTGTCGGCGTCGACCTCGTAGCAGAGCTCGCGCAACTCGTCGGCCTTGCCCGAGCCGACGAACGTGGCCGGGTCGGGCCGGTCCCGGCGCTGGATGATGCGTCCGCGGACCTCGGCCCCGGCGGTCTTGACGAGCTCGGCGAGCTCGTCGAGCTGGCGCTCGAGCTCCGCGACGGTGTCACCCGGGAAGAGCACGCCCACCAGGACGATCTTCTCCCTGATCTCCCTCGAGATGAGACTGGACGGCTGGTAGGTCACGCCTCGAGCCACTCGACATTGGCCACGAAACGCACCGGCCCGGCCAACGTGGCGCGCGCGCCCTCGAGGGTCACGCGCAGGTCGCCCCCGGGGTTGGCGACCTCGACCACGTCGCCGACGAGCCCGGCGCGCCGGGCCACGGCGGCCGCGGCGCACGACCCCGTCCCGCAGGCCCGGGTCCAGCCCACACCGCGCTCGATGACCCGCATGGAGAGCCGCTCGGGCGACTCGACGCGCACGAACTCGACGTTCGCCCCACCGAGCTCGTCGACCATCTTGGCGGCCAGCGCCTCGCGGGCCGTGTCGTCGAGGGCGGGGTCGTCGGCGACCACCACGTGGGGGTTGCCGACGTGGGCCGCCCCGAGGGCGCCCGCGGGGGCCGGGACGAAGGTGACCTCGCCCATGGCCACCTCGCCGTAGCCACTCGTCATCTCCGAGTCCGGGTCCATCCGCAGGGTCACCGTGCGCGGGCCCGCGTCGGTGTCGATCTCGAGGGCCTCGTCCTCCGAGCCGACGGCCCGGCGCACGGCCGCAGCCAGGCAGCGCGCGCCGTTACCCGACATCTCGGCCCGCGAGCCGTCGGCGTTGAAGAGGGTCATGTGGACCCGTGGGCCGAGTGAGGCGACGATCAGCCCGTCGGCGCCGATGCCGGTCGTGCGCGCGCAGGCTGCGCGCACCCGCTCCGGGGTCCACCACGAGGGTCGGCCGTAGAGCTGGACGTCGACGAGGAAGTCGTTGCCCGCCCCGTGCCACTTCTGGAGGCTGCGCAGTGCCACGGACCTAGTCTCGCACCGCGGCGCGACCCCCGAGCACCGCCTCGACGCGTGCGCGGACGCGCGCGGGGTCCTCGAACCACTCGACGCGCGGATCGCGGGTGAACCAGGCGAGCTGACGTCGGGCCAGTCGGCGCGAGGCGACGAGGGCCCGCTCGACGCACGCCTCGAGGGGCTCGCCCCCCTCGACGTGGGCGAGTAGCTCGCGATAGCCCACGGCCTGGCGCGCCGTGCGCGAGAGGCCCCGGGGCGAGGCCGCCAGGCGGGCCACCTCCTCCACCAGTCCGGCTCCGAGCCAGGCCGTGAAGCGCGTCTCGATGCGCCGGTCGATCTCGGCGAGCTCCACGCGCAGGCCCACCTGGGTCACGCGCACCGGCCCGTAGGCGGCGAGACCCTCGCCGAAGCTCGAGAAGGGTCGCCCGCTCCCCCGCACCACCTCGAGGGCCCGTACCACACGCCGGGCGTTGGTCGGCTCGAGCCGCGCGGCCGCCACGGGGTCGACCCGGGCCAACTCGTCGTAGAGGCTCGCCAGGTCGCGCTGGGCCTCGACCTCGAGGCGTGCGCGTACCTCGGGGTAGACACCGGGGATCGCCAGGTCGTCGAGGACGGCGCGGTGGTAGAGCCCGGTGCCGCCGACGTAGAGCGCCGCGTGGCCCCGCGACGCGATCCCGGCCGCGGCCGCGCGGGCCCAGCGTTGGAAGAGCGCGACCGTGCACTCCTCATCGGGGTCGAGGACGTCGAGGAGGTGGTAGGTCACCTCGCGTCGCTCCCCGGCGGTGGGCTTCGCGGTGGCGAGGTCCATCCCCCGGTAGACGGCCATCGCGTCGACGCTCACCACCTCGACCCCGCCGGCCGCCGCGCGCGCCACCTCGTGGGCCAGGCGGGACTTGCCCGAGGCGGTCGCCCCCACCAGGGCGACGGCCCGGTTCACGAGACGGCCAGGGGCACCCGGATCTTGTGGCGCGGCGGGCGCAGCGTCCGTACGACCTCGCCGAGCAAGAAGTGCGGTGCGCCGTGGGTCACCCGGGCCTCGACGAGGGCGCCCTCGCGCAGCGTCGGGTCAGCGAGGTGGATCAGCTTGCCCTGGCGGGTGCGGCCCGAGCGCACCGCGTCGTCGCGCCGCGACGGCCCCTCGACGAGCACCTCCTCGACCCGCCCGACGCGGGCCTCGTGGCGGCGCAGCGCCGAGCGGTCGACGACCTCCTTCAGGCGGGCGAAGCGTTCCTGGACCCGGGCCGGCTCCAGGAACGAGGCGGCCATCGCGGCCGCCCGGGTGCCCTCGCGCGGGGAGAAGATGAAGGTGTAGGCCGAGTCGAAGTCGCACGCGGCGACCACGTCGAGCGTCTCGTCGAACTCCGCGTCGCTCTCCCCCGGGAAGCCCACGATGAGGTCGGTCGTCACGGCCAGGTCGGCGATCTCGGCCCGGGCGGCGGCGAGGATGCGCTGGTAGCGCTCGACGCGGTACCCCCGGCGCATCGCGGCGAGCACCCGGTCCGAGCCCGACTGCAGCGGGAGGTGGAGCTGGGGGCAGACGGCCGGGGTCTCGGCCATCGCGGCGATCGTCTCGGGCCGCAGGTCCTTGGGGTGGGGGCTCGTGAAGCGGACCCGTTCGATGCCCCCGACCGCCCCGATCGCGCGCAGCAGGTCGGCGAAGAGGGGCCGGCGCCCCGTGATGTCGCGCCCGTAGGAGTTGACGTTCTGACCGAGCAGGGTCACTTCGGTGACCCCGCTCGCGGCCAACCGGGTCGCCTCGGCCACCAGGTCCTCGAAGGGCCGCGAGATCTCCGGGCCACGCACGGCCGGCACGATGCAGTACGCGCAGGAGTTGTCGCACCCGGTCTGGATCGTCATCCACGCGGCGAAGGGCAGTTCGCGCACCGCGTAGAGCGCGGGCGCGGCGTCGCGGTTCACCGCGGGGTCGGGCGCGTCGAGCACCTCGACGACCCGCCCCTCGCTCCGGGCGCGACGCAACAGGCCGGGCGCCGCGGCGAAGTTGTGGGTGCCAAAGACGACGTCGACCCACGGGGCCCGCTCGGCGATGCGCTCCCGGTCCTTCTGGGCCGCGCAGCCCCCCACCGCGATCTGCAGGTCGGGGCGGGCGTCCTTGAGGGCCTTCAGGTGGCCGAGCGTGCCGTAGAGGCGCTGGTCGGCGTTGTCGCGGATGGTGCAGGTGTTGAGGACGATCACGTCGGCCTCGGCCTCGCTGGGGGCCGGGGCGAGCCCGTCGGCCACGAGCAGCCCGGCCAGGCGCTCCGAGTCGTGCTCGTTCATCTGGCAGCCGAAGGTGCGAATCGCGAACGTGCGCGGGGTCGTCACCGTCTAAGCCTACTGAGCGAGTTCCCCCTCGCCCACGGCGGTGTCCAGGGTGACGAGCGCGCCGGCGAGCACCACGCAGCCCATCCCCACGAGGTCGAGGGGGGTGACGCGCTGGCCGAGCAACCCCCAGCCGACGAGGAAGGCGACCGCCGGGTCGGCCGCCATCAGCACCCCGGCGACGTGCGGGCGAACCCGGCGCAGCCCGGACAGCTCCGCGCCGAAGCCGGCCACGACGGCGATCGTCGCGACCAGGGCCAGTCGCCCGAGGACGGCCGGGTCGAGGGCGATGGGGCCCCACGCGCCCATCGAGAAGGGCAGGGTGACCAGGGCGGCGATCGACATCGAGACCGCGAGGCCCCCGAAACCCGCCGTCGTACCGCCTACGCGGTGCGAGGAGAAGACGTAGCCGGCCCAGAAGAGCCCGGCCCCGCCCGCCCAGAGCACCCCGGTGAGGTGCAGGCCACCGCCGGGTCGGGAGAGGGCGACCACGCCCGCCGCGGCGACCAGCACCAGGGCGAGGTGGCGCGGCGTGCGCTTGCCCAGCGCGGCAACGCTGAAGGGGCCGAGGAACTCGATGGCGACCGCCCCGCCCAGGGGGATGCGCGCGATCGCCTGGTAGAAGCACTGGTTCATGAGCGCCGTCGTCACGCCCAGGGCGAGCGCGGCGCGCCACTGGCGCGCCGAGTAGTGCGCCACCTTGGGCCGCGACAGCGCCACCAGCACGATCGCCCCGAGCAGGAACCGCCAGCCGCTCGTCGCCGACGGGCCGAGCAGCGCGAAGGCGGGCAGGACGATGGCCGCCGACCACTGGATGAGCGTCGCGCCCACCAGCATGAAGCCCGCACCGGCGAGGCCGCGCCCCGCGTTCGGGCGCGAGTCGTTCACGAGACCACGAGCCCCCGACGGTCGGCCTCGAGCAGGACGGCCTCGCCCGCGAGACCCCGCGCACCGAGGAAGGCCCGCGCCGCGTCGTGCACCGCCGACGCCGCCCCCTCCGTCACGAGACCCAGCATCGTCGAGCCGGCACCCGACCAGCACGCCCCGGCGGCGCCGGCCTCGCGCAACAGCGCGAGCAGCTCGGCCGCGAAGGGCAGCAGCCCGGCTCGGTAGGGCTGGTGGAGCCGGTCGTCCATCGAGCCGGCGACGAAGTGCCGGTGGTCGGCGAGTCCGGCGAGCAGCAGCGCCAGCGCGTTGAGCTCGAAGACGGCGTCGGTGAAGGGCACGCTCGTCGGCAGGACGCGACGGGCGTCGCGCGTGGCGAGCTCGACCTCGGGCACGACGCAGACGAAGCGCCACGCCGGGTCGAGGGTGAGCGCGCGCGCCGCCACCCGCCCCTCGAGGGTGCCGGCGGCGACGAGTCCCCCGAGCGCTGACGCGGCCGCGTTCTCCGCGTGGCCGTCGATCCGCGCGCCGACCGCGAGGGGATCGGTCGCCCCCGCCGCCGCGGCGGCCGCGACGGCGAGCGCCGCCGAGGAGCCGAGCCCGCGCGCGAGCGGGATCGCCGAGGTGACCCGCAGCGAGAACTCCTCGTGGCCGAGGACCTCACGGGCCACGCGGACCCCGAGGTGGCGCGCGTCGTCGAAGAGTCCGGCGCCCTGCCCCTCGGTGACGACCGAGAGCGGCCCGCCGAGGGTCAGCTCGACCTCGAGGTGGAGCGAGAGGGCGACGGCGAGCGTGTCGAAGCCCGGGCCTAGGTTGGCCGCCGAGGCCGGGACGCGCGCGCGCACCGCCTCAGCGTAGGCGCTCGAGCCACGACGGCCGGGAGAGCGACGACGTCGCGACGAGTTCGATCGAGCTTCGGGGCTCACCGCTGACGACGAGACGGCCCACCACCTCGCCCCGGCGCACCACGGTGAGCCGGCGCGCCACGAGGTGGTAGCCGATCGCCCCGGGCTCGGGCCACCACGACAGCCGGACGGTGCGCGCGGGCGTCGCCCCGACGGTGCCCTCACCGAAGCCGACGCGCGCGAGCACGTCGCCCGGCCGCCAGGTGAGACTCCGCCGGGCCGCGAGGGCCGAGGTCGCGAGGGCGCGAGCGGCCTCACCCGCCGCCGCCAGGACGTTGCCGGTGCGCTGCCCGGTGACGACCGCGTAGAGGGTGTGGAGCCCTCCGTCGGCGCGGAACGTGACGGCCATCGCGTCGCACCCCCCGGCCGCCGCGGTGCGCCCCGACTTCACCCCGACCACCGAGCCCTCCCCGACGAAGGGGGTGTAGCTGGCGACGGTGCCCGCGACGGGCAGGGTCACGCTCGCGAGGTCGACGAGCGCGCGCACGACCGCGAAGCGCATCAGGGCCGCGGCGACCCGGGCTTGGTCCTGAGCGGTGGAGACCGAACCCGCCCCGAGACCGGCGACCCCGGCGTAGTGGGTGTAGCGCAGCCCCATCGCCCGGGCCCGCTCGTTCATGAGAGTGACCATCCGCGTCGGCGACCCCGCCGTCAGGGTGGCGAGCATCGAGGCGTAGTCCCCGGCCGAGCGCACCAGGGTGCCGGCGAGGAGTTGGCTCTCGCAGAGCCGCTCGCCCGCCACGACGGGCACGCTCGACTCGTCGCGCGCCACCATCCGCTCGTAGCTCGCCACCTGGGCCGCGCTCACCACGAGACACGGCCCACCGGCGCCGGGCGCCAGGGGGGCGCGCCCTAGGGCGACGAGGACGGTCATCATCTTGGTGAGGCTCGCGATCGGCACCACGCGGTCGTGGTGGCTGGCCGACACCCCCGCCCAGAGGATGAGCAGCGCCGCCGTGCCCTGCGCGGGCCAGGCGAGCGCCGTCACCGTGGCCCCCGGGGGACGCACCACCAGCGTCACGCGCGCCGGGCGACCCAGCAGCGGCGCGTTCAGGCCCGCGACCAGTGCCGCGGCGGCCAGGGCCCCGACGAGGCCGGCGCCCAGGCGCGCCGCCCGGCCCTTCGAGACGGTCCCACGACCGGCACGCCGTGACACGCCCTAGGACGACAGCGACTGCTCGTACTCGTCGAAGGTGACGAGGACCTTGCGCGACTTCGACCCCTCACCGGGACCGACCACGCCCTCCTGCTCGAGCTGGTCCATCAGCCGCCCGGCGCGGGCGAAGCCCACGCGCAGCTTGCGCTGGAGCATCGAGGTGGAGCCGGACTGGGTGCGGATGACGAGCTCACGCGCCTGGCGCAGCACCTCGTCGTCGTCGTCGCCCCCGGCCCCGCCCGCGGACCCGCGTCCCGAGGTCGCCTCCAGGGCGACCACCGTCTCGGTGCGCCCCCCCTGGCGGCGCCACGCCTCGACGACCCGACGCACCTCGTCCTCCGAGACCCAGGGCGACTGAAGACGGCGCGCCACGTTGCTCGAGGCGGTGACGAGCAGCATGTCACCCTTGCCGATCAGCTTCTCGGCGCCGGCCTGGTCCAAGATGACCCGGCTATCGGCGATCGACGAGACGGCGAAGGCCATCCGGCTCGGGATGTTCGCCTTGATGACCCCGGTGATGACGTCCACGCTCGGCCGCTGGGTGGCGAGCACCAGGTGGATGCCGACGGCGCGGGCCATCTGGGCGATGCGCACCACCGAGTCCTCGACGTCGCGCGCCGCGACCATCATGAGATCGTTGAGCTCGTCGACGACGACCACGACGTAGGGGAGGCTCTCGGGCTCGGGCGCCTTCTCGCGCTCGAGCTCGACGCCGGTGGCACTCTCGATGGCGTCGGCCACCTCGTCAGCCACGCGAGGCTCGCCGCCCAGCTCGCCGCGCGCGAGCATCTGCTGGTAGCCGGTTATATCGCGCGCGCCCACCTCGGCGAGCAGGTCGTAGCGACGCTCCATCTCGCGCACCGCCCACTGCAACGCGCCGGCGGCCTTCTTCGGGTCGACGACCACCGGGGCGAGCAGATGGGGAAGGTCGTTGTACTGACCCATCTCGACCCGCTTGGGGTCGATGAGCAGGAGGCGGAGCTGGTCGGGCGTCGCGCGCACGACGAGCGACGTGATGAGCGAGTTGATGGCCGAGCTCTTGCCGGCCCCGGTCGCCCCGGAGATGAGCACGTGGGGCATCTCGCCCAGGTTCACCACGACGGTCCGCCCGGAGATGTCGCGTCCGACCGGGACGTCGAGGGGGTGGGTCGCGGCGAGGGCCTCCTCCGAGGCGAGCAGGTCGCCCAGGGCGACGAGGGTGCGCTGGCGGTTGGGGACCTCCACCCCGATGGCCGAGCGACCCGGGATCGGCGCCAGGATGCGCACGTCGGGCGAGGCCATGGCGTAGGCGATGTCGCGGTTGAGCGACGTGACCCGCGAGACCTTGACGCCCGGGCCGAGCTCGAGCTCGAAGCGGGTCACCGTGGGACCGACCGTGAAGCCGACGAGGGAGGTCTCCACGCCGTGGGCGGCGAGCGCCTCGACGAGCTCGTGGCCCGCGGCCTCGGCCGCGTTGCGGTCGTGGCGCTGGTCGCGGGTGCGCGCCAGCAGCGAGAGGGGGGGCAGCTCCCACTCCCCGGCGTGGGCCGGCGTGGCGACGGGCACCACCCCGCGCACGGTCGCGGGACGCCGCGTCGGCCCCGGGGCCCCGGGGGACGGCCCTCCGAGCGGGTCGGGGTCGACAACATCTGACGCCCCCCCGTCGGCGTAGTCGAGGATCACCGAGGCGGGCGCGCCCTCGAGGTCGTCGTCGTCCCCCTCGTCGGGCCCGTCCCGGTCGAGGTCGTCGCGCGCCACGGCGTCCTCGTCGCGTCGGGGACGTGCGGCTCCGGCGCGCGCGCCGTGTGCCGGCTCCTCCACCCGCCAGGCGCGCGACCACCACCGCGCGAGCCCCGAGCCGACGAGGCGCAGGGCCGCCACGGCGCCGCGCGCGAGCGTCCCGAGGCCCACCCCCGTGGCGACGATCACCGCCACCACCGCGAGGGCCACGAGCACCACGACCGACCCGGCCACGCCGACGGCTCGGGCGAGGCCGCCACCGACGAGCACGCCGAGCCACCCACCGCCGTCGGCCAGGGCCGCCGCGGTGGCGTGCCAGCCCGGACGGCCCGACGCCAGGTCACTCAGTCCGCTCACCGTCACCAGTCCGAGGGCCACGCCCCAGCCGAGGCGAGCCCGGTCGAGCTCGCCGGCGCGCCACACCAGGGCCACCCCGAGCCCGAGCAGGAAGACGGCCAGGGCGAAGCGTCCCACCCCGAGGGCGTCGGCGAGGGCCCGGGCGATCGCCCGCCCGAAGGGGCCGAGGGCGTCGGCCTCGGCGAGCACCACGAACAGCCCGGCCACCACGAGGGCCACGACCCACAGGTCGCGCCGGTGACGGGCCCACGGGGAGGCCGGTCTCTCGTCGCGTCGCGCCCGGGGTCGGGAGGGCTTTGCCCGGGCGGACCGAGTTGCGTGTCGCGCCTGTGCCACTACGCACCACCCTACTAACGAGGTGTTCTCACCCCGAGCCACGCGGGCGCCCGTAGGATGGGCCGGTGCGCGAGCGCGCGGGACGGCCCGGAACCCCGGTGCGCCCCCTCGCCCGGCGCCTCGCCTCGGCCGAGGTGGCGCTGAGCGCGCGCGCCGCGCTGTGCCTCTCGCTTCCCCTCGTCGTGGGCTTCGAGACCGGCCGTCGCCTCGACGCGATCCTCTTCGACATCGGGGCGCTGTGGGCGGTGAGCCAGGACGGCCTCGACCAGTGGGCGAGGCGAGGTCCGCGGATGCTCGCCGTGGCCGCGGCCGCGGCGGTCGGGGTCGCGGCGGGCGGCGCAGTCGCCACGCACCTCGACGCGACGCTCGCGGTGGCGCTGTGCTACGCCGCCGTGGCGCTCGTCGCCGGCCTCGTCGAGGCGACCTTCGGGGCGACGGCCGGCGCCTACCTGATCGTGGGCGCGACCCTCGGGGTCGGGCTCGACCCCGTCGGGCGGGTCGCCCTCACCGCGGGGCTGATGGCGGGCGGCGCCCTGTGGGTGTGGGCGATCGCCCGGGTGATGAACGTGCGCCGGCGCCGGGCGAACCAGCGCGCGGTGCTCGCGGCCGCCTTCGACGACCTCGCGGGACTCGCGCGCGCCGTGGGCACGCCGTCGTTCTACGCCCGGCGCGGCGGTGCCGTGGCCAGCCTCGACCTGGCCCAGGACGTCGTGAGCCGCCCGAACGGCACCCCGGTCGGCGACGCCCTCTTCGCCGCGCTGGTCGTGGCGCTGCGCGCCGGCGAGGCCGTCTCCTACCTCGAGGGCCGTGGGCAGAGCGCCGACGCGTCCCTCCTCGAGGCGCTCGAGGAGGTCGCGCGCCACCTGCGCGCGGGCGAGACGCTCCACGCCCTCACCCACCTCGAGCGCCTCGCCGGCGACGAGGCGCTGGCGCCGGCGGTGCGCCGGGCCCTGGCGCCCCCGAGCGCCGCGGAGCTGGCCGCGGCCGGGGCCGTCGTCTCCACCCACCGGGCGACACGGCCCGAGGTGCCGGTGCGCGAGCGGCTGCGCTTCGGGGCGATCCTCGCCGTGGCGGTCGTCGGCGCCGACCTGCTCGGTGTAGCGCTGCACGGCCCGCACGCCTTCTGGCTGCCGATGTCGGTGGTGTTCATCCTGCGCCCCGACCTCGGGCCCGTCGTGGCCCGGGCGCTCGCGCGCACGCTCGGCACCGTCCTCGGCGTCGGGGTCGCCGCCCTCGTGGCGCTGGTGGGCCACTCCGAGGTCGACCTGATCGTGCTGAGCTGCCTGATGGCGGCGATCGTGCCCCCGGCCCAGCGGCGCGGGAACGTGGCGGCCGTCGTCGCCTTCACCCCCCTCGTGTTCGTCTTCTTGGGCCTCGCGGCCTCGGCCCAGCCCCTTTTCGTCACGCGCATCGTGGACACCGCCCTCGCGGCCGCCCTCGTCCTGGTGATCGACGGTCTGCTCTGGACGACGGCGCCCTCACGCCGACCCGAGGCGCTCCTCGCGGCGGCGCGCGCGGCCCTCGCGCGCTACGGCGCCGCCGCCGGCGCCGACCCGGCGTCGCGTCACCTCGCGCGCCGG
>JAKBNL010000013.1 GCA_021831035.1 Actinomycetes bacterium
GCGGTCGCCTCCGACGCCGCCGGCCGGGGCTGCGACGAGCCGGTCGTGACGGTCGCCCCGCCCTCGGCGCGTCCCGGGGAGCCCGCGGCCGTCGAGGCCGCGGCGCGCGTCGCGGGGCCGCGCACGGCCCTGCTGCTCGGGGGGGGCGCCCTCACCCGCCGCGGGCTCGAGCGCGCGACCCGCGTCGCCGCGCGCAGCGGGGCGCGCCTGCTCATGGAGCCGTTCCCCGCGATCGTGGACCACGGGGCCGGGACGGTGACCCTCGAGCGGGTCAACTACGTCCCCGAGTTCGCCCAGGCCCAGCTAGCCGAGGTCGACGAGCTCGTTCTCGTGGGCGCCCGCGAGCCGGTCGGGCCCTTCGACTACGAGGGCGTGGCCGGCCGTCTCGTGCGCGAGGACGCCCGCGTCACCACGCTCGCCGCGCCCGGCGAGGACGCCCTCGGCGCCCTGGAGGCCCTCGTCGAGCGCCTCGGGGCGCCCCCGGTGCGGACCGCCTCGGCGGCGCCCCCCCTTAGGCCCACGGGCGCCCTCACCCCGGAGTCGCTCTGCGCGGCGGTGGGCGCCACGCTCGCCGAGGGGACCGTCGTCGTCGACGAGTCGATCACCTCGGGGCTGCACCTCTTCGAGGCGACGAGCGCGTCGCCGGCGCACCGCGTCACCACGCTCACCGGTCACGCCCTGGGCTACGGGCTGCCCTGCGCGCTCGGGGCGGCCGTGGGCTCCGCGGGCCGGGTGCTCGCCCTGGTGGCCGACGGCTCTTTCTTCTACAGCGCGCCGGCGCTGTGGTCGATGGCCCGCGAGGGGCTCGACGTCACCGTCGTCGTCCTGGTGAACCGGCGCTACGCCATCCTCGAGTGGGAGCGCCACCGCCTCGGGACCATGGCCGAGGGCTCGGCGAGCGCGTCGCTGATGGACCTCTCGCGCCCCGACCTCGACTACGTCGCGCTCGCGCGCGGCTTCGGGGTGCCCGCCACCCGGGCGACCACGGCCGACGAGCTCATCGAGCGGCTGGCCGCGGCCGCCGAGCCCGGTCCCCACCTCATCGAGGCGGTGTTCGCCCCGCGCTAGGGGTCGAGGTCGACCACCACGGGCGCGTGATCCGAGGGCTTGACGCCCTTGCGCGCGTCGCGGTCGACGTAGGCGGCGCGCACCCGTGGCGCGAGGGCGGCGTCGACGTAGACGAGGTCGATGCGCATCCCCCAGCCCCGGTGGAAGGCGCCGCCGCGGTAGTCCCACCACGTGAAGCACGGCTCGTCGGGGTGCAGCGCCCGCACCACGTCGACCAGGCCGGTCGCCACGATCCCCTCGAGGGCCGCCCGCTCCGGGTGGCTCACGTGGGTCATCCCCTCCAGCGCGGCCGGGTCCCAGACGTCACGGTCGGCCGGGGCGACGTTGAAGTCGCCGGCGACCACCACCGGTAGCGCCCCGTCCCGCCCGGCGAGGAGCCCGCGCAGCTCGTCGAGCCAGCGCAGCTTGTAGGCGTAGTGGGGGTCGTCGAGGGCTCGGCCGTTGGGGACGTAGCACGAGTAGACCCGTAGCCCCCCACAGGTCGCACCGACCAGGCGGGCCTCCCCGTCGCTCAGCCCGCGCGTCACCCCGGTGAGCCCCACCCGCGACAGCACGGCGACCCCGTTCCACTGACCCTGACCCGCGTGGGCGCTCTCGTAACCGAGCGCGGTGAACACCTCGGACGGGAAGGCCTCGTCGCGCAGCTTCGTCTCTTGCAGGAGCATCACGTCCGGCCCGTTCGCCTCGAGCCACTCGCGCACGCGCCCGAGGCGCGCGTGGAGGGAGTTGACGTTCCAGGTGACGACCCTCACGGCCGGTCGGCCAGCACGAAGAGGAGCTCGCACTCGGCGGCGAGCGCACCCCCCACACGGGCCCACCCCGCACCACGTCCGCCGCGCGCCGACAGTCGCGACATCGTGCACTCGAGCTCCACGGTGTCGCCCGGGACGACCTGGCGGCGGAACCGGGCGCGCTCGACGCCCCCGAAGAGGGGCAGCCGGCCCGCGTAGCGGGGATCGGCGAGCACGGCCACCGCCCCGCACTGGGCGATCGACTCGAGCAGCAACACCCCCGGGGTCACCGGCATTCCGGGGAAGTGGCCCGCGAAGAACCACTCATCCCCGCCCAGTCGCCAGCGACCCGCGGCCGCGACGCCCGGCTCGATGCGGGTCATCTCATCGAGCAGGAGGAACGGCGGACGGTGGGGCAGCCACGCCAGGGGGTCGAGGGAGAGGTCGCTCACGCCAGCGCCAGCTCCGCGATTCGGCGCTCGGGGTCGACCGCCACGAGCCTGAAGGCCCGCCGCTCGCCCCGGCTCAGAACGTCGCGGGCGCGCGCCGGGGGCGGCGAGCCCAGCGACGCCGTCGGGGCGTAGCACTCGACGCGGCCGCCCCCCCGCACCTCCACCGTGACGACCGCGCCGTGGGAGGTGAAGGTCACGACCTCACCGGTGAGCCGCCCCCCGATCCGGTGAGCGGCGAGGAAGCGGGTGAACTCCGACTCGGGGTTGACCGGGTGACGACCACGGCGCAGCGCCACGGCCGGTTCGGGGGCGGTCTCGGGGGCCACCGGTGGCACCCTCTTCGCGGCGCGCTTGGCCGGCTCGGGGGTCACCACCGAGGGCGCGGACACCTTGGCGACGCGCTTCGCGGGCGCCTTGGCCGGGGCGGCGGGCGCCTTGGCGGGCGCCTTCTTCGTCGCGCGCTTGGCCACCGGCTCGACGGGGGCGGCGGGCTTCGCCGCCTTCTTCGCCTTGGCGACCGGCACGGCCCGGGCGGTGGGCGTGGCCCGGGCGGTGGGTGTGGCCTTGGCGAGGGGTTCGACCTTCGTGGCCGGCTCGGCCTTCGTCGCTCGAGCGGTGCGCTTCGCGGGCGCCTTGGCCGGGGCGGCGGGCGCCTTGGCGGGCGCCTTCTTCGTCGCGCGCTTGGCCACCGGCTCGACGGGGGCGGCGGGCTTCGCCGCCTTCTTCGCCTGGCGCAAGACCTTGGGGCTGCGCACGGGGAGTCGCGTGGTGAAGACCCAACCGACGCCGCGCACCGGCTTGCCCCCGACCAGGCGTCCCTCGTCGAAGAGCCACGGGTACTCCTCTTGGAACTCCTGGAACGAGTCGTTCGACAACACGACGGCGCCGATGCGGTCCGCGATCTTCAAGATGAAGGCGTCCCCGCGACCGATCGCCCCGGCCGGGGGCGTCACCACCTCGCCGGCCAAGAGGGCCTCACCGAAGGCCGCCCGCTCGGCGGCCGGCACCCGGTGCTCGAAGGTCGCGTCCACCACCACGATGACGTCGGCGCCGGGGTTCTCCTCGATGTAGGCGCGCACCGCCTCGTCTAACTGGGCGAGGCTCGGGGTGACGCGTCCCTCGGTCGCGATGTTCGAGCCGTCGACGACGACGCGCGCCTTGGCGCGCGCGGCGCTCACCCGACGGCCCGGGTCAGCAGGTCGGCCTGCTCGGCGCCGTGGACGAGACCGCTGCCCGTGGCCGGGCTGGCCGACTCGGCGCGCGCGACGTGGGCGACCGCTCGCTCACGCAGGTGGGCGTGGAGTCGGTGGTGCACGAAGGGCCACGCCCCCATGTTCTCCGGCTCCTCCTGGAGCCAGACCACCTCGCTCACGCCGGGGTAGCCGGCGAGGACCTCCTCGATCGCCGCGGACGGCCACGGGTAGAGCTGCTCGACGCGCACCACCGCCACGGCGCGCGCGCCGATCTCGTCGCGCCGGGCGAGCGCCTCGTGGGCCACCTTGCCCGAGGCGAGGACCACCCGGGTCACGCGCGCGCGCTCGGCACCGGGGTCGTCGAGGACGCTGCGGAACGAGCCCGAGACGAGCGCGTCGAGCGGCGAGCGGGTCACCGCGGCGCGCAGCAAGGACTTGGGTGTGAAGACCACGAGGGGGGTCACCCGCTCGCGCTTGACCTGGCTGCGCAGAAGGTGGAAGTACTGCGCCGCGGTGGTCGGCTGGGCCACACGGATGTTGTTGCGCGCCGAGAGCGAGAGGAACCGCTCGATCCGCCCGCTCGAGTGCTCGGGACCCTGGCCCTCGTAGCCGTGGGGCAAGAGCATGACGAGACCGGCGTGCTGGCCCCACTTGTCCTCGGCGGCGACGAGGAAGTTGTCGACGATGATCTCGGCCCCGTTGGCGAAGTCGCCGAACTGGGCCTCCCAGACGACGAGCGAGCGCGGCGCCTCGACCGAGTAGCCGTACTCGAAGCCGAGTGCGGCGTACTCCGAGAGCAGCGAGTCGCGCACGGTGATGAACCCCGGAGCGCCCAGCTCGGCGAGCGGCACCACCTGCTCGCCGGTCTCGTAGTCGATCAGGGCCGCGTGACGGTGCGAGAAGGTCCCGCGACGCGAGTCCTGCCCGGTGAGTCGCACGTTGGTGCCCTCGAGCGCCAGCGTGCCCAGGGCCAGCGCCTCGCCGAAGGCCCAGTCGACCTCACCGGCGTCGAGCTGGGCCAGGCGCTGGGTGAACTGACGCTCGAGCTTGGGGTGCACGACGAACCCCTCGGGCCCGCTGACCGAGGTCCGGGCCACCGTGAGCAGGGTCTCGCGCGCCACGCCCGTCTCGGGCGCCGGCGGGTCGGCCGGCACCTCGGCGACCGGCACCCGGGCCAGCTGGGGCACGGGCACCGTACGGACCTCGTCGAGCACGCTCTGCAGGCGGGCGTTGAACTCGTCGAGGAACGACTCGGCCTCCTCGAGCGAGATGTCGCCCCGACGCACCAGGGTCTCGGTGTAGATCTTGCGCACGCTGCGCATCTGATCGATCACCTTGTACATGAGGGGCTGGGTGTAGCTCGGGTCGTCGCCCTCGTTGTGGCCGTGGCGTCGGTAGCAGACGACGTCGACCACCACGTCACGCTGGAAGGCCTGGCGGTACTCGAAGGCGAGTCGGGCCACGCGCGCGCACGCCTCGGGGTCGTCCCCGTTCACGTGGAAGATCGGCGCCTGGATCATCTTGGCGACGTCGGTCGTGTACTGGCTCGAGCGGGCCGACTCGGGCGCCGTGGTGAAGCCCAGCTGGTTGTTGATCACGAGGTGGATCGCCCCGCCCACGTGGTAGCCCGCGAGCTGGGAGAGGTTGAGCGTCTCGGCCACCACTCCCTGGCCGGCGAAGGCCGCGTCCCCGTGGATGAGGACGGGCAGGTAGGGGTAGAAGCCGTAGACCGCCGCGTTGGGAGCGACGGCCGGCGGGCGCAGGACCAGGTCCTGCTTGGCCCGTACGATCCCCTCGGCCACCGGGCTCACCGCCTCGAGGTGGCTGGGGTTGGAGGCCATCGAGACCTCGATCGTGGCGCCGTTGGGGCTCTTGAAGGCCCCGCGGGCCCCCTTGTGGTACTTGACGTCGCCGCTGCCCTGGACGCTCTCGGGGTCGAGGTTGCCCTCGAACTCCGAGAAGATGTCGCTGTAGGACTTGCCCACGACGTTCGCGAGGACGTTGAGCCGCCCCCGGTGGGCCATGCCGATGACCGCCTCGGCCAGGCCGGCGTCGGCCGCCTCGTCGAGGATGGTCTGGAGCGCGACGATGGTCGACTCGGCGCCTTCCAGCCCGAAGCGCTTCTGGCCCACGTAGCGCGAGTGCAGGAACCGCTCGAAGACCTCGGCCTCGGTCAACGAGGCGAGGATCCGACGCTGCTCCTCGGGCGAAGTGGTCGCGCGCACCCCCTCGACTCGCTCCTGGATCCAGCGCTTCTGGACCGGGTCGAGGATGTGGCCGTACTCGACGCCCATCGTGCGGCAGTAGGCCTCGCGCAAGAGGGCGAGGATCTCCTCGAGGGTCGCCTCGCTGCGCCCGGCCAGGCCGTCCACGACGAAGGTTCGCTGGAGGTCCCAGATGGTCAGGCCGTAGGTCGCCAGGTCGAGCTCGGGGTGCAGCGGCGGCGGCTCGCTCGAGAGGGGGTCGAGGTGCGCGGCGAGGTGGCCGCGCACCCGGTACATGTTGATCAGCTCCTGGACCCGGACCTGCTTCAAGACCCGCTCGGCCTCGCCCTCGGCCCCCACCGGGTTGGTGTCGCTCGACCAGCGGGCCGGCTCGTAGGGGATGCCCAGCGAGGCGAAGACGTCGTCGTAGAAGCCGTGGCCCCCGGTCAGGCACTCGGCCACGTACTTGAGGAAGAGGCCCGACTCGGCCCCCTGGATGATCCGGTGGTCGTAGGTCGAGGTGAGGGTCAGGACCTTGCCGACGCCCATCTCAGCGAGGGCGCGCGGGTCGGCCGCCTCGAAGCCCGCGGGCCAGGCGAGCGCCCCCACGCCGATGATCGCGCCCTGGCCGGGCATGAGGCGCGGCACCGACTGGACCGTGCCCAGGGTGCCCGGGTTGGTGAGCGACACCGTCGCGCCGACGAGGTCGTCGGCCCCGAAAGCGCCCGCGTGGACTTTACGCACCAGGTCCTCGTAGCGGAGCAGGAAGTCGCGGAATCCCAGCGTGTCGGCGTCGCGCACGACCGGCACGAGCAGACCGCGCGACCCGTCCTTGCGCTCCACGTCGACGGCGAGGCCGAGCCCGACGTGTTCGTGGCGTCGCACCCCCGGGGTGCCCTTCGCGTCGACGGACTCGACGAACGCGGCGTTCAGCGACGACACGGCGGTCAAGCCCTTCACGACGGCGTAGCCGATGAGGTGGGTGAAGGACACCTTCGCCCCCGTCGTGCGCGCCAGCGACTCGTTGAGGGCGGCCCGGTTGATCTCGAGCAGGCGCGCCGACACCGTCCGCACACTGGTCGCCGTGGGGATCGCGAGGCTCGCGGTCATGTTCGCGACCACACGCGCGGCCGCGCCGCGCAGCGGGGCCGCCGGCGCCGCTCCCTCGTCCGGCGTGACCGCCGGCGCCGGCTCGGGCGCCTCGACCGGGGCGCCGCTGACCGAGGGCACGGTCGAGCGCTGGTAGTCGACGAAGAACTCCCGCCAGCTCGCCGAGACGGACGCGGGGTCGGCGAGGTAGCGGTCGTAGAGGTCGTCCACGAGCCAGGCGTTGGGACCGAACGACCCGCTCGCGCGCCGACCGGGGGGGTTCGAGGGCGCAGTCACGGTTCCAAGACTAGGGCCGTCGCCTCGAGAACGACGAGGTGGGCCGTCGCGCCGCTAGGTTCGCACGGTGACCCGGACGCACGCCCCCGGCGCCCTCCACTTCGTCGCCGACGGTCCCGTCGCGGGGCTCGCCCTCGCCCGGCGCCCGCTCGAGCACCCCCGCGGCACGCTGGTCTGTGTCCACGGCGCCCTCGACCGCGCCGCGTCGTTCGCCCGGCTCGCGCGGCGCCTCGGTGACGTCGAGGTCGTCGCCTACGACCGGCGCGGCTACCAGGGGTCCCGCGACCTGGGCGTGGGCGGTCTCGAGGACCACGTCGAGGACCTCGTGCGGGTGGTGTCGGCGCTGAGCGCGGGCCCCGTCGTCGTGCTCGGCCACAGCTTCGGCGGTCTGGTCGCCATGGGGGCCGCCCGGCGCGCACCCGAGTCGATCGCCCTCGTCGTCGCCTACGAGGCCCCGTTCCCCTGGCTCGTCCGCCGGACCGGGGCGCCGACGCCCGCCGGAGACGACCCCCGACTCCAGGCGGAGCGGTTCTTTCGCCGCGTCGTGTCGGATGCGTCGTGGGAACGCCTCAGCGAGCGCCAGCGCGACTCGCGCCGCGCCGACGGCCCCGCCCTGCTCGCCGACCTGACGACGCTGTCGGGTCCGCGCCCCTTCGACCCGTCGGACCTCGCGATCCCGGTCGTCTACGCCTTCGGCGGCGCGGGGGACGTGGCGCACTACCGGGCCCTCGCGCGAGCCCTCGAGGACGCGAACCCTCTCGTGCGCGCCGTCGAGGTCGCCGGGGCCGTCCACGGGGCCCACCTATCGAGCCCCGACGAGCTGGCCGCCGTCGTCGCAGCGGCCTGGGAGGACACGTGCGCGTCGGCCTGAGCGGTGCGAGCGGCCTGCTCGGGCGCGCGCTGAGCGCCGCGCTGACCCAGCGGGGGGACGAGGTCGTCGTCCTCACGCGGCCCGGGTCGGCCCCCTCGAGCCACCCGACCATCCACTGGGACCCGAGCCTTGCGGCGATCGCGCCCGAGGACGCCCGGCGCCTCGGTGAGCTCGACGCCGTCGTCAACCTCGCCGGGGCGGGCATCGGCGAGCGTCGCTGGAGCCTCGCGCGCCGACGCGAGATCCGCGACTCGCGGCTCACCGCCACGCGCTTCCTCGCCGAGCTGCTCGCGCGCGCGGGGGGGCGGAGCCACCTGGTGAGCGCGTCGGCGATCGGCTACTACGGGACGCGCGGCGACCAGACGTTGGACGAGGCGTCCCCCCCGGGCGAGGGGTTCCTCGCCGACGTCTGTGTCGCGTGGGAGGACGCGGCCCAGGGTTACGCCGTCGCCGGCGGTGCCGTCGCCGCGCTGCGCACGGGGATCGTCCTCGACGCCCGTGGGGGCGCTCTGGCCCGCCAGCTCCCGCTCTTTCGCCTGGGGCTGGGTGGCCGTCTTGGGCCGGGGACCCAGTGGGTCAGCCCCATCTCGCTCGACGACCACGTGCGCGCGACGCTCTTCGCCCTCGACCACCGGCTCACCGGCGCGGTGAACCTCGTCGCACCCTCACCCACGACCAACGCCGAGCTCACCCGCGCCCTCGCGCGCGCCCTCGGCCGACCCGGCCGGCTCGCGGCCCCCTCGTTCGCGCTGCGACTCGCGCTCGGCCGACAGATGGCCGACGAGCTCCTGCTCTCGAGCCAGCGGGTCGTCCCGGCCCGGCTCGTCGCCGCGGGCTTCGCCTTCGAGCACCCCACGGTCGACGAAGTGGTGCGCGCCGCCCTCGACTAGGGCCTGGGTAGGGTTGGGGCGACCCGACCGAAAGGCCCCGCCATTCAACCCCTGCGGATAGCGTTCGCCGCGGCCGCCCTCGTCGCCGCCCTCGTCGTCGCGGTCCCGCGCGCCGACGCCGCCGGGGCGATCACCGTCGGGGAGGTGCCCGGGGCCCCCCCGACGAGCATCTTCCCGCTCGAGGGGTGCGCCCAGGACACCCTCGCCAACGTCCAGCAGTTCCAGGACCTGCTCTTTCGCCCCCTCTACTGGTACGGCCTCGCGGGGTCGCCGGGCTACCAGGCCGCGCTCTCCATGGCCTCGACGCCCACGACCAACAAGGCGACGACCCAGGTCAGCTTCGACCTGCGCGGCTGGCGCTTCGCCGACGGCCGCCCGGTCGACGGGACGAGCGTCCTCTTCTTCTTGAACCTCGTTGCGGCCGACCCCAGCGTGTTCTGCAACGCCGTGGCGGCGCGCGGGATACCCGCGGGCCTTCGCGCGGTGAGGGTCGTGGGCAACGTGGTCACCCTGACCTTCTCGACCCGGGTCAACCTGGACTGGCTGATGGGCAACGACCTCTCCAACGTGGTGCCCCTCGACCCGGCCTGGTCCCGCTCGGCGTCCGGCCCGGTGCCGGCGTGCGCCGACGGGACCTACGGCGCCGCGCGCACGCTCGCCGCCTGTCGCCAGGTCCTCACCTACCTCCAGGGCCTGGGCACGACCGCGACGGGCTTCACCTCGGGCTTCTGGCAGGGTGGCGTCGACGGCCCGTGGCTCCTCAGCGCCTTCGACGCCGTCGGCGACGCCACCTTCAGCGCGAACCCCCGCTACTCGGGTCCGGTGCGCCCGCGCGTCGGTGTGCTGCGCCTGGTGGCCTTCGACTCCTACGCCGCCGAGCAGGACGCCCTCGCCCGGGGCTCCCTCGACGTGGGGACGGTCCCGGGCTCGGCGATCCCCGCGGGCTCGGCCAACGCGCCGGCGCTCTCGGCCCACGACGCCCTCTACGCCACCCCGTTCTGGGGATTCGACGGGATCGAGGTCAACTTCGCGGCCACCGGAGCCGGCGGCGCCCTGGTCGCCCAGGGATACCTGCGCGGCGCCCTCGAACAGGCGATCGACCAGAAGTCCCTGGTCTCGACGGTCTTTCACGGCCGGGCCGCCGGGGGGGCGAGCCCGATCCCGCCCTCGACCCCGGCGGCCCTCGCCAAGGTCGCCGGGCCCTACCCGAGCGACCCCGCCGCCGCGCGCCGGACGCTCGTGAGCCACGGGTGGACCCTGGCGGGCGGAACCGCCAGCTGCACCGACCCCGGCACCGGGGCGACCCAGTGTGGCGCCGGCATCGCCCAGGGTCAGACCCTCTCGCTCAGTCTCGTCGTGGCGAGCGGCGACCCCGCCCTCAACCAGGAGCTGGCTCTCGTCACGGCCGCCTGGGCGGCGCTCGGAGTGTCACTCAGCGTCTCGTTCGACACGGCCTCGAACGTGGCCACGGACTGCGCGTCCGCGACGTCCACCGACCTTTGCTGGTCGGGCCAGGGCTGGTCGTACCTGAGCGACTACTACCCCTCGGGTGACCCGTTCTATTCGACGACCGCCGCCTCCAGCCTCGGGGGCTTCACCAACGCCGCCCTCGCGCACTGGCTGGCGCTGGTCGAGATCCGTCGCGGCGAGCTCACGGGCTACGGCACCTACATGGCCCAAACGCTGCCCGTCCTCTACCTCCCCTCGCCCGACACCCTCTGGGAGGTCTCGACGAGCCTCGCGAGTGCCCACCCCCTGCGGCCCTGCCCGACCGGCGTCCTTACGCCCGAGTCCTGGTACTTCACTTAAACTCACGCCCGTAAGTGAGGTTTTCCTCATTAGAGGAAGTTTTATTCACCCATCACCGCGCGAGCGCTGGTCGGTGCGCTCGACCACTGGGTCTTTTCTCAACCCCCTGTCAGTTCCCGCCACCTTGTCTCGCCCGACCCTGGGCTATCGTGACCTTCCAGTCACCGACGTGGTGAATCGAGGCGGGATCGCAACGATCCCGTGGGGAGGAAGTAATGAGATTTACACGAAAGTTACGGCTGCTTGTCACCGTTGGTGCAGCCGCCGGTGCGGTGGCGCTCGGAGCGCTGGCCACCGGTGTCGCCAACAGTGGGGCCTCCGCCCCTAGTGGCACCTTGGTTTACGCGGAGGGTCCGGGTGCTGCCCCGAACTACATCTTCCCGTATATGAGTTGCACCTACTTCTCGGTGGACAACATCAACCAGTTCGAGAACCTCATGTACCGTCCGCTGTACTGGTTCGGTCTCGGAGCGTCCGCGGCGATCGTTGACAAGCCCCAGAACGGTGCGCAGGCCCCTAACGGACTGTCACTCGCGGCGGCCCCGGTCTACAGCAACGGCAACAAGACCGTGACCATCAACATGGGCAACTACACCTTCTACGACGGCCAGCCCGTGAACGCCCAGTCGGTGCTGTTCTTCTTGAACCTGTACCACTCCGACCCGTCGGCCTACTGCGGCTACGTGCCGGGCTACGGCATCCCTGACCAGGTGAGCTCGGTCTCGTCACCGAACTCCAAGACCGTCGTCATCAACTTCAAGTCCGCGGTGAACCCGGGCTGGATGACGTACAACTACCTGTCGGAGATCACCCCGTTCCCGGACGCCTGGGACGTGAGCGGCGCCAACTCGACGTCGACCTGTGCGACCGGCACCTACGGTGCGGCCTCCACGGACACGGCCTGCAAGGCGGTCGTGACCTACCTGCAGCAGTACGCCCAGACGACCTCGAACTACTCGAACACGTTCTGGCAGTCCGGCTCGGACGGCCCGTACCTCCTCAAGTCGTTCGACAACCTCGGCAACGCGACCTTCGTGCCCAACCCGAAGTACGCGGGCCCGGTGAAGAGCTCGGTGGCTGAGGTCCAGCTGAAGGCCTACACCTCGGCCCAGGCCGAGGCCAACGACCTGCGCGCGGGCACCGTCGACCTTGGGTACCTCGACACGTCGTACCTGAGCAAGCCGGCTCCGGCGCCGGGCAAGGTCGGCCCGAACTGGTCGGCGATCGCGAACAACTACACCATCATCGCGAGTGCCGGTGACTGGGGTATGGACTACGCGGCGTACAACTTCAACCCGAAGAACCCGTTCGCGAAGTACCTCGACCAGCTCTACATCCGCCAGGCCCTCCAGGACGGCGTGAACCAGGCAGGAATCATCGCGAAGCTCGACAAGGGCTACGGCCTCATCTCGGACAACCCGCTGCCGCCGTCGGCCTCGCCGTCGATCGGTAAGGTCCCGCCCTACATGTACCCCTACAACCTGAAGAAGGCCGCCTCGCTGCTCGCCTCGCACGGTTGGAAGAAGGTCCACGGGGCCCTGCTCTGCGAGAAGCCGGGCAACGCGGCCTCCGACTGCGGTAAGGGCATCTCGAAGGGCAACCGCCTGACGATCCGCTTCGAGTACGGCACGGGCACCCCGGCCTTCACCCAGACGGTGGAGACCATGCTGTCGGCCTGGGGCTCGCTCGGGATCAAGACGATGCAGATCGGTGAGCCGTTCAACAACGTCATCTCCGACTGCGCCGCCCACGCCGCCAACTGGGACGTGTGTGACTGGGGCGCGGGCTGGATCTACGCTCCGGACTACTACCCGTCGGGTGAGTGGGGCTTCGTCCCGGGTGCCAGCTTCAACATCGGTGACTACAACAACCCGACGATGACCTCGATCATCAAGACGACGACGTTCGGCACGGCCACCCTGACGAGGTACGCCCAGTACTTCGAGCAGCAGGTGCCGGTGCTGTTCCAGCCGAACGCCTTCACGCCGGGCGAGGTGAAGAAGAACGTGGGCGTCCACGACATCGGCTTCATCCCGAACCCGCTCCAGAACTTCAACCCCGAGTACTACTACTTCAAGTAGATCCCGGGAAGTTCGAGTGACCCGAGACCCGGGCCCCGAAAGGGGCCCGGGTCTCGGATTTTGGGTCCCACCCGAGAGGAGCTTTTTCCGCCGCGCTGCTAAAGTTTGGCCATGTTCGCCTACATTGTGCGCCGCCTGGTGCAGTCGGTGGTCGTCCTGTTCATCGTGCTGGTCTTCACCTTCACGCTGCCCTACTTCGAGCCGCACGGCATCCTCGCCCCGGCCTACGTCGTGCTCGGCACGAAGGCCTCTCCGGCCAACGTGCACACCTGGGGCGTCCAGCACGGGATGTACCACCCCTACCTGGTACGACTGTGGAACTACATCGTCCAGGTCGTCTGGCACCGCAACCTCGGCTTCTCCTACAAGCAGAACCTCTCGGTGTGGGGAATCATCTCGCTCTACGTGCCCCGCACCGTCTGGCTCGCCCTCACCGCCCTCGTCCTGACCTTCCTCATCGCGGTGCCGCTCGGGATCTTCCAGGCCAACAAGCGCAACACCGTCTTCGACTACGCGGCGACCGGCTCGGCCTTCGTCCTCTACGCGATCCCGTCGTTCCTGCTCTGCCTGCTCGTCTTGCAGGTCTTCAGCTTCGGCATCGTGCACCTACCGGCCAGCCCGCCCTCGGGTGTCGCGCCGTGGGCCATCTTCACCGATCCCGTCGGGTTCATCCTGCCCGTGGGCACGCTGACGCTCTTGAGCGTCGCCCTCATCAGCCGCTTCATGCGCGGCACCGTCCTCGAGGTCCTCGTCCAGGACTACATCCGCACGGCGCGCGCGAAGGGCTGCTCGAACCGCCGGGTGCTCTTCGCCCACGCCTTCCGCAACGCCCTCGGACCGATCGTCACGATCCTCGGACTCTCGATCCCCGCCCTGTTCGGCGGCGCCCTCATCATCGAGAGCGTCTTTAACTACGCGGGTCTCGGAATCGAGACGGTCAACGCCGCGACGTATCTCGACTCCCCCACGGTGCTCGGGATCACGCTACTGGTGTCGATCTTCACCCTCTTGGGCAACCTCATCGCCGACATCCTGCTGGGCGTGGTCAACCCCCGCATTCGACTCCAAGGAGAACAGTGACGACCGAGAAGAGCACCGAGGAGCTCGAGACCAAGGATCTCGAGGCGCACGAGGTCCCTCACGACCTCGTGTCCGGGGGCCTGGCCGACAAAGTCTCCCTGACCCCCGAGGGCGTCACGGACGAGGTGGGCGTCGTCATCCCGATGTGGCGCCAGCGCGTGCGCATCTTCATGCACAACAAGCTCGCGATCGCCTCGGTCGTCTACCTGGTGCTCGTGACCCTGTTCTGCTTCCTCTGGCCGCACCTGCACCCGACCAACCAGACCAACCAGAACCTGGCGCTCACCCAGCCCTTCAACGCCCCGCCGTCGGCCAACCACCCGCTCGGCACCGACTCCAACGGCTTCGACGTCCTCGGGCGCATCGCCTTCGGTGGCGAGTACTCGCTGACCGTCGGCTTCCTCGCCGGGGTGGTCACGATCATCGTCGGCACGATCTACGGCATGGTCTCGGGCTTCGTCGGCGGCATCGTCGACACGGTCCTGATGCGCATCCTCGACGCGGCGCTGTCCATCCCCCTCCTCTTCCTGCTCATCACCCTGGTCACGCTGTTCTCGCGCTCGGCGACGTTCCTCATCTTGCTCATCGGGCTCACCGGCTGGTTCGGCAACGCTCGCATCGTGCGCGGTGACGCCCTGTTGATCCGACGACTCGAGTACTCCCAGGCCGCGACCGCCATGGGCGCGAGCAAGTGGCACATCATCCGCCGACACGTCTTCCCCAACTCGATCAGCAACATCGTGACCGTCGGGACCTTCTCGGTGGCCGACGCGATCCTCTTCTTGTCGACCCTCGGCTTCCTCGGCCTGGGCATCCAGCCGCCCAACACGGACTGGGGCACGATGCTCCAGAACGGGTCGGACCAGATCGCCAACGGCTACTGGTGGGAGATCTACCCCCTGGCGGCGATCTTCATCCTGGTGGTGGTGGCGATCAACTACATCGGCGACGCGCTACGCGACGCCTTCGAGGTCCGCCTGATCGAGCGCTGAGCCCGGCGCGCGCGGGTGCGCGGGGCCTCGTCGGGGCCGGTTGGGCCGGGGCGGCGACTACGGAGCGGGCGTCGGGCCCGCCGCGGCGGGCGAGCCCACGGTGACCGGGGTGCGCAGGGGGAAGTGGCAGGCCGCCTGCTGGTTGGGCCCGAAGGAACGGAAGGGCGGCTCCTCGGCGGCGCAGACGTCCTGGGCCCGCGGGCACCGGGTCCGGAAGCGGCAGCCCGAGGGGGGGTTCACCGCCGAGGGCAGTTCACCGCGCACCTGGATACCCCGGCGCGCGCGGGCGGCCTCGGGCTCGGGCACCGGCACCGCGTCGAGGAGCCCCTGGGTGTAGGGATGGGCCGGGGTGCGGAAGACCGACTCGGCGTCGCCGATCTCGACGATCTTGCCCAGGTACATCACGCCGATCGTGTCGGCCATGTAGTAGACGACCGCCAGGTCGTGGCTCACGAAGACGTAGGTGAGGCTGTGCTCCTTTTGGAGGTCCTTCATCAGGTTCAGGATCTGGGCCTGGATCGAGACGTCGAGGGCCGAGACGGGCTCGTCGGCCACGATGAGCCGGGGGTTGAGCGCGAGGGCCCGGGCCAGTCCGATGCGCTGGCGCTGGCCACCCGAGAACTCGTGGGGGTAGCGGTCCGCCGCCATGCGCTCCAGGCCCACCACCCGCAAGAGCTCCTCGACGCGGGCCCGCTGCTCGACCCGCGTGCCCTGGCGCTGGATGCGTAGGGGCTCGGCCAGGATGTCGCCCACCGTCATGCGCGGGTTGAGCGAGGAGTACGGGTCCTGGAACATCATCTGACGGTCACGCCGTTGGGCCCGGGTGGGCTTGTGGCGGCGCGAGGAGATGAGGTCCCCGTCAAAGTAGATCTCACCGGCCGTGGGGTGCTCGAGGCCCACCACCATGCGCCCGATCGTGGTCTTGCCACAGCCCGACTCGCCCACCAGTCCGAAGGTCTCGCCGGCGCGAATCGAGAACGAGACGTCCGACACGGCGTGAATGGCCCCGACCCGGTGGCGGACGAGGCCGGCCTTGATGGGGAACTCCTTCACCAGTCCCTCGATCCGCAGGATCTCGGGGCGCTCCGTCGTGGCTGCCGCGGCCGACTCGGCGGCGCGGACCTCGACCGGCACCGGGCCGTTCACGGGGTGGAAGCAGGCGAACTCGTGCTCGCCGTCGGCCGTGAGCGGGGGCTCCTCCGCGCGGCACCGGTCGGTGGCGTAGGCGCAGCGCGGCGCGAAGCGGCACCCGATGATCTCCTTGGAGAGGTCCGGCGGCAGGCCGGCGATCGAGTCGAGGCGGTGCTTGGAGGCGAGCTCGAGGTTGGGCATCGAGGCCAGTAGGGCCTGGGCGTAGGGGTGGCGCATGCGGTGGAACAGCTCATTGGTCTCGGCCTGCTCGGCCTTCTTGCCGCCGTACATGACGACCACCCGGTCGGCCCGACCGGCGATGACGCCCATGTCGTGGGTGATGAGCAGGACACCCATGTTGAGCTCGGAGCGCAGGTTGTCGATCAGGTCGAGGATCTGGGCCTGGATGGTCACGTCGAGGGCCGTGGTCGGCTCGTCGGCGATCAGGAGCTTCGGCCGACAGACCAGGCCCATCGCGATGATCACGCGCTGGCGCAGCCCGCCCGAGAGCTCGAACGGGTACTGGTCCAGTCGTTCGGCCGGTCGGGGCATCTCGACCATCTCCAGGACCTCGAGGGCTCGCTTGCGCGCCTCTTCGACCGAGGCCCCCTCGTGGATCTGGAGCCCCTCGCCGATCTGCTTGCCGATCTTGCTCGTCGGATTGAGCGAGCTCATCGGGTCCTGGGGGATCAGCGCGACCGACTTGCCCCGGTGGTGGCGCATCTCCTTGTCGCCGAGCGAGGCGAGGTCGACGTCGTCGAGCAGGATGCGCCCTCCGGCGATGTGCCCGTTCGGGGGCAGGAGACGCATGATCGCCAGGCCCGTCGTCGTCTTGCCGCACCCGGACTCGCCCACGAGGCCGACGCACTCGCCGGCCTCGATTCGGAAGGAGAAGTCGTCGACGGCGGTCGC
The DNA here is from genome assembly GCA_021831035.1 of Actinomycetes bacterium. Classification (GTDB taxonomy): domain Bacteria; phylum Actinomycetota; class Acidimicrobiia; order Acidimicrobiales; family RAAP-2; genus RAAP-2. The sequence goes on from JAKBNL010000013.1 coordinate 16,801, forward strand.
GAGAGAGGCACGCGAGGCGAACTGGACCTTGAGGTTCTCGACCGAGAGCAGCGGGGCCATAACCGCTCAATCCTACCGTTTTTGGCCCGACGGCCCTAGTCAGAGGGTCCCGGGGCGGGATCCCCCGGCCGAGCCCGGCAGCCGCCAGGAGACCCGGTGGAGGGGCGTGGGGCCGAGGCGGCGCAGCGCGGCCAGGTGCTGGGGTGTGCCGTAGCCCTTGTTGTGGATCCACCCGTAGTCGGGCCACTCGGCCGCCAGGGCGACCATGAGGTCGTCGCGCGCGACCTTGGCGAGCACCGCCGCCGCGGCGATCGAGGCACAGTGGAGGTCGCCCTTCACGACCGGGGTCACCGCGAGCCCCTCGGCCCGCGGCGCGGGCGGAACCGGGGCCCCGAGCGTGACGTCCCGGGGCCGCCGCAGGAGGTTCCACGGCCCGTCGACGAGGACGTGGGTCGGCCAGGTCCCCAGCCCGTCGAGGGCCCGTCCACCCGCCACGGCGAGGGCGGTCGACATCCCCCACGCGTCGACCTCCTCGGCGCTGGCCGAACCGAGGCTCCAGCCGCTCGCCCACTCGAGCAGGGGGCCCACCAGGGCACGGCGGCGCCCGGGGGTCAGCCGCTTGGAGTCGGTCAGCCCCCGCGGTGGGTCCGCCGCGCTCTCGAGCAGCACCGCGCCCACGCACACCGGACCCGCGAGGGCGCCGCGACCCACCTCGTCGACCCCGGCCACGAGATGACCCGCGGCGAGCAGCGACCGCTCGCGCACCATGAGGTCGTCAGGGGTCGCCACCGCGCCCACGGTACAGGGGTCCCCGACCCGTAGCATGCATCGTCGTGGTCGGCGTCGGAATAATCGTCCCCCTAAAGTCCTTCGCGCACGCCAAGTCGCGACTGCGCACGGTGGCGGGACTCGACGTCGACCGACTCGTGGAGGGTCTCGCGCGCGCCGTCGTCGTCGCCGCACGTCCGCGCGAGACGGTCGTGGCGACCGACGACGACGACGTCGCCCGATGGGCGCGCGGTCTCGGCGCGGCGGTGGTACTCGCGCCCCCGGGGCTGAACGCCGCCGTCGGGGCCGCCTACCGTGAGCTGGGGGACTCGGTCGACGTGACCGTCGTCGCCCACGGCGACCTCGTCGATCCCGTCGGACTCGGCGGCTTCCGCCCCGAGGCGGGCGTAACCGTCGTCGCCGACCACCGGGGCACGGGCACTACGGTCCTCGCCGTGCCCGCGGCACTGGACTTCCGGTTCTCGTTCGGCCCCTCGTCGCGCACGCTCCACGAGAGCGAGGCCGCCCGACTGGGTCTCGCGTGGCGGACCGTCACTGACAGTCCCTGGCGCTTCGACGTGGACGAGCCGAGCGACCTCGCGCGCCTCCACCCCTAGACAGCACGGGAGGGGGCCCCGGGGCCCCCTCCCGCACCACTCTCTCGGCGAGAGTTTGGACTACTTGGCCGCAGCCTTCTTGGCCGGGCGCTTGGCCGCAGCCTTCTTGGCCGGGCGCTTGGCCGCAGCCTTCTTCGCCGGGGCCTTCTTCTTGGCCGCAGCCTTCTTGGCCGGGCGCTTGGCCGCAGCCTTCTTGGCCGGGCGCTTGGCCGCAGCCTTCTTGGCCGGGCGCTTGGCCGCAGCCTTCTTGGCCGGGGCCTTCTTCTTGGCCGCAGCCTTCTTCGCCGGGCGCTTGGCCGCAGCCTTCTTGGCCGGGGCCTTCTTGGCCGGGGCCTTCTTCTTAGCGGCAGGTGCCACTTTCCCTCCTTGGGACTCAACGTTGAATCAACTTGGGACCACTGATCATCACCGTGATGACCCGTCGGGTACCGCCTTGATTGACGTGAACTCGCACATGTGCGATCCGGCCTCTCGGCCGTACCGCGACTGCCCGCAGTGCACGGCCCCGTGACGCAGGAGCGGCGCTCGTCGTCAATGACGACTCACGCCATTCGGCCCCCTCCGCCAAAGGACATTTAAAAGTTCACTCGGTACACGAGGGCGTGTCAAGCATTTCGCACCACTTTCCGACCGATGGGTGCGTGGTCGAACTCGACGGCGTCTACCTCGGACGCGGAGCGCGCGGAGTCGCGACGAGCGGCGCGCAGCGATCGACGCTCGTGCTCGGCCCCACGCGCAGCGGCAAGACGAGCTCGATCATCATCCCGAATCTCCTGATGACCACCGACGCGTGCGTCGTGACGTCGACCAAGGACGACGTCGTGACGACGATGGCGCACGCGCGACGTGACGTCGCGACCCTCATGTTCGATCCCTCGGGCACCGTCGCGACGCCCGAGGGCGTCACGCGCGTCGGCTACTCGCCGCTACGCCAAGCCCGACGGTGGGACGGCGCGGTACTGGTCGCGCGCACACTGCTCGACGTCTCACGACGCAGCGTGGAGCGCGCCGAGGACCACTGGAGTGAGCGAGCGGCGGCGCTCCTGGCGCCCCTCCTCCACGCCGCCGCCGTGGCCGGCGAGCCGCTGGGCCAGCTCGCCAACCGCGTCGATGAGCGTCGGGTCGACGACGTGGTCGACGTGCTCGTGGCCCACCACGGCGACCGCCACGCCTCGGTCGCCACGCTGCGCGGCGTGCTCGCCACCGAGGAGCGCGAGCGCTCGAGCATCTGGTCCACCGCCACGGGCCTGTTCGCCGGACTGCGCACCGACGCCGCCCGGGCCGCGTCCCTCGAGCCCCTCGTCGACCTCGACGCGTTCCTCACCGGGGGCCACCACCTCCACGTGGTCTCGCCCAGCCGTCACCAGGCCGTCGCGACGCCCCTGGTCGTGGGTCTCATCGACGAGATCGTCCACGCCACCTACGAGCGCCACCGCGACGGCGCCCGGCTCCTGCTCGCCCTCGACGAGCTCGCGAACGTGGCGCCGCTGCCACGGCTCACCTCGATCGTCTCCGAGGGCGGCGGCCAGGGAGTCGTGACCCTGGCCTGCCTCCAGGACCTCAGCCAGGCGCGCGCCCGGTGGGGCGCGAGCGCCGACGGCCTCCTCTCGCTCTTCCCCTCGACCCTCGTCTTCCCGGGCATCGCCGATCGGGCGACCCTCGAGACGATCGAACGGCTCGGGGGACGTGAGTACGCGGCGAGCCCGACGGTGCACCGCGATCACCGGGGTCGGGCCCGCAGTCTCAGCAGTGCGTGGATCGAGCGCACGCGGATCACGGCGAGCGACGTCGCCCGCGGCCGTCCGGGCCACGCCCTCGCGCTCTCGGCGACGAACGACCTGCGCTGGGTCGCCCTCACCCCGTACTACGCCGACCCTCACCTCTCGCGTCACCGGGCTCGCTCGCGGACCCTCTCGAGGGACCTCGAGCGCTGAGCCCACGCGTCGAGCGCGGCCGGTTCGAGGGGGCGCGCGCCGCGCTCGATCACGCGCTCGAGCATCCGGGCCCGGGGCACTCCCACGGTCACCTCGTGGACCCCCCGGCCCGGGCGCAGTTCAGGGTAGAGGGCGTCCACCGAGGCAAGAGTGTCGCTCGCGCCCTGGCCGAAGACGGCGGCGTCGGCCCACGCCGCCACGACGTGACGGCGGGCCACCTCGAGGCGACCCTCGAAGGCGCCCGCGAAGCGATGCTCGTCGAGCGTGGATCGGTGCCGGGTCGGCGACGGGCGCGCCCCGACCAGAACGACGCGACGCCGCTCGTCCCGCCAGCGCGCGACGACGTCGGGACGCTCCCAGTGGGTCTTCTCACCGCGCAGTGCGTGGCGTCCGGGCCACAGCGCACGGTATCCCTCGTCGAGGCCGGAGACGTGCTCGACACCGGCGAAGGAACGCCACACCTCGTAGCCTGCGCGCTGGGCCACCTCGTGGCGCAGGGTGGCGCGGTAGAGGGCGTCGGCCGCGAGCGCGTGGGCGACGAGGGCCCGCGCGTCGAGCACGACGTCGGCGCCCTCGGGACGAGCGCCGACGAGGACGTGGTCGTGCAGATGGGGCTCGGCGTGTCGGTTGACCCCGTGGGTGTAGGCGACCACCGACGACCACCGCGCGCCGCGCGTGCGCGTCTCGCCCCCCACTCGCTCGCGCACCTCGACGGCGCGGTCCTCGAGGTAGGCCAGCGCGGCGCCCACCGCGGCCCGGTGCGCGGCGACCACGCCGCTCGCCCGCCCCTCGTCGAGGGCGAGGAGCACCGACACGGCCCGAGGGGCCGCGACCACCAGGTCGTAGCCGACCACCTTCGCCCGGGGTGTGCTCGCGAGCACGTCGGCCACGCGCGCGGGATCCGACGGGTCGCCCCCGCCCCGGATCCACCAGCCGGGGCCGCCCTCGCGGATGCCCTCGAGCTCACGCGCCGGGTCCCGGGTGAAGTAGGCGACGTCGAGGCTGCGTCGCGCGAGTACACGGATCATGGGGCCCTCCCGAGCCCAACGGTCGCCTAGAGGGTCGCGGCGATGCGCCGGGCCAGGTCCCGGCCCGCGTCGGCCAGCTCCGTCGAGGCGACCGCGGCACCGGGGCCCGCCTGCACCATCAACCGGTCCAGGGTCGCGGGGTCACCCACCCGGAAGGCCACCGCGTGACGCCCGTCCTCCAGGGCCAGCCACCGCGCGCCGGGCAGCGGCTCGAACAGCCAGCGCTGCTCGGCCTCGACGACGACCACTACGTGGTGACCCTCCTCACCGACCTGGGTCAGCCAGTTCGCCACCGGGTCGACCGGGCGCGAGACCGTGACCGGCGAGGTGGCGAGGACGGCGTTGATGCGGTCCACCCGGAACGTCCGCCAGCCCTCGCGGGTCGTGCAGTACGCCCGGACGTACGCGTGGCCGTTGAGGACGCGGATCTCGCGAGGCTCGATCGCGCGGACCGTGACCTCGCCCGAGGCGGCACTCAGGTACTCGACCTTGATCTGGGCGTGGTCTTCGACGGCCCGCTCCACGTCGCCGACCAGCCTCTCGGCCGCCGACTCGACCTGCACCGGCGCGGCGACGGCCGCTTCGATCTTCGCGATGGCCGAGTGGATCGACGGCTCGTCGTAGACCCGGGCGGCCTCGCGCAGAGCGATGTTGAGCTCGTAGAGGTCCCGCCACATGAGCGGCGAGGGCTCGGGTGCCCCGTGAGGGAGGTCGGAGAAGTCGGCCCGGTAGACGGAGTCGTCGTTCTCCTCGTCGTCCCAGTCGTCGCACTCCTTGAGGACGTGCGCGGGGAAGGTGTCGGTGCCGTCGGTGGTGTCGACAAGCGGCTCCATGGAGACGAGACGGTCCATGATCAGCCGGACGTGGGCCGGGGCGAGTCCGAAGCGCCCTGCCAGCTCCGACACGCGCAGGCCGTCCTCGCTGGCGTAGACCGCGTGCAACAGCTGGAGGGTCTGGCCGAGCACGTCCTGGCCCCCACCGGTCTCGAAGCGTCCGGGCTCGATCGACGGGACCCGGGCGCGGTTGACTCCGTCGAGCCACTCCGCGAGCTCGGACCGGAGTGACTTGGGCGAGCGCAGGCGGACCCGGTCAGCGCCCTCGAGGACAAAGCGCAGCGCGCCGCGCGGTCCGTCGAAGTCGAGGACCACGTCCACGACGCCGTCGTCGTGTCGGTCCAGCTCGGCCGCCGGGTACTGGCGGGCCAGGAGCTCGGCGTAGGCCTCGTTGGTGGCGACGACCACCCGCAGCGGCTTGGGGGCGCGGGCGAACTCGGGTCGCCACGCGCGCGCGAGGGTCAACGTCTCCTCGTCGACCGAGAAGACGTCCCCGAGCACGAGGGGCATCGAGGTTATGCGATTGAGACGGTAGCCCTTGATCTCGGTCGAGTCCTGGACCCGGGCGACCAGGTAGCCCACGCCGCGGAACACGTCGAGCACCAGTGGCTCCACGCGCCGGGTCTTGTTGGACGAGGAGAGGTAGTCGAAGGCGAGGGCTCGACGCAGGTGGAGCGCGCGCAGGATGGGCGTGAGATAGGGCGACACCTCGCGATCGCCGTCGGGCGACGGGCCGTCGCTGAAGAGCGAGAAGACCCCGCGGCGCCCGACCCCGCACAGCGCGAGGGCGAGGCGCACGACCCGCTCCTCGTCGGGGGTGAAGGCGATCGCCGGCGCGTAGGCGCTGGCCGGGTCGACGCGATAGCCCACCGACCCGTCGGGCATCGTCACCGTCTCGATCTCGAACCCCAGGTCGCGGATCCGGGCCTTGTCGCGCTCGAACTTCTGGCGCACCGCGACGTCGCTGCCCTCGTAGGCCCGAACCTTGCGGGGCCCCTTCGCTGACGACGGGAACTCGTCGACGGTCAACTCCCGGACGATCTGCTCCTGGGTGAGCGGCCCGTGCTGCCAGGCGCGCTGGAGCAGCAAGACGAGGGCCACGAGCCTCTCACGACTCTGCTCGACGCCCGCGCGGATGGAGGTCTCCTTGGCGGCCACGGTTGGAGGGTACTCGCCCGGAATCGACGGCGGGCTAGGCGCCGTGGGCCCCGTCGCCGTTCCCGTCACGGCGCCAGGTGCCCGAACGGCCCCCGGACTTCTCCCACAGTGCGATCTGCTCGATCGTCATCGTCCGGTCCGTGGACTTGCACATGTCGTAGATGGTCAGGGCGGCCACGGTGGCGGCCGTTAGGGCTTCCATCTCCACCCCCGTGCGGTCGATGGTGTCCACCGCCGCCTCCACCTCGATGTGCGAATCGGCGATGGTGAAGTTGACGTGGACGCTGCCGACGAGCACCGGGTGGGCCATGGGCAGGAGGGACGCGGCGTGCTTGGCCGCCTGGATCCCCGCGACGCGCGCGGTCGCCAGGACGTCGCCCTTGTTGAGGGTGTTGGCGGCCACCGCCTCGGTCGTCGAGGGCAGCATCGTGACCCGGCATCGGGCCAGGGCGCGGCGCGCACTGACCTCGCTCGGACCGATCTCGCGCCCGAAGGCTCCGCCCCCGCCGGGCCGGCGCAACTGGCGGAAGTCGTCCACCGCGCCATGCTACCCACGGCCGTTTCCCCGACCGCGACCGGTACACTGACCGGGTCGACGTGACCAGAGGTCCCATGCCCACCTACGAGTACGAGTGCCAGAACTGCCGCGAGCGCCACGAGGCCGTCCAGCGCTTCAGCGACGCCCCCCTGACCGACTGCCCGCGCTGCGGGGGCCCACTGCGCCGCGTGTTCTCCTCGGTCGGGATCGTCTTCAAGGGCAGCGGGTTCTACAAGACCGACAGCCGCCCGGGCGGGTCACCCTCGGGCACCACCCCCTCGAGCGCGCCGACGCCGAGCCCGGCCGCCGAGCCCGCGCCGGCCGCGGCACCGGCCGCGGCCGCCCCTGCGGCCAGCGCGTCGTCGGCCGACTGACCCCTCCTCCCCGCCCTACCCACCGGTAGGCTGGACGGCGATGATCCTGCCGTCCATCGAGAGCCCGGCCGACCTACGGGCGCTCTCCTACGAGCAGCTCGACCAGTTGAGCCGCGAGATCCGCGACTTCATCATCGCCTCGGTCACCAAGACCGGTGGGCACCTCGGGTCGAACCTGGGGGTGGTGGAGCTGACCCTCGCCCTACACCGCGTCTTCGAGTCACCCCAGGACGTGCTCCTCTGGGACACCGGCCACCAGGCCTACGTCCACAAGCTCCTGACCGGACGGCGCTACGGGTTCAAGGCGCTGCGCCAGCGTGGCGGCCTCTCGGGCTACCCGAACCGCTCCGAGAGCCAGCACGACTGGATCGAGTCGTCTCACGCCTCGACCGCGCTCTCCTACGCCCACGGCCTGTCGGTGGCCCTCGAGCGCCGTCACGAGTTGGCCGGCCGGGGTGGCCGACGCCACGTAGTGGCCGTCGTCGGTGACGGCTCGCTGACCGGGGGTATGGCCTACGAGGCCCTCAACAACCTGGGCCACTCCAACCAGCGCGTCGTCATCGTCCTCAACGACAACGGCCGCAGCTACGCCCCGACCGTCTCGAAGCTCTCGGAGTCACTCACGGCGCTGCGTCTCAACCGCACCTACCTCAGCGTGCGCAGCGGCGTGCGCCGGCTCGTGCCGCGCCTCCCCCGCCTAGGCAAGGCCGCCTACCGGGGCATCGACAGCGTCACGACGGCCGTGCGCGAGATGGTGACGCCCCACACCTTCTTCGAGACCCTCGGCGTGCGCTACGTCGGACCCATCGACGGTCACAACGTCGAGGCCCTCGAGCACGCCCTCACGAGCGCGTCCCAGTGGGACGGCCCCATCGTCGTGCACGTCCTCACCCAGAAGGGCCGGGGCTACGGCCCCGCCGTCAGTGACGACCTCCGCATGCACGACTACAAGCTCTCGCCGCGCGTCGACGACGACGTCGTGAGCCAACCGTCCTTCAGCCAGGCCTTCTCCGAGGCGCTCCTCGCCGCGGCGGCCGAGGACGACCGGGTCGTCGCGCTCACCGCGGCCATGGCCGGCCCGACGGGTCTGCTGGACTTCGAGACGAAGTACCCCGAGCGCTTCTTCGACGTCGGGATCGCCGAGCAGCACATGGTCACCGCCGCGGCCGGAATGGCCATGGGCGGTCTCAAACCCGTCGTCGCGGTCTACTCGACGTTCTTCTCGCGGGCCTTCGACCAGGCCCACCTGGACGTCGGCCTCTTGGACCTCCCCGTGGTCTTCGTCTTCGACCGCTCCGGGATCACCGGGGACGACGGCCCCAGCCACCACGGCCTGCTCGACATCGCCCTGTGCCTGGCCATCCCCAACATGACGGTCTTCGCGCCCTCCTCGGCGGCCGAGGTCGAGGTGATGCTGCGCACCGCGCTGTCGCTCTCGGCCCCGGCGGCGATCCGCTACCCCAAGACGATGCCGCGCCCCTTCGACGGACGAGTCGGCGAGGGGCTCGCCGCGCGACGGGTGCGCGTCGGGGACGGGTCGCTGTGCGTGCTGGCTCTGGGCAAGATGGCCCCGGCCGCCCACGCCGCGCTCGAGTTGATGGGCGCGGACGCCGAGCGCGTGACCCTGTACGACGTCCGGGTCCTGCCCCCGGATCCGGCGATGATCGACGACGCCGTCGCCCACGCGCGCATCATCACCGTGGAGGACGGCACCCGTCACGGCGGCGCCGGCACGCTGATGGTCTCGGCCGTGCGCGGCCGGGCCCAGGAGCTCGCCCACCCCTTCCCCACGACGCGGATCCTCGGCGTGCCCCGGGTCTTTCTCACCCACGACCGGCCCGACCACCTGCTGGCCGAGATCGGCCTCGACCCCGAGGGCCTGGCCGGCGCCTTCACCCGGCTGCTGCGCGACGAGCCCGAGTTCGCCCCGGCGGCGCCCGAGGCCCCCCGCGCCCGCTTCGTCTAGGGGCCGCACGCCCGACCCCACCGGTAGGGTGGCGTCGTGAGCTACGAGATCGACAAGTCCGACGAGGAGTGGCGCGCCACGCTCGACCCCGACCGCTACGCCGTCTTGCGCCAGGCGGCGACCGAGGCCCCCTTCTCGGGGTCGCTCCTGCACGTCGACAAAGAGGGCGTCTTCACCTGCGCCGGGTGTGGTCAGGTGCTCTTCTCCTCCGCCCAGAAGTTCGACTCGGGCTGCGGCTGGCCGAGCTTCGACGCCTGCGAGCCGGGCACGATCGTCGAGCGGGCCGACCACTCCCTCTTCCGTGAGCGCACCGAGATCCTCTGCGCGCGCTGCGGTGGCCACCTGGGCCACGTCTTCCCCGACGGCCCGACCCCGACCGGCCTGCGCTACTGCGTTAACTCCCTCGCCCTCGACTTCGACGACGGCCCGCGAGCCTAGGGCGGCGCCGGCGCCTAGACGTCGAGGAAGCGGCGGATGGCGATCGCCGAGCCCACCGAGCCGATCACGACACCGACCACGAGGACGACCGTGTTCGTCCCGACCAGGGCCGACGCGTTGAGGGCGAACTCGTTGTGCAACGGGTACCAGGTGTGCAGCGCGGTCACCGCCAGGATCGCCACCGCCGAGCCCAGGAGGCCCTCGATGAACCCCTCGGTGATGAAGGGCACGCGGATGAACCAGTTGGTCGCGCCCACGAGCTTCATCACCGAGACCTCCCGCCGTCGCGAGAAGATGGCCATGCGGATCGTGTTGAGGATGAGCACGGTGGCCGAGAGCAGCAGCACCGCGGCCAGCGCCAAGAAGACGATCTGGAGGATTCGGATGGCGTGGTTCATCTGGCGGATCTGCTGCTCGGGCGCGGTGACCTGGTAGACGCCCGGCTGGTTGGTGAACGTCGACTGGACCGTGAAGGCGTCCGTGGGCACCGACGGGACGCAGCGGAACGACGAGGGCGTCGCCGAGGGCGTGAGGACGGACCACTCGTCGGCCGGCAGCAGGGTCTTGGCCTGCTGGTAGTCCTGGGCCTGGGTGAAGTACTGGCAGTCCTTGACGATCGGCATGCTGGCCAGCTGGGCCTTCACCGAGTTGATCTCGCTCTGGGAGGCGTTGGGCTGCATCCAGATCGTCACCCGGGTCCCCTGCTGCCACTGGGCCGAGGCCTGCGCGGCCGACTGCTTGAGCAAGAGGGCCGAGCCCACCAGCGAGAGTGAGACGGCCACCGTCAAGACGGCCGCCACGGTCATCATCCGGTTGCGCCAAAGGTTGGTGAAGGTCTCTTTGAAGGCGTAGCGCAAATAGACGCGCATCAGATCGCCACTCCCTCGTCGATGCCGTAGACGCCCCGGACCTGGTCACGGACGATCTCGCCCCGGTCGAGCTCCACGACGCGTCGGCGCATCCTATCGACCAGGGCCTTGTCGTGGGTCGCCATGACCACCGTGGTGCCGGTGCGGTTGATCCGCTCCAGAAGGGCCATGATCGACTCGGAGTTCGCCGGGTCCAGGTTGCCGGTGGGCTCGTCGGCGAGCAGGATCAGCGGTCGGTTCACGAACGCCCGGGCGACCGCGACGCGCTGCTGCTCGCCGCCGGAGAGTTCGTGGGGCAGGTTCTTCGCCTTGTCGGCCAGGCCCACCAGCTCGAGGATCTGGGGCACCTGACTCTCGACGGTCGAGCGGGGCCGGCCGATCACCTCCAGGGCGAAGGCGACGTTCTCGAAGACCGACTTGTTGGGCAACAGGCGGAAGTCCTGGAAGACGCAGCCGATGTTGCGCCGCAGGTAGGGTACCCGCCACTTGGGCAAGTCACCGATGTCGCGCCCCGCCTCGAGGATCCGCCCGACGTCGGGGGTCTCCTCGCGCAGCAAGAGGCGCAGGAACGTCGTCTTGCCCGAACCCGAGGCACCGACGAGGAAGACGAACTCCCCCTTCTCGATGTCCAGGGTCACGTTGCGCAGCGCGGGCGTGCCGTTCTTGTAGGTCTTCGACACGTTCTCGAAACGAATCACGTCTGGGGCTCCGACTCTCGACGCGACGGGTGGGCGTCCGCGCCCATTCTACCGGGACACCCCGCGGCCCTGGGACCACTCATCCGTTCTCACCAGGGGAATCACCGAATCTTATCCGGCCGCGCGCTGGCGGCGCAGTTCGGCCTCCATGAAGCCGTCGAGGTCGCCCTGGAGCACGGCCTCGACGTTGCCGGTCTCGTGTTCGGTGCGGTGGTCCTTCACGAGCTGGTAGGGCGCGAGGACGTAGCTACGGATCTGGCTGCCCCAGGCGTTGTCGGCGCGCTGGCCCGAGAGGGCGTCGAGCTGGGCCTGGCGCTCGGCGCGAGCCCGCTCGGCGAGCTTCGCCTCGAGGATCTGCATGGCGCGCGCGCGGTTCTGGTGCTGGGAACGCTCGTTCTGGCAGCTGACGACGATGCCGGTGGGCAGGTGCGTGATCCGGATCGCCGAGTCCGTCTTGTTGACGTGCTGGCCGCCCGCCCCCGACGACCGGTAGGTGTCCACGCGCAGGTCCTTCTCGTCGATCTCGACCTCGGAGGCGTCGTCGTCGAGCAGTGGCGTCACGTCGAGACTGGCGAAGCTCGTCTGGCGCCGCGCCTGGGCGTCGAAGGGGCTGATGCGCACCAGTCGGTGCACGCCCCGCTCGGCCGAGAGCCAGCCGTAGGCGAAACGTCCCTTCACGATGAACGTCGCCGACAGTAGTCCCGCCTCCTGGCCCTCCGTGGCCTCGTCGACCTCGACCTGGTAGCCGTGGCGCTCGGCCCAGCGGGTGTACATCCGCACGAGCATCTCGGTCCAGTCCTGGGCGTCGGTGCCACCGGCGCCGGCGTGGAGATCGACGATGGCGTCGTTCTCGTCGTAGGGGCCGCTCAGCAGGCTCTGGGTCTCGAGGGCCGCCAGGTCGGCCGCCAGCGCCGCGACGCTGGCCTCGAGCTCCTCGGCCAGCGACTGGTCCGCCTCGTCGCCCTCCAGGGTCTCTCCGAGCAGGCTCGAGAGCACCTCGGCGTCCTCGAGGCGGCGCCCGAGGCCGTCGAAGGCCTCGAGGTCGTTGGTGAGCCGACCCAGCTCGGTGGTGACCCGGCGGGCGTGGTCCTGGTCCTCCCAGAGTCGCGGATCGGCCGCCAGCGCACTGAGCTCGTCGCGCCGGGCCCGGGAGGCGTCGACCCTGAGGTAGTCGGCCGCCGCGGCCCAGCGCCGGCGCAGCTCCCCGAGGGCGGCGTCGGCCTGTCGGAGCGCCTCGGCCCTAGCGTCGGCCATGGCACTGCTTGAACTTGCGACCCGACCCGCACCAGCACGGGTCGTTGCGCCCGGGCTTGGGACGCTCGTCGCTCGTCGTGGCCGTGCGGTGCTCGGGCAGTTCGACCGCCCCGGGGGCCACCGCGCTCGCGTTGGTTCGCGCCCCGGCGAGCCCCTCGTCGACCGACTCGTCGGCCGCGGCGAGCTCGGTCACCACCTCGACGTGGGAGATGAAGCGCACGTAGTCCGAGTCGATGTTCTTGAGGAGCTGCTCGAACATGACGTAGCCCTCCTTCTGCCACGCCGTGAGGGGATCCTGCTGGGCGACCTGGCGCAGGTGGATGCCGTCGCGCAGGTAGTCCATATCCGACAGGTGGTCACGCCAGCGCTGGTCGACGATCTGGAGCATGACGTCACGCTCGATCTCGCGGGCCATCTCGAGACCGCCCTCGAACGCCTCGCACTTCTTCTCGTAGAGCTCGAGGGCGTCGCCGGCGACGAGGTCCGACACCGCCTCGGCGTCGCTGTACTCGGCGAGCAGGGCGTCGTCGATGCGAGTCGGGTAGTAGGTCTGCAGGTCGTGCAGGAGGGCGTGGCGGTCCCACTCCTCGACGAAGCGGCCCCCGATGTGGCCGTCGACCACCTCGCGCAGGGTGTCCTCGATGAGCGAGAGCGTCTGGTCGTGGATGTCCTCACCGTCGATGATCTGCTGGCGGCGCTCGTAGATAACCTTGCGCTGCTCGTTCATCACCTCGTCGTACTTGAGGACGTCCTTGCGCATCTCGGCGTTGCGGGCCTCGACGGTGGTCTGGGCGCGCTCGATCGCACGGGTGACCATCTTCGCCTCGATCGCCTCGTCCTCGGGCATCGTGCGGTCCATCACCCACGAGACGGCCCCCGTCGCGAAGATCCGCATCAGCTCGTCCTCGAGCGACAGGCAGAACCGGCTCTCGCCGGGATCGCCCTGACGTCCGGAGCGGCCGCGCAGCTGGTTGTCGATGCGGCGCGACTCGTGCCGTTCGGTCCCGAGAACGTAGAGCCCGCCGAGCTCGCGGACCTCGTCGCCCTCGGCCTCGCAGACCGGGCGCCACTTGGCGAGGGCCTGGTCGTAGGCGGCGGCGTACTCGGGCGAGCCGGGCTGGTGGCCCTGGCCCAGCGCGTCGCGGACGGCCAGGCCCTCGGGGTTGCCCCCGAGGATGATGTCGACCCCGCGGCCGGCCATGTTGGTCGCGACCGTCACCCCGTGCTTGCGCCCCGCCTGGGCGACGATCTCGGCCTCGCGGAAGTGCTGCTTGGCGTTGAGGACCTCGTGGGGGATGCCGGCCTTGGAGAGCTCGCGGCTGAGCAGTTCGGACTTCTCGACCGACGCGGTGCCGAGCAGGACCGGCTGGCCGGCGTCGTAACGCTCGCGCACGTCCTCCACGATCGCCTTGAACTTGCCGGCCTCGGTCTTGTAGATGAGATCCGGGTGGTCGACCCGGCGCAGGGGCCGGTTCGTCGGGATGGGCACCACCGCCAGCTGGTAGGTGTTGGCGAACTCCGCGGCCTCGGTCTCGGCGGTGCCGGTCATGCCCGCGAGCTTCTCGTAGAGGCGGAAGTAGTTCTGGAGCGTCACGGTCGCCCAGGTGTGGTTCTCGTCTTGGATGCGGACCCGCTCTTTGGCCTCGACGGCCTGGTGGAGGCCGTCGCTCCACCGACGGCCCTCGAGGGTGCGTCCGGTGAACTCGTCGACGATCTTCACCTCGCCGGCGTCGACCAGGTAGTCCTTGTCGCGGTGGAAGAGCTCCTTGGCGCGCAGTGCCTGGCCGAGCTGGTGGACGTAGTTGGTGGCCACGGCGTCGTAGAGGTTCGTCACCCCGAGCGCCTTCTCCACCTTCTCGATGCCCGACTCGGTCGGCACGACGGTCTTCTTCTCCTCGTCGACCTCGTAGTCGAGGTCGCGCACCAGCGAGCGCACGATCGAGGCGAACTGGTAGTAGAGCTTCGAGGAGTCGCTCGAGGGACCCGAGATGATCAGCGGCGTGCGCGCCTCGTCGATGAGGATCGAGTCGACCTCGTCGACGATGGCGTAGTGGTGGCCCCTTTGGACCATGTGCTCTCGACGCCGGGCCATGTTGTCGCGCAGGTAGTCGAAGCCGAACTCGGTGTTGGTGCCGTAGGTGACGTCGCTCTGGTAGGCGGTGCGCTTGTCGTCGAAGTCGGGCAGGTCGGGCCCCACCCGGCCGACGCTGAGCCCGAGGAACCGGTGGAGCTGTCCCATCCAGTTGGCGTCGCGGGTGGCGAGGTAGTCGTTCACCGTCACGACGTGGACGCCCTGGCCCGCGAGGGCGTTCAGGTAGACGGGCAGCGTGGAGACGAGGGTCTTGCCCTCGCCCGTCTTCATCTCGGCGATCCACCCGAAGTGCAGGGCCATGCCACCCATGAGCTGGACGTCGTAGGGGCGCTGGCCGAGCACCCTCGTCGCGGCCTCGCGCACCACGGCGAAGGCCTCGATCAGCAGGTCGTCCAGGGTCTCGCCGTCGGCCAGGCGGGCCCGGAACTCGTCGGTCTTCGCCCGCAGCTCGGCGTCGCTCAGGGCGGCCATCGCCTCCGAGAGGTCGTTGATCGGCTCGACCAGCCCCGCGAGCTCGCGCACGCGCTTTCCCTCGCCGGCGCGCAGAATCTTGGTCAGGACGCTCATGACCGTCTCACCCTACCGGCCGAGGGCCGCGAGCGAAGGGGCTGCGCGCGCTGACCTGGTCTTTGACCCCACACCTGCCTGCGGCGGTGTCCGTGCGCGACCCGGGCAGCTCACGCTCTCCCGGGCCGGTGCCGCACTCTTCACCGGCTCCCGCCCGGGACACCGTGCCCCCGGCGAGGCAGGACTTACCTCTAAACCGCGCCATGCTCAGCGTCGACAAGACGCCTTACGTGGGTCGCTTCGCCCGCGGCTGGCTTCGACTTTCAACCACAGACCACGCGCAGCCCGAGGCCATCCTAGGCCCCGGGCGACGACCGGCCCCGGGCCAGGACGACCACCAGTCGCAGCCCGAGCACGAGCGCCGCGAGGGGTACCAGGGCCCGGCGCAGCCCGGTGGCCGTCTGGGCCTCGAAGCGCAGGGCGCTGCGGTGGTGGGCGATGAGCATCGCCCGGGGCGCCCGGGCGCGTGCGGCACCCTCGACGTGGGTGACGACGGCGTCGGGGGTCGTCGCGACGCCCCAGCCGGCACGGCGCAGCGACCAGCACAGCGCCATGTCCTCGGCGAACATGAAGTAGCGCTCGTCGAACCCCCCGACCTCTTCGAAGGCCGCCCGGCGCACGAGGAAGAAGGCGCCCGACACCCAGTCCGCCGAGCCGTCGCGGTGGGGCGAGCGGTAGCGTCGGGTCGCCGGATTGGTGGGCCACCACGGGCCGATGAGGGCGTGGGCGCCCGCGAGCCACGGGTTGGGGAAGACCCGAGCGGAGGGGTAGAGCGAGCCATCGGGTCGCTGGATCAGGGGCCCCACGATGCCGACGGTGGGGTGGGTCTCGAGGAAGTCGACGAGGGCCGACACGGCTCCCTCGTGGACGACGACGTCGGGGTTCGCGACGAGCAGGTACGGCGCCGCCGCGACCAGGGCCGCCCCCCGGTTCACCGCCCGGCCGTAGCCCAGGTTGCCCTCCACCTCGAGCACACGCACCCCGGGGTGTCCCAGGTCCCGGGGGGCCGAGCCGGGCTCGCCGTTCTCGACCACGACGATCGACTCGAGGTCGTTGGCGACCAGGGAGTCGACGCACCCGGCGAGCAGGTCGCCCGTGTGGTAGTCCACGACGACCGCCGCGACGTCGCGCGCGACCGAGCTCACGGCGCGATCCGGTCGCTCAGCAGGCGCGCCACCGCCTCGCGCCAGGGCGGAAGCGCCCGCCAGCGCGTGGCGACGAGCGTCGTGTCGAGGTCGCTGCGCGCCGGGCGCCGGGCGCGCGGCGGCGGGTCGAGCTCGCTCGTGGCGATCGGAGTGGCGAAGCCCTCGCCCGCCCCGAGCAGCGACCCGACGTGGACGGCGACGTCGTACCACGTGGCGTCGCCGCTGTTGGCGACGTGCCAGAGCCCGCCCGGGCGCTCGCGCACCATCGTGACCAGGACCCGAGCGAGGTCGCTCGCCGAGGTGACGGTGCCCCGCTGGTCGTCTACGAAGCGCACCGGCTCGCGTCGCCGGGCCCGCTCGGCCATCACGTGCACCACGCTGCGCCCGCGCACGCCCATCACCCACGAGGTGCGCACGACGGTGTCGCGCGGTGCGCACCGCCGCTCGCCGGCCCACTTCGACGCGCCGTAGACCCCGAGGGGGTTCGGCGCGTCGCCCTCGACGTAGGCCGCGCCCTTGGCGCCGTCGAAGACGTAGTCGGTCGAGACCGTCACGAGATGGGCGCCGGTGTCGGCGCACGCGGCCGACAGCAGGGCGGGGCCCGTCTCGTTCACCGCGTAGCAGGCCGCCGCGTCGTCCTCGGCCCGGTCGACCGCGGTGTAGGCCGCAAGGTTCACCACGACGTCGGGCCGGGCCATCGCGAGGGCCCGCGACACCGACGCGGGGTCGGTCACGTCGAGCTCGGCGCGGGTCAGGCCCACCACCTCGAACTCCCCTGACTCGATCGGGGTGGCGTCGGGCTCGAAGGAGGGGTCGCCCCCGGGCGGCAGGGTGCCGCGCAGGTGGTCGAGCAGGTCCCGCCCGACCTGGCCGTGGGCACCGGTGACGAGCACGCGGATCACCTTCGGTCCTCCGCCGGGCGCACGTGCACGACGTCGCCCGCGGCCACGGCGACCTCGCCGTCGCCCGCGGCCACCACGAGTCGCCCGGCGGCGTCGACGTCGCGGGCCTCCCCCTCGACGGTGCCCAAGGCCTGCTCGACCCGCACACGCCGGCCGAGGGTGTCGAGCGCGCGCCGGTACTCCTCGCGCAGGCGGGCGCGCCCCGCGGCGTCGTCGAGCAACGGCCGGCGCCGCTCGACCTCCTCGAGGACGATGTCGAGCAGCGCTTCGGGCTCGAGGGTCACCCCGGCCGCGCGCCGCACACTGGTGGCCAAACCCTGCGGGGGGCCGTCGTAGGTGAGGTTGACCCCGAGGCCGACGACGAGCGCGCCGTCGGCACTGGACTCGCCGAGCACCCCGGCGAGCTTCTCGTCGTCGACCACGAGGTCGTTGGGCCACTTGAGGCCGACCCGCAGCCCACACAGGCGCACCAGCGCGGCCCGGGCCGACAGCGCGACCGCGGCCACGGCCCACTGGCGCTGGTCGGCCTCGAGGTCCGGTCGCAGGAGGACCGAGCACAGGAGTGACGAGCGCGGCGGCGCCTCCCACACGCGGTCGTATCGGCCCCGCCCGGCACTCTGGAAGTCGGCCACCACCACCCGACCCTCGGGCGCGCCCGCCTCGGCCTGGGCGCGCAGGTGGGTGTTCGTCGAGCCCACCGACTCGAGCCGCTCGATCCGCCAGACCGTCACCGCCACGCTGAGAACATTAGGGTTTCGTGGTCCAGTGCTAGAAAAGTTGGGTTCTCCGGGAGGTCCGCGTGCTGAAGAAAGTCCTCATCGCCAACCGCGGTGAGATCGCCGTGCGGGTCATGCGCACCTGCCGGGAGCTGGGCGTCCAGACCGTCGCGGTCTACTCCGAGCTCGACCGCAACGCCCTGCACGTGCGCCTGGCCGACGAGGCCTACGCCCTGGGCGGCCAGAGCGCGGCCGAGAGCTACCTCAACACCGAGGCGATCCTCGGCGTCCTCGAGCGCTCGGGGGCTGACGCGGTGCACCCCGGCTACGGGTTCTTCAGCGAGAACGCCGACTTCGCCCGGGCGATCACCTCACGGGGCGTGACCTTCATCGGCCCGCCGCCCGAGGCGATCGAGGTGATGGGCGACAAGATCTCCTCGCGCCGCGCCGCCGAGGCCGCCGGGGTGGCCGGGGTCCCCGGGCGCAGCGAGACCCTCGCCGACGCCGCCGAGGTGGTCGCCTTCGGTGAGGAGTTCGGCTGGCCGGTCGCGATCAAGGCCGCCTTCGGCGGCGGCGGTCGCGGCATGAAGGTCGTGGAGTCCCCGGCCGACGCCGAGGCCGCCCTCGAGAGCGCCCAGCGCGAGGCCCAGAGCTACTTCGGACGCTCCGAGTGCTACGTGGAGCGTTACCTGGCGTGGCCACGCCACATCGAGATGCAGGTCCTCGCCGACGCCCACGGCGCCGTCCTGTGGCTGGGCGAGCGCGACTGCTCGGCCCAGCGGCGCCACCAGAAGCTGGTGGAGGAGTCGCCGGCCCCGAACTTCCCCGACGAGATCCGCACCGCCATGGGCGAGGCGGCGGTGCGCGTGGCGCGCGCCTGCGGCTACGTCAACGCCGGCACCGTCGAGTTCCTCTACCAAGACGGCGACTTCTACTTCCTCGAGATGAACACCCGGCTCCAGGTCGAGCACCCCGTCACCGAGCTCGTGACCGGCCTCGACCTCGTCGAGTGGCAGCTGCGCGTCGCCTCGGGCGAGGCCCTCCCCTTCGCCCAGGGCGACGTCACCCGCACCGGCCACGCGATCGAGGTGCGCATCAACGCCGAGGACCCGGCCCAGGGCCGCTTCACCCCCTCGCCGGGCACCATCACGGCGCTGAGGCCCCCGGCCGGGCCGGGGGTACGCCTGGACGCCGGCTACGAGTCGGGCGACACGATCAGCCAGTACTACGACAACCTCATCGCGAAGCTCGTGGTCTGGGGACCCGACCGCGAGCGGGCCCGACGCCGGATGCTGCGGGCGATCGAAGAGACGACCATCGAGGGCGTCGCGACCACGCTGCCGGCCGACGTCGTCATCCTCTCCGACGACGACTTCGTCGAGGGGACCCACTCGACGAAGTGGGTCGAGACCCGCCTGGACTTCTCCGAGCTCCCCGCGGCGACCGGCGCGTCCGTGACGGTCGGCGACGGACGGGTGCGCAAGGACGTGACGGCCGAGGTCAACGGTCGGCGCGTCACCGTCGCGCTCTGGGTGCCCGAGAACGGCGACGAGCTGAACCGACCCGTCTCCACGGCCGCCAAGCCCCGCCGCCAGCACCACGCGGGCGTCCTGGGCAGTGGCTCGGGCAAGGTCACCGTCCCCATGCAGGGCACGATCGTCAAGGTCGCCGTCGAGGTGGGTCAGCGGGTCGAGGCCGGCGAGACCGTCGTGATCCTCGAGGCGATGAAGATGGAGAACACCGTCGCCGCCGAGAAGTCGGGGGTGATCTCGGCGGTCCGGGTCGCCACCGGCGACTCGGTCGCCACCGGCGACGTCGTCGTGGAGATCGAGTGATCGTCGAGGCGCGCGCCGCCGCGGCCGTCGACGCCGCGCGCGAGGAGCTGATCGGGCTCAGTCGCTTCGTCCACGCCCACCCCGAACTGGGCTACGAGGAGTTCCAGAGCGCTGAGGCCGTGGCCGCGGCGGCCGAGCGGGCCGGCTTCGGCGTCACCCGGGGCGTGGCCGGGCGTCCCACGGCCTTCGTCGCCACGGCGGGCACGGGCTCTTTGCACCTCGCGCTGTGCGCCGAGTACGACGCCCTGCCCGAGGTGGGCCACGCGTGCGGCCACAACATCATCGCGGCCTCCTCACTCGGGGCGGCACTGGGGCTGGCCGCCGTGGCCGAGGACCTCGACCTCACGGTCGTGCTGTTCGGCACGCCCTCCGAAGAGGGCGGGGGCGGCAAGATCGACCTGCTCGACGCCGGCGCCTTCGACGGGGTCCACGCGGCGATGATGGTCCACCCCTTTCCCACCGAGCGGCTCGAGGCCACCTGCCTCGCCGTCGACCACTTCGACGTCACCTACACCGGCCGGGAGGCTCACGCGTCGGCGGCCCCGTGGGAGGGGGTGAACGCGCTCGACGCCCTGACCGTGGCCGAGGTCGCCATCGGCCTCTTGCGCCAGCACCTCCCCCCGGGGGACCAAGTCCACGGCGTCGTCCTCGAGGGCGGCTCGGCGGCCAACGTCATCCCCCCGCGCGCGGTCGGGCGGTTCATGGCCCGCTCGGTCACGGCCGAACGGCTCGTCACCTTGCGCGCGCGCCTGGCCGCCTGCTTCGAGGCCGGAGCGCTCGCCGCGGGAGCCTCGCTGCGCGTCGAGGAACTCGGTCACGCCTTCAGCCACATGGAGTCCGACCCCGACCTGCTCGCCCACTACCGCCGGGCCGCGGAGTCGCTCGGGCGCCGGTTCGACCTCGACGACGCCGGCGAGCCCAAGCCGACCATATCCACCGACATGGCCAACGTCTCGCTCGCGGTGCCCTCGATCCACCCGATGCTGATGATCCCCACCGACGGCGCCGTGAACCACCAGGCCGCCTTCACCGCGGCCTGCGCGACGCCGGCGGCCGACCAGGCCGTCCTCGACGGGGCGAAGGCCCTCGCCCTGACCGGCGTCGCGCTCGCCCAGGACGGCCCCCTGCGGGCCCGACTGCTCTCGCGCCGCTAGGCCGGCTGGTAGACCCCGAAGACCTCGCGCAGCGCGTCGGCCACCTCGCCCAGGGTCGCCCGGGCCCTCAGGGCCTCTCGCATCGGATAGAGCACGTTCTGGCTCCCGCGGGCGGCCGCGGTGAGGTCCCCGAGGGCGGCGGCCACGGCGGCGCCGTCCCGGTCGGCCTTGAGGGCGCGCACGCGCTCGCGCTGGCGGGCCTCGAGCGCCGGGTCGATCGGGAAGACCTCCGGCTCGGCCGCCGAGTCGTCGGCGTAGCGGTTCACCCCGACCACGACCTTCTCCCCGCGCTCGATCGCGCGAGCGTAGGCGTAGGCGGCGGCGTCGATCTCGTCTTGGGGGAACCGGGCCTCGACGGCGGCCACCGCCCCACCCCGGCGGTCGATCTCGGCGATGTAGCCGGCGGCGAGCGCCTCCACCTCGTCGGTCAGACGCTCGAGGAAGTAGGAGCCCGCGAGCGGGTCGACCGTGCCGGTCACGCCCGACTCGTGGCCGATCACCTGCTGGGTGCGCAGCGCCAGGCGCGCCGCGGCCTCGGTGGGCAGGCCGAGGGCCTCGTCGAAGCCGTTGGTGTGCAGGCTCTGGGTGCCGCCGAGCACCGCGGCGAGCGCCTGGAGGGTGACGCGCACCACGTTGTTGTGGGGCTGCTGGGCGGTCAGGGTGGAGCCCCCGGTCTGGGTGTGGAAGCGCAGCATCATCGCGCGCGGGTCGGTCGCACCGAAGCGCTCGCGCATGATCGTCGCCCACAGCCGGCGGGCGGCGCGGAACTTCGCGACCTCCTCGAAGAAGTCGTTGTGGGCGTTGAAGAAGAACGAGAGACGCGGCGCGAACGACTCGAGGTCGAGGCCGGCGGCGAGGGCCGCCTCCACGTAGGCCACGCCGTTGGCGAGGGTGAAGGCCACCTCCTGGACGGCCGTGGACCCGGCCTCACGGATGTGGTAGCCCGAGATCGAGATTGTGTTCCACGACGGCATCTCGGCGGCGCAGTAGGCGAAGGTGTCGGTCACGAGGCGCATCGAGGGCCGCGGAGGGTAGATGTAGGTGCCCCGAGCGATGTACTCCTTCAGGATGTCGTTCTGGATCGTGCCACGCAGCTGGCCGCCGGACACCCCCTGCTCCTCGGCGACGAGCTGGTACAGCAGCAGCAGCGTCGAGGCGGTGGCGTTGATCGTCATCGAGGTCGACACCTGGCCGAGCGGCAGCCCGTCGAGCAGGCGGCGCATGTCGTCGATCGACGAGATCGCCACTCCGACCCGGCCGACCTCGCCCTCGGCACGCGGGTGGTCGGCGTCGTAGCCCATCTGAGTGGGCAGGTCGAAGGCGCACGAGAGCCCCGTCTGGCCGTTGGCGAGGAGGAACTTGAAGCGCTCGTTGGTCGCCTCCGCCGTGCCGAAGCCGGCGTACTGGCGCATCGTCCAGAGCCGCCCGCGGTACATCGTCGGCTGGACGCCCCGGGTGAAGGGGTACGCCCCCGGCTGGCCCAGGCGCGCCGCCGCGTCGAAGTCGGCCAGCTCCTCGGGGCCGTAGACGGTCTTGATCTCGATGCCCGAGTCGGTCGCGCGACGCTCTTCCACGGCCCCCAGGGTACGCGCGGGCCTATACCCCCACCGGGTGGGGCATGCAGAGGTCGTCGTACTCGGCGATCTGGATCGGGCCCGCGCCCTCGCCGCAGGCCGGGCAGGCCGGGTCCCGACGGACGTTGAACGAGCGGAACGACTGGCCGAGCGCGTCGTAGGTGAGCAGCCGTCCCACCAGGGGGTCGCCGAGGCCCAGGATCACCTTGATCGCCTCCACCGCCTGGATCGAGCCCACGATGCCGGGCAGCACGCCCAGCACCCCGGCCTCGGCGCAGCTCGGGGCGAGCTCCGGCGGCGGCGGCTCGGGGATCATGCACCGGTAGCACGGACCGACGTAGGGATGGAAGACCGTGACCTGGCCCTCGAAGCGGAAGATCGAGCCGTGCACCACGGGGATGCGCTTGAGGAGCGACGCGTCGTTGACGAGGTAGCGAGTCGGGAAGTTGTCCGTTCCGTCGACGATCACGTCGTAGTCGTCGAAGACGTCGAGGACGTTGTCCGCACCGAGGCGCGCGTCGTAGGTGCGCACCGTGACGTCGGGGTTGAGCGCCTCGAGGGCGGCCTTGGCGCTGTCGACCTTTCGCATCCCCACCCGGTCCATCGTGTGGAGGATCTGGCGCTGCAGGTTCGACGAGTCCACGACGTCCATGTCGATGATCCCGATGGTCCCCACCCCGGCCGCCGCCAGGTAGATCGCCGCGGGCGACCCCAGGCCGCCGGCCCCAAGCAGGAGCACCTTGGCGTCGAGGAGGCGCTGTTGACCCTTCTCACCGACCTCGGGCAGGAGGAGGTGGCGGTGGTAGCGCTGGCGCTGGTCGGTCGCCAGGGTCCGCGGCGTCGCCCAGGGCAGTCCCTCGTCCTTCCACCGGTTGAACCCGCCCACGACCGAGACGACCTCGGCGTAGCCGAGGTCCTGGAGGGTCTTGGCGGCGAAGGCGCTGCGGGTCCCCCCGGCGCAGTAGATCGCCACCGGGGCGCTCTTGTCGGGCAGCCGTCCCTCGATCGAGAACTCGAGCTGGCCCCGCGGCACGTGCAGCGCCCCGGGGATCGCCCCCTGGAGGAACTCGTCGGGCTCGCGCACGTCGAGCAGCGCGTAGCGGTGCAGGTCGGCGGCCACGGTGGACGGCTCCACCTCGCGGATCTCGGCCTTGGCGGCGTTGAGCAGGTCGCGCGGAGAACTCACGTTCCCTCCCTTCGTGGGTCAAACCCTACCGGCCGGGTCGACATTCGCGACCCCTCTGGTAGACCTCGGTCGTGGACGTGGCCTCCCTGCTCGCGCGCCGGCGCATGACCCGCTCCTTCGACGGCTCACCCGTCGACCTGCCGTGGCTCGTGGGGACCTGCGAGACGGCGCTGCTCGCCCCCACGGCCGGTCACAGCGCCGGGGTCACCCTCAGCGTCGTCGGCCGCGACCGCGTCGGGGAGTACCTCGAGGTCGCCACGGACCCGTCGTGGCGAGCGCGTTCGACCCGCTACGCGGGCTGGGCCCGGGCCGGGGGCCTCGTGCTCGTCTCGTCGAGGGTGTCGGCGTACCTCGAGCGCTACGGCGAGCCCGACAAGGCCGCCTCGGGGCTGGCCGAGCGCGACGCCTGGCCGGTCCCCTACTGGCACGGCGACGCCGCCATGGCGACGATGGCGCTGCTGCTGCTCGTCGAAGAGGCCGGGCTCGCCGCGGGCCTCTGGGGGGCGTTCCGGAACGTCGAGGCGGTGCGCGACTGGGCCGGCCTGGTCGAGGACGAACTGTTCGCCACCGTCTTCGTGGGCCGCCCCGACGGCCGGGACCGCCCCTCGGCCTCCCTCGCCCGTCCGGTGCCGACCCGCGCTCAGCGCGTGCGACGCCTCGGCTAGCGCGACGCCCGTCGCGCGAGGAACTCGACCAGGGTGCGCGTGCCAAAGGCCGTCCCACCCTTGGTGACGTAGCCCCGGGCGCTCTCGGAGCGGGCCGGTCCGGCGATGTCGAGGTGCGCCCAGGCCCGACCCCGAGTGAAGCGCTGCAAGAAGAGCGCGGCGACGATCGTGCCCGCGACGCCGGGTCGGCCGATGTTCTTCAGGTCGGCGACCTCGGAGTCGAGCGCCGCGGCGTAAGTCGAGGCGAGGGGGAGGCGCCACAGCGCCTCGCCGCTGGCCGCCGAGGCCCCGAGCAGCTCCTCGGCCAGGGCGTCGTCACTGGCGAACAGCGCGCCGATCTCGTCGCCCAGGGCGATGCGCTGGGCCCCGGTGAGGGTGGCCACGTCGACGATCGCGTCGGGCTCGGCCTCGGCCGCCAGTCCCAGGGCGTCGGCGAGGATGAGGCGGCCCTCGGCGTCGGTGTTGAGGACCTCGACGGTCGTGCCGTCGCGGGTGCGCAGCACGTCCCCCGGCTTGAGCGCCTGGTCCCCCGGGAGGTTCTCGGTGAGCGGGGCGATCGCCGTCACCGACAGGCCGAGCCCGAGTTGGGCCGCGGCCGCGAGGGCGGCCATCACGACCGCCGAGCCCGTCATATCGGTCTTCATGGCCATCATGGCCTCGGCGGGCTTGAGCGAGAGCCCACCGGAGTCGAAGGTGACGCCCTTGCCCACGAGCACCACGTGACCCCGCGAGGCCGTCGCCGGGGTGTAGGTCGCGCGCACCAGGCGCGCCGGTTGGGCCGAGCCGAGACCGACGCCGAGCAGCCCCCCGAGGCCCTCCTCGCGGATGCGCGACTCGGTCCAGACCTCCACCGCCACCCGCTCGAGCACGCTCAGGCGCAGGTCGAACGTGCGCGCGAGCTCTTTGGGCGTGAGGTCCCCGGCGGGCGTGTCCACGAGCCGCTTGGCCCAGTTGGCGGCTTCGGCGACCACGACGCCGCGCGCGACACCGGCCACCACCGCGTCGTGCACCGGCACCGACGGCAGCGGGTTGGACAGGGCCACCACCTCGAGCGCACCCTCGGTCGCGGGCCGCTTGAAGCGGTACGAGGCGAGGACGGCGCCCTCGACGAGGGCGCCGGCCGCGCGCGCCGGGTCGGCGAGGCCGGTCACCGCGAGCAGCGCCGAGGCCGTTCCCTCGCCGGCCAGGCGGGCGATCGCCGCCCCGGCCAGTCGGTAGCCCTCGGGGTCCTCGCGCGCGTCGCCCACCGAGACGAGCGCCACGGCCGGGCCGCTGGCCGCGCGCAACACCGCCGAGGAGCCGGGCGTGACGCTCAGTCCACGGGGCTCGCACCACCCGGCGTCGAGCGCGCGGGGCAGCTCGACCGCGCCGACGCGCCCGGGCACCGACGCGTCGAGGTGGACCCCGTCGCTCGACACCGTGACCGGCACGGCGACGAGGTCGGCCCCGAGGGCGTCCTTCAGGGCGACGACGCGGGCGGTGCGGGCCATGGGTGCTCTCCTTGGAATCGTCGGTCGACTAGTCCCCACCGCGGGCGCGGCGATGGTGCGGACCCTCGGCGAAGCGGGCCAGGGCCCACACGAAGTCGCTCAGTCGGTTGAGGTAGGCGCCCACGAAGGAGCCCTCCACCGAGTGGGCGACGGCGACGCGCTCGGCCCGGCGCACGACCGTGCGCGCGACGTCGAGGGCCGCCGACAGGTGGTCCTCGCCGGGCACGACGAACTCCCGGGGCATCTCGGTCGCGCCACTCAGCCGGTCGATCTCGGACTCGAGCCGCTCCACCATCGCGGCCGTCACCCGGGTCGTGCCGTCGACCAGTTTGCGGCGGTTCCCCTCGGCGGTGGCGACCTCGGCCATGAGCACCCACAGGTCGCGCTCGACGCCCACCAGCAGCGCGTCGACCTCGCCGCCGCGCTCGGCCCAGGCCCGCGCGGCGCCCAGGGCCGCCTGGGCCTCGTCGACGGCGCCGTTGACCTCGATCGGAGCGTCGGTCTTGGCCACCCGACCACCGAAGTAGAGACCGGTCGTGCCGTCGTCCCCGCTTCGCGTGTAGATCTTCACCGGCTAGAGCGTACCGACTCGGTCTCACCGGTATCCTGAGTGCGTAATGGAGTTGACGCCGCGACCGCCCCGTCCGCGGCCCGCGGCCGACGACCCGTACCTCGCGGCGATCGCGCGCGGCGTCGTCGTCTTCGACGGGGCCACCGGGACCAACCTCCAGCTCGCCGGCCTCTCGGCCGACGACTTCGGGGGACCGTCCCTCGAGGGGTGCAACGAGATCCTCAACCTCAGCGCCCCCGCGACCGTCGAGCGGCTCCACCGCTCCTTCCTCGAGGTGGGGGTCGACGCCATCGAGACCAATACCTTCGGCGCGTTCTCGGTGGTGCTCGGCGAGTACGGCCTGGCCGAGCGAGCCACCGAGATCGCCCTAGCCTCGGCTCGGCTGGCCCGGCGGGTGGCCGACGAGTACGCCGACCCCGGCCGCCGCGTGTTCGTGGCCGGCTCCATGGGTCCGGGCACGAAGTTCCCGACCCTAGGCCAGATCGCCTACGACGACCTCTCGGCGAGCTACGAGGAGCTCGCCTACGGCCTGTTGGAGGGGGGCGTCGACCTCCTGCTCATCGAGACCATGTTCGACCTGCTCTCGGGCAAGGCGGCGATCGCCGCCTGCCGGCGGGCGATGGCCCGACACGGCCGCGCCGTCCCGATCCAGGCCCAGGTGACCATCGAGGTCACGGGCCGCATGCTGCCGGGCACCGAGATGGCCGCGGCCCTGACCGCGCTCGCCCCGCTCGGCATCGACGTCATCGGCCTCAACTGCGCGACCGGCCCGGTCGAGATGTACGAGCCCCTGCGCACCCTGCGCGACGCCGCACCGTTGGTGCTCTCGTGCATGCCCAACGCCGGACTGCCCAGCGTCGTGGAGGGCCGGATGCACTACGACCTCTCTCCCGAGGCGCTGGCCGAGCACCTCGGCCACTTCGTCACCGAGTACGGGGTACGGGTAGTCGGCGGGTGCTGTGGGACGACCCCCGAGCACCTGCGCCGGGTCGTTGAGGAGGTCGGTCCGCTCGATCCGGCCGCGCGCACGCCCCACCTCGAGCCCGCCGCGGCGTCGATCTACTCGGCCGTCTCGTACCACCAGGACCGCTCGGTCCTGCTCGTGGGCGAGCGGACGAACGCCAACGGGTCCAAGAGGTTCCGCGACGCCATGCTCGCCGGCGAGTGGGACACCTGCGTCGAGATCGGGCGGGCCCAGATCGCCGAGGGGGCCCACCTGCTCGACGTCTGCGTCGACTACACCGGCGCCGACGGCGTCGCCGACATGGCGGCGCTCGTCGACCGGCTGGCCACCCAGTCCTCCGTGCCCCTCATGATCGACACCACCGAATCCGCCGTGGCGCGCGCCGCCCTCACCCGCCTGGGTGGCAAGGCCGTGCTCAACTCGGTCAACCTCGAGGACGGTGACGGCCCGGGCACGCGCCTCGACGCCTTCCTCAGCCTCGCGAGCGAGTTCGGTGCCGCCGTCGTCGCCACCTGCATCGACGAGGAGGGCCAGGCGCGGAGCGCCGACTGGAAGGTGCGCGCGGCGCGCGCCATCACCGCGCTCGCGGTGGAGCGCTACGGCCTCGACCCCCACGACGTCTTCATCGACCCCCTGGCCCTACCCCTCTCGACCGGGATGGCCGAGTCGCGCCGGGACGGGCTCGAGACGCTCGAGGCCATCGCCCGGATCCGCGAGGAGCTACCAGGGGTCGGGACCATCCTCGGGGTCTCGAACGTCTCGTTCGGCCTCAACCCGGCCGCCCGCCAGGTCCTCAACAGCGTCTTCCTCCACGAGGCCGCCGAGGCCGGCCTGGGCGCGGCCATCGTGCACGCCTCGAAGATCCTGCCGCTGCACCGCATCGACGAGCGCGCCCGCGCGGTCTGCCTCGACCTGATCTACGACCGTCGGCGCGAGGACTACGACCCCCTGGCGACCCTCATCGAGCTGTTCGCGGACGCGTCGGTCACCGCGGCCGCCGGACCGGCGCTCGAGTCGATGCCCCTCGAGGACCGCCTCAAGCGGCGCATCATCGACGGCGCCCGCGTGGGCCTCGAGGCCGACCTCGACGCCGCCCTGGCCGAAGGGCGCTCGCCCCTCGACGTCGTGAACGACGTCCTGCTCGACGGGATGCGCGTGGTGGGCGACCTCTTCGCCTCGGGCGAGATGCAGCTGCCGTTCGTCCTGCAGAGCGCCGAGACGATGAAGGCCGCCGTCGCCCACCTCGAGCCCCGGATGGAGCGCAGTGCGCGCGGTGGACGCGGCACGGTGGTCCTCGCGACCGTCAAGGGCGACGTCCACGACATCGGCAAGAACCTGGTCGACATCATCCTCACCAACAACGGCTACGAGGTCGTCAACCTCGGCATCAAGGTGGGCGTCAACGAGATGCTGACCGCGGTCGAGGAGCACCGGGCCGACGCCCTGGGCATGAGCGGCCTGCTCGTGAAGTCCACGCTGATCATGCGCGAGAACCTCGAGGTCATGAACGACCGCCGCCTGACCGACGTGCCGGTCCTGCTCGGCGGCGCCGCCCTCACGCGGACCTACGTCGAGCGCGACCTGCGCCAGGTCTACGGTGGGCGACTCTTCTACGGCAAGGACGCCTTCGAGGGCCTGCGCGTGCTCGACCGGCTCGGCGCGATGCGCCGGGGCGAGGTCGAGGACCCCGACTTCGGGCGCACCGTCTCACGGAGCCGGGTCCAGCGTCGCTTCCGCGAGGCCGCCGCCCCCGACCCCACGGCGCCGCGACGCAGCCCCGAGGTGGCGAGCGACAACCCCCTCTTCCCCCCGCCCTTCCTCGGCAGCCGCGTGGCCAAGGGGATCGCGCTCGACGAGATCGCGGAGTACCTCAACCGCACCGCCCTCTTCCGTAACCAGTGGGGTTACCGGCCCGAGGACGGCGAGGACGACGTCGCGTTCAAGGAGCGGATCGAGCCCGTGCTGCGCGACCAGCTCAACCGCGCCAAGGCCGACGACCTCCTCGTGCCCCAGGTGGTGTGGGGCCACTTCCCCGCGGCCGCCGACGGCGACGAGCTGGTGGTCTTCGCCGACGACGAGCGCGACGAGGAGCTCACCCGCTTCCGCTTCCCGCGTCAGCGCGAGGCCCCCCACCTGTGCATCGCCGACTTCTTCCGCCCCCTCGAGAGCCCCGAGCGCGACTACGCGACCTTCATGCTCGTCACGATGGGCGAGCGGGTCTCGGCGCGGGCCCGCCAGCTCTTCGAGCAGGACCGCTACTCGGAGTACCTCCTGCTCCACGGGCTGGGCGTCGAGATGGCCGAGGCCCTCGCCGAGCTGTGGCACCGCCGCGTGCGCGAGGAGCTGGGCTTCGCGCACGAGGACGGCCCCTCGCTGGCCGGCCTCTTCCGCCAGCAGTACCGCGGGGGGCGCTACTCCTGGGGTTACCCGGCCTGCCCCGACCTCACCGACAACGCCAAGGTCGCCTCCCTGCTCGGGGCCGAGCGGATCGGGGTCACGGTCTCCGAGGGCTTCCAGCTCCACCCCGAGCAGACGACCGACGCCCTCGTCTGCCACCATCCCCGGGCGAAGTACTTCATCGCCTGACCGCGACGCGCGCCGCGGCCCTAGAGTGCGGGCGCCGCACCGGCGCCGCGCACGAGGAGGCCGACCATCCCGAGACCCGCCCCCGAGGACGTCTTCGGCCGCGCCCTGCTGGACTGGGCCCGCGGCGGAACCATCCCCGAGACCCTCGAGCGCGAGGACGGCTTCACCCAGGAGGGCGCCGGTCCGGCGGTCTACCTGGCCGGCCCGCGGGCCTGGCCGACGGCCGAGCGCCACGCGCTGCGCGTCGCGCGCGGTCGGGTGCTCGACGTGGGCTGCGGGGCCGGACGGGTCGCCCTCGAGCTCCAGCGCCGCGGCCTCGACGTCGTCGGGCTCGACGCCTCGCCCGAGGCGGCGCGAGCCGCGTCGCTGCGCGGGGTCAGGGAGGTCTGGCCCGAGCGGCTCGAGGCGGTCGGCGAGCGCCTCGGCTCGTTCGACACGCTGGTCCTGTTCGGCAACAACGTCGGGATCTTCGAGTCGCCCGAGGGGGTGCGCGCGGCCCTCGAGTGGCTCGCCGAGCGCTGCCGGGCGGACACGCGCGTGCTCGCCGAGAGCACGAGCCCCCACTTCGGCGGCGCGCCGGGCCTCGACCGGCGTTACGTGCGCCGCAACGTCGAGCGCGGCCTCGCCCCGGGCCACCTGCGCGTGCGCTACCACTACGACGGAGCCGTCGGGCCCTGGTTCACCTGGGTCTTCCTCGCGCTCCGCGAGCTGCGCGCCGCCTCGGTCGGCACCGGCTGGCGGGTCGAGAGCGTCGCGCGCAGCGGCGTCGGCGACCCCTACGTCGCGGTCCTCGCCCGCGAGGCGCTCCGGGGTCGACGGTGAGCCCCCGGGGCCCCCACCGGACCGGGGGGCTTCTCGCGCTCGCGGCGCTCGTCGCGGCGCTCGCCCCGGCCGCCCCGGCCGCCGGGGCGCCGCCGGGGCGCCTCCCCCAGACCCGCGTCGAGCCCTCCTTCGCCGCCCCCCTGACCCGCTCGATGGCGCGCCTGGCCGCCGCGATCGCGAGCGACGACCCGGCGCACGCCCTCGCGGTCTTCTTCCCCGAGGCCGCCTACGTGCGCATGAAGACCGGGCGGATCCCCGACCCCGCGGCCGACTACGCCGACCGGCTGGTCGCGTTCTTGCGCCTCGACGTCGCGGCGTACCACGCCCTGCTCGACGCGGGCGCGCCCGCGCGCTTCGTGCGGGTCGTAGCGGACCCCGCCTTCGCCCGGTGGATCCCCCCGGGGGCGTGCGAGAACGGGATCGGCTACTGGCACGAGCCCGGCGTGCGCCTGGTCTTCGCCCACGACCACCGGATCGTCTCGGTCGGGGTCGACTCGCTGATCTCGTGGCGGGGGGTGTGGTACGTCGTGCACCTGGGACCCAACCCCCGCCCGCGCGACGTCGGCGCCGTGCTCGACTACGCCCGGGGCCCGGGCCGACCCGGACCGCCCGGGGGCTGCTAGGCCGGCGGGGCGATCGAGCCGTCGGCCCGGATCAGCGCGGCGCTCGCGCCGAAGTCCTCGCGCGAGAGCTGGTTCACGAAGGCGGCGGCGGCCCCGTGGGGGTCGACGCTCGCGTGACCGTCGGGGGCGAGCACGAGGGAGGTGAAGCGCCCGTCGACGAAGCGGCCGTCGGCCGTGAGGGTCACGCGCAGGATCCCCGAGAGGGCCAGGGTCCCGGCCGAGGAGAAGTCCTCGTAGTTGGCGAAGTCGCCCAGGCTGTAGGCGAGGAGGTGTCCGCGGTACCACTCCATGCCCCGCAGCACGTGGGGCCCGCTCGCGATCACCAGGTCGGCGCCGTGGTCGATCGCGAAGTGGGCGAACGCGTAGGGGTTGCCGCGGTTCTCACCGAGGAAGTACTCGGTCTGACGCGTGACGTGGTCGGCGGCGGCCCCCTCGGCGCCGGCGTGCATGTACACGACCACCACGTCGGCCTCGGCGCGCGCGCGCGCGATGAGCTGGGCGGCGGCGGCGGTATCGAGGAGGTCGTTGGTCAAGACGTAGGGGGCGAAGTCGCAGAAGGCCACCCGGACCGGGCCGACGCGCACCAGGCCGATCTGGCCGGGCAGGCCGGCCTGGACGATGCCCGCGGCGTGCAGGGCGGCGCTGGTCGAGGCCACCCCGGCCGGGCCGAAGTCGTCGCTGTGGTTGTTGGCCGAGTTGAGCACGGTGAAGCCGGCCGCGCGGTAGATCGCGGCGTACGACGGCGGGACCTTGAAGGCGTAGCAGTCGAGCGCGGCCGCGCCGCACTTCGAGGTGGTGGCGTCGGTCAGGGTGCCCTCGAGGTTGCCGAAGACGATGGGGGCGGCCAGCGCGGCGCGCACCGAGTCGAACCAGGCGGCCGGGTCACTCGGCAGGATCGGCGTGTTGCCGAGCTCGGTGTCGCCCACGGCGGACAGGGTGACCGTCGGGGGGACCGTCGTGGTCGTCGAGGTCGGCGCGCTCGCGGCCGTCGTCGTGGTGGTCGAGGCCGCGGCGCCCGAGGCCCGCGGGGCCGTCGCCAGGCGCCACACCACGCCGCCGGCGACGACCAGGACCACCGCGACGACGATCCCCGGGGCGCGCCGGCGCGGCGCGCCGGCGCGCGCGTGGCGACCCGCTACCACGGCTCGGGCTCACCGGGCCGGCGCGAGGCGTACACGGCGAAGAAGTCCTTGGTCGTCACGGTGAGAAAGCGCGTCGGGACCTGGTTCGGGTTGTCGACGGCGAGCAGCGGGGCGGCCGCCCCGGGTCCGCCGTAGGTCACGAAGATCGGCCACTCGGGGTTGATGTCGAGCTCCATCGCGCGCACGCAGTGCAACCGGACCATGATCGCCGCGAGCGTGGCGGAGGTCTGGGCCGGCGCGGCCGCGTAGATCAGGTTGCCGGTGGCGTCGATCCCGAGCGCCGAGCGCCACACGGCCGGCGCGCCGTAGAGGGTCAGGCCCCAGGCCGCGTTGTCGGCCGACAGGGGCGTCGGGCGCCCGGCGTTGACGAGCAGCGGGAGGTTCTGGCGAGCCATGACCACGTTGGCCGGCGGGCGCGGCCCCCCGGTCCAGCGCACGACGTCGACCCGGCCGTTGACGAAGCGCTCCACGGTCGCTAGGCCGTCGAGCATCGGGTAATAGAGGGTGTGGTTCACGTAGAACCCCCCGGCGGCGTCGTGTTCGTAGAAGCCGGCGTTGAACGTCGCGAGCAGCCGACCGCGCCCCGACGGCGGGACCATCTCGGGGCCCCGCGGCAGACTCGTCGGCCCGGGGCCCTCGTAGCCGAGGTAGAGCGCGAGGTCGGTCGTGGCGCTGCGGATCCAGGCGGCGTAGGCCACCACGGCCGGCTGGGCGGGGTCGGGTCTGAAGGCGATCGTCTCCACCGGCGGGCCCGCCGCGGCCCAGGTGTCGCGCGGGCGCCACGGGGCGCAGAGCTCGGCGGTGCGCGCGGGGTGACCGTTGCCGGCCGGGACCGCGACGCTGCGACACACCGGCGGCGGCCCGGCGGGCGAGGAGGCCGCCCGGGCCGGCGCTCCGGCGAGGACGACCGCCCCGAGGACGGCGGCGAACCCGAGGAGCGTCGCCCGGGGACGCCCTTCTCGGGGGCGCGCGCGCACCACGGTCATGGATCGAGTCTCGCACGCACCGGGGGGCCCGGCGCGGCGCGCGGCGTTAGGAGCGGTGCGTCGGCGCCCCGACCGCGACCGGTGCGGCCCCGTCCATCGCGGTGCGGGCGTGGTAGCTCGAGCGGGTGAGCGGCGAGGACTGGACGTGCGCGAGGCCGAGGGCGCGGCCGCGCTCGGCCAGCTCGTCGAACTCGGTGGGCGTCCAGTAGCGCGCGACCGGGAGGTGGTCGGCGCTCGGGCGAAGGTACTGGCCGATCGTCACGATCCGCACCCCGACCGCCGCCAGGTCGACGAGGGCCTCGTCGACCTCCTCGGCCGTCTCGCCCAGGCCCACCATGAGCCCCGACTTGGTCGTGAGCCCGGCCCGGGCGGCGCGCGCGAGCACGGTGAGCGAGCGCAGGTACCCCGCGCTCGGGCGCACGGCGCGCTGGAGCCGGGCCACGGTCTCGAGGTTGTGGTTGAGCACGTCGGGGCGCGCCTCGATCAGCCGATCCAGCGCGTCGGGGTCACCGCGCAGGTCGCTCGTGAGGACCTCCACCGTCGTGCCCGGACGGGCCTCGCGTATGGCGCGCACGGTGGCGGCCATCGCGCCGGCCCCGCCGTCGCCCAGGTCGTCGCGCGCCACGCAGGTGATCACCGCGTGGCTCAGTCCCAGCCGGACCACCGCCTCGGCGACGCGGGCCGGCTCGGTCGGGTCCAGCGGGAGCGGCTTCCTCGTGTCGACGAGACAGAAGCCGCACGCCCGGGTGCAGCGCTCGCCGTTGACCATGAAGGTCGCGGTCCCCTCGGTCCAGCACTCGAAGATGTTCGGGCAGCCCGCCTCCTCGCACACCGTGACCAGGCGCAGGTCCTCGGTGAGGGCGCGCAGCGCACGGTACTCGCCGCCCATGTGGGCGGGGATGCGCAGCCACTCGGGCTTGCGGTCGCGGATGTCCAGCCCGGCCTCGGGGTCGACGCCGGCCTGGCGGAGCCGACGGATCAGGGGCCGCTCCGCGCTCGGCCCGCTGGAGCGGCCCGGCCGCTCGACGCGCGCCACGCGCGCGGGTCCGCCGAGGCGCCGGTCGAGCTCTTCGCCGAGGACGTCCTCGACGAGCGACGGTGACGCGTCGAGTCCGAGCGAGTGGAGCGAGCCGACCGGTTTGTCGGGGATGCCGCAGGGCACGATGACCGCGAAGCGCGCGAGGTCGACGTCGACGTTGAGGGCCACGCCGTGGAGGGTCCGGCGGCGACCCCCGGCGTCGCGCTCGGTGCGCACGCCGACCGCCGCGATCTTGGTGGGCCGACCCTCGAGGTCGGCCCAGACCCCCGGGTAGCCCTCGAGCCGGCCCACGCGACCCAGGCGCCCCCCCTCGTCGAGCCGCTGGACGGTCGCGATGACCGCGTCCTCCAGGGCCGCGACGTGGTCGCGGCCGGCGGCGGGGTCGTCGGCCACGGTGACGAC
Organism: Actinomycetes bacterium; assembly: GCA_021831035.1. Lineage (GTDB taxonomy): Bacteria > Actinomycetota > Acidimicrobiia > Acidimicrobiales > RAAP-2 > RAAP-2. Next base: position 51,737 of record JAKBNL010000013.1, read on the forward strand.
CGCCCAGGCCACGACCTGGCCGGGACCGTGGTAGGTGACGTCGCCGCCCCGGTCGGCCGCGACGACGGCCGCGTCGAGCTCGTCGCGGGGCACCAGGATGTGCTCGTCCCTCGCGCGGACCCCGAGGGTGTAGGTCGGGGGGTGCTCGAAGACCAGGACGTAGTCGTCCGCCGCCTCCACCAGGGCGCGCTGAAGGTCGTTCGCCTCGGGGAACGTCACCCGGCCCAGGTGGCGGCGGCGCAGCACTAGCGCTCGCCCTCGACGTCGAGGCCCCCGAGGAGCTCGGCCACGCGCTCGAGGTAGCGAGCGGCGGCCGTCGACTCACAGACCCGGTGGTCGAAGCTCAGCCCGAGGACAAGCCGTCGGCCGACGGCGAGGGTCCCCTCGACGACCACCGGGACCTCGCGGACCGCGCCGATCGAGAGGGCCGCGACCTCGGGCTGGATGACGATGGGCTGGGTGAGCAGGGCGTGGGGGCTCGGCGCGGCGGCCACCGTGAAGGTGCCGCCCATGAGGTCGTCGGCGGTGAGCTCGCGCGCGGCCAGGCGCGCGTCGAGGTCGGCCACCCGGCGGGCCAGCGCACGCAGGGTGAGCCCGGCCGCGGCGTGCACCACCGGGACGAGCATCCCCTCGTCGGCCAGGGGCCGCACGAGGCCCAGGTTCACGCTGCGGTGCAGGACCAGCCGGTCACCCTCGAGGGAGGCGTTGAGGAACTCGAACTCGCCGAGCGCCCGCACCGCGGCCAGGGCGACCACCGTCTCGTCCGAGACGGCGACGCCCTCGCGGGTCGTGCGCCCGAGCGTGTCCAGGCGCGCGAAGACGGACCCGTCGACCTCGAGAGCGACGAAGCCCTGGGGGCAGACCTGGGCCGAGAAGGTCAGGTGCTGGCCCATGCGCCGCTGCCCGTGGCTCAGCGCGACGCTCGCCGCCTCGGTCGGCCCCTGGGCGACGGCCCGCTCGGCGTCGCGACGCGTGATGGTCCCGCCGGGACCGGTGCCCACGACGCTCGAGGGGGTGACCCCGCCGTCGGCGAGGATCCGGCGCACGACCGGCGAGAGCACGACGCCCCCCACGGCCTCGTCGGGTCGCAGGGTCACCGGCGCGCGCCCGGTCGGGGCCCCCTCGGTGGCGGGCGCCGGGGCGGGTGCGGCGGGTGGTGGGGTGGCGGCGGCCGTCTGGGTCTCGTCGATGACCGCCACGCGCGAGCCGGTCATGACGGTGTCGCCCTCGCCGGCCACGATCTCGGTCAGGACGCCCGCGGCCGGGGAGGGCATCTCGGAGTCCACCTTGTCGGTCGAGACCTCGAAGAGGGGCTCGTCGCGAGCGACGAGGTCGCCCACCCGCTTGAACCACTGGGTGATGGTCCCCTCGGTGACCGACTCGCCCAGCGAGGGCAGCGTGACGTCAACCAACGTGCAGCCCCCGCCCGGCCAGCGCGATGAGGGTCTCGCCGAAGGTCTCGGACAACGAGGGGTGCGGCTGGATCAAGGCGGCGGCCTCCTCGGCCGTCGCCTCCCAGTTGACCGCGTAGTAGCCGGCGCCGAGCTGCTCGGTCACCCAGGGGCCGGCCATGTGGACCCCGAGCAACTGGCCCGCCGAGCCGTCGGGGCGCTTCTCGGCGATGACCTTCACGACGCCGTCGGTCTCGCCGATGATCTGGGCCCGGCTGTTGCCGCCGAAGGGGTCCTTCTTCACGACGACCTCTATCCCGCGCTCCTTGGCGGCCGCCTCGGTGAGCCCCACGAAGGCGACCTCGGGGTTCGAGTAGATGGCCCAGGGGACGCGGTCGTAGTCGACCGGGACGGTGGCCTCACCGAGGATGGTCTTGATAGCCACGATGGCCTCGGCGAAGCCCACGTGGGCCAGCTGGGGCGACCCGGCCACCACGTCGCCGACCGCGTAGACCCCGGCCGCCGCGGTGCGCTGGAGTCCGTCGGCCACGACGAAGCCCCGCTCGTCGATTACCACACCGGTGCCCTCGCCCAGCAGGTCCTCGGTGCGCGGCCGACGGCCCACCGACACGACGATCAGGTCCGTCTCGATCGCCTCGCCGCCCTCGATCGTGACCGCCGTCGACGACTTCTTGGGGGCGTGGCCGGTCACGGTCACCCCGGTGCGCACGTCGATCCCACGCTTCTTGAAGGCCCGCTGGACGACCCCGGCGACCTCGGCGTCGCAGCCCGCGAGGATCGAGGGCAGGAACTCGAGGATGGTGACCGCCGTGCCCATGTCGGCGAGCATCGAGGCGAACTCGCAGCCGATCGCGCCGCCACCGACCACCACCGCCCGCGCCGGCAGCGCGGTGAGGTCCAAGAACTCGTCCGAGGTGTGCACGAACTTGCCGTCGGGCTCGAGCCCGGGCAGGGTGCGCGGGACCGAACCGGCGGCGATGATGACGCTCGAGCCCACCAGCTCGGTGCCCTGGTCGGCCCCGTCGACCACGACGACCCGGTGGTCGGGCTCGAGGCGCGCCGTGCCGCTCAGGACCGTGACCGAGCGTCCCTTGAGCAGCCCCGACAGGCCCTTGTGCAGCTTGTCGACCACCTCGTTCTTGCGGGCCTGGCTCACCGCGAAGTCGACCGAGAGCCCCGTGGTGGTGAAGCCGAAGGCCGAGGCGTGCTCGAGGGTGCGGCGCACGTGGGCCGTCTCGAGGAACTCCTTGGCCGGCACGCAGCCCCGGTGCAGGCAGGTCCCGCCGACCTTGTCCCGTTCCACGAGGGCGACGGTGAGGCCCGCCGAGGCCCCGTAGAGGGCGGCGGCGTAGCCACCGGGGCCCCCGCCGATCACGACCACGTCGTACTGCTGGACCCCGTCAGCCACGGTCACACCTTTCCGTCGTCCCGACCAACCCCCCGGGGAATCCTAATGTTCCCCGGTCGCCGAGCCCGACGCGATCAGGCGCTCTGACCCCTCTGGGTGTCGGCCGCGGCGGTCGCCAGCCGGTCGACGAACTCGTTCATGGGGTCCCCGGCGTGCCCGCGCACCCACGAGAAGCGGACCTCGCGGCCCGACTCCAGCGCCAGGGGCAACAGCGCCTCCCAGAGGTCCCGGTTGGCGACGGGCTGGTTCTGGCTGTTGCGCCAGCCGCGTCGGCGCCACCCGAGGTACCAGCGGTCGTGGAAGCAGCGCACGACGTAGGTCGAGTCGCTCACCACCTCGATCGCGCCGTCGGGGTTCGCGCGCAGCGCCTCGAGGACGGCCGTGAGCTCCATGCGCTGATTGGTGGTGTGGGCCTCGGCGCCGCTGGCGTAGCGGGTCGTGCCCACCGCCCACGCCCAGCCCCCGGGGCCGGGGTTGCCGCGGCAGGCCCCGTCGGTGTGCACGAGGGTCATATGACCCGGGTGATCCAGGCGTCGGGGTCGTCGGTGAAGCGCGTCACCGCGGTGGGCAGGTCCCCGCGCAGCACCTGGCCCAGGGTCACGTGCTCGAGCACCTCGCGCAACGCGGCGCGCACCGCCACCCAGACCTCCCGCAGGTGTTCGGCCGAGCCCTCGTAGACGAGGGTCTCGGGCCGCATCCCCCGCACGCCCGCCATGGGTCCGCTGACCACGCGCAAGACGTCGGCGATCATGACCGCGTCGGGGTCCTTGGCCAGCCGGAAGCCGCCCTCGGGCCCGCGTTGGCTCGTCACCAGCCCGCCGCGACGCAGGTCCGAGAGGATCGCGCCGAGGAACTTCGCCGGCAGGTCCTGCTCCTGGGCGAGGTGCTCGGCGCTGACCGAGCTGTCGCTCGCCGCGAGGCTGAGCAGCGCGCGGATCGCGTACTCGGCCTTCGCGGGGATCTGCACCGCCCCATTCTGCCCCACGGGGGCCCCGCGGGCCCCCTAGCGTGGAACCCGTGCCCAGCCTGGCGAGCCGTCGTCTCTACCTCTGCGTGGGCCTGCGCGACGACCTGACCGACTTCGTACGGATCGTCGTGGAGGGCGGCGTCGACGTCGTCCAGTTGCGGGAGAAGACGGCCCCCGTGAGCGTCCAGCGCGGGCCGGCCGGGGAGCTCGCCCGGCTCTGCCGGGACCTCGGGGTCCCCTTCGTGGTGAACGACTCCCCCGAGCTCGCCGCCGAGGTCGCCGCCGACGGCGTTCACGTCGGCCAGGACGACGTCTCGGTGGCTCGCTGTCGCGCGCTGCTGGGCGACGGGGCGATCGTCGGGCTCTCGACCCACGCCGAGGCCGAGCTCGAGGTGGCCCTCACGACCTCGGCGACCTACCTGAGCGCGGGCCCCATCGTGCCCACCCCCACCAAGGTCGGGCGGCCGGGCACGGGGGTCGGCTACGCGCTCGCCGCCCAGCGCCGCAGCGACCGGCCCGTCTTTGTCACCGGGGGGGTGAGCCCGTCGACGGTGGGCGCGCTCGTCGGCGAGGGGCTACGCCACTTCGTGGTCGTGCGCGCCCTCACCGAGGCCGCCGACCCGGGCGCCGCGGCGCGCGCGCTGCGCCGCGCGCTCGACGAGGCCCTCTCAGCGGTGCCGGTCGAGCCAGCCCAGTAGCGTCGCCACCATCCGCGGATCGGCCCGCAGCTGGTGGCCGGCACCCTGGATGAGTCGGAGCTCCGCGCGACCCTCGGCCGCGGCGACGAGGTCGCGGGCGTCGCTCGCCGGCACCTCGACGTCGTCGGTGCCGTGGCCGACCAGGAGCCGACGCGGTGCCACCCGGGCGATCGAGCCCAGCGGGTCGATCACGAGCACGTCGGCCGCGAGCGCCTCCGGGGCGAGCAGGTCACCCGGACTCCCGACGACCCCGCCGACCTGGACCGAGTGGTGGAACTCGGCCGGTGAGCCGATCCAGCGCTCGAGGTGGGCGGGCGCGGCGAAGGTCGCCACGCCGCGTACCCGGTCGTCGGTGGCGGCCACCGCGAGGGCCAGCGACCCGCCGAAGCCGAAGCCGGCGATCGAGACGCGCCGCTCGCCCTCGGCGACGCGCTCGACGACGGCCGCCAGGTCGGCTCGCCACTGGGTCGCGCTGAAGGTCCCCGTGCTGGCCCCGACCCCCGAGAGGGTCCCGGTCGCCACCGTCCAGCCCGACTCGTTGGCCACGTGCTCGGCCAGCTCGGGCAAGAGGCCCGCGGCCTGACGGCCCGTGCCCATCAGCCGGGGCAGGCCGTGGGCGAGGACGAGGACGTGACCGGCCACCGGCCGCGAGCCCGAGGTGCACACGCGCAACTCGAGCGTCGACGAGCCGCTCTCGAGCTGCTCGGTGACGAGCACCGCGCTAGATGCCCAGGCGCTGGGCGAGGAGCTCGCGGTGGTAACTGGGGTCGCCGAGGAAGAGCTCGGAGCTCTTGGCCCGCTTGAAGTAGAGGTGGGCCGGGTGCTCCCAGGTGAAGCCGATGCCGCCGTGGATCTGGATGTTCTCGGCGGCGCAGTGGAAGTAGGCCTCGGAGCAGAACGACTGGGCGAGGCTCGCGGCGATGGGCAGCTCCTCGTTGCGCTCTTGGGCCGCCCACGCGGCGTAGTAGGCGGCGGACTTGGCCGACTCGACGTCGAGGAGCATGTCGGCGCACTTGTGCTTGATCGCCTGGAACGACCCGATGGGCCGCCCGAACTGGACGCGCGTCTTGGCGTACTCGACCGAGCTGTCGAGTACCCGCTGGGCCCCGCCCACCTGCTCGGCGGCGAGCAGGGCGGCGGCGACCTGGAGGGTCGTGGCCAGCCCCTCGCCGGCCCGACCCTCGACGCCCACGAGGCGTGCGGGGACGTCCTCGAGGACGAGGCGGCTCTGCTTGCGCGTCTGGTCCATCGTCGCCAGGGCCTCACGCGCGAGCCCGGGCGCGTCGCCTTCGATCGCGAACAGCGAGAGGCCGGCCGCGGTCGTCGCCGGTACGAGCACGAGGTTCGCGGTCGAGCCGTCGGTGACGTAGTTGCGCACGCCGCTCAGCCGCCAGCCCTCCCCCTCGCGGCGAGCGCTCGCCGCGGCGCTCTGGGGGTCCCACGACCCGGAGTCGTCGGTGAGGGCGACGGTCGCGATCGTCTCCCCGCTCGCGATGCCGGGCAGGTAGCGCGCGTGGTCCTCGGGCCCGCCCACGAAGCTGACGGCGTTCGCCGCCAGGGCGACGGTGGAGAAGTACGGCGCGCACATCAGTGCGGCGCCCATCTCCTCGAAGACGACGTAGAGCTCCACCGGGCCGAACCCCTGGCCCCCGAAGGCCTCGGGGATGCCCAGTCCCTGGAGGGCGAGCTCGCGGGCCATCTGCGTCCAGACGGCCGGGTCGTACCCCTCGGCCGTGGCCATCAGTCGGCGCACCTCGGACTCGGGGGACTTCTCCTCGAGGAATCGCCGCACCATCTTGCGCAGCTCGTCCTGCTCCTCGCTAAAGCCGAAATTCATCGCCCGACCCCTCTCTCCGGCGCCCCACCGAGACTAGCCAAGTCCCGCTGGGCCCGGTTCCGTGGCACACTGCGGCCATGGGATCCATCGAGACCGTCTGGTCCGACCCCGCCACCGAGGTCCACCGCCTCGTCGTGGGGCCGGTCGAGAACAACGTCTACGTCGTGCGCTGCGTGCGCAGCGGTCGCTCGGCCCTGATCGACGCGGCCAACGAGCCCGAGCGACTGGTGCCGCTCATCGACGACCTCGGCGTCGAACTGGTCCTCACCACCCACGGTCACTGGGACCACGTCGGGGCCGTGAGCGAGATGCGCGCGGCCGGCGTGCCGGTCGGGGTCCGGGCCGAGGACGCCGCGCACCTTTCGGGCTACGACCGGCTCATCGAGGACGGGGAGGTGGTCGCGGTGGGTGAGGTGCGCCTACGCGCCATCCACACCCCGGGCCATACCCCGGGCAGCGTCTGCTTCGCCCTCGAGCATCGACCGGTGCTGTTCACCGGCGACACCCTCTTCCCGGGCGGACCGGGCAACACCAGCTTCGAGGGCGGCGACTTCGACACGATCATCACCTCGATCGAGGATCGTCTGTTCCGCCCCTTCGCCGGGGGGACCACCTTCTGGCCCGGCCACGGCGCCCCCTCGACACTCGGCGAGGAGTCAGCCCACCTCGGCGAGTGGGTCGCGCGCGGTTGGTGAGCCTCTGGGTCGACCCCATTAGGCTCGGGGCGTGTCCGACGCCCTGCTCGAGCTGACCGACCTCCACGTCGAGGCCGACGGGGCCCCCATCCTGCGCGGGATCGACCTCGTGGTGCGCCCGGGCGAGGTCCACGCCCTGATGGGACCGAACGGGGCCGGCAAGTCCACCCTCGCCAGCGCGGTCATGGGACACCCCGGCTACACCGTGACCCGCGGGCGCATCGTGCTCGCCGGTCAGGACGTCACCGGCTGGACTCCCGACGAGAGGGCCCGGGCAGGGCTGTTCATGGCCTTCCAGTACCCCGAGGCCATCAGCGGAGTCTCGGTCGTGCAGTTCCTGCGCCAGGCCATCGCCGCGCGGCGCGGCCTCGAGGAGCTCAGCGTGCTCGAGGTGCGCCTCGAGCTCGCCGAGTGGATGGAGCGCCTGGGCATCGACGACGCCTTCGCCGAGCGCCACCTCAACGACGGCTTCTCCGGCGGGGAGCGCAAGCGCAACGAGGTCCTCCAGATGGCCCTGCTCGAACCCGTGGTGGCCCTGCTCGACGAGACCGACTCGGGTCTCGACATCGACGCCCTGCGAGTCGTCGCGCGCGGGGTGTCGACGGTGCGCGAGCGCCACCCCGAGATGGGCGTCGTCCTCGTGACCCACTACGTGAAGTTGCTCGACGAGATCGCCCCCGACCGCGTCCACGTGCTGATCGACGGGCGCATCGTCGAGAGCGGCGACGCCGAGGTGGCCCGGCGCATCGAACGACGGGGCTACGACGCCTGGCGCACGGTGAGCGCGTGACCAGCTTCAGTCCGGCCCGGGTGCGCGCCGACGTGCCCCTGTTCCACCGCCTGGTGCACGGTCGTCCGCTCACCTACCTCGACTCGGCCTCGAGCACCCTGCCGCCGCGGGCGGTGATCGAGGCGATGGACCGCTACTACGAGCGCCACCACGCCAACGTCCACCGGGGCGTCTACCTCACCGCCGAGGAGGCGACCGCCGACTACGAGGGCGCCCGCGCGGCCGTGGCGCGCTTCATCAACGCCCCCGGCGGCGCCGAGGAGGTCGTCTTCACCAAGAACACGACCGAGTCGTTCAACCTGCTCGCCCGGAGCTGGGGGGCGTCACGGTTCGGGCCCGGCGACGTCGTCGTCGTGACCGAGATGGAGCACCACGCCAACGTGGTCCCCTGGTTCCAGCTACGTGACAGCCACGGGATCGAGGTCCGCTTCATCCCGGTCGGCGACGACTTCCGCCTCGACCTCACCGACGTCGACCGACGGCTCGAGGGGGCGAAGCTGCTCAGCGTGACCGGCATGTCCAACGTGCTGGGCACGCGCAACGACCTCGCGGCCCTCGCCCGGCTGGCCCACGACCACGGCGCGCTGCTCGCGGTGGACGGCGCGCAGTCGGTCGCGCACGGCTCGACCGACGTCGCGCGCGACGGGATCGACTTCCTCGCCTTCAGCGGCCACAAGATGCTCGGGCCCACCGGGATCGGGGTGTTCTGGGCGCGACGGTCCCTGCTCGAGACGATGCCCCCCTTCCTCGGGGGCGGCGGGATGATCGCCGACGTGCGGACCGACGGCTTCACCCCGGCGAACGGGGTCGCGCGCTTCGAGGCGGGCACGCCCCCCATCGCCGAGGCCGTCGGGCTGCACGCCGCCGTGCGCTACCTCGAGGGGCTGGGCCCCGACGTCGTCGAGGCCCACGAACGCGAGCTCACCCGCGACGCCCTCGAGCGCCTCGAGTGCACCTTCGCCGGCCGCGTGCGCGTGATCGGTCCGCGCGACGTCGTCGACCGCGGCGGCGTACTCAGCCTCGACGTCGAGGGCGTCCACCCCCACGACGTGGCCCAGGTCCTCGACCAGCACGGGGTGTGCGTGCGCCCGGGCCACCACTGCGCGAAGCCCCTCATGCGCCGCTTCGGGCTCGCCGCCACCGCCCGGGCCTCCTTCGGGCCCTACTCGCTCCCCCGCGACACCGACGCCCTCATCGAGGGGCTCGGCCACGCCCTCGCCCTCTTCGCCTAGCCGTGGCCCCCCTCGACGACCTCTACCGCGAGATCATCCTCGACCACTACCGCACCCCGCGCAACCGCGGGGAGCTGGCCACGCCGCCGGCCCACCGCGTCGAGGGTTTCAACCCGCTGTGCGGCGACGAGATCACCCTCTACCTCGAGCTGGTCGACGACCGACTGGTCGACATCAAGATGACCGGCCGGGGCTGCTCGATCTCCCAGGCCTCCGCCTCGCTCATGGGCGCGGCCGTCAGGGGCAAGACCCTCGCCGAGGTCCGCGCCGCGCTCGAGCGGTTCCGCCAGCTCATGACCGTCACCGAGACCCGCCTGGGCGAGGGCGGCGAGCCCGAGCCGCTCGACGTGCGCTCCCTCGGGGAGCTGGCGGCCCTCGCCGGCGTGGTGAAGTTCCCCGTGCGCATCAAGTGCGCCCTCCTCGCCTGGACGACGCTCGCCCAGGGACTCGACGAGGCCCGGGCCGACTGACCGGCCGCTAGGGCGTGCAGGGTCGCGGGTTGTACGACGCGTAGCTCGCGGTCGGGCTCGTCGTGGTCGTCGTCGCCCGCGTCGCGTGGCCCGACGCGGCGCCGCTCGTGGACCCCGCCCCCGCCGTGGGGCTGGTCGTGGGCGCGACGGCTGGGGGCAGCGGCGTCTGGCCCGAGGAGTTGGGCGGCGGGTTGGTCGGCGTCTCGAGCTCGGAGCCGAAGACGTTGACGAAGAGCTGCTGGGTCTCGGGCTGCTGGACGTAGAGCACGTCGCCGAGCACCGGGTTGGTCGCCGAGTAGACGGGCAGGGTGTAGGTCGAGATGGCGTTGGCGTTCAGGCTGTGGAAGCGCACGGCCAGCCCCACCAGCTCGTTCAGGCTGAAGTTCTGGTCGAGGGTTATCCCCTGGGGGATCTTCGAGAGGAAGTCGTTGATGGTGAGCGGGTTGTAGAGGGTCTTGCCCCGCTCGACCATGGCCCGCAAGAACGCGCTCTGACGCTCGATGCGCCCGAAGTCGCTCGTCCCGTCGTAGAGCCAGCCGTCGGCGTAGAGGGTCGCCGGTGGGGTGTTGTCCCCCGGCCAGACGCCGTGTCCCTTGACGTTGTAGTAGTAGTGGCGGCTGCGCACCACCGCCAGCGCCTCGAAGCCCTTGATCAACTGGCAGCCCGGGTGGCGGATCCGCAGGCCCGAGTACGGGTCGGCGGCCGGGTAGGGGAAGTCCAGGTAGACCCCGCCCAGGGCGTCGGCCGCGTTGATCAGCCCGGCGAAGCTCACCACGACGGTGTCGTTGATGGGGATGCCGAAGTTGGCCGTGATCGTCTGGGCGAGCAGGGACGGACCGTTGCCGAAGTTCACGTTGATCCGGTTGGCCTGACCGTAGAGGTTCTGGTTGGCGAGCAGGGTCACCATCGTGTCGCGCGGGATCGAGATGACGCTGATCGTGCCGGCCGGGGGGTCGACGTGGACGATCTTGACGACGTCGCTGCGCTGGCCCGCCACCAGCCCGGCGCTCGCGCCGGTCTGCCGGCCGACCAGGCCCGAGAGGCCCGCGCGCGAGTCCGATCCCACCACGAGGATGTTGAAGGGCTTGCCCGAGATGGGCTTGACCTCACTCGTGACGTTGATCTTGTGGATCTGGGAGAAGCGCCAGTTGGCGTAGAGGTAGCCCCCGCCGACGACCACCACCAGCAGCGCGACGAGGCTGGCCACGCTGATCAGCGCGATGCGCCCGGCCCGGCGTCGGCCCCGACGGCGTGCCGGTCGCGGGCTCGCCGGCGGGGTCCGTCCCACGACGGCGTCACCGAGCGCGCGCAGGCGCTCCTCGTTGGCGATCCCGTCGGAACGCCGGGACGGCTCGCGGTCGCGACCGCCCCCGTCTCGTCCCCTGGGCATCGATCGATTCTACCGCCGGCGCGTGCGCGCTCGGGTCACGCCCGGGGTGCGCGGAAGCCGTCGTAGCCGTCGCGCTCGAGGCGCTCGGCGATCTCGGGGCCGCCCGTCGCCACGACCCGCCCGTCGCGCACGACGTGGATGGTCATGGGCACGAGCTCCACCAGCAGACGACGGAAGTGGGTGATGGCGAGGACGCCGCACTCCCACTCGCCGACCGCCGCCGACAGGCGCCGCGCGACCGAGCCCAGCGCGTCGACGTCGAGGCCCGAGTCGATCTCGTCGAGCAGGCAGAACCGCGGGCGCAGCACGCCCAGCTGGACCATCTCCGCGCGCTTGCGCTCCCCGCCCGAGAGGTCGACGTTGACGAAGCGCTCGAGCAGCTCGGGCCGCAGCCCGACCCGCTCGGCCTCCTCGCGCACGCGCACCGCGACCGTGGCGGGGTCGGCCCCGGCGGCCACCAGCATGTCGAGCGGGCGCACGCCCGGCACCTCGAGGGGCTGCTGGAGGGCGAGGAAGAGGCCCGCGCGGGCCCGCGCGGTGGCCGAGAGCCCGAGGAGCTCACGACCGTCGATGGTGACCGACCCCTCGAGCACCCGGTACCCGGGGTGGCCGGTGAGCGCGTGGGCCAGGGTCGACTTGCCCGAGCCGTTGGGGCCCATGAGGGCGTGGACTTCGCCGGTGGACACGGTGAGGTCGAACCCCTTGAGGACCTCGCGGTCCCCGACCGCGACGCGCAGCCCCTGGATCGAGAGCGTCGAGGTCACGGGACCTCCACCACCAGCTGGCCGTCGGCCTCGCGCACCTCGTAGTGGGCGACGGGCCGGGTCGCGGGCAGCGACAGGGGTTCGCCGTCGACGAGGCTGAACAGCGCGCCGTGGCGGGCGCACTCGATCTCGGCCGCCTCTACGTCGACGTAGCCCTGGGAGAGGGGGAAGTCCTCGTGGCTGCAGCGATCGTCGAGGACGTAGAGGGAGCCCTCGATGCGCACCACCACCAGGGTTCGCCCGGGCGCGGCCACCGAGCGCGGGACCCCCACCTCGTAGTCGGACAGGCGACCGAGCGCCACCGTCGTCACGACCCCACCGCCGCGGCCCGGGCGACCCCGGCGACGGCCGCGGCCACGTCGGCCTCGATGGGCGCGGCGAGGGCGGCGGGCAGGGCCTCGAGCATCTCGTAGAAGAAGCCCTGGATCATCAGCCGCTGGGCGTCGACGCGCTCGACCCCGCGCGACTCGAGGTACCAGCGTTGGAGCGCGTCGAGGGGCCCGACGCTCGAGGCGTGGGCGCACAGCACGTCGTTCTCGCGGATGTCGAGGTTGGGCACGGAGTCGGCGTGCGCGCTCGGCGAGAGCAGGAGGTTGTGGTTCGTCTGGCGGGCGTCGGTGCGCGTCGCACCCTTCTCGATCTCGATCAGGCCCGTGTAGACCGAGCGGGAACGCTCGGCGACCGCGCCCTTGGACAGGAGGCGCGACGTCGTGCGCGGCGCGAGGTGGAGCTGGTGGGTGCGAAAGTCGTGGACCTGGTCGCCGCGGCCGAGGTAGGTCGTGCGCAGCTCGTTGGCCGCGCCCGCCCCGCGCAACTCCGCGTCGTTGCGCGAGCGGTCGTAGTGACCGCCCAGGCCGATGACGGCCTGGCGCAGGCGGGCGTCACGCTCCACGAAGCCGGTCGTGCGCGCGACCTGCCAGGCGGTGTCGTCCAGGCGCTGGTAGGTGACCAGGGTCAGGGACCCGTTCTCCTCGACCGCGTACTCGCTGAGCGGCACGACCAGCCCGTCGGGGGCGCCCTCGAGGTACTCGACCACCACGGCCTCGGCCCCCCGGCCCACCTCGACGCGCAGGCGCGGGAAGGACGCGCCGGGACCGGCGAGGCCGAGGACGACCACCGGTCCCGCGAGGACCACGCCCGGCTCGACGCGCACCACGGTCGTCGCCGGGGCCAGTGCCGCGTTGAGCAGAGAGAAGGCGTCTCGGGCGTAACGCTCGACCAGGGCCTGGCCGGTGTGGGACCGGCCCGACTCGTCGGTCGTGACGCGGACCCCTTCGGGCACCTCGCCCACGGGCGTGAGGAAGCCGTCGACGACCGTGAGGACGACGCCCGCCCCGGCGCCCAGACGCCGGGCCGTGTCCGAGGGCCGGGCCGGCGAGGGGCCCGTCGGCACCGCGTGACGCTCGAGACCGAGGTCGCTGAGTGGCGTGTAGCGCCAGACCTCGTCGCTCGCCGAGGGCAGGCCCACCTCCTCGAAGGCCCGCCACGCCTCACGCCGCCCGCCCCCCGGGCGCGCGTCGATCGCGGCGGCGGCGGAGTCGGCGAAGGTCGTCATAGGCGGCCCGAGGGCCTCGGGCAGTGTACCGGGCCGCCCCCCTCGCCCCGACCGGCGCGACGTGCGACGATGGGTCGATGGCCTTCACTTCCGACGTGATCGACCTCGAGCGTGACGGCCGCGTGGCAACGCTGTGGCTCGACCGGCCCGAGGCGCGCAACGCGCTCGGACGGGCGTTCTGGCGAGACCTCCCCCGGGCCGTCGCGGCCGCCCTCGCCGAACCGGGTGTGCGCTGTCTCGTCCTGGCGGCGCGGGGCCGCGACTTCACCGTGGGGCTCGACCTCAAGGAGGCCGGCGCCGTGCTGGCCCCCGCGGCCGCGGGCGCCCACGAGTCGCTCTACGAGTCGATCCGCACGATGCAGGCGTCGGTCTCCTCCCTCGCCGAGGCGCCCGTGCCGGTCATCGCGGCCGTCCACGGGTACTGCCTCGGCGGGGGCATCGACTTGATCTGCGCCTGCGACGTGCGACTGGCGGCGAGCGACGCGACCTTCTCGGTGCGCGAGACGCGCGTGGCGATCGTGGCCGACCTCGGTACGCTCCAGCGCCTGCCGCGCATCGTCGGACCGGCCCACGCGACCGAGCTCGCCCTCACCGGCCGCGACATCGACGCCGAGCGGGCCGCCACTATCGGGCTCGTCAACCACCGCGTCGAGGGCTCCGCCGTCGAGGTCCTCGCGGCCGCGCGCGCCATGGCCGAGGAGATCGTCGCCCTCTCGCCCCGGGCCGTGCGCGGCACGAAGGCCGTGCTGCGCTTCAACGACGAGCGCGACGTCGAGGAGGGCCTGGTCTACGTGGCGCGCTGGAACGCGGAGAACCTTTTCGGTCCGGACCTGCGAGAGGCGCTCGCCGCCTTCGCCGAGCGCCGGACGCCGGAGTTCACCGACCCCGAGCCCTAGCGTCGCCAGAACCGCCAGCCGCGACGGCGCTCGGCCTCGTCGAGCTCTCGTCGGCGCTCGTCCACCAGACCGGGCGCGACGGCCTCGACGATCTCGTCGGCGGCGGCGAGCAGCGCGCGCCGGTCCTCGGCCGAGACCTCGCCCGCGGGCGCCGACTCGACGGGGCCGTCGACGAGCGAGCCGTGAACCCAGCCCACGTCGGCCAGACGGCGCTCGTAGGTGACGCACGACTCCGGGCACGACCAGGGCTGGTCCGGGGCGTTGCCCAGGACGCAGAACCGCGCCACCTCGCCCGAGGCGTAGGTGCGGCTCTGGAAGTGCTTGCACTCCTCGCGCATGCCCACCGCTGTCGATCCTCCCGCGCCCTGGGGCGGCTCAGCCGATCGAGCCCTCCATCTGGAGCTCGATGAGCCGCGACCACTCGACCGCGTACTCCATGGGCAGCGTACGGGTCACGGGCTCGATGAAGCCGTTGACGATCATCCCCATGGCCTGGCTCTCGTTGAGACCCCGGCTCATGAGGTAGAAGAGCTGGTCGTCGCCGATCTTCGAGACGGTGGCCTCGTGGCCGATCGAGGCGTCCTGCTCGCCGACCTCCATGTAGGGGCGGGTCTCGGAGACGGAGCGCTCGTCGAGCAGGAGCGCGTCGCAGCGCACGAAGCTCTTCGCGCCGGTCGCGCCCTCCTCCACCTTCACCAGGCCGCGGTAGGCCGCGGTGCCCCCGTCCTTGGAGATCGACTTAGACACGATGGTCGAGGTCGTCTCGGGCGCGCAGTGGATCATCTTCGCGCCGGCGTCTTGGACCTGTCCCGCGCCCGCGTAGGCGACCGAGAGCACCTCGCCGGAAGCCTTGGGCCCCATGAGGTAGACGCTCGGGTACTTCATCGTCAGGCGTGAACCGATGTTGCCGTCGATCCACTCCACGTGGGCCTCGGCCTCGGCCCGAGCGCGCTTGGTGACGAGGTTGTAGACGTTGGTCGACCAGTTCTGGATCGTCGTGTAGGTGATCCGGGACCCCGGGAGGGCGACGAGCTCGACGACCGCCGAGTGCAAGGAGTCGGTCGTGTAGACCGGTGCCGAGCAACCCTCGACGTAGTGGACCTGGGAACCCTCGTCGGCGATGATGAGCGTGCGCTCGAACTGGCCCATGTTCTCGGTGTTGATGCGGAAGTAGGCCTGCAAGGGCTGGTCGAGGGCGACCCCCGGGGGCACGTAGATGAACGAGCCGCCACTCCACACCGCCGAGTTCAGCGCCGCGAACTTGTTGTCGTTGGGCGGGATCACCGTGCCGAAGTACTTGCGCACGAGCTCGGGGTACTCACGCACCGCGGTGTCCATGTCGCAAAAGAGCACGCCCTTGCTCTCGAGGTCGGCCCGGTTGCGGTGGAAGACGACCTCCGACTCGTACTGAGCGGTGACCCCGGCCAGGTAACGGCGCTCGGCCTCGGGGATGCCGAGGCGCTCGTAGGTCGTCTTGATGGCGTCGGGCAACGCCTCCCAGGTGTCGACCTGGTGGTCGGTCGGCTTGATGTAGTAGTAGATGTCGTCGAAGTCGAGGTCGGGCATGCGCTCGGCGAACCACGGCAGCATCGGCTTGCGCTCGAAGCGACGCAGAGCGTCGAGGCGGAACTTCAGCATCCAGGGCTCCTCGCCCTTCATCGCCGACATCTCGCGCACGATCTCCTCGTTCAGCCCCTTCTTGGGCTTGAACGTGGGCAGGACGTCGTCGGACCACCCGAGCTGGTAGCGGCTGAAGTCCAGGTTGTCGATCGCCATCGTGCTCCTTCGCCGGGTTATCCCTATAGCCATAGTAGTAACGGGCCGGCCCGGAGCGAACGCCGCGACTGGCAGAGTGTGGGGATGCCCGACGCCCCCCGCGCGCCCCGACGTCCCACGGTCATCGCCCGCCACGGCGACGAGCGGGTCGACCCCTACTACTGGCTGATGGAGCGAGAGAGCGAGGAGGTGCTCGCCCACCTGCGCGCCGAGAACACCTACCACGCGGCCGAGATGGCGCCCGTGGCGGCGCTCGAGACCCGACTCTTCGAGGAGATCAAGGGCCGCATCGAAGAGACCGACATCTCGGTGCCGGTGCGCAAGGGGGCGTGGTGGTACTTCGAGCGCACCCGCGAGGGGCTCAACTACCCCATCAACGTGCGGGCCCCGGTCGTGGGCGACGGGCTGACCCCACCCGTCGTCGACCCGACGACCACCCTGCCCGGCGAGCAGGTCGTCCTCGACGAGAACGCCGAGGCCGGCGAGAGCGACTTCCTCTCGGTGGGCGTGCTGGCGGTCAGCCCCGACGCCCGCTGGGTCGCGGTCGGAACCGACTTCGAGGGCGCCGAGCGCCACAGCGTGACCGTACGCCCCCTGGCGGACCAGGCGCCCCTCGACGACCGGCTGGAGGACGTCTACTACGGCTTCGCCTGGGCCGCCGACAGCCGCCACGTCTTCTACACCCGCGTCGACGACGCGATGCGGCCCTGGCAGCTCTGGCGCCACGAGCTCGGCACCGCCCAGACGGACGACGTCCTCGTCCTGCAAGAGGACGACGCGCAGTTCACCGTATCGGTCGGGCGCAGCCGCGACGACCGGGTGATCGTCGTCGCGCTCAGCTCGTCGATGACGAGCGAGGTCCGCGTCGTCGACGCCGACCGGCCGACCGACCCCCTCGAGGTCCTCGAGCCTCGCCGCCACGGGATCGAGTACGGCGTCGAGCACCTCGTCGACCGCGTCGGGCGGGCGTGGTGGCTCAAGGTCACCAACGAGGGGGCGACCGACTTCCGACTGCTCGCGCGCCCGGTGGAGGGCGGCGAGTGGCGCGAGGTGGTGGCCGAGCGGCCCGGGCAACGGATCGACTCGGTCGACGCCTTCTCGGGCTTCCTCGCGCTCAGCGAGCGCGACGACGGCTGCGCCGCGGTGCGCGTCGTGCCCCTGCTCGAGGGCGACGACCCCTTCGGCGAGGACCCCCTCGCCCGGAGCTGGCTCGTCGAGGGGGACGCCTTCCCGCGCACGGTCGGACTCTCGGCCAACCCCAACAGCGACACGCGGCTGCTGCGCGTCGTGCTCACCTCGATGGTCACCCCGTACCTCGTCGCCGACGTCGACGTCGCCACGCGTCGCCTCGGGGTGCTGAAGCAGCAGCGGGTCCTCGGGGACTTCGATCCGACGCGCTACGTCACCGGCCGGCTGTGGGTCGAGGCGAGCGACGGCGTCGCCGTGCCGGTCTCGATGGTCGCCCGGCGCGACCGGATGAGCGTGGGGCCCGACGGCACCCTGGCACCGGCGGGACCGTCGCCGCTCCTGCTCTACGGCTACGGCAGCTACGAGATCTCCATCGAGCCCGGGTTCTCCTCGCTGCGACTCAGCCTGCTCGACCGCGGGGTCGTCTTCGCCGTCGCCCACGTGCGCGGCGGGGGCGAGATGGGGCGCTCCTGGTACGAGATGGGACGTCTCGCCCAGAAGCCCACGACGTTCAGCGACTTCGTCGCGGTCGCGCGCGCCCTCGTCGCGCGGGGCTTCACGACGCCGGCGACCCTGGCGATCCGGGGCGGCTCGGCCGGGGGACTCCTCATGGGCGCCGCCATGAACGCCGCGCCCGATCTCTTTCGCGCCGTCGTCGCCGAGGTCCCCTTCGTCGACGTGCTCACCACCATGCTCGACGCCTCGTTGCCGCTCACGGTCGGCGAGTGGGAGGAGTGGGGCAACCCCGACGCCAGCGCCACGGCGTACCGGACGATGAAGGGCTACTCCCCCTACGACAACGTGCGCGAACACTTCCCCGACGGTCGGCCGGTGCGCTACCCCGACCTCTACGCCACCGGAGGCCTCAACGACTCGCGCGTGGGCTTCTGGGAGCCGGCCAAGTGGGTGCTGCGCCTGCGCGACGCCAATCCCGAGAACCACGCGGTCGTCAAGACCGAGATGGGTGCGGGCCACGGCGGGCCGTCGGGCCGCTACGACGCGTGGCGCGACGAGGCCCAGGTCCTGGCGTGGGTGCTCTCGCGCATCGCCCCCGAGTCCACCTAGAGCTTCCTGTCCACGGGTTGAGGTTGCACCCTCGACGCGATAGAGGGTCCGGTGGTGGACTCTGTGGTTCCTACCAAGAATCCAAGGAGACCACCACCGTG
>JAKBNL010000014.1 GCA_021831035.1 Actinomycetes bacterium
TGACGCAGGAGGCCGTTGGTGTTCTCGTTCGAGCCGCGCTGCCAGGGGCTGTGAGGGTCGCAGAAGTAAATCTGGATCCCGGTGTCGACAGTGAAGGACGCGTGCCGGTGCATCTCCTTGCCCTGGTCCCAGGTGATCGATTGAACGAGCTCGCGGGGCAGTCGGCGAATCGCGCGGCGCATGGCGGCGTCGACTTGGATCGGCAACCGCCCATCGGGCAGGTGCAGCAGCATCACGTAGCGAGTCGAGCGCTCGACCAACGTCCCGACGGCGGACTCGGCGTTCTTGCCGATGATGAGGTCTCCCTCCCAGTGTCCCGGCAGCGCCCGGTCGGCGACCTCGGCGGGTCGTTCCGAGATTGAGACCATGCCGGGGATCCGCCCCCGGGACTCGACCCGGCCGCGAGGACGGCGCTGAACCCGTCCCGAGCGCAAGCACCGGGCAAGTTCGCGCTTCAGCTCGCCTCGGCCCTGGACGAAGAGGGTGGTGTAGATGGTCTCGTGGCTCACGTGCATGGTGGGGTCGTCGGGAAACTCCCGTCGAAGTCGCTGGGCGATCTCCTGGGGCGACCACCACTGTCGCAGACCCTTCGTCACCCAGGCGGCGAGGGCCGGATCCTCGAGCTTGCGGGGTTTTGGGCGCAGTGAGCGCTGGTGGGCCCGTTCGTGGGATCGCCAGGCCCGATAGCCGCCGCGTCCTCCGTTGGCTGCCACCTCCCGGGAGACGGTGCTGACGGATCGCCCCAGGGAGGCCGCGATGGCGCTGATCCTCTCACCTCGGCGAAGCGCCAGGGAGATCTCCTCGCGCTCGGCCAGAGTCAGCCGCCCGGGTCCCGGAGTCCAGGAGAAGGGTCTGACCACCCGCGTTGGTCGCTTCATGATCGCGTTCCACGCCGTCTGCTGGGACGCGTCGATCTGCTCGCCGATCTCTCGGAAGTTCAGACCCTTCGCCTTCAACCGCAACGCCAGCGCGCGCTGCTCAGCCGTCAGGTGTGGCTTGCCCACTTCGTCCTCCTCGATGAACTCAACCTGTCTCGCTCACCGAAGACTTGCGCACACCGGTTGAATCCGCCGGCCAGAAAACGTCGTCCACCTGATGAAGTGGAAGGAGCAGAACAGAAACCTCGGCGGCGCGCGATGGGCCGCCGCCGTGCCCACCCGCGTCTTCAATGACGCCCGCGCAGCCACCTCCTTCGCCGACGATGACGTAGCCAAGCTCTTCGCCGAGATTAACGGGCACCTCAAGGCGGCGAACCTGAACAAGACCGACGCGTTGAACTGGCCTGTATTCATGTGCCACATCGCGCGTCCACTGGACGTCCCGATCTACGACGTGAACGTGTGGGTCGCCTGGGGCGTGCTGGCCGAATGGATGACTCCAGATCTCTTGCGGCTCAGGCCGACGGAGTTCAGCACCTACCTGGAGTACCGCGACTGGTTCAACGACCTCGTGACACGGCACGGCGTTGACCACCGGGAGCTCGACCGCGCTCTGATGGCGTTTGGACAGTTCGTCACGAGCCCGCTGGGTAGGGCGCTGATGCCCATTCGATAGGTGCCTCCCTACAGGCTCCCCTCGTCGACCACTCGCGACGCCAGTCTCGCCGGAACGCCAAGCTGTGGGAGGAGCGAATCCGGCCTCTCCCCGTCTGGGGCGTGCGCCAGCTCGACGAGAGGTGGGTGCACCCGCTTGGTCTCGCTCAGCCAGGACCACAACACGAGATCACCCTCGGGCGCCGGAGTGCGACCCCGCAGCTTCGCCGCCAGAGTCTCGGGCCGCTCTCCCAACACCTTGGCCAAGTCGCTTATCGAGTAGCGCCCCCGCCGCAGCATCCGGTCGATGCCGAGAGACTGCATGTGCTGATCGATCGAGCGGCTCAGCCGCACGGCCTCGTCAAGGCTCTTCGCGTAGCGCCACGTCACGTTGATCTCGCGCCCGAAATCGGCCGGGTGTGTCAGCAGATCGCGCGGCGCGAACGAACTTTGGTGAGTCATGCCGGACGCGGCACGGCGGCCCCCCGCAGGGAGCCGCCGCCCGGTTCGATGTCACCTCGTGAGAAGTCCGGTGTCACTTTGTGAGAAAACCCATGTCACTTGATGAGATTTCGCCTTGTCACTTGGTGAGAGTTCACATCACGAGCAGCCGCTGGTCGCCCCACAGCTCGAGCAGACGTAGCACGACCCGGCGCGCTGCATCTGATTTCCGCAGGCGTAGCAGAGGGGCGCGTCGCGCTGCTCGGAGCGCGCGATCAGCCCCGGCGTCGGGCCCGACGTCTTGGGGGTCGCCGGCGGCGCGACCCGCTCGGCCGGCTTCTCGGTGACCTCGAGCAGCGTGGGCTGGGCCAGCGGCTCGTCGGGGGTTGCCTGCTCGGCCACGGTCGGCAGCGTGGGCTGGATCCGCTCGCTCGTCGAGAGAACGCCGAGCTCCTCGCGCTCGGCGAGCGAGAGGTAGTCGAGCGCGAGACGGCGGAAGATGTAGTCCACCAGCGAGGTCGCGATGCGCAGGTCGGCGTCGTCGGTCATCCCCGACGGCTCGAACTTCATGTTCGCGAACTGGCGCACGTAGGTGCGCAGCGGCACGCCGTGCTGGAGGCCAAGGCTGATCGAGATCGAGAAGGCGTCCATGATCCCGGCCAGCGTCGAGCCCTGCTTGGCGACCTTGATGAAGACCTCGCCCGGGCGGCCGTCCTCGTACTCGCCGACCGTGACGTAGCCCTCGCAGTCGGCCACGCGGAAGGCGAAGGTCGACGACGTGCGCCGGCGCGGCAGGCGCTCGCGCACCGCGCCCACCACTACCGAGGGGCTCTCGTGGCGCGCGGCCAGCGCCGCCTCGAGCTCGGCGACCCTGCCGTAGAGGGAGACGACCTCGGACTCGCTCACGCCGCCGAGGGTCCCCGGGGCGGGCGCGTCGTCCTTCTTCGCCGTGGAGAGCGGCTGGCCGACCTTGCAGTTGTCGCGGTAGATGGCGACGGCCTTGATCCCGAGCCGCCACGACTCGAGGTGCAGGTCGGCCACGTCGTCCACGGTCGCGTCCTCGGGCATGTTGACCGTCTTCGAGATCGCCCCGGAGATGAAGGGCTGGACCGCGCCCATCATCTTGACGTGACCGAGGTAGTGGATCGTGTTGTCGCCCATCGAGCAGGCGAAGACCGGCAGGTGCTCGGACCTGAGGGCGGGCGCGCCCACGATCGACTTGTTCTCGTCGATGTAGGCGACGATCCCCGCGACCTCGTCGGGTGAGTAGCCGAGCGAGGCCAGGGCCCGCGGCACCGTCTGGTTGACGATGGCCATGTTGCCCCCGCCCACGAGCTTCTTGAACTTCACCAGGCCGAGGTCGGGCTCGATGCCGGTGGTGTCGCAGTCCATGAGCAGGCCGATCGTCCCGGTGGGGGCGAGCACCGAGGCCTGGGCGTTACGCACGCCGTGGCGGCTCCCGAGGTCGACCGCGTCCTCCCAGGCGCGCTGGGCGGCCTGGAGGAGCTCGGCCGGCGCGAGATGCTCGTCGATGCGGTAGGCCGCGTCCCGGTGCATGCGCAGCACGTCGAGCATCGGCTGAGCGTTCTCGGCGAAGCCCTCGTGGGGGCCCATGCGCCCGGCCGTGCGCGCACTCACCGCGTAGGCGTAGCCGGTCATGAGCGCCGTGATCGCCGCGGCCCAGGCCCGGCCGGCGTCGGAGTCGTAGGCGTGGCCCGAGGCCATGAGCAACGCCCCCAGGTTGGCGTAGCCCAGGCCGAGCTGGCGGAACCGACGGGAGTTCTCGCCGATCCTCTCGGTCGGGTAGTCGGCGAAGCCGACCAGGATCTCCTGGGCGGTGAAGACGACGTCGATGGCGGCCTTGAAGGCCTCGACGTCGAAGCGGCCGTCGTCGTGGAGGAACTTCATCAGGTTGAGGCTCGCGAGGTTGCACGCCGAGTTGTCGATGTGCATGTACTCCGAGCAGGGGTTCGACCCGTTGATTCGCGCGGTGTTGGGCGAGGTGTGCCACTTGTTGATCGTCGTGTCGAACTGCAGACCGGGGTCGGCGCACTCCCAGGCCGCCTGGGCGATCTGGCGCCACAGGTCGCGGGCCCTGACGGTGCGCACGACGCCCCCGCCGTGGCGGGCCGTGAGCGCCCAGTCGGCGTCGGCGATCACGGCCTCCATGAAGGCGTCCGAGACGCGCACCGAGTTGTTGGCGTTCTGGTACTGGACCGACGTGATGTCCTTGCCGTCGAGGTCCATGTCGAAGCCGGCGTCGCGCAGGACGCGGGCCTTCTGCTCCTCGCGGGCCTTGCACCAGACGAACTCCTCGACGTCGGGGTGGTCGACGTCGAGGATGACCATCTTCGCCGCACGCCGGGTCTTGCCACCGGACTTGATCGTGCCGGCCGAGGCGTCGGCCCCGCGCATGAACGAGACCGGCCCGCTCGCCGTGCCGCCGCCCTCGAGGGGCTCGTAGCTCGAGCGGATGCGCGAGAGGTTCACCCCGGCGCCCGAGCCGCCCTTGAAGATGATCCCCTCCTCGGTGTACCAGTTGAGGATCGAGCGCATCGAGTCCTCGACCGCGAGGATGAAGCACGCGCTGGCCTGCTGGGGGACGCCCCTCACGCCGATGTTGAACCACACCGGTGAGTTGAAGGCCGCCTTCTGGGTCACCAGGAGGTGCTTGAGCTCGGCCCGGAAGGCCTCGGACTCCTCCTCGTCGGCGAAGTAGTCGCCCTCGACGCCCCAGGCGGTGATGGTGTCGACGATCCGGTCGACGACCTGCTTGAGCGAGGTCTCGCGCTCGGGGGTCCCCAGGGAGCCGCGGAAGTACTTCTGGGCGAGGATGTTGGTCGCGTTCATCGACCACGAGGCGGGCACCTCGACGCCGAGCTGCTCGAAGGCCACCGACCCGTCGCGGAAGTTGGTGATGCGCGCGTCGCGCCTCTCCCAGATGATCTCGTCGTAGGGGTGGCGGTCCTCGGTGGTGAAGTACCGGCGGATGCCGATCCCCAGGCGCTGCGGTGCGATGGCCATTCTCTCTTCTCCCGTCGTCGGATCCGACACTGCGAGCGTCCCCCGACGTCCTGGGTGGGGGAACCATTCTACCGGTCACGTCCCCCCGAGCCACAAGATGTAGTGGTTGTCCACCACCTCGTCGCAAGATGCTGTGTCATTACAGCACTGTAATTACACGGTGTCAACTACTTTCCTGAACACATTCTCACTCCCCCAGCCCATCGGTCGCTCCCCGCGGGGGGGCCGCCGGTTCCCTAGTCTTCGGCTGTGCGCATCGTCCTCGCCCTCGACGCCGGGACCTCGGGGGTGCGCGCCGTCGCCTTCTCACCCACGCTCGAGCCCCTCGACGAGGCCCACCGCGACCTGCCCGTCGCCTACCCGCGCCCCGGCGAGGTCGAGCAGGACCCCGCGACCATCGCCACCCTCGCCCGCGACGTGCTCGCCGAGGTGGCCCGGCGCCGACGCGGCGCCGGCGACGAGGTCGTGGCCGTCGGGATAACCAACCAGCGCGAGACGACCGTCGCCTTCGACCGGGCGAGCGGACGGCCCCTCGCCCCGGCGCTCGTCTGGCAGGACCGGCGCACCGAGCCGACCTGCGCCGCCCTACGCGCGGCCGGGCACGAGCCCGCGCTGCGCGCCGCCACCGGGCTCGTCCTCGACCCCTACTTCTCGGCGACCAAGATGGCCTGGCTGGCCGAGCACGGCGCGGGCGACCACGCCCGCGACCCGGTCTACGCCACCGTCGACACCTGGCTCGTCTGGACCCTCACCGGTGGGCCCGACGGGGGGGCCCTCGTCACCGAGCCCTCGAACGCCTCGCGCACGGCGCTGTTCGACCTCACGACCCTCGACTGGTCGCCGGCCCTGGCCGGGCTGTTCGACGTCGACGCGTCGCGCCTGGCGAGCGTGCGCCCCTCGGCGGGGCTCTTCGGCGAGGTCGACGCCGAGGCCGTCGCCGAGCTCGCGGGCGTGCCGATCACCGGGGTGCTCGGCGATCAGCAGGCCGCACTCCTCGGCCAGGCCTGCGTCGCGCCCGGGCAGGTGAAGGCGACCTACGGCACCGGCGCCTTCGTTCTCGCCCACGCCGGCGCCGACGTGCCGACCCCGGCCGAGGGCCTCCTCACGACGGTCGCCTGGGACCTCGGGGCCCTGGGACCGGCCCACTACGCCTACGAGGGCTCGGCCTTCGTCGCCGGGGCCGCCCTCACCTGGCTCGCCGAGGTCGGCCTCGTCGACTCGGTCGGCGAGGTCGAGCCCCTGGCGCGCTCGGTCGTTGACGCCGGCGGCGTGCGGGTGGTGCCCGCCCTCACCGGGCTCGGCTCGCCCTTTTGGAACCCCGAGGCCCGCGGCACCATCACCGGGCTCAGCCGGGGTACGGGTCGCGCGCAGATCGCCCGGGCCCTGGTCGAGGCGCTGGCCTTCCAGGTGCGCGCGATGACCGACGCCTTCGCCGAGGCCGGCGTGGCGCTGGCCGAGCTGCGCGCCGACGGCGGCGCGGCGGTGATGGACCTGCTGCTCGAGCTCCAGGCGGACGCCTCGCGGCTGCCCGTGGCGCGCTCGGCCACCCTCGAGGCGACCGCGCGCGGCGCGGCCAGCGTGGCCGCCCTCGGGGCGGGCCTCGTCGACTCCCTCGAGGAGCTGGCCGACCTGTGGCGACCCGCGCGGCGCTTCGCGCCGCGCCCGGACGGTCTCGAGTCGCTCGAGGCCGCCTACGCCGCCTGGCGACGAGAGGCGCTACGCGCCTAGGGAGGGACGATGCGCACCACGACGATCCTGCGCGAGGGGCTGGGTTTCGGGGAGGGGCCGCGCTGGCACGCCGGACGGCTCTGGTACAGCGACTTCTACCGGCGCGCCGTCTACTCGATGGACCCGACGGGCGCCGACGAGCGTCTCGAGCTCGCGGTGCCCACCCAGCCCTCGGGGCTCGGCTGGACCCCCGAGGGCGACCTCGTCTACGCCTCGATGACCGACCACACCGTCCACCGGGTCGGCGCCGACGGCGACCGGGTGCTCGCCGACCTCTCCGCGCACTGCGGGTTCTGGCTGAACGACCTCTGTGTGGGCGCCGACGGCACCGTCTACGTCGGCGACTTCGGCTTCGACCTCGACGCCGACCTGGCCGAGCTCGGCCCGGTGGGGCTCTACGAGCGCGGGATCCCCACCACCTCGCTCGTCGTGCTCGCCCCCACCGGCGAGGTGCGCCAGGCGGTCGAGGAGATGACCTTCCCCAACGGAACCGTCCTCACTCCCGACGGCGCCACCCTCGTCGTGGGCGAGACCCTGGCCTTTCGCCTGAGCGCCTTCGACGTCGCCCCCGACGGGACCCTCTCGAACCGGCGGGTCTTCGCCGCGCTCGATCTCGTCGCTACCGACGGGATGTGCCTCGACGCCGAGGGCGCGATCTGGCTCGCCGACGCGCTGCGCCCGCGGTGCCTGCGCGTCGCCGAGGGCGGTGAGGTGCTCGACGAGGTGACCTGCACCCAGAACGCCTTCGCCTGCATGCTCGGGGGCGAGGACCGCACGACCCTCTACGTCATGACGGCGCCCACCTCGAGCCGCTTCGAGCTCGACGGGCACAGACTCGGGCGCGTCGAGGCCTGCGTCGTCGAGGTCCCCGGCGCGGGCCGGCCCTAGCCCAGCTTGGTCAGCGCCCGCTTGAGCGAGCGCACGGCCTGGTGGGTGCGCATCTCGTTCTCGATGAGCGCGAAGCGCACGTGACCGTCGCCGTTCACCCCGAAGCCGATCCCGGGGCTGGTCGCCACGTCGGCCTCGCGGATGAGCAGGGTGGAGAAGTCGAGCGAGCCCACCGCGCGGTAGGCCTCGGGGATCGGCGCCCAGAGGAACATCGAGCCCCGCGGGGCCGCGACCGGCCAGCCGATCCGGTTCAGCCCCTCGACCAGGGCGTCGCGTCGTCCCTGGTAGATCGCGCGTAGCCGGCCCGGGTAGTCGGTCGCCTCGTTCATCGCCACGATCGCGGCGATCTGCACCGGCTGGAAGGTGCCGTAGTCGAGGTAGCTCTTGAGCTTGGTGAGCGCGGCCACCACCTCGGCGTTGCCCACGCAGAACCCGACCCGCCAGCCGGCCATCGAGAAGGACTTGGTGAGGGTGTAGAGCTCGACGCACCACTCCTCGGCCCCCTTGACCTGGAGGATCGAGGGCGGCTGGTAGCCGTCGAAGCCGAGGTCGGCGTAGGCGAAGTCGTGGCAGACCACGATCTCGTTGCGGGCCGCGAAGGCGACCAGGCGCTCCATGAAGGCGAGGTCCACGCAGGCCGTCGTCGGGTTGTGGGGGAACGAGACGATGATCACCCGCGGCCGCGAGGGCGCGGTGCGCACCGCCTCTTCGAGCCCGGCGAAGAACTGCTCGCCCGGGTCGAGGGCGCTGGCCCCGGGGTCGGCCACGGGCACGGTGATCACCCGCGCCCCGGCGAAGCCCGGACCGGCGAGGTGGATCGGGTAGCTGGGGCTCGGCACGACCGCGCAGTCCCCGGGCTCGCAGAGCACCCACATCAGGTGGGTGAGGCCCTCCTTCGCGCCGATGGTCGTCACCACCTGGGTCTCGGGGTCGAGGTCGACGCCGAAGAGGGTCTGGTAGCGCCGGGCGATCGCCCGGCGCAGGTTGGGGATCCCCCGGCTCGCGCTGTAGCGGTGGTTGCGGGGGTTGTGGACCGACTCGGCGAGCTTCTCGACCGCGACGTCGGGGCTCGGCAGGTCGGGGTTGCCGAAGCCGAAGTCGACCACGTCACGGCCCGCGGCGCGCGCCTCGGCCTTGAGCCCGTTGATCTGGGCGAAGACGTACGGGGGCAGTCCGGTGACGCGACGGAACTCCATCCATCAACCGTAGTGAGTCAGCGCTGCGCGCGCCAGCGCTCGAGCGCGTCGAGGTCGCGCGCGCGCGTGGCGACCGCCCACGCGGCGCCGGCGTGCTCGAGGGCGTCGAGCAGCGCCTCGCCCCCCTCGAGGGGACCGGCCCAGGTCACCGGGCCCTCGGTGGCGGCGTCGCGCACCCGCCCCGGGCTCGCCCGCCACAGGTTGAGCGCCGCGCCGTGGCGCCGCGCGATCGCGTTGGTCGCGGCGCCGCCGGCGCCGCACCAGCGCTCACCGAACCCCTCCAGGGCGACGAGCGCCTCCTCGAGGCGAGCGCGCCGCTCGCTCGGCGAGCGCCGGGCGAGCCCGTAGGCGGCCTCCTCCTCGGCCGAGGTCGCGTCCCCGGTGCCCAGTGCGCAGATCACCCGGCCGGGCGCGAGCAGGTCGAGCGCGCGCATCTGGCCCCGTAGGTGCGCGCTCGAGACGAGGCCCACGCGCGCGACGAGCGGGCCGAGGGCCAGCCGCTCGCTGCGCGCGGCCACCGCGGCGAGCACCGGCAGGGGTGCGAGGGCCGGGCGGGTGGGCTCGCCGACCGGCCAGAGGTGGTCGAAGGCCATGACCGCGTCGAGTCCCGCGAGTTCGGCGCGGGCCGCGAGGGCCAGGGCCTCGGTGGCGTCCTCGGTGAAGGTGGGCAGGACGACGCCGAGCCTCACGGGCGCCCCCCGAGTCGGGCCGCGCCCACCGCGCCGGCGCGGGCGCCGTAGGCGGCCGGGCCGAGGGCGAGTGGCCCGCGGGCCTCGGCACCCTCCAGGCGCGCGCCGAGGTCCTCCAGGACCGTTCCGACGTAGAGGTCGGCCTCGGCACCGAGCCCACCGCCCAGCACCACGCGCTCGAGGTCGAGCGCGACCACGAGGTTCGCGAGTCCCACCGCCAGCCAGTGGGCGAACTCGTCGAGTACCGCGGCGGCGCCGGGCGCCCCGGCGCGCGCCGACGCGATGAGGGCCGGGCCGAGGGCGGTGGGGGGCCCGCCCGCGAGGTCCCCTAGGTCGAGGCGGCCCTCGTCGAGCGCCGCGCGGGCGTAGCGCGTGAGCGCCTCGCCCGAGACGTAGCGCTCCCAGCAGCCCCGCCCGCCGCAGACGCAGGGCTCGCCCCCGGGCACCACGACCATGTGACCGATCTCGCCGGCGAAGCCGTGTCGGCCCGCGACGGGCCGCCCGTCCAGGACGAACGACCCGCCGATCCCCGTGCCGAGGGTCACCATCGCCACGTCGCGCGCGCCGCGCGCCGACCCCCAGGCCCACTCGGCGGCGAGGGCGGCGTCGGCGTCGTTCACCCCACGGACCCGCGCCCCGAGCGCGCGGGCGAGGGTCCCCTCGACGTCGACCCCGACGAGGTGGGGCAGGTGCGGGCTCACCACGAGCCGTCCGTCCGCCACCATCCCCGCGAGACCCACCCCGAGGGTGACCCCGGCCGTGTCGGCGCCGGCGTTCGCGAGGACCCCGGCGACGAGGCCACCGAGGGCCTCGAGCGCCGAGGGCGAGCCGTCGCGGGGGCTCGGCGCCTCGCCCTCGGCGAGGACGGCGCCCGTCGCGTCGACGACGACGCACAGCGCCTTGGTGCCCCCGACGTCGAGGCCGGCCGCGAGGGCCGTCATCGCGACTCGGCCCGGGCGCGCAACTCGTCGAGGGCCTGGGCCTGGATGCGCGCGGCGGCGCGCGAGCGCACGAAGGCGGGGATCGGCACCCGCAGCTCGACCGCGATGTCGTAGGTCACCCGGGTCCCTCCCGCCACCGGCTCGAACCGGTAGCGGCCGTCGAGGATCGACGTGAGGTCGCCCTCGACCTGGTGCCAGGCGATCTCGGTGGGGGCGCGGGTGTAGTCGTAGCGCAGGGTGTAGGTCGTCGACCGGCCGAAGGCCGCGGCCCGGAACTCGACCTCGAGGGGCCGGCCGTCGGCGTCGCGCTCGCGGACGGCCACGCTCTTGAGCTCACTCGTCCACTCCCCGTAGCGCTCGACGTCGGCCACGACGTCGTAGACGACCTCGGGCGGCGCCGCGACCACGACCGAGCGACGGGCCCGCTGGATCACGACGCGACCTGGGGCTCGGCCGGGGCGGGCACGAAGCCGTCGTAGGGCGCGAGGCCCCGAGCCAGCTCGGCCGCGCGGACCCGCCAGTCGTAGCGCTCTTCGGCGAGCGCGCGCGAGCGTGCGGCGTACCTCGCGCGCCGCTCGGGGTCATCGAGGAGATCGCCGAGGACCGCCTCGAGCCGCCGCCACCGTCGGGGCCGGTCGACGACCACGCCGTTGAACCCGTCCTCGAGCGCCTCGGCGCTGCCCCCGGAGCGACCGGCCACGGGGGGGACCGCGCAGGCCGCGGCCTCGAGGAAGACGATGCCGAAGCCCTCCTGCTCCAGGCCGAGCCACCGGTTCCGGCAGGCCATGACCATGACGTCGGCCGCGCCGACCACGCGCGGGTGCTCCACCTCCCCGGTGCGCCCGAGCAGGGTCACCGGGGCGCCGGTGCGCCGGATGAGGCGCTCGAGTCGGGTCCGGTCGCGACCCTCCCCCGCCACGAGGACCCGCAGCGAGGGGTGAGTGCGGGCGAGCGCCGCGCTCGCGCGCACGAGCACGTCCATGCCCTTGCGCGGGACGAGGCGCGAGTAGGAGACGACAACGAGGTCGTCCTCGTCGAGCCCGAGCTCGGCGCGCGCGGCGCGGCGCTCCTCGGGGGAGAGCGGCGTGAAGCGCTCTACGTCGACCCCCGGGGGGACGACGAGGACCGGGGCCAGCCGGTCCGCGGCGTTGCGCCGGGCCTCGCCGGCCGCGTACTCGCCGGCCGCCACCACCACCGTGGCGCGCGAGAGCACCCGGCGCAGCGACGAGGCGACCAGGGGCAGCCGGCCCGGGATCGTCACCTCAGCCCCGTGGGCCACCACGCCGTAGGGCACCGAGAGCCTCGGGCCGATCAGCCCGAGCGGCCAGGCCGGGTCGAGCAGGACGAGCTCGGGTCGGTGACGGGCGATCGCCGCCTCGACCGCCCGGCGCGTCCGGCGGGTGGGCAGGTAGAGGGTGCCCGCGGCCACCCGCTCGACCAGGACGTCGCTCGCCGCGTCGAAAGCCGGCGCGTCGGGATGCGAGCTCGCCGTCAGCACGGCGGCCCGGTCGGGCTCGAGCCGGCGCCAGAGCTCGTAGAGGTAGTTCTGGATGCCGCCGGTCTTGGGGGGGAAGTCGTTGGTGACGAGCAGGTGGCGGACCACTCCCCCCACGCTACCGAGCCCTAGCGACCGGTCGCCTCACGCGAGCGGTACTTGAGGGTGGGCACCAGTCCCTCGGCGCTGAAGAGGTCGAAGACCCGGGCGTCGGCCTCGCTGAGGGTGAGCTCCTCGGGGGTCTCGTCGAGCACGAAGCTCACCAGGCACTCCGCGCAGTCCGGCGTCGAGCGGCGCACGCACGCCTCGCAGCTGATCGTGATCTCGAACTCCTGGCCCATGGTGGTCCCTCGCTTTCCGACCCGGACATCCTCGCGGGGGGCTGTGACGTCAGCGCCGATGAGCGGCGACCTCCGCGGCCACCTGGTCCGGGCTAAAGAGCACGCCCTCGGTGAGGACCACGCCCGAACCGTCGACGAGCACGTAGTGCGGGGCGCCGCGCACCCCCGACGCCTCGACCCACTCCGGCGCCACGACGACGTCGCGCGCGGCGTCGTCCCATTCGGGGCTCGCGCTAGCGCTCACGAGCACGACCGACAGTCCCGCGAGGGGCCCGAGGTCACCGTGGGTGAAGGCGCGGCAGCCGTCACAGCCGGGCTTCACCACCGCGACCAGTGTGGTGGCCGTGATCTCCTCGGTGGCGCCGGGCCCGCCCCGCAGGCGCGTGGGCACCCGTCGCCGGCGCGGCGGGTCGAACGAGGTCGGGCTCACGCCTCGTCGAGGACCTCGACCTGGCGACCGTGGCCGCACCACCGGCAGGTGACCGACTCCACGGCGCGGGCCACGACCTCGGGCTCCTCCACGCTCAGCTCGCCCCCGACACTGAAGTGGTAGAAGGCGCGCACCGACGTCGTCTCGACGACGTCGAAGCGGGTCAGGTTGCCGCAGGCCGTGCAGCGGTACCGGGTAGTCACCCCGCCACCGTAGTGGCCTAGACGAACCGCGACCGCCGGGGGAAGACCTCGGGACGCATCTCGCCCGGGAACGGGTCGGGCTCGTCGTAGGTGTAGACCGCGTCGAAGGGCACGGCCGGGCCCTGCGCGCTGCGCTCGGCGTCGATGAGCCGGCAGAGCGCGGCCGGCTGACGAACCCGCCCGAGCTCGACCGGTCCTCCCCCGACCGTCTCGAGGACGACCACGCCGCGGCGGGCGACGCGCTCGCGCACGCTCTGGACGACGCGGGTCGCGAAGACGTCGGCGAGTTCGACCGAGAACTCGTAGTGGTTGAGGACCCCGCCCTCGACCAGGACCCGCCGGTCGGTGAGGTGGATCTTGTGGGAGCGCCAGCGCACGATCCGCGCGAGGGCGACGACCGCGGGGGGCACCGCGCCCACGAGCAGCGCGACGCCGCTCACCTTGTGCACGAGGGCGAAGCGGTGTCCGGCCTCGAGGATGAGGGCCGCCGTCACGAGGGTGAAGAGGGTCGGCCAGGCGACACCCACGGCGATTGGGGTGACCGAGATCACCCGTCGCTCCTCGTCTCGCCACCGGTGTCGCCGACCCACACCCCCAGCGTAAGGAGTCCCCGTGACCCCGACGCGCACCGGTTAGTCTCCGCCGGTGGCGCGGCGCTCGTGGCTCTGGTCGTACCTCGCGCTCGGGCTCACCTGGGGCTGCTCCTTCCTCTTCATCAAAGAGGCCCTCGGCTTCCTCGCCCCCTTCGGGGTCGCCTTCGTGCGCTGCGCCCTGGGGGCGGCCACGCTGCTCGCCCTCTCGCTCGTGCGGCGCGAGCGCTGGGTGCGCGGACCGGCCGTGTGGGGACACCTCTGGGTGGTCTCTCTGACCCTCAACGTCGTACCCGGGGTCCTCTTCGCCGTGGCCGAGACCCGCGTCACCTCGGTCGTCGCGGGGATCGTGAACGCGCTCACCCCCCTCACCACGCTGTTCTTCATCGTGGCCGTCTTCCGCGACGAGCCCGTCCACCGCCACCAGGTGGCCGGCCTGGGGCTCGGCCTGGCCGGGGTCCTCGTCGTTCTCGGCGTGTGGCGCGGGCTCGGGCCGAACCCGTGGTGGGCCGTCCTCGCGCTCGGGGCGGCGGTCGTCCTCTACGGGGTCTCCTTCCCCTACACGCGCCGCCACCTCCTCGGCCGCGGCCTCTCGCCGGTCTCGATGGCGACCGCCCAGCTGATTCTCGCCACCGCGACCCTGGCGCCCCTGTTCGCGCTGCACGGCCTGAACGGGCACGCGGCGAGCCCCCGCGCGCTCGTGAGCGTCGTCGCCCTCGGGACCCTCGGCAGTGGGCTCGCGTACGTGTGGAATTTCAGCGTCCAGCGCGCGGCCGGCAGCGCCGTGGCGAGCACCGTCACGTACCTCACCCCGGTGGTGGCCGTCGTGGCGGGCGTCGCGGTGCTCGGCGAGCCCCTCGCGTGGTACGAGCCTGTCGGCGGGGCGCTCGTGCTGCTCGGCGCCGCCCTCGGCCAGGGTCGATTTCGGCGCTACGCGTTGCGCAGCTGAGCGGCGGCGCCCGCGAGGTAGTCGCGCAGTTCGAGATAGTCGGCCTCGTCGAGGCGGCTGCGCACCGCCCCCAGCGCGGCCGTCATCGCCGTCAGCCAGTGGTCGCGGGCCTCGGCCGTGACCGCGAAGGGCGCGTGGCGCAGCCGCAGACGGGGGTGTCCGCGCTCGTCCTGGTAGGTGCGCGGCCCGCCCCAGTACTGGATCAAGAACAGGGCGAGGTGGCGGCGCGCGTCGGCGAGGTCCTCGGGGTACATCGGGCGCAGCAGCGCGTCGCCCTCGACGACGTCGTAAAAGGCGTCGACGAGGTCGACGAAGAAGGTCTCGCCGCCGACGCGCTGATAGAGGGTCTCACCCACCCCGCCACGGTACCGGCGGCCCTAGACTGGCCACCGCGATGCACCCGCGGGTGTAGCTCAATGGTAGAGCTCCAGCCTTCCAAGCTGGCTATGCGGGTTCGATTCCCGTCACCCGCTCTCGACAGCGGGGTGTCCCTGGATTCGGGCGGGGCGCGCGTGCCACGCGACGACGATCGATCCGAGGTCGCGCCACCTCGGCGCGCCGGCGTAGAAGATGATTCACGGTATGAGCGACGTCCCAATGGGTTGACAGGATTCAACGCAGCGAGAAGGGGACCGGGCGGGAAAGTTCCACCCGCGCCGAACGGTGAGCGCCGGCGTGGCGCGTCAACGCGAAGGAGCTCATCGACCAAGTGATCGGCGGAACGGCTGTCGGTTCGGTTGACGGGTGGCGCCGGCGACCACATCCTATTTCGCGGTCATCGCACTGCGTCGGGCCGTTCTCCCCTTCTTCTCCCCACTAGGGCGTCGTCGACACGCAGTGGCATCACGTCCCGAAATGCTGGGCGCGCCACGACCACCCCCCATCATGAGTCACGATCATCTCAGGGGTGTTGGACGTCGAGGTGGCGATCCCGACTCCGTCTGTCGCGTTCTCGAAGTGCAGGTACGTAACGGAACCGCGAAAGACCGTGTGCATACGCCTTCCTCCGTCGCTGCTCCTGACCATCTCCAAGCCCGAGCCGACATCGTAGAGAAACAGGACACCATGGGCGGTGGGCGACGCGAGCGCGGCGACGTAGCCGTTGACGCCGTGCACTTCACGCACCGCGCGGAAGCTCGAACCGGCGTTGGTCGACGCGTAGAGCCACCACGAGCCGGGCGTCGCCCCCGGAGGGGCCGCGGGGGACGGCTGGGCGAACACCCCCCCTATCTCACAGACGACGTCGAGGTGACGGGCGTCACTGGCCACGGGCACGACGTAGCCGTTACCCACGGCCGCACACGGCGGCGACCACGCCGTCCACTCGCCCCCTGGACTGAGACGCAGGCTTCCGGTGATGCCGCGGTCGCCGCCCTCCACGAGCCACCCCGCGTGTCCGCGCACCACGAGACTGCCGGTGGTCGAACTGCCCCCGGTAGCGGGTGGCAGGGGCGGTGTCGGCACGACGCTCCAGTGGTCACGCTGAACGGGAGACTCCACGAGCACCGCGGTGCCCCTCGGCCCCTCTCCCAACAGGTAGGCCTCATACGGCGAGGCCTCGAGGTCGAAGAGGGGGCCCTGGGAGTCGATCCCGGGAGGCTGTACCCTCGTCCAGGTCGCTCCCCCGTCGTGGCTCGACCACAGGATGACCAGCCAACGCGAGGTGGTGATGCCACCGAAGTAGTCGAAGTTCTCGACCGTGCCGTAGATCCATCCATCACGGGCGTTCGCGAATCGGACGTTGAGGCCGGTCGAGTTGAGAGCGGCGATGGTCTTGTGGTACCTCTGATCGACAACTTTCAGGAGCGCCTCGGGCAGAGGATCAACGGTCCACGCGGCTCCCCCGTCACGAGTGGTTCGAAGCTGCACGCAGGCCGGCCGTAGTGAGCAGGGCACCGTGCCGAGTACCCAGCCCCGACGGGCGGTCGGGAACGACACCGACAAGGGCGTGAATCTCCCCGACGGGCTCCCTTCGAGGTTCGTTGACCCCGCGCCAGGGATGGCCCTCTTCACGCCCCCGAACGTGTAGAGCAGCACGACGATCGCGATCGCCACCACGAAGAGGGCGATCCCTCGAGGTCGCACGGGATGAATCTATGCCTCGTCACACCTCGCCCGAGCGCCCGCCCGGCCGATGGACCGACGGGTCCACATGAACCCGCGATCGGCCCGGGCAGAGTCGCGCGTCAACGATTCCGCGTCCCTGTCACGAGGAATCTCCCACCGCGGGCGCCCCGCGACGGTGCGGGCGTCGCTCACGGTGGAAGACTCACGCCTATGGGGGGAGTGGGCGCACGGATGCTCTTCTCGGTGGTCGTGATCGCGGGACTCGTCGGCCTCGAGGTCTCCAGCGCCGGGGGTGAGGCGAGGCCGTGGCCGCTGCTCACCAACGTCTCGTTGGGTACGGGCACGCAGATCGACGCGATCGACTTCGTGTCGCCGTCGCTCGGCTACGGCATCGCCTCCAACTCCTACGAGGGCTCCTCGCGGCGCGCGAGTGAGCCTTTCTATCTGATCAGCACCACGGACCGGGGGACTCGTTGGCGGCTCGGGAACCGCGTACCGCTACCCCCCGCCAAAGGGGCGGGCCCGTACCAGATACCACTCGTCGATTTCGTCTCGCCCTCCATCGGTTACGTCGGCGAGGTGGCGGGCGTGGGCGGCGACCTCCAGGTCACGACCGACGCGGGTGCGCACTGGGCCACGGTGCGAGCACCGGGGGTGGACGCGGCCTTCGCGCTGTCGGGCGCGACCGCGGCCCTCGTCACCTCGTCGTGTCGCAACGCCGAGGGACCGAACTGCTCCACCCGACTGTCGCTGTTCCACGCGGGATCGGCGACTCCCTACGCGTCCCACCGTCTACCCCGGTCAGCCTCCGGCGCGGTCTCCTCGCTGTACCCGGCGCTCACCGCGATCAGTGCGACCACGTACGTCTTCGTTGGCGGACAGAGCTATCGACGCCCCCCGACCATCCTCGAGACCGCCGACGGCGGCGCCACCTGGCGGCGGGTCCCCGACCCGTGCGGCCCGGTCCACGTCAATCAACTCCTCGCCGAGTCCACCTCCCGCTGGCTGCTCGCGTGCTGGCAGGACGAGGGAATGAGCCAGGGACCCGGGAGTCTCTGGCTTACGACCAGCGGTGGCGCCCACTGGTCCAGCATCCGTGACACCACCCACCTCATCCCCGGCCTCACCAATGTCGGGGTGGACGCCAGCGTCCTGTCGTTCAGCGGTGACCACCGCATCCTCTACGGGACGGTCTTCTCCCCGGCGGGAGGGCTCGAGTACAGCGTCGACGGTGGGCGTACGTGGACCTTCGAGCCCGATCCCGACATGAACGACGGCGGCGCGGCCGAGTCGCTCGCCACCTTTGGCCCGTCGGGCGCGGTGTTGGACGAACTGCACGGCGAGATGTTCCGCACTCGCAATGGAACCTCGTGGGCGGCCCTGCCGGGACTGGTGCCGGGCCGCTACCGGGGAGACCCGGTCTGTACGGCGAGTACGGCGAGCATCTCGGCGTCTCGACGTGCCCGTGACGTGGGCGGCTGGAGGGAGTCGCTGGTCTTCACCAACCACTCCGCCCACGCCTGCTACCTCTACGGCGTACCCGAACTGCAGATGGTCAAAGGACCCACGAGGACCACGGTGGGCTGGC
The DNA here is from genome assembly GCA_021831035.1 of Actinomycetes bacterium. Classification (GTDB taxonomy): domain Bacteria; phylum Actinomycetota; class Acidimicrobiia; order Acidimicrobiales; family RAAP-2; genus RAAP-2. The sequence goes on from JAKBNL010000014.1 coordinate 18,103, forward strand.
CGTCACCGTACGTGGGGTCCTACAGCACCGCGACGAGATACGTGACCCTTCCCGCACGTGGCGGCAGGGCCACGGTGAAGGTCCAGTTCTTCTCGCCGAGCCCGTCGCCGTCGTCTCCGTGTCACAAGACCACCGTCACCGGGGTGACGGTCGCGTTCGGCCCCGGGGCGGTGTTCTACCAACCCCTGGTTAGACACCTCGCCCTGTGCGCTCAGGGTCTGACCGTGCAAGCGTTTGAGGTCAGGTAGAGGTCTCACCCCTGGGAAGTCCTCGAGGATGACCCGACGGGAACCCGCTGAGACGGGCTGAGGGTGGTTGGAGACAACGCCGACGGGTGGCCCGGCCACGTCGTCACCAGGCAGCGTCTCTCGCACGAGAGTGTCAACCGTCCGTCGACTCGGGACTCCGCACGCTGTCCGACGGTGCTGCGTCGTTCGTCGCCGGCGAGGCGGACGATACGACTCGCGCCCCGGGCGGTCGGCTCCTCGAGCTCGCGCGCCCGCCACCGTGCGCGTGGTGCGAACGGTGGCGAGGCGGGCTACCTCGGACGAGTCCCGGGCGAACCCGAGCGCACCGGACGGCTCCGGCTCATCGCTGGACGTAGCGGACACCGGCCCGCTGTCCGCGCGCGAAGACCAGGGTGAACGAGTGCACCCCCCGAGCGACGTGGGTCCCCACGCTCACGCGGATCCGGAGCGACGTACCACGGTCACGCAGCACCACGACCCGCGTGTGGCCCACGCTGCTCGTGATGCGAGGAGCGCCGTAGAAGCCGACGCCGAGGATCGTGGTCGTGACCGTCCGACCGGTCCACACGGCCGAGGTGAGGCGAAAGGCCCGAATCGGCTGGACCAGCATCCTGACCGTCGCCACGGCCGAGGTCGTCGCCTTGTACGTGGCGTCCGCGGCCTTGGTCGCGGTGACCCGGCAGTAGCCGGCTCGAACCGTGCGCAACAGGTCTCCGTTCACCGTGCACCCGGCCGTCCCGGGGTTCACCACCGTGAAGGTCACCGCGCCGGTCCCCGAGCCACCCACGGTCGTGAGGGTCAGGGGGTGCCCGTGCCGGCCGAGCACACTGGAGACCGAGAGCACGGCCTGGGCCCGGGGGTTGCCGGAGCCGACGGTGATCGACTGCTGGACCTGAGTCGCCTTGGCGAAGGCGCCGTTGCCCGCGTCGTTGAAGTCGACCAGGCAGACCCCATCCTTCGTGAAGGTCACGACCGAGGCTTTGAGCGTGCAGCCGGTGGACGCGCCGTCCAGGGTGATCACTACCGGGTCGCCCGAGGTGGCCGACCCGCTGACGGTGTAGGTGCCGTTGATCGTGCCGGCCGCGGGGGGACGACTAGTCGTGATCACGTTGGCCGCGTAGACCTTGATGGACTGGCGAACCTGGTTGGCCGGAGCGAAGGCGCCGTTGCCCGCGTCGTTGAAGTCGACGAGACACCGGCCCGCGCCGGTGAAGCTCACCCGACCCGCGTTGAGCGCGCACCCCTTCGACGTGGGGGCGAGGCTTCGCACCACGACGTCACCCGAGGTGGCCGTGGCCCCGGGGGTGTAGGAGCCGCCGACACTCGCCGCGGTCGGTGCGGAGCTGACCGCGATCGTGTTGGCGGCGTAGACCTTGACCCGGCGCTGCACCTGGGCGGCCGGACCGTAGGTCGCGTTCCCGGGGTCGTTGAAGTCGACCACGCAGGTGCCCGAGCGGGTCAGCGAGACCACGCCCGCGGCCACCGCGCACCCCGTCGAGGTCGAATCCAGGGTGATGACCACCTTGTCCCCCGACGTCGCGGTGGCACTCACGGGGAACGTGCCCCCCTTGCTTCCCGCACTCGGCGTCGCGCCCGCGCTGATGGCGTTCGCCGTCGTCCCGACCGCGCCCGCGGTCGCCGCCGGGGTTCCGACCACGCCGACGACCAGGAGGGCGCCCAGGACGGGGACGGCCATCCTCGAGACCACCGAGCGCACGGATCGAGTGGAAGTGGGCTTGCTGAATAGGAGTCTCACGGTGGGCCGCCTCTGTCGTCACCCGGCGCGGATGCCGGTCTGCTAGGAGGCGGGGTTCTGACTTCCTAGGGACAACGCTAGCCGCGTCGTCACGGGCCCGGTCGTCGGGGGGCCCGGCGGACCCGACCGGGGGGGTCGACCGCCGTCTCGTGGCCCGGGCGGTTCCCCCAGCCCGCGCCGGGGGGCCACGGCGGCCCCGGCGCCGCGGACGGCCCCGCGGGGTCGGGTCGGGTCACCGAGGCCGGTGAGCGGGCCCCGACGACGCGCCGGGCGCGCGCTCGTCCTCGGGGACGACGTCGATCACGACCTTCACGTCGGCGTCGTGACGCTCGAGGGCCTCGGGCCACCTCGCCAGCGGCACGCGGCGGGTCACGACGCGCTCGAGCACCGCGCGGTCCGCCGCCGCGAGGGCCGCGGCGGCCTGCTCGTAGTGGCGACGGTTGGCGTTCACCGAACCGACGACGGCGACGTTCTCGAGGACCATGGCCCGGTTGAGGGCACCCTCGTCGACCTGCAGGAGGTGGCCACCCGAGGAGACGCCGGTGAGGCACACCACCCCGCCCGGGCCGACGTGGGTCATCGCCTCGAGCACGACCGAAGCCACGCCGGTGCACTCGATCACCACGTCGGGCGCGAGACCGGTCTCGGCCACGGTGCCGTGGTGGTACGTCGCGCCCAGGGCGCGCACGAGGTCGGGCTTCACCCCGGTCTCCACCCGGTCCAGGACGTGCACCTCGAGCCCCCGCTCGACCCCGATCATCGCGGCCAGCACGCCGATCGGTCCGGCCCCGGTGACGAGCACGCTCGAGGGCGCCCAGTGGGCCCGCCCCCCGATCCGGTCCACGTCCTCCCAGGCCTTGGCGACGACGCTCGTGGGCTCCAAGAGCACGCCGAGGCGCCCCAGCGCGGGGTCGACCTTGACGACGAAGTCCGCCGAGATGCGGTAGCGCTCGGAGAGGTAGCCGTCGAGCTCCTTGATGCCGCGCTCGGTGTAGCGGCCGTTGCGACAGAAGTCCCACTCGAGCACCGCGCAGTTCGCGCAGGGCACCGGGTCGGGCCGGCGCACGATGCCCACCACGAGGTCGCCCGCCGCCACCGGTCCCCCGCGGGGCGCCTCGAGCACCCGGCCGAGCGACTCGTGGCCGAGGGTGAGCCGCTCGCGCCCGGGGGGCGCCCAGCCGTAGTTCCCCGCGAGGATCTCGAGGTCCGTGCCGCAGATCCCCACCGAGAGCGTCTCGACGAGGATCGGCCCGTCGCCGACGGGGGGCTCGTCCACCTCGGACAGCTCGGCCGAGCCGGCGGTCAGCGGGACGACGGTCAGTGCCTTCATGGACCCCTCCTCCGTGCGGAGCGCCCGCCCTCGCCCTTCGTCCGTGACCGGCGCGACCGCGCGGTGCGCCGACTCGCCGCCCGGGCGGCGCGCCGACCCGCGGGGGTGGCCCCCAGGGCGGCCGCGACCGTCGTCAGCGGGTCGGCACCGGCGAGGCGGAAGGCGGAGTTCACGAGCGACACGTGGGAGAAGGCCTGGGGGAAGTTGCCCACGAGCCGCCCCGCGACCGGGTCGTACTCCTCGGCCAGCAGCCCGAGCGCGTTGCTCAGCCCGACCAGTCGCTCGAACAGCGCCTCGGCGTCGGCCGTGCGCCCGATGAGGTGCAGGCAGTCCACGAGCCAGAACGAGCACGCGAGGAACGCTCCCTCGCGCCCGCTCAGCCCGTCGACCGGGCCCGCGTCGGAGGTCTCGTAGCGCAGGACGAGCCCGTCGGCGAGCAGCCGGTGCTCCACCGCCTCGACCGTGCTCACGACCCGGGGGTCGTCGGGGGGCAAGAAGCCCACCAGGGGGATCATGAGGACGCTGGCGTCCAGGGTGTCGGCGCCGTAGTACTGGGTGAAGGCGCCGAGGTCCCGGTTGAAGCCGTGCTCGCACACGTCGGCGTGGATGCGGGCGCGCAGCTCGCGCCAGCCCTCGAGGTCGCCCTTGAGGTCGGGCCACTGCTCGAGCGTGCGCACCGCGCGGTCGACGGCCACCCAGGCCATCACCTTGGAGTGGGTGAAGTGGCGTCGCGGGCCGCGCACCTCCCAGATGCCGTCGTCGGGCGCGATCCACGCCGAGGCGAGGAACTCGATCAGCTTGATCTGAAGGTCCCAGGCGGCCGCGTTGGGCACCCCGTCGGCGTGGGCCGCCGCGTGCAGCGCCGACAGCACCTCGCCGTAGACGTCGAGCTGGAACTGGCCCGAGGCCGCGTTGCCGATGCGCACCGGCGTGGACGACTCGTACCCCGGCAGCCAGTCGGCCTCCCACTCGACGAGGCGCCGCTCCCCCGACGGCCCGTACATGATCTGCAGGCGCGCGGGGTCCCCGGCCACCGAGCGCACCAGCCAGTCGCGCCAGGCCAGGGCCTCGTCGAGGTAGCCCCCCCGCATCAGGGACTCGAGGGTGAGGGCGGCGTCGCGCAGCCAGCAGTAGCGGTAGTCCCAGTTGCGTCCACCGCCGAGGGTCTCGGGCAGCGACGTCGTGGGCGCGGCGACGATACCGCCCGTCGTCTCGACCGTGAGGGCCTTCAGGGTGAGCAAGGAGCGCACCACCTGGTCGCGCCAGGGGCCCTCGTAGGTGCAGCGCCCGGCCCACTCCTTCCAGATCGCGTCGGTGTGCTCGAGCGCGTAGTAGGTGTCGAGGGGGGCGGGGGGCTCCTCGTTCGAGGGATGCCACACGAGGGTGAAGGGGTAGCGCTGGCCCGTCGAGACCGTGAAGTCGGCGACGGTGGTGAGGTTCTTGCCCACCGTGTGGACCCGGTGCCAGAGCGCGACGGCGTCCGGCCCCGCGGTCATGCGCAGCAGCCCCGGCGAGGAGGTGACCCAGGGCACCGCGTCGCCGTAGTCGAAGCGTAGCGTCAGCTCGAGGGCCAGGTCGACGGTGCCGGCTATCCCCTCGACCACGCGCATGACGTGCGGGTGCGACACCCCGACGGGCATGAAGTCCGAGATCCGCACGGTCCCGGTGGCCGTGTCGAACTCCGTCTCGAGGACGAGCGAGTCCTCCCGGTAGCGCCGGCGCGAGGCGAGGACCGCCGACGGGCCGCCGGCGGGTGCGATCTTCCAGTACCCGTGCGAGTCGGTCCCCACGAGCCGGGCGAAGCACGAGGGCGAGTCGAAGTCGGGCAGGCACAGCCAGTCGATCGAGCCGTCGGCGCCGACGACCGCCGCGGTGTGCATGTCGCCGATGATCGCGTAGTCCTCGATGCGCAGGGCCACGCCCACCCCCTCTCACCCGGGTCGAACCCGGCGTCGCCGCGAACCCTCAAGAGATCGGCCCGCCGACCGAGTTCCACCTTAGGAGCATCCCTGGGTGAGGTCCTCGACACGTTGTCGGCAACGCACCGGCCCGCGCGCCGGCCCGGGCCCACGCCGCGAGCCGCTCAGGCGAGGTCGGCCGCGATCTCCCACAGCAGGCCGGCCGGGTCACGGAAGCTCGCCGTGCGCATCCCCCACCCCCGGTCCATCGGCCCGTTGTGGAGGGTGACCCCGCGACGGGCGAGCTCGGCGCAGGCCGCGTCGACGTCGACGACGGGGATGGTCAGCTGGATCCGGTCGCCGAGGCCCGGCGCCGCCACCGCGCCCGGGGCCACGAGATCGGGGGCCGAGCGCACGTCGAGCAGGTTCACCAGCACGCCGCCCACCCGGTAGACCGCCGAGTCGTCGTTCGAGAAGACGAGCGGCGCCTCGAGGACCCGCGCGTCGAACTCCCTGGCGGCCGCGGGGTCCTCGCAGAGGGCCGTCAGCACCTCGAGCCGCGCTCCCTCCTCACCCCACACGACGCCCCCTCCCCCGCCCGGACCCTACGCGACCGGGCGAGCGCGCCGGGGGTGCGAGGACGTCGTGGTGCCCGCGTCCGCGCCCGAGTTCCAGGTCACCTTCGACTGCGCCGACCCCCACGCCCAGGCCCGTTGGTGGGCCGGGCTGCTCGGCTACGAGGTCCACGACGCGCACGCCTTCGTGACCGGGCTCCTCGAGAGCGGGGACCTGGCCCCGGCGGACGTCGTCGAGGTGGACGGGCGACGGGCCTTCCGCGACGCGACGGCCGCCCACGACCCGGGTGGGGCCCGGCCGCGCCTCTACTTCCAGCGCGTGGCCCAGTCCAAGGTCGCGAAGAACCGACTGCACCTCAACCCGCGCACCCGTCCCGACGACCTCGAGGCCGAGGTCGATCGCGTGGTCGCCCGGGGGGCGTCCTTCGTCGAGTTCAACCGCCAGGGCCAGCACCGCTGGGCGGTGACGCGCGACTCCGAGGGTAACGGGTTCTGTCTCACCTAGTCGGCCAGGTCGAGCCGGGGCGCGTCCGCGAGGGAGGGCCCGACGACCCGGCGGCCGCGGCGCGCGCCGGCCGGGTAGATCCTCTGGGGGGCGAAGGCGCGGCCCTTCGCCTCACCCGCGCGCCCCCCGCGCACCTCGACCCACTCCTCGCCGGTCGCCTCGTTGCGCGCGTGGGCCACGAACACCCACGCGTGGGCGCGCGCCCGGTCCTCGTCGACGACGACGGGGTCACCGTCGCGCAGCCCGTTCCACGCGCGCGTGCGCACGACCGGCCCGACGCGCGAGGTGACCAGGGGGCGGCGGGGCACTCCCCCATTGTGGCCGGGGTGGCGGGCCACCCGGCGTGACAGCGACCCCGTAGCCTCGGGTGGTGGCCCTCGCGCATCCCTTGCCCACCGCGCTGTCGCCCTCGCGGATGGCCGACTTCCAGAGCTGCCCGCGGCGCTACCAGTACGGCGCCGTCGAGCGGCGCCACCAGCCGGCCACCTACGCGACCACCAAGGGTCGCGCCGTGCACGCCGTGCTCGAGGCCCTCTTCGCCCTCGAGGGGCCCGAGCGCACGCCCGCGGCGGCCCGGGCCCGGTTGGAGGAGGCCACCGCGGCCGTCCTCACTGAGGAGGTGCGCGCCGACATCGGCTGCGACGACGCGCTCGAGGCCCGGCTGCGCTCCGAGGTCGCCGCGGCGCTCGACACGTACTTCACGATGGAGGACCCGAGCGCCGTCGCCACCGAGGGCGTCGAGCTGCGACTCAGCGCCGAGATCGACGGGGCGCCGTTGCTGGGCATCCTCGACCGGCTCGACCGAGTCGGGGACGACCTCACCATCGTCGACTACAAGACCGGCAAGGTCCCCGACCGGCGCTACGACGTCCACACCTTCGCCAACGCCGAGCTCTACGCCGCCTTGTGCGAGGCGAGCCTCGGCCAGCGGCCCCGGTCGATCCGCCTGCTCTACGTGGGCGCCGGTCGCGAGCTCGAGCGCCCGGTCACCGAGGCCGTCGTGCGCGCCCGCCGTCGGGCCGCCGCCACGGTGTGGCGTCGGGTGCGGACCTACTACGACGCCGGGGACTTCCCGGCCACGCCGTCGGTCCAGGCCTGCCGGTTCTGCGCCTTCCGCGACGTCTGTCGGGCCAGCGGGGTCCCGGTCCCGGTGTGAGCCGCGTCCCGTAGTCTCGAGACGTGAGCGCCTTCTCCCTCTCCTACGACTACCGCTGCCCCTTCGCGAAGAACATCCACCTGCACGTCGTCGAGGCCCTGCGCGCGGGCGCCGATCACGCGGTGACCTTCGTGCCGTGGTCGCTCAGCCAGGGCCACCGACCCGACGGCGCACCCGACGTCTGGGAGGACCCCGCCCGCGACGGCGACCTGCTCGCCCTCGCGGCCTCGGTCTCGGTACGCGACCTTCAGCCCGAGCACTTCCTCGACACCCACGCCGCCCTCTTCCGGGCCCGCCACGAGCGCGGGGTGCGCCTGGCGACCCGCGCGGAGCTCGACGCCGTCCTGGCCCCGCTCGGGGTCGACGTCGGGGCCGTCGTCGACGACCTCGACTCACGACGGCCGCACAAGGTCATCGGCGCGGCCCACCAGGAGTTCGAGGCCTACCAGGCCTTTGGGGTGCCCACCTTCGTCCTCGGGGGCGACGCCATCTTCGTGCGCTACATGGACCCGCCCGGGGACGACCCGGCCGCCTCGGTCGAGCTCCTCGACACCCTGGTCGGGCTGATGGAGCACCGCGTCGCGCTCAACGAGTTCAAGCACACCACGGTGCCCTACTAGGCCACGGGCCTAGAGCGCGCGGGTGAGCAGCGCCGCCAGGGCCAGCACGCCCAGCACCAGGTTCGGTGCGTACTGGGCGAACCGGTCGCCGTGGCGACGTTGCATTACGACGAGGACCCCGGCGAGCACGACCAGCACGCCCGCGCCGACCTCGTTCACGAGGCCGAGCGGCGCCGAGCGGCGCGCCGCGAGCCCGACCATGAGCGCGATCGCCCCCACCACCTCGATCACCCCGACGCGCTGGTAGGTGCGCTTGGCGTAGCCCAGGTGCTCGGCCGCGCGCGAGGAGGCCGGGTTGAAGACCACCTTCTGCAGTCCGGTCGTGGCGAAGGCGATGAAGAGCGCGATGGAGAGCAGCGAGGCGGCGACCGACATAGCCCGGTCAGTGTACCGGCACGGACCCGACCCCCGAGGAGCCGCGGGCGGGCCGCTAGCCTCCCCTCGTGCCCGGGGCCCGTCGCGAGGTGACCGTCGGCGTCGTGGGCGCCGGCCAGCTGGCCCTCATGATGGGCGAGGCGAAGGACGGGGTCGGGGTGCGCCTCGTCGTGCTGGCCGCCTCGCCCGAGGACCCGGCGATCGCCGTCGCCGACGAGGTCCTCTTCGGCACCGGCTTCGACGAGTCCGCCCTGCGCGCGCTCGCCGCGCGCAGCGACGTCGTCACCTTCGACCACGAACTGGTCGACCTCGACGTGCTCGGGCGCCTCGAGGGGGAGGGGGCGGTCGTGCGACCGCGGGCGGCGGCCCTGCGCTTCGCCGTCGACAAGGCCCACCAGCGAAGGGCCCTCGCCGGCGCCGGCCTGCCGGTGCCGCGCTTCGCGGTGCTCGACCGGTACGCCGACGCCACGCGCGCCCTCGACGCGCTCGACGCGCCCGTCGTCGTCAAGCGGGCCCGCGGCGGCTACGACGGTCGGGGCGTGGCCTTCCCCGCGGGGCGCGACGAGGCGCTCGCGACGATCGCCGCGTGGGCGGGCACCGGCGAGGTCCTCGTCGAGGAGCGCCTGGACCTGGTCGGCGAGGCCGCCCTGGTGCTCGCCCGGTCCCCCGACGGCGCCCTCGCGCCCTACCCCCTCGTCGACACCCGCCAGGCCAACGGCATGTGCGTCGAGACGCGCTACCCCAGCCGGGTCGGCGCGGACCTGCTCGCCGAGGCCGCGTCGCTGGCGGAGCGGGTCGCCGCGGCGGTCGAGCCGATCGGGATCATGGCGATTGAGTTCTTCGTGACCCCCCGCGGGCTCAGCGTGAACGAGGTCGCCCTGCGTCCCCACAACACCGCCCACTGGACGATCGAGGGGACGACGCAGGGCCAGTTCGCCCAGCACCTGCGCGCCGTCGCCGGCCTCGCCCTGGCCCCCGTCGCCGTGACGGCGCCCAGCGCGGTCATGGTCAACCTCGTGGGCGCGCCGTCGCCGCCGGCCAGCACGCCGACGGTCGCGGGCGTCGTCGTCCACGACTACGCCAAGGCCTGGCGCCCCGGACGCAAGCTGGGCCACGTGACCGCCCTGGGTGACGACCCCGACGAGGTGCGCGTGAGAGCATGGGAGAGTGCGCGCCTCCTCGGCGCGCCCGCCGAGGAGGGGACGTGGCCGTGAGCGCCGTCGTCGGGATCGTCATGGGGTCCTCGAGCGACGCCGAGGTGATGGCCGGGGCGGCCGAGGTCCTCGACGACTTCGGGGTCCAGTTCGAGACGCGCGTCGTGTCGGCGCACCGCACGCCCGAGGCGATGCTCGACTACGCCCGCGGAGCCCGGGCCCGAGGCCTGCGGGTGATCGTCGCCGGCGCCGGCGGGGCCGCCCACCTGCCCGGGATGCTCGCCTCGATGACCTCGCTGCCGGTCATCGGGGTCCCGGTGGCCCTCGCGCGCCTGGACGGGCTGGACTCGCTGCTCTCGATCGTCCAGATGCCCCGCGGCGTGCCGGTGGCGACGGTCGCGGTGAACGGCGCGGCCAACGCCGCCCTGCTCGCGGTGCGGATCCTGGCCGTCGACGACGACGACCTCGCCGCCCGCCTCGACGACCACCGCGAGACGCTGGCGCGCGAGGCCCGCGACCAGGACGCCGGCTTATCGAGGTCTTAGCCCGCCGCGGGCCCGGCTGGACCCGGCGACGGGGCGCGCGCCCTATTCTGTCGAGGTACGCCAAGGAGGGCCCATGGGCATCATGAAGCGGGTACAGACGATCTTCCAGGCCAAGGCCAACGCCGCCCTCGACAAGGCCGAGGACCCTCGTCAGACCCTCGACCTCGCCTACGAGCAGCAGCTCGACAACCTGACCAAGGTCAAGCGGGCCGTCGCCGACGTCGCCACCGCGCGCAAGCGCATCGAGATCCAGGCCGAGCAGCTAAAGGCCCAGGGCGACAAGCTGGCCGAGCAGGCGAAGGCCGCCCTCGCCCAGGGCGACGAGCCCCTGGCGCGCGAGGCCCTCACCCGACGCGAGGGGATCGCCGCCCAGCTGAAGGACCTCGACACCCAGCACGCCTCGGTCGTGGAGCAAGAGCAGAAGCTCGAGGACACCGCGACCAAGCTCCAGACCGAGATCGAGGCCTTCCGGACCCGCAAGGAGACGATCAAGGCGACCTACACCGCCGCCGAGGCGTCGACCCACGTCAACGAGGCCGTCACGGGCATCTCCACCTCGATGAACGACGCCGGGGCCGCCCTCCAGCGCGCCCAGGACAAGGTCGCCGAGATGCAGGCGCGCAGTGGCGCCCTTGACGAGCTGCTGGCCTCGGGGGCGCTCACCGACCTCACCGGGCCGGCCGACGACATCCAGGCGAAGCTCGACAAGGCCTCGGCCAGCTCGAGCGTCGACGCGCAGCTGGCGGCCCTCAAGAGCCAGCTCGCCTCGGGCGACGAGGCGGACGCGCTGAGCGCGGGCGCGCCGGCCGAGGAGACGAGCGGGGAGCCGAGCTAGCCGTGGCCGCGACGAAGATCGAGTCCGACCACGGGCTCAACGTCCGGATGTTCCTGACGGGCCTCGCGCTCGTCGTGCTCTACGGCGTGATCGTGACCGTGCTGCTGGCCCTGGGCATCTCCTACGTCACGGTCATCGTGATCGCGGCGGCCCTGCTCTTCGCCCAGTTTTACTTCAGCGACAAGATCGCGATGTTCTCCATGCAGGCCCACGAGGTCACCCCCCAGCAGGAGCCCCGGCTGCACGAGATCGTCGACCGGCTCTGTCTCATGGCCAACATGGCCAAGCCCCGCGTGGGCGTCTCCGAGCTCGACATCCCCAACGCCTTCGCCACCGGGCGCAACCCCAACCACGCGGTCATCTGCGCGACCCGCGGCCTGATGCACCGGCTCAACGACGAGGAGCTCGAGGCCGTGCTCGCCCACGAGCTCTCCCACGTCGCCCACCGCGACGTCGCGGTGATGACCATCGCCTCGGGCGTGGGCATGCTGGCGGGACTGGTGAGCCGGATGGCGATGTGGGGTGCGATGCTGAGCGGCGGGGGTGGTCGGGGCCGCAACCAGAACAACGTCGTGCTGCTCGAGCTCGCGACGATGCTCGTCTCGGTCGTGATCTACGCGATCGCCTTCTTGCTGACCATGGCCCTCTCGCGCTACCGCGAGCTCGCCGCCGACCGCTCCGGGGCGATCCTCATCGGCAAGCCGAGCGTGCTGGCGAGCGCCCTGGTGCACGTGACCGGCGACATGGCGAAGATCCCCCGGACGGACCTGCGCCGTGCCGAGAGCATGAACCAGTTCTTCTTCGCCCCCGCGCTCTCGGGCAACACCGCCGCGACCATCTTCTCGACCCACCCCTCGCTGGAGCGACGCCTCGACCAGCTGGCCAAGCTCGAGAAGGAGCTCAACCACTAGTGGGGCTGCGCGACACGCTCTTCGGGCGCACGAAGCAGGCCCCGCCCAACCTCGACAGCCTCTTCGCCCTGCCCCAGGCGGCGATCACCCTCGAGACCGAGCTCGACCTCGTCACCTCGGGTCAGGCCGGGCTGCTCTTCAAGGACGGCTCCGGTGGGGCGACCCTCGCCACCGACGAGGACATCAAAGAGCTCCTCGACTTCGGCGCCGAGGAGAACGTCCGCCTCGCCACCGACGACCTCGGCTTCAAGTGGGTCCTGCTCAAGGACCCCGACCTCGAGAGCCTGGTCACGAAGATCCACGCGGCGAACTCCTCGATGGTCGAGCACGGCCTCGGGCCGCGGCTCCTGTGCGCCGTCTTCGGCTTCGTGCCCAAGACGCCGCCGGGCGAGGGGTCGGTCCGGCTCGTCTATCTCTTCAAGACCGGCACCTTCTATCCCTTCGCCCCGACCGGGCCCACCCAGCGCGACAACGAGCTCGAGCTGCGGGTGCGCTCCTTCCTCGGCGCCGACCTCCCCATGGAGGCCGACCTCACCAAGTGGATGGCCCTATGGAACCTACCGGTCAACTGAGCGACGAGCGGCCCAGCGACGAGGAGCTCGCGGCGCTCGCCCTCGCGGCCGACCCCGACGCCCCCCTCGCCCCCGACGCGGTCGCCTGGCTCGGGGCGCCGATGGGGCTCCTGCCGGCGTGGTACATGGGGGCGACCTCGGGGCGCTCGGCGAGCCGCGGCCGTCGGGTCGTCGCCCTCGCCCTCGCCGCGGGCCTCGTGGGCGGGTGCGCCCTGGGGCTCTGTGTCACCTCGGGGTGGGTGCAGCTCGCCTGAGGCTCCCCACAGCGCGCGGCGAACCTCTCCTACGGGGGCCCGTCGCGCCGCCTAGGGTGCTCGGTGCAGGGGCCTAGCGCTCACCGACACAGGGGGAAGTTATGAGAGTCCGCAGTCATCCCAACCGTCTGCTCGCACGCCTCGGCGTGTGCGCGGCCGCCGGCGCGCTCGTCGCCTTCGGCGCCCCGGCGCTCGTCGCCGGCGCCAGCTCCAGCGGCAACGGCGCCAACATCGTCTACACCGTCCACCCCATCGCGATCCGCATGGGCGCCACGTTCTCGCCGGCCGACGGCTCGGACCCGGGCGGCTGCATCGCCGCCTACGGCTTCGCCTGCTACGGGCCCCAGCAGTTCCATCAGGCGTACTCGATCCCCTGGACAATCGACGGCCAGCTCGCCGGCACGGGCACCTCGGTCGCCATCATCGACGCCTTCGGCAGCCCGACGATCCAGAGTGACCTCGCGACCTACGACGCGACGTTCGGACTGCCCGCGGCGAACCTGAACGTCTACTACCCCGAGGGCCAGCCCAACTTCAACGGTGGCATCGCGAAGACCGGCAACGCGTACGGCTGGGCCGAGGAGACGAGCCTCGACGTCGAGACGGTGCACGCGCTCGCGCCCGGGGCAACGATCAACCTCGTGGTCGCACCGACCAACTACGGCAACGCGCTCAACAACGCCGTCGCCTACGCCGTCGACAACCACCTCGGTGACGTCCTCACGATGAGCTACGGCTCGAACGAGGGGGCGATCGCCGGTGGGGGCAACAACATCCAGTTCCTCCAGTCGCACAAGATCTTCGCCCAGGCCGTGGCCCAGGGCATCAGCGTCTTCGCGTCCTCGGGAGACAACGGCGCGACCGGCGGCCTCGCCGCGGCGAACGCCTCCTACCCGGCGTCGGACCCCAACGTCACCTCGACCGGCGGCACGGACCTGTTCCTCTCGTCAAGTGGTGGATACGGCAGCGAGACGGCCTGGAACGACGCCACGAACTGCCCGTTCGGCTGCGCCCACGGTCAGTTCGGCGCCACCGGCGGGGCCCCCTCGACCCTCTTCGGGGCACCGTCGTACCAGTCCAGCCTGGGACTGTCGACGCGCTGGACCTCGGACGTGTCGTTCAACGCCTCGGTCTACACCGCGACGATGATCTACCTGGGCTTCCTCGGTCCGAACAGTGGCTTCTACTTCTTCGGCGGGACCAGTGAGGCCTCGCCGAGCTGGGCCGCCATCACGGCCGACCTCGACCAAGCCCACGGCTCCGATCTCGGAGCGATGAACCCCGTGCTCTACGGCCTGGCGTCGAACCCGTCGACCTACGCCCAGGACTTCCACGACGTCACGGTGGGCTCGAACAACTTCCCAGCCACCGCGCCCGGCTTCAACGCGCGCGCCGGCTGGGACAGCCCGACGGGCCTCGGCACGCCGATCGTCTCGGGCCTGATCAGCTCCCTCGGGGCGCCCGGCACGACGACGGGCGACACGCCGCCGCAGCCCTAGCCGCCGACCGACGAGACCCGGGCGCTCCGAGGCGCCCGGGTCTCGTCGTCTCCGGGCCCCGTTACGGTTCCCTCGACATATTCCTGTTATGGAATATGATGACGACGTGACCGAGGGGAAGAGTGCGGCCGACGCCTTCGCGGCCCTGGGCGACCCGACCCGTCGCGGCGTCCTCGACGCGCTGCGCGACGGGGAGAGGTCGGTCGGCGAGATCGTGGCCGAGCTCGGGCTCGCCCAGCCCCGGGTGTCGAAGCACCTGCGCGCCCTGAGCGACGCCGGGCTCGTGCGCTGTCGCGCGGTGGGGCGGCGGCGGCTCTACCGCCTCGAGTCGGCGCGGCTGCGCGCCCTAGCCGACTGGCTCACGCGCTACGAGGTCGCGGTGAACGCGCGGCTGGACCGGGCCGGGTCGTACCTTTACGACCTCCAAGGAAAGGCGGGGACACCGTGACACCCTCATCCCATCGACGCCACCGCGCGAGCGCGGAGTTCCCGAGCGAGCTCGAGGTCCGGGTCACGCGGGACTTCGACGCGCCGATCCAGCTCGTCTTCGACGTCTTCACCCAGCCCGAGCACGTACGACACCACTTCGCCCCTTTCGGTGAGGCGATGACGGTCTGTGAGATCGACCTGCGCGTCGGCGGGGCCTACCACTACGTCATGGTCACGAGCGACGGCACGGAGTGCTCGTTCCGCGGCACGTTCCTCGAGGTCGACCCGCCCCACCGCACGGTCCAGACGTGGTCCTTCGAGGGGTGGCCCGACGCCGAGGCCGTGGAGACGATGGAGCTGGCCGAGGTCGACGGCCTGACGAGGCTCACCAACCGCCTGGTCTTCCGCGACGCGGCCGGACGCGCCCACATGACCCGCTACGACGGGCTCGAGGCGAGCTTTGACAACGTCGGGGACTACCTCGAGTCCCTGACCACACCGGGGGGACCCGCCGGCGCGTAGCCGCGGACCCGCCGGCTACGGGTGGGTCATCTCCGACGGGACGATCGCCCGGTCGAACTCCTCGGCGCTCAGGTAGCCGAGCGCGAGGGCCGCCTCGCGCAGCGTCGTGCGCTCCTTGTGGGCCTTCTTCGCCACCTGGGCGGCCTTGTCGTAGCCGATGAGGGGGTTGAGCGCCGTCACGAGCATGAGCGAGTTGTTGAGGTGGTGCTCGATCTGCTCGTAGTCGGGCTCGAGACCCTCGACGCAGAACTCCCGGAACCGGTCGCACGCGTCGGTCAGCAGGTCGATCGAGTGGCAGACGTTGTGGATGATCACCGGCTTGCACACGTTGAGCTCGAGGTTGCCCCGGGAGCCCGCGATCGAGACCGCCGTGTCGTTGCCGAAGACCTGGATCGCGACCATGATCATGGCCTCGCTCTGGGTGGGGTTCACCTTGCCCGGCATGATCGAGCTGCCGGGCTCGTTCTCGGGCAGGCGCAACTCCGCGAGCCCCGCGCGAGGGCCCGATCCGAGCCACCGTAGGTCGTCGGCAATCTTGGTGAGGCTCGCCGCCAAGGTCTTGAGCGCCCCGTGGGCGAAGACGAGGGCGTCGTGGGCGGCCAGGGCCGCGAACTTGTTCGGCGCCGTCACGAACGGCTGGCCCGTCAGTCGGGCGATCTCGGCGGCCACCCGCTCGCCGAACTCCGGGTGGGTGTTGAGGCCCGTGCCCACGGCGGTGCCGCCGGCCGCGAGCTCGAGCAGCCCGGGCAGCACCGCGTCGAGACGCGCGAGGTCCGCGTCGAGTTGGGCGACGTAGCCCGAGAACTCCTGGCCGAGGGTGAGCGGGACGGCGTCCATCAGGTGCGTCCGGCCGATCTTGGTCACTCCGGTGAAGGCCTCGGACTTCGCGGCCAGGGCGTCGCGCAGGCGCTGGACCGCCGGGCTGAGCCGTCCGGTGATCTCCATCACGGCCGCGATGTGCATCGCCGTGGGGAAGGTGTCGTTCGACGACTGGGACATGTTCACGTCGTCGTTCGGGTGGACGGGCTTCTTCGTGCCGCGCTCTCCGCCGGCGAGCTCGATGGCTCGGTTGGAGATGACCTCGTTGACGTTCATGTTGGTCTGGGTCCCCGAGCCGGTCTGCCATATCCGTAGTGGGAACTCACTATCGAGGGCCCCGTCGACGACCTCCTGGGCTGCCCGTTCGATGAGTCGGGCCTTCTCACCGTCGAGCTTGCCCAGTGCCTCGTTCACCCTCGCCGAGGCGAGCTTCAAGACACCGAAGGCGCGAATAAGCGCCGGCGGCATCGTGTCGTGGCCGATAGCGAAGTGATGCAGGCTCCGCTCGGTCTGGGCTCCCCAGTAGTGGTCGGACGGGACCTCGATCTCTCCCATCGTGTCGGACTCGATACGGAACTGGCTCATACCGCCCTCCTACTTGCGGGCGCGTGCCGCGCCCTCCGTGCCACCCTGCGACCGGGTCTTTCTTGCCACCGGCCGACGAGCCGTCGCCTTCGTCACGGCGGCTTTGGTCGCGGTTGCCTTCTTCAGCGTGCTCTTCTTCGCCGGAGACTTCCTCGCTGTGGTCGACGCGGCGGCCTTTTTGGCCGGGGCTTTCGTCGCGGCGGCCTTCTTAGCCGGGGCTTTCGTCGCGGCCGCCTTCTTCGCCGGAGACTTCCTCGCTGTGGTCGACGCGGCGGCCTTCTTGGCCGGAGACTTCTTCGCGACGAGGGGGGACGTCGCCGGTAGGACAGGCGCGGGGGGAATCGGTCGGCCCTCGTAGAGGGCGACACCCACCTCGACCGCGTAGCGCGCCGCGAGGACGTCGCGTGCCCGCGGTCCCCCACCGTCACCGGGCACCTCGAGCAGGAGTGGCAGCTCGCGGATCGCCGGGTGACCCACCAGCGGCGCGAGCCCCATCGTCCCGATGGTCCCCTCGTCGATGTTGGCGTGCCGGTCTCGGTTGCCACCCAGTTCGATCTTCGAGTCGTTCAAATGGAAGCAGCGCAGGCGCGCTAGGCCGATCCGGCGCCCCACCTCCGAGACCAGCGCCTCGGCGCCCGGGATCGTGGAGTAGTCGACCCCGCTCGCCCAGAGGTGCTGGGTGTCGATGCACAGTCCGAGGCGGTCGTCGCCGTGGCAGGCGTCGATGAGGAACTCGATCTCCGCGAGCGAGCGGCCGACCGTGCCACCGGCGCCCGCGGCGTTCTCGATCAGGATGGGGCAATCGGCCACGCCGGCCGGCGCCGGGTCGGCGCCGTCGAGGGCTCGGGTGAGGGCGTCGGCGACCTGGCGCACGACGTCGTCGAAGCCGGCGCCCAGGTGCGAGCCCACGTGCAGGACGAGCCCCCCGGCGCCCATGCCGCGCGCCACCGACAGGTTGTGGGTCAAGGTGGCGACCGACTTCTCGTAGAGTTCGAGGTCCGCGGTGGCCAGGTTGATGAGGTAGGTCGCGTGACAGAAGGTGTCCGAGACGCTCGGGTGACGGGCCTGGGCCTCGCGGAAGGCCGCCAACACCTCGGGCGCGTACAGGCTCGGCTTCCACATGCGCGGGCTCTGGGTGAAGACCTGGATCGACGTGGCCCCGATGGCCACGCCCTCGTCGAGCGAGTGGACCAGGTTGCCGCCGCCGCGGACGTGGGCGCCGATGTTCACGATTGACAACCTAGTGGGCGGCGCCACTAGCCTCGAGAGCTGATGACCGACACCTTCACCGACGCCGCCCGCCGCATCTTCGACTCACGCGCCCTCGCCCACGTGGCCAGCCTGGAGCCCGACGGCCACCCCAACGTCACCCCCGTCTGGGTCGAGCTCGACGGCGAGGAGATCGTGATCAACACCGCCCTCGGACGCGCCAAGGCCCGCAACCTGGCGAACGACCCGCGGGTCGCCGTCTCGATCACCGACCTCGACGACCCCCAGGCGAACGTCGCCGTGCGCGGCACCGTCGTCGCCTTCACCACCAAGGGGGCGGACGAGGTGATCGACCGGCTGGCGAAGAAGTACCTCGGGGTCGACCACTACCCCTACCGGTCCGAGGGCGAGGTGCGCGTCACCGTGCGGATCCGCCCCGACCGGATCGCCCACCAGCCCGCCTAGGACCCCGCGTCCCCGACCCCGTAGCGGCGCCACTCCCCCAACGCGTCGCTCCCCGAGGCGACGAGCCCGAGGCTCTGGCCACCCCCGACCAGGCGCCCGCCCTCGAGGGCCCAGACCCGCACGGGCGGGCGCGGCGCGGGTCGGTTGTAGGCGCCCTCGATGGTCGCGACCTCGTTGACCAGGTCTACCGGACCGCCGCCGAGGAGGGCCTCGACCACCGCGGCGTGGGCGCGTGCGTGCTCGCGGGCCTCGATCACGACGTCCCCCAAGCCCACCAGGGCCGCCACCGTCTTCGCGTCGCGCGCGGCGAGGGCGGCCGGGTAGTCCCCCGAGACCTCGAGCCACAACCCCAGGGACGGGAGGCGCCGGTCGCCGGCCAGGGCGCCGGCCGCGACCGCGGTGTCGGCGTCGCGGCAGCGCCACACCAGCACGGCGTCGCGGGTCGCCGCGCGCGCGCGCGCCAGGTCGGCCGCCCCGGTGGCGCGCGCGACGAGGTCCACCTAGGGGTGGAGCTCCTCTTTGGGCAGGCGCTCGACGTTGACGTCGCGGAAGGTCAGGACCCGCACCGAGGGGACGAACCGGGCCGTGCGGTACATGTCCCAGACCCACGCGTCGCGCAGGTTCACCTCGATCATGGCCGGGGTGGAGTCGTCGTGGACGGTGAGCTCGACCTCGTTGGCGAGGTAGAACCGGCGGTCGGTCTCGACGGCGTAGTCGAACATGCCGGCGACGGCCTTGTACTCCTGGACGAGGCCGAGCTCGAGGGTGGCCTCGTACTCGTCGAGCTCTTCTTCGCTCACCTCTTAGGCGCGCTCGGTGACGCGCCGCTCCTTGATCTTCGCCGCCCGGCCGCGCAGCTCGCGCAGGTAGTAGAGCTTGGCCCGGCGCACGTCGCCGAAGGTCTCGACCTCGATCTTGTCGATGGTCGGGGCGTGCACGGGGAAGGTCCGCTCGACGCCGACCCCGAAGCTCACCTTGCGCACGGTGAAGGTCTCGTGCAGTCCCGAGCCCTGACGGCGCAGGACGACGCCCTGGAACACCTGGACCCGCTGGCGGGTGCCCTCGACCACCCGGACGTGCACCTTCACGGTGTCGCCGGGGCGGAAGGACGGGACGTCGTCTCGCAGCGAGTCGCGGTCGACGAGGTCGGTGGGGTTCATGGGTGGGTCCCTTTCGGATCTCGAGCCCTAGGAGTCTAGCCGCTCGAGGGGGCGACGCTCAGGGCTCGGGCGGGCTCGCGAACTCCTCGAGGAGTGCCCGCTCCTCGTCCGAGAGGCCGCCGCGACGCTCGAGGAGGTCGGGGCGGCGCTCGAGGGTGCGCACCAGGCTCTGGGCCCGGCGCCAGCGCGCGACCCGGCCGTGGTCGCCCGAGAGCAGCACCGCCGGGGCGGCGAGTCCCTCGAAGACGGCCGGGCGGGTGTAGTGGGGGTACTCGATGAGCCCCTCGGCGAAGGACTCCTCCTCGATCGAGGCCTCGTTGCCGAGCGCCCCGGGCAGGAGGCGCACCACCGCCTCGATCACCACCAGGGCCGCCAGCTCGCCGCCGGCGAGCACGACGTCGCCCACCGAGAGCTCCTCGTCGCACACGAGGTCGATCGCCCGCTGGTCGATCCCCTCGTAGCGCCCGCACACCAGGGTGAGCCCGCCCGTGGTCGCGAGCGCGCGGGCCCGGTCCTGGTCGAACGGGCGCCCGGCCGGGGTGAGGGCGATGACCGGGCGGGCGAGGTCGGGGGTCGCGCGCACGGTGCGCACGATCGGCTCGGCCCGCATCACCATGCCGGCACCGCCACCGAGCGGCGCGTCGTCGACGCTGCGGTGGGCGTCGTCGGTCTGGTCGCGCGGGTCCAGGGTGCGCAACCGCCACACCCCGGCCTCGCGGGCCCGCCCCAGCACCGAGGTGGCGCAGTAGTCCGCGACGGCCCCGGGGAAGAGGGTGACGACGTCGACGGCGAAGGTCACTCGAAGAGCCCCTCGGGCGCCTCGACGGTGACGCGCGCGTTGGCCTCGACCTCGCGCACGAAGGCGAGGGGCACCAGGGCCCCGGTGTCGAGCACCAGCAGGTCGCTCGCCGGGTTGGCCTCGACCGACACGACCCGGCCGCGCACGACGCCGCGCTCGACGACCTCGGCCCCGAAGAGCTGGTCGACCCAGATCACCGAGGGGTCCTCGAGCCGCGTCGCGCCGAGCGCCACCCCGCGCAGCGCCTCGGCGCCGGCGCGGTCCTCGACCCCCTCGAAGCGCACCAGCCAGCGCGCCTGGTGGCGCGCGGCGCTCACCACGCGCAAGTCGCCGCGGGCGCTCGACAGGACGCTCCCGGGCTCGAGGCGCTCGGTGCGGTCACTCCACAGGTCGACCACGACCTCGCCGCGCAGCCCGTGGGCCCGCACGACGCGCCCGACCTCGAGCGTGGACCGCTCGGCCACGCTCAGTCGACGATGTCGACGCTCGTCGTGACGTCGTCGCGCGCCCCGGCGGCGGCGACGAGGGAGCGCAGCGCCTGGGCGGTCCGGCCCCGTCGGCCGATCACCCGGCCCATGTCGTCGGGCCCGACCCGCAGCGACAGCACGACCGTGCGGCCCTTGCGCTCCGCCTCGACCGAGACGGCGTCGGGCTCGTCGGCCATGGCCCGCGCGACGTACTCGAGCACGCCCGCGGCCGTGGGGGCCAGCGCCTCGTCGAGGGTGTTGACGTCGCCCTCGACGTAGCCGTCGCTCGCCTCGCTCACGAGTCCGCCTTGGCGGCCTCGAAGGCCTCCAGGGCGCCCGAGGCCTTGAGCAGGCGGGCGACCCGCTCGGTGGGCTGGGCGCCGTTCTTCAGCCAGGCCACGACCTTGTCGTTGTCGATCGCGACGACGGTCTCGGGCTCGGCGGCCGAGAGCCCCCGGGGCTGGTAGGTCCCGAGGATCTCGAGGAAGGCCCCGGAGCGGGGCCGGCGGCTGTCGGCGGCGACGACGCGGTAGGTGGGCTGCTTCTTCTTGCCCATGCGCACCAGGCGAATCTTCACGGCCACGAGTTCTGTTCCCTTCGGTGGAGTCTCTGAGGGCGCGGCGCCCGAGTCTGAGAGTCTATCGCTGCTTGGGCGGGGTCACCCGACCGCCCTTCTTCTTCTTGCCCCGCGCCCCGGGCGGCGGGGCCGGGCGCGACGGCGCGGCCCCGAGCCCGGCGGGCAGCCCGGCGAGGCCGTCGGCGCCCCGGGCCTTCACCGCGGCCGCGAGCTTGCCCATCCCCGGGGGCAGCGCCGGGGCGCCCCCCGAGCCCATCTGGCGCATCATCTTGCGCATCTCGCTGAACTGGCGCAGCAGCTGGTTGACCTGGGCGACCGAGGTGGCCGACCCCCGGGCGATGCGGGTGCGGCGCGAGCCGTCGATGATCGAGGGGTCGCGCCGCTCGGCCGGGGTCATCGAGCGCACGATCGCCTCCACCCGGTCGATCTCGCGCTCGTCGACGTTGCTCGCGGCCTGGCGCATCTCGCGGGTCACCCCGGGCATGAGGCGCATCAGTCCGCCGAGCGAGCCCATCTTGCGCACCTGGGCGAGCTGGGCGAGGAAGTCGTCGAGGGTGAAGGTGCCCGCCACCATCCGCCCGGCCGACTCGGCGACGACCTCGGCGTCCATGGCGCGCTCGGCCTGCTCGATGAGGGTCATCACGTCGCCCATGCCGAGGATTCGCGAGGCCATCCGCTCGGGGTAGAAGAGGTCGAAGTCGGCGAGCTTCTCCCCGCTCGAGGCGAAGACCACCGGCCGGCCGACGACCCCGCGGGCCGACAGCACCGCGCCCCCGCGGGCGTCGTAGTCGAGCTTGGTCACCACGAGGCCCGTGAGCTCGAGCGTCTCGTGGAAGGCGCGCGCGGTCACCACGGCGTCCTGGCCGGTGGCCGCGTCGATGACGAGGAAGGTGTAGTGGGGCTCGACGACGGCCGCGACGCGGCGCACCTCGTCCATGAGGGCGGCGTCGACGCTGAGACGGCCGGCCGTGTCGACGATGACGACGTCGCGCCCGAGCCGGCGGGCCTCGTCGAGGCCCCGGCGGGCCACCTCGACCGGGTCGGTCGGCTCGCTGAAGACGTCCACCCCGGCCTGGGCGGCGAGCACGCGCAGCTGCTCGACCGCCGCCGGTCGCTGGAGGTCGGCGCCGACGAGCAGGGGTTGGCGGCCCTGCTGCTTGAACCAGAGGGCCAGCTTGGCGGCGGCCGTCGTCTTGCCCGCGCCCTGGAGCCCGGCGAGCAGCACCACCGTGGGGGGGCGCGAGGCGTAGGTGACCTTGAGGGGCGCGGCCCCGAGGATCTCGATCAGCTGGTCGTGGACGGCCTTGATGACCTGCTGGCCGGGGGTCAGGCTCTGGCTGAGGGCGGCGCCGGCCAGTCGGGTCCGCACCGCCTCGAGGAAGGCCCGCACCACCGAGAACTCGACGTCGGCCTCGAGCAGGGCGGTGCGCACCTCGCCGAGCGCCTCGTCGAGGTCGCCGGCGCTGAGCCGCCCGCGCGAGCGCAGGCCGTCGCTGATGCGCTCCAGGCGCTCGGAGAGGGCGTCGAACACGGCCCGAGGCTACCGGTCAGGCCCCGAGCAGCGAGTCGACGAACGCCTCGGGGTCGAAGGGCACGAGGTCGTGCACGCCCTCGCCGACCCCCACGAACTTGACCGGGATGCCGAGTTCGCGCTCGATCGCCACGACGACGCCCCCCCGGGCCGTGCCGTCGAGCTTGGTGAGGACGATCCCGGTCACCGCGGCCGCGGCGAGGAACTCGCGCGCCTGGCTGAGCGCGTTCTGGCCGGTGGTGGCGTCGAGCACGAGCAGCGTCTCGATCACCTGACCGGGCTCGCGATCGGCGACGCGGCGGACCTTGCGCAGCTCGTCGAGCAGGTTGGCGCTATTGGGCCGACGCCCGGCGGTGTCGGCCAGCACGATGTCCACACCCCGGGCCCGGGCCCGGCCGATGGCGTCGTGGACGACCGAGCCCGGGTCGGCCCCCTCGGCGGCCCGGACGATCTCGCTGCCGGTGCGCGTGGCCCAGGCCTCGAGCTGGTCGGCGGCGGCGGCGCGGAAGGTGTCCCCGGCGGCGAGCAGCACGCTCTTGCCTTCGTCGATGAGGCGCTGGGCGAGCTTCGCGATCGAGGTCGTCTTGCCCACGCCGTTCACCCCCACCACGAGCCACACCGGCACGCGGCCCGGCTCGGCGGCCTCGCGCACGGCACGCTCGGTGTCGAAGCCGGCGAGGAGCATCTCGCGCACGGCGCTCGCCACGCCCTCGGGCGCGCCGTCCGCGCGCAGGCGCGCGAGCACCTCGGTCGTCGTGGCGAGGCCCACGTCGCTGCGCAGCAGGACCTCCTCGACCAGGCCCAGTTGGTCCTCGTCGAGGCGCCCGGCCCCGAGGCCGCGCACCCGGTCGAAGACCCCCCGGCTGGCGGCGAGCCGCTCGGCGAGCCCGGGTTCGGGGGCGAGCGCCGGGATGGCCGTCGCCTCGGCGACGAGCACCTCGGGCAGGGGCACGGCGGGGACGGCCGGCGCGCCGGCGCGTCGACGCGCCCGCGCCACGACCAGGCCGACGGCCACCACCGCCACGACCGCGAGGACGACGTAGAGGACGATCACGTCGCGACCGGCTCGGGCGAACGGGTGACGCGTTGGCTGACGACCTTGGAGGACCCCCCGGGGACCATGGTGACCCCGTAGAGGGCGTCGGCCGACTCCATCGTGCGCTTCTGGTGGGTGACGATGATCAGCTGCGCCTCGTCGCGGAACTCGTCGACCAGGGTCAAGAAGCGCTGGAGGTTCACGTCGTCGAGGGCGGCCTCGACCTCGTCCATGAGGTAGAAGGGCGAGGGCCGCGAGCGGAAGACCGCGAAGAGGAAGGCCAGCGCCGCCATCGAGCGCTCGCCGCCCGAGAGCAGCGAGATCCGCCGGACGTTGCGGCCCATCGGGCGCACCTCGATCTCGACCCCGGTGTTGAGCGGGTCGTCGGGGTCGGACATGGTGAGCCGGCCCTGCCCACCCGGGAAGAGCATCGCGATGAGGCTCGAGAAGTGCTCGTTCACGTCGGCGAAGGCCGAGGTGAAGGTCTCCATGATCTCCTCGTCGAGCGCGCGCAGCACCTCTTGGAGCTCGCGGCGCGCGTGGCGCACGTCGCTCACCTGGGCGTCGAGCTCGGCGTAACGCTCCTCGAGGCTCGCGAGCTCCTCGAGGGCCAGGGGGTTGATCGGCCCCATCGAGGTGATGCGAGCCTCGAGCTCGGCGACGCGTCCCTCGAGCGCCCCGAGGTCGACCGCGGCCTCGTCGACCGCGTCGAGGGCCTCGGCCCCCACGGCGAGCTCGTGGCGCACCGCGTCGTGGACGGTCTGGATCATGAGGGACACCTCGGCCCGTTCGACCTCCTGGTCGCGTCGGTGCTCGGCGAGCACGCGCAGGCGCTCGTCGGCGTCGGCGCGCTGGGCCCGCACGTCCTCGAGCAGCCCGGCCCGGGCCCGGGTGGCCTCGAGCTGCTCGCGGTAGGTCGCCTCGAGGGCCCCGTGGGCCACCCTCGTCTCGAGGACGCAGCGCTCGGCGACCGCGCGCAGCCGCTCGAGGGCGTCGCGGTCGGCCTCGAGCGCGAGACGCCGGCGCGACGCCGCCTCGCGCTCGGTGGCCCGGCCCTCGAGCCGGCGCTCGACCTCGTCGCGGCGCGCCTCGATGAGCCGGCGACGTTCGGCCAGCTCGGCCTCGCGGGCGGTGAGCTCGTCGAGGACCCCCCGCGCCTCGGCGCGGGCCGCCTCGAGGCGGGCCTCGGCGTCGCGGCGGGCCCCGACCCGCTCGGCCAGGTCCGCGACGTCGGCCTCGAGGGTCGGCAGCGTCTCGCGCCGGGCGACGAGGTCGGCCTCGAGGGCGGTGACGCGCTCTAAGAGCGCGTCGGCCTCGGCGACGAGCTCCTCCAGGCGCGTGCGCGCGGCCTCGCGCTCGCGCTCGAGGCGCACCGCGTCGGCGGCGACCTGCTCGCCGTGCGCCTCGGACTCGGCCAGTGCGCGCGCCGCGTCGGCCAGGGTCGCGCGGGCTCGCGCCAGCGCGGCGGCGGCACTCTCGCGGGCCTCGCGGGCCGGCTCGACGAGGGCCTCGGCGAGGCGGGCCGCGGCCACGGCCTCCTCGACCGTCTGGCGGGTCACGACCGCCCGGCCCGAGGCCACCCGCCAGCCGGTCGCGGCGAAGCGGTCGCCCTCGTCGGTCACGACCACGAGGTCCGGGTGCTCGATGGCCACCTCCACCGCCGCCTCCCACCCGGCGGCGACGACGGCCCGGGCGAACAGCGCGTCGAGGACGCGCTCGACGTGGGCCGGCGCCCCGGCGCGCGCGCGCACCCGCTCGCGCAGCGACCGACAGCCCGGCGGGGCGACGACGGGGGCGACGTCGCCCTCGGCGACGGCCAGGATGAGCCCGGCCCCGCCCTCGCGGCGCAGCGCCGCGAGGGCCCGGCGCGCGCTGGCGCGGCCCTCGACGACCATCGCCCCGACCGACGCGCCGGCCGCCGACTCGACGGACCGCTCGGACCCCGCGTCGACCTCGATGAGGTCGAGGAAGGCGCCGAGCACACCCTCGAGGCCGCCGAGGATCGCCCGTCCCCCGGCGCCGGAGAGCTCGTCGTGGGCCCGCTCGAGCGTCTCGGCGCGGGCCTGGGCGCGCGCGGCCGCCTCGACGGCGCCGGCCAGCTCGGCCTCGACGGCGCCGAGCAGCGTCTCACCGGCCTCGACCTCGCCCTGGGCCCGGTCACGCGCCTCGCGCGCCCCCGCCCGCCGGGCGGCCCCCTCGGTCGTCGCGAGGGCGCTGCGCGCGAGGGCGGCCTCGGCCTCGTCCCGGCGCGCGCGCACGACGTCGATCTCGTCGCGCACGCGCCGTTCGCGCTCGCGGGCGTCGGCGACCGCCCGCTCGAGCAGGGCCACCTGCTCGCGCGCCCCGCGCAGGCTCTCCTCGGCGAGGGCGCCCGAGACCTCGCCGTGGGCCTCGAACGCGGCCCGGGCCGCCTCGAGGGCCTCCCGGGCCTCGTCGGCCCGCGCGCGCAGCGCGGCGAGCTCGACCTCCTCGTCGGCGAGCGCGGTCAGGTCCTCGGCGAGGCGCGCGGCGTCGGCCTCGAGGTTGGCGATCACGTTCTCGTCGGCCGAGGCCACGAGGGCCTGGTCGAGCGCCCGGCGCCGCTCGTCGATCACCGAGGTCAGGCCCCGGGCGCGCTCGGCCAGGCTGCGCACCGTGGCGAGCGAGGTCGCCAGGCTCTCCTCACGGCGCGAGCCCATCTCGGCGGCCGTGGCGGTCGCCTGCGCGTCGAGGGCGACGAGCTCGGCGCGCAGCTCGCGCTCGCGCTGGGCCGACGCCTCGAGCGCGGCGTCGAGCTCGCCGAGGCGCCGCCCGTAGCGCGCGAGGCGCGTGGCGAAGAGCGTGGCGCGCGCCTCGCGCAGCTCGGCCTCGACCCCGGCGAAGGTCCGCGCGGAGGCGGCCTGGCGCTCGAGGGGGCGCATCTGGCGGCGCACCTCGCGCACGAGGTCGCCGAGTCGCTCGAGGTTCTCCTGGGTGGCGGCGAGACGGCGCTCGGAGCGCTCCTTGCGGCGGCGGTGCTTGAGGACGCCCGCCGCCTCCTCGATCACCGCGCGCCGGTTCTCGGGGTTCGACGAGAGGATCGAGTCGAGCTGGCCCTGACCGATGATCATGTGCTGCTGACGACCGACGCCGGAGTCGCCGAGGAGCTCTTGGACGTCGAGGAGCCGACAGGTGGTGCCGTTGATCGCGTACTCCGACTCGCCGTTGCGAAAGAGGGTTCGCGAGACCGTGACCTCGGCGCCCTCGACCGGGAGGCGTCCGGCGGCGTTGTCGAGGGTGAGCGAGACCTCGGCCCGCCCGAGCGCCGGGCGCTGGGCGGTGCCGGCGAAGATGACGTCGTCCATGCGCGAGCTGCGCAGGAGCCGCGTGCTCTGGGCGCCGAGCACCCAGGCGACGGCGTCGACGACGTTGGACTTGCCCGAGCCGTTGGGACCCACCACCGCGGTGACCCCCGGCTCGAACTCCAGTGTCGTGGGGTCGGCGAAGGACTTGAACCCCCGCATGGTCAGCCGCTTCAAGAACACGGCTGAACGCTAGCAACCGCGACCGCGGCGCCCCGGGCCCGACTAGGACTGGCAGCGCGGGCAGTAGAACGTCGAGCGGCCGTGGAAGGTCACGCGCTCGATCGGCCCCCGGCACTGGAAGCAGGCCAGTCCCTCGCGGGCGTAGACCTGGTGGAACTGCTGGTAGGTGCCCGGTCGGCCCTCGGGGTCGATGAACTGCTCGTCGGCGAGCGTCGAGCCCCCGTGCTTGATCGCCTCGGACAGCACCTCGGTGATCGAGCGGTGCAGCCGGCGGATCTCGATCGTCGAGAGCGACGCACTCGCCCGGTCGTAGCGCAGTCCCGCCGCGAAGAGGATCTCGTCGGAGTAGATGTTGCCGATCCCGCACAGGATGTCCTGGTCGGTGAGGACGGCCTTCAGGGCCGTCGTGCGGCTGCGCAGCACCGCCGCGAAGCGGTCCCAGCCGTACTGGTCCTCGAAGGGGTCGAGGCCGAGGTGCGCGAGCTCGGGCACCCGGGCGCGCCGGGCGAGCCCCTCGCCCCCGACCGACAGGCGCGCGAACTTCGACACCTCGATCGGCTCGCCCGGCGCCGGCGGGGTGGACACGAACATCTCGCCGAAGGTCCGCGGGTCGACGAAGCGCAGCTCGCCGCCCGGGCTCAACGTGAAGACCGCGTGGGTGTGCTTGGGCTTGGGGTCCTTGGGGCCCTTCGCGCGCAGCAGCTGGCCGCTCATGCCCAGGTGCACGACGAGGTTCGTCTGGTTGTCGAGGGCGAAGACGAGGTACTTGCCGAGGCGCTCGGCGCTGCGCACGCTGCGCCCCTCGACCAGCGCGCGGAACTCCTTGGCGGACTTGTGACGGCGCACCACCCGGCCGTTGGTGACGCTCGCCGCCTTGATCTTCTTGCCCACCAGGTCGCGAGCGAGGACCGCGCGGACCGTCTCGACCTCGGGCAGCTCAGGCATCGCGGGCCTCGAGTGCGGTGCGGGCCGCGGCCACCTCGGCGGCCTTCTTCGAGCGCCCCTCGCCCCGGGCGAGCTCGCGGCCGTCGAGCTCGACGCGCGCGACGAAGCGCGGGTCGTGGGCCGGCCCCTCGGCGTCGACCTCGTAGCGCGGCGTGCCCCGACCGCTCGACTCGGCCCACTGGCGCAACAGCGCCTTGGGGTCGACGACCCCGGCCGGCTCGCTCGCCGCCTCGGCGATCGCCTCGCCGAGCGCCTCGGCGACGAAGGCCCGCGCGGCCCCGAAGCCCCGCTCGAGGTAGAGGGCCGCCACGAGCGCCTCGAAGGCGTCGGCGAGGAGGCTCGGCCGCTCGACGCCCCGCTCCTTGGCGACCCCGCGGCCCACCCGCAGCGCCGGTCCCAGCCCGAGCTCGCGCGCGGCGCGCGCGAGCGAGCCCTCGTTCACCACGCGGCTGCGCACCAGAGAGCCCGTCCCCTCGTTGAGGGAGGGATAGTCGGTGACGATGAGGTCGGCGACCACGAGGTCGACGACGGCGTCGCCGAGGAACTCGAGGCGCTCGTTGGACTCGACGCCGTTCTCGGCGGCGTAGCTCGAGTGGGTGAGGGCCGTCGCCAGCCGCGGGCTGGACGGATCCAGGCCCACCCGTGCGGCGAGAGCGTCGATCCCTCGAGCCAAGCGGTCGGCCTAGGCCAGGTGGAGCTTGGCGGCCACGTAGTCGACGGCGTCGTTGACCGTGTGCAGACCCTCGAGGTCGGCGTCGTCGATGTGGAAGCCCGCGACGTAGTCGTCGAGGCGCTCCTCGAGCGCCTCGACCAGCTCGATCAGGGCCAGCGAGTCGGCGCCGAGGTCGGCGAAGGGCGCGGCGTCGCTGATGTCGGCCGGGCTCTTCTCCAGGATCTCGGCCAGCTGGCCTCGTACCAGCGTGGCGACGGCGGCTCGGTCCAACGGGGTGGCGGGATCAGCGCTCATCGGGCCTCCTTGACCGGTCCCACACTAGCCACGCCGACGGCTGCGACGCGGGTTTATCCGCCCTCACCAGGTCGGAAGATCGATCGTAGACCCTCGACGACCTTGGCCGCGACCATCTCGTCGGCCACCCGCAGGGCGTTCATGACGGCCGTGGCGTTGCTCGAGCCGTGGCTGATCACGCAGACCCCCCGCAGCCCGAGCAGCGGGGCGCCCCCCTGGTTCTCGGGGGTGAACAGCCCGACCAGGGGACCGAGGTGGGGGGCGAGCGCCCGGCCGGCGGCGCGCGTGTCCTCGTCGGTGTCGACGAGGCCGAGCAGCGAGCCCAGCACGAAGCGCAGCGTCCCCTCCATGGTCTTCAGCGCGACGTTGCCGGTGAAGCCGTCGGTCACCACGACCTCGACCGGCGAGGGCACGAGGTCGCGGCCCTCGACGTTGCCCACGAAGGCGAGCCCCGGCGTCGCCGCGAGCAGCTGGTGGGCGGCCTTGACGAGCGGCGACCCCTTGGTCGGCTCCTCACCGATCGAGAGCAGGCCGACGCGCGGTGCGGGCGTGGCGAAGTACGCCGCGTGGAAGGCCGACGCCATCTGGGCGAACTGGACGAGCATCTCGGGGGTGCACTCGGCGTTGGCGCCCGAGTCCACGAGCACCATCGGGGTCGTGCCCGGGCGCGGGATGGGCGTGGCGATGCACGGGCGCACGACGCCCGGCACCCGGCCCATGCGCAGCAGCGCCGCGGCCATCGTCGCCCCGGTGTTGCCGGCCGAGACCATCGCCGCGGCGGCGCCGTCGCGCACCAGCTCGGCCGCGCGCACGAGCGAGGAGTCCTTCTTCGTGCGCACGCTGGCGCCGGGGTCCTCGTCCATCGCGATGACCTCAGAGCAGGCCACGACCGGCAGGCCCAGCGGGTCGCCGAGCAGCTCGGGCACGCCCACGAGCGTGACCTCGATCCCCAGCTCGTCGACGGCGCGGCGCGCGCCCGCGACGATCTCCCCGGGGGCGAAGTCCCCGCCCATCGCGTCGAGGGCGATGGGCAGGCTCAACTCAGTCGACCTCGACGGCGACGCGCCCCTTGTACCAGCCGCAGTTCGGGCAGACCACGTGGGGGGTCTTGGCAGTGGCGCACTGCGGGCAGACGCTGCGGGCCGGACGTCCCAGGCGCCAGTTGGCGGCGCGGCGCGAGCGCGTGCGGGCTTTGCTGGTCTTTCGCTTGGGGACGGCCATGGTCGGTCTCTTTCACCTGGGGAGCCGCCCGGGCCTAGCCGGGGTCGGCGAAACGGAGTCCGTCCAGTGTAGCCCACCGCGGGTCGCGCGGCGCCGAGCAGTCGCAGGTCGCCTCGTTGCGGTCGATCCCGCACTGGGGGCAGAGCCCCCGGCAGTCCTCACGGCACAGCGGGGCGAGCGGCAGGTCGAGCAGGATCGCGTCGTGGGCGAGCGGCGCCAGGTCCACCACGTCGCCCTCGATGAGGTAGGTCTCCTCGTCGCCCGCCTCGCGCCGCTCGACGAAGCGCTCGTCGACGGCCACGATCGAGCGACCGAGCACCGGCGCCGAGCAGCGCCGGCAGATCCCGTGCCAGGGGGCCTCGACCCGCCCGTGGGCGCGCAGCCCCCCGACGAAGCTCTGCAGGGCGACCTCGACCTGCACGAGGGCCTCGGGGAAGACGTCGGTCTCGGCCGGCCCGCGCGGGGCGAACTCGTGGGGCTCGTCGAAGGGGGCCTCGAAGGCCACCCGGCGCACCGAGGGCACGTCGCGCATCAACGCGGCCACCGGGACGAGGTAGGGCGAGCCCACTAGAACGCGTCCTGGTCGAAGAACGAGTCGTCACCCCCGCCCGAGGGTGCGGGCGGCGCGGGGGCCGGGGCGAGGACGTCGTCGGGGAGCGACTCGGCGCCGGAGACCGACGCCGGCGCGACCTGAGCGCTCAGGCGCTCGCGGCCCGAGTGGGCCGTCTTCATCAGCCGCTCGAGCACGATCTCGAAGCCGCCGAGCTTGGCGTCGATGAAGTCCTCGGCCTGGTTGATCAGCTGGCGGGCCTCGGCCCGGGCGTCGGCCACGATCTGGTCGGCCTTCAGCCGGCTCTGGCGCACGATCTCGGTACGGTCGACCATCCGGGCCGCCTCGGCCCGGACCTGGTCCATGAGCTGCTGGGCCTTGGCCATCTCGGCGGCCATGAGCTCCTCGCGGTCGCGCAGGGCCCAGCGGGCCTCGCGGACCTCCTCGGGCAGGACGCGCAGGGCGTCCTCCAGGCGCCCGAGCACCTCGTCGCGCGGGATCAGGGCCGAGTTCGACAGGGGCATCTGCTTGGCCGCGGCGATCAGCTCGATCACCTCGCGCAGCTCGGTCTCGAGGTCGCGGGACGGCCGGGGACGGGGGTCCTCGGCGAAGGGGACCTCCTCGGTGTAGGGGTCGTAGGTCACGGGGCCTCCGGGTAGCGCTCGCGCAGCCGCTTGGCGACGGGCTCGGGCACGAAGGCGGTGACGTCACCGCCGAAGCGCGCCACCTCGCGCAAGAGGCGCGAGGCGATGAACGAGTAGTGCGAACTCGAGGGCAGGAAGAGGGTCTCCACCCCCGAGAGGGAGCGGTTCATCTGGGCCATCTGCAGCTCGTTCTCGAAGTCCGACACGGCCCGCAGGCCCTTGACGATCGCCGTGGCGCCCACGTCGCGCGCCACGTTCACGAGCAGGGTCGATATCGAGACGATGCGCACGTTGGGAAGGTGCGCCACCGACTCGGCGATCATGTCGCGCCGCTCCTCGAGGGTGAACATCGGCTCGGACTTCTGAGGGTTGCGGATGGCCGCGACGACGACCTCGTCGAAGATCGGCGAGGCGCGCTCGACGATCTCGAGGTGGCCGTTGTGGAACGGGTCGAACGACCCGGGGATCAGCCCGACGGTCACGGGAGGTCCCCCGAAGTGGGTTCGAGCATCGTCACGAGCGTAGTGCCGTAGCGCTTCTCCTTCGTGACCCTCCAGCCCGGCGGCGGGGCCATGAACCGGTCGTTCTCGACGACCACGCGCCCGGCGACGACCCCCTCGAGCAGGGCCGCGAGGTCGAGCGGCCCGTAGGGCGGGTCGGCGAGGACCAGGTCGAGTCCGGCCGGGGGGCTCCAGCGCGGCAGGAGGGTCTGGACGAACACGGCCCGGCCCGCGAGGCCGAGCGGGGCGAGGTTCTCCTCGGCGGCGGCCAGGCAGGCCCGGTCGGCGTCGACGAAGTAGACGAGGTCCGCGCCGCGACTGAGGGCCTCGATGCCCATGGCCCCCGAGCCGCAGAAGAGGTCGGCGACCACCAGTCCGTGCAGGCCCCCCCGGCTCTCGAGCATCGAGAAGATCGCCTCGCGGGCGTAGTCGGTCGTGGGGCGGACCGAGGGGGGCAGCTTCGCCCGCAACGGACGGCCGCGCGCCGTGCCGCCGATCACCCGCACGACGCCAGGCTACGTGCTAGGAGCGGTGCAGGTACGACTCGTCGTCGGCCTCCACGAAGAGCCGCACCTCCGCGAGGGCCGCCGCGAGGGCCGCCCCGCCGGCCCCCACGAGCTCGGCCGCCTCGGCGCGGGCGGCCTCGACGAGGTCCCCGTCGCGCACCAGGTTCGCCAGGCGCAGGTCGCTGCGCCCCCGCTGGCGCGACCCGAGGAGGGTCCCCTCACCGCGCAGCTCGAGGTCGCGCGCCGCCAGGGCGAAGCCGTCGTTCGAGGCGACGAGGGCCGCGAGGCGCTCGGCGGCCTCCGCGCTCGGCGCCTCGCCCACCAGGTAGCACCAGCTCGGCCGGTCCGAGCGGCCGACCCGCCCGCGCAGCTGGTGGAGCTGGGCCAGCCCGAAGCGCCACGCGTCCTCGATCACCACGACCGTCGCCTCGGGCACGTCGACCCCGACCTCGATCACCACCGTGGCGACCAACACGTCGAGGGTGCCCGCGCGCAGCGCCCCCATCGCCTCCTCCTTCTCGGCCCCGGGCATCTGGCCGTGCACCAGCCCGACCCGCAGCCCCGCGAGCGGGCCCGCGGCCAGCCGGTCGCGCTCGGCCACGGCGCTCGCCGCGTCGAGCTTCTCGGACTCCTCCACGAGCGGACAGACCACGAAGGCGCGCCGCCCGGCCGCCGCCTCCTCGCGCACCCGCGCCCAGGCCGCGTCGGGGTCGTCGCGCAGCCAGTGGGTCTCGACCGGGCGGCGACCGGCGGGCAGCTCGTCGAGCACCGACTGGTCGAGGTCGCCGAAGAGCGTGAGGGCCGCGGTACGCGGGATGGGGGTCGCGGTCATGACGAGCAGGTCCGGGTCGCGCCCCTCGGCGGAGCGCTCGCGGGCCGCCTCGATCAGGGCGGCCCGCTGGGCCACCCCGAAGCGGTGCTGCTCGTCGACGACCACGAGCCCGAGGGCGCCGAAGCGCACCGTCGGCTCGAAGAGGGCGTGGGTGCCCACCACCACGTCGATCCCGCCCTCGGCCAGCGCCTCGCGCACCGCGCGACGCTCGCGCGCGCCGAGGCGTCCGGTGAGCAGCCCCACCCGCAGGGCCCGGCGCCCCCCGAGGACCGCGCCGTCGTCCACCTCGAGCCCCGCGAGGTCGGCGCGCAAAGAGGCGGCGTGCTGCTCGGCCAGCACCTCGGTCGGGGCCACGAGCGCGCTCTGGCGTCCGCCCTCGCGCGCGCAGAGCATCGCGAGCAGCGCCACCGTGGTCTTGCCCGCGCCGACGTCGCCCTGGAGGAGCCGGTGCATCGGCCGGGGGGCGGCCAGGTCCGCCAGGATCGCCTCGGCGGCGCGGCGCTGGGCGCCGGTGAGGGCGAAGCGGTGGCCCGCGACGAAGCGCCCGACGAGGCTCGCCCCGCCCCCGAGGTCGCCGGTGAGGTCGGGGTGGGCGATTCCGGCGGCGTCGCGCTCGAGGCGTCGGCGTCGCTCGAGGCTCGCGACCTGCAGGCGCCAGAGCTCGTCGAAGGCGAGCCGGCGGCGCGCCGGCGACTCCCCCGCGGCCGTCTCGGGCCGGTGGATCCCCCGGTAGGCGGCGGTGCGCTCGATCAGCCCGTGCGCCGCGAGCCGCGCCGGGGTCAGGGGGTCGGCCAGGGGGCCGGCCCGGCGCAGCGACTGGTCCACCAGGTCGGCGACCTCCCAGCTCGCGAGCCCCTCGGCGCCCGAGGGGTAGACCGCGACGACCCGGCCGATCCGCTCGGGGTCGCGCACCCGTCCGGTCGGCTCGAGGACGACCTCGACGGTCGGGTTGGTCATCTGGCGGCGCCCCCGGTACTCCCCGAGCGCACCGAAGAAGAGCGCCCCCACCCCCACGCCGAGCTGGCGCTCGCGCCAGGGCTGGTTGAAGAAGACCACGTCCAGCGCGCTCGCCCCGTCACCCACGGTCACCTCGACCATCGAGCGGCCCTGTCGGGTGCGCCGGGCGCGGGTGCGCACCACCTCGCCGTAGACGGCGGCCGTCTCGCCGACGGCCAGCTCGGCGAGGTCGACCCGTCGGCTGCGGTCGACGTAGCGGCGCGGGAACCACGAGAGCAGGTCGAGCACCGAGTCGATCCCCATCTCGGCGAGCGCCGCGCGCCGGCGCTCGCCGACCCCGTGGAGCCGCTCGACCGGGATCGCGGCCAGCTCGACCAGCGTGCGCCCGGGCGCGTCGCTCACTCGAGGCCGAGGTAGTACGGGTAGAGCGGCTGGCCCCCGTGGTGGACCTCGACCGCGAGGTGGGGGAACTCCTCGGCCAGGTAGTCGGTGATGCGCCGGGTGTTGGCCGGCGAGGCGCCGTCGCCCTCGATGAGGGTGACGAGCTCGTGCTCGGGCGTGGCCAGGGCCGCGATCAGCGCCCGCGCCGCCCCCGACACCGAGTCGGCCACCGCGCGCACGCCCCCCGGCCCGAGCCCGATCCAGTCGCCCCGGCGGATGGGACCGAGGGCGCACTCGGCGTCGCGCACGGCCCGGGTCACCTCGCCGGTGGTGACCTTCGCGGCCGAGGCGGCCATCGCCGCCGCGTTCTCCCCGGCCGAGGCCGCCGGGTCGTAGGCCAGCAGCGCCGCGAAGCCCTCGATGACCGAGTCGGTGGGCACCACGCGCACCACCTGGTCGACGAGGTCGCCGACGCGCTCGGCCACCAGGCGCACGTTCGCGTTGTTGGGCAGGATCACCACCTCGGGCGAGCCGGTCGCGGCGACCGCCTTGACGAGGTCGGCCGTCGCCGGGTTCATCGACTGGCCCCCGGCCACGAGCTCGCGCACGCCGAGGGAGTAGAAGATCCGCCCGACGCCCTCGCCCACCACCACCGCCACCACCGAGGTCGCCGGGGCCGGGGGGCGCGCCACCACCGGGAGCCGCTCGATCGTCGCCTCGCGCACCCAGCGCTCCTCGAGGACCTGGTCCGAGAGGTTCGTGACGCGGACCTCGCGCGGGCGACCCGCGTCGAGGGAGGCCTCGAGGGCCCCGCCGATGTCGTCGGTGTGGATGTGGCAGTTGTAGAGGCCCTGGCCGCCGACGATGACGATCGACTCGCCCAGCCCCGTCCAGACCTCGCGCAGGGCCGGGATGCGCGCGTCGTCCCCCTCGAGCAGGAACATCACCTCGTAGGTCGGCCCCACGTGGCCGGCGCCGACGACCTCGTGCACGTGCCGGGGCACCGACTCGAGCGGCGGTGGCGCGGGCGGCGCGTCGCCGGCCACCACGTGACACAGCGCGTGCAACAAGAGCACCAGGCCCGACCCCCCGGCGTCGACGACGCCGGCCTGGGCGAGCGCCGGGAGCTGCTCGGGCGTGCGGGCGAGCGCCTCGATCGCCTCGTCGCGCGCCGCGCGCACCAGCGCCGCGAGGTCGTCGGCGTGGGGGGCGGCGGCGCGCGCGGCCGCGCGGGCGATGGACAGGATCGTGCCCTCGACCGGGTGGACCACTGCCTGGCGGGCGAGATCGTCGGCGCGCGCCAGCGCCGCCGCGAGGGTCTTGGCGTCGAGGGCGTCGGCGTGGCCGACCTCCTCGACCACCCCGCGCAGGATCTGGCTGAGGATGACCCCGGAGTTGCCGCGGGCGCCCATGAGCGACCCGTGGGCGATGGCCTGGCCGACGGCCTCGAGGGTCGCCCCCTCGCCCAGGCCCGCCAGGGCGATCGCGACGGACTCGACGGTCAGGGTCATGTTGGTCCCGGTGTCCCCGTCGGGCACCGGGTAGACGTTCAGCCGGTTCAGCACCTCGCGGTGGGCGCGCAGCAGCTCGAGGTAGGTGGCGACGACCTCGCGCAGGTCGCTCGCGCCGAGCGAGGTGGCAACCACGCCGCCGATGCTACAATGGACACCCTGTCGATCCGCCCCCCACCGGGGCCCCAAGGAGAACCCTCACCATGGCGTCCGTCTGCGACCTCTGCGGCAAGAAGCCCTCGTTCGGGATGAACGTGTCGTTCTCGCACCGTCGCACCAAGCGCCGGTGGAACCCGAACATCCAGCGCGTGCGCGCCCTGGTCGGGCGGACCCCCACGCACCTCAACGTGTGCACCGGCTGCCTGCGCTCGGGCAAGGTCGTCAAGCCCTCGCGCAGCACCCTCTAGTCAGAGTCGGTGCTCGAAGCCCCGCCGCTCGAAGGGCGCACCCTCCAGGGTGCGCGTGCGCGCGTCGGCGACCACCTCACCCACCTCGATCGGCGCCGCTAGGCCACGCGCGGCGAAGACCTCGGCGAGCCGTCGCGGGTCGGGAGCCGCGACGAGCAGCTCGTAGTCCTCGCCGCCGCTGATCGCCTCGTCGAGTGTGGCCCCCGCGGCGACCGGCACCGACGCGAGCGTGAAGCCCACCCCCGAGGCGTCGGCCAGTCGGTGCAGGTCCAGGCCGAGGCCGTCCGAGAGGTCCATCATCGCGTGCGCCCCGGCGCCGCGCGCGGCCCGACCCTCGGCGAGCAGCGGGCGGGGTCGGCGGTGCGCGAGCACCGACGGGTCGTCGAGCCCGACCCCCTCGCGCCGTCGGCGCAGGCCGGCGGCCGAGCGGCCCAGTGGTCCGGTGACGAACAGCCGGTCCCCCGCCCGGGCCCCGGAGCGGCGCACGGCGCCGGCGCCCGGGCACTCCCCGATGACCGTCACCGCGACCGCCAGCTCGGCGCCGCGCGAGAGGTCGCCGCCCACCACCGGGCAGCGTGAGGCGGCCGCCGCGGCGGCGGCGCCCTCGTGCAGCGCCTCGAGGTCGGTCCCCGGCGGCGCGGTGACCGCGAGGACCAGGGCGCGCGCCAGCGCCCCCATCGCCGCGAGGTCGCTCAGGGCGGCCGCGACGGCCTTGTAGCCGAGGTCGGCCACCGAGAAGAGGCCCAGATCGAGGTGGACCCCGGCGACGGCCACGTCGGTCGAGACCACGACCTGTCCGACCAGGGGGCGCAGGATCGCCGCGTCGTCGCCGACGAACAGTTCGCCGCGCGCCGGGGAGCCGGGGCCCACGATTTTCGCTATACGCTCGAGGACGTCATCCTCGCGCCGGTCACGTTCTCTGGTTGGGTCGGTCGGTGCGGTCATGACGGGCAGTGCGACGCGCCGTAACCCCGCGGCGCCCGGACGGTAGACGAGGGAGCCGTGGCGTACCCAACCAAGAACAAGAAGCTCATCGAGTGGGTCGAGGAAGTGGCCAGGCTCACGACGCCCGATCGTATCCACTGGTGCGACGGCTCGGCCGAGGAGTACGACGCCCTCTGCACGCTGCTCGTGGACAACGGGACCTTCACCCAGCTCTCCGAGGCCAAGCGGCCCCACAGCTACTACGCGGCCTCCGACCCGGGCGACGTGGCGCGCGTCGAGGACCGCACCTTCATCTGCTCCGAGCGTGAGGTCGACGCCGGGCCGACCAACAACTGGCGCGACCCGGCCGAGATGCGCGCCACCCTGAACGGCCTCTTCGCGGGCTCGATGCGCGGGCGCACGATGTACGTGGTGCCCTTCTCGATGGGTCCGCTCGGCTCGGCCATCTCGCACATCGGGGTGGAGATCACCGACTCGGCCTACGTCGCGGTCTCGATGCGGATCATGACCCGCATGGGCCAGGGCGCGCTCGAGGTGCTCGGCGACACCGGGGAGTTCGTGCCCTGCCTGCACTCGGTGGGGATGCCGCTCGCCCCGGGCCAGGCCGACGTGGCGTGGCCCTGCGACGCCGAGAACAAGTACATCGTCCACTTCCCCGAGACCCGCGAGATCGTCTCGTACGGCTCGGGCTATGGCGGCAACGCCCTGCTGGGCAAGAAGTGCTTCGCGCTGCGCATCGCCTCGGTGCTGGCGCGCGACGACGGCTGGCTGGCCGAGCACATGCTCATCATCAAGCTGACCAACCCCCAGGGCGAGGCCCGCTACGTCACCGGGGCCTTCCCGAGCGCGTGCGGCAAGACGAACCTCGCGATGATGGTCCCCACCCTGCCCGGGTGGAAGGTGGAGACGATCGGCGACGACATCTGCTGGATGAAGCCCGGCCCCGACGGCCGGCTCTACGCGATCAACCCCGAGGCCGGCTTCTTCGGCGTCGCGCCGGGCACCAACATGGAGACCAACCCCAACGCGATGCTGTCGGTCCAGGCCAACACCATCTTCACCAACACCGCGCTCACCGCCGACGGCGACGTGTGGTGGGAGGGGATGGGCGAGCCGCCCGCCGGGCTCACCGACTGGCGCGGCCAGCCCTGGAGCGCCGCGACGGGCACGCCCGCGGCCCACCCGAACTCACGCTTCACCGCCCCGGCGTCCCAGGACCCGGCCATCGCGCCCGAGTGGGAGGACCCGGCCGGCGTGCCGATCGACGCCGTCTTGTTCGGCGGGCGGCGCGCCAGCGTGGTGCCGCTCGTCTTCCAGGCCCGCGACTGGGCCCACGG
Source organism: Actinomycetes bacterium (assembly GCA_021831035.1). Taxonomy (GTDB): domain Bacteria; phylum Actinomycetota; class Acidimicrobiia; order Acidimicrobiales; family RAAP-2; genus RAAP-2. Next base: position 57,141 of record JAKBNL010000014.1, read on the forward strand.
GGTCTTCCTGGGCTCGATCATGGCCAGCGAGACGACGGCCGCCGCCACGGGCGCGGTGGGCAACCTGCGCCGCGACCCCTTCGCGATGCTGCCCTTCTGCGGCTACAACATGGCCGACTACTGGGGCCACTGGCTCTCCTTCGCCGAGCGCTTCGACGAGGCCGCCCTGCCCAAGGTCTTCTACGTCAACTGGTTCCGCAAGGGGTCGGACGGGAAGTTCCTCTGGCCGGGCTACGGCGACAACTCGCGGGTCCTCGAGTGGGTCTTCGAGCGCACGGCCGGACGCGGCGAGGCCGTCGAGACCCCGATCGGCTACCTGCCCGCCCCCGGGGCCATCGACACCACGGGGCTGGCGCTCGACGCCGCGACGATGGACGAGCTGTTGCGCGTCGACCTCGAGGAGTGGAGGGCCGAGGTGCCCCTCATCCGCGAGCACTACGCCCAGTTCGGCGACCGCCTGCCGGGCGCCCTCGCCGCCGAGGTCGACGCGCTGGAGTCGCGCCTGGCCTAGGTCAGTCGGCCGTCTCGGCGTCGGCGACGATGAGCCGCGGTCCCGAGGGCCAGTCGAAGTAGCGCCACGTCCAGTTGATCATCACCCGCAGCTTGTTGCGAAAGCCCACGAGGTACCACAGGTGCAGGCCCAGCCACGCCAGCCAGCCCACGGTGCCGCGGATCACCCCGGCGTGGGGCAGCTTCGCCACGGCCGCCCGGCGCCCGATGGTCGCCATGATCCCCTTGTCGCGGTAGCGCAGCGGCTCGCTCGCCCGGCCCTCGAGGACCGCGAGCACCTGGCGGGCCGCGTGCCGGCCCGACTGGATCGCCACCGGCGCGAGCTGGGGCAGGTAGCCCCCGGACCCGTCGGGGATGGCCGCCGCGTCCCCGGCCGCCCAGACGCCCTCGTCCCCCTCGACGCGCAGGTCGCCCCCGACCACCGCCCGCCCGCCGGGCCCCCGCGGCCCCTCCAGCCGGCCCGCCAGGGTCCCCGCGGCCGTCACCCCGGCGGCCCAGACGACCGCGGCGGCGGCCCAGCTCTCGCCGTCGGCGAAGCGGATCGAGCGCGGCCCGACCTCGACGACCGAGCGGCCGAACTCCACCTCGACGCCCATCGACTCGAGCTCGCGCTTGGCGTACCTGGCGGCCGACTCGGGGAAGGCGGTGAGCAGGCGCGGCGCCAGGTCGACCAGCACCACGCGCACGCTCGAGGGGTCGAGGTGCAGGCCGTCGCGGCGGATCACGATCCCGATGAGCTCGCTCAGCGCCCCGGCCGTCTCCACGCCCGTCGGGCCGCCGCCCACCACGACGAAGTTGAGCGCGACCGACGAGCGCTCGGCGGCCACGTCGGCCTCCTCGAGGGCGAGCAGGAGTCGGTTGCGCAATCGGCGGGCGTCGGCCAGCGAGTACAGCGGCAGCGCGTGGCGGGCGGCGCCGGGGATGTCGAAGTACGACGCGGTGGCCCCGGTCGTGACGATCACGTGGTCGTAGGCGAGCTCGCTCCCGTCGTCGAGCACCACCCGATGACGGGCGCGGTCGAGGTCGGCGACGGTGCCGTGGCGGAAGCGGATGTTGTCGGCGTGGCCGAAGATCGTGCGGATCGGGTAGGCCACGTCGGCCGGCTCGAGGCCGGCCGTGGCGACCTGGTAGAGCAGGGGCAAGAACGTGTGGAAGTTGTGGCGGTCGACGATCGTCACGCGCACCGGCCGGTTGGCCAGCTGGCGGGCCGCCGAGACCCCGGCGAAGCCGCCGCCGACGATCACGACGTGGGGCCACTCCACGGGCACGCGGGGCGGACGGGACACGGGGGAGGTCGCCATAGCCCGGGCCAGCATAGGGCTCACTCGCGCGCGGACCCCCGACGTCCGATCGGGTAGGCGAGCGCCGCGAACAGGGTGAGCACGGCGAGGACCCGGTCACCGACCCCGAAGCGCAGGGCCACCCCGACCGGGATCAGCGCCCCGACGACCCAGGCCAGCTGCTGGCGCACCGCGAAGCGCGCGAAGGTGCGGCCCTGGGCCCCGGGCGCCACGTGGCGCTGGGTGATCGAGTCGAAGCTCGGCTGGGCGACGGCGGCGGTGGCGCCGAGCCAGCCGGCCAGCGCCACCTGGGCCGCGAGGTCGGGGTGGGTGGAGGCGACGAGCGCGCCGAGGCCCGTCGCGAGCAGCGCCAGGGTGAGCAGCGTCGACTCGCCCAGCCGCCGCCGCACCCGGGTCACCAGGGCGAGGCCCCCCAGCGAGCCCACGCCCGAGAGCAGGAGGGCGGTCGCGTACCAGCCGAGGGCCGCCGACTCGCGCCGCAGGCCGAAGGCGAGCAGGAACGTGGCGAAGCCCACGGCGAAGCGCATCACCGCCGCCGCGCCGAGTCCCCAGGCCACCTCGCCCTCGCCCAGGGGATTGAGGGCGTGGCGGTCTCGCTCGCGCTGGGTGAGCCGGTCCACCGACTCGCGCACCGCGGCGCTGGGCCGGCGTAGCCGCACGCTGGCGACGGTGGCGACGGCGTAGACCAGCGAGGCCACGACGAGCACGCTCACCGCGCCGATCCCCTTGAGCAGTCCCGCCCCGACCGAGCCGGCGACGAAGCCCCCGACCGTGCCGAGCAGGGTGAGCTGCGCGTTGAACCCGGCGTAGCCGGGCTCGGCGTGCGCCCCCTGGGCCGGCCAGCCGGCGTCGTCGACGGGCAGCGCGTGCTCCTTGAACTGGTCGGTGCGGGCCATCTCGGGCACGAGCGCGCCCCGGGTCACCACGTAGAGCTTCGACGACACGAGCAGCAAGAAGGCCAGCGGGAAGAGCCACAGCGAGCTCAGGTTCTGGGCCATGAGCCAGCACAGCGCGACGCGCGCGCCGGCCGAGAGGGCCACGAGCACGCGCCGTCCGTTGGTCGAGCGGTCGATGAGGGGCCCGAGCAGGGGCGAGACGACGGCGAAGGGCGCGATGGTCAGCACCAGGTAGAGCAGGACCTTGCTCTTGGCCTCGTCGGGCGAGACCGAGAAGAAGAGGGAGCCGGCCAGCGAGACCGTCACCATGGTGTCGCCGGCCATCATGAGCACGTGGACCAGGGCGAGGCGACCGAAGGCCGTCGACTGGTCGAAGAGGTCCAGTGCGGAGGCCCGCGCCAGGGTCAGGAATCCGCGGGCCCGCACGACCCCGAGCGTAGACACGCCCCGGCGGCGTCGGGTTAGTTCGAGTGACAGCCCCAGCGCTCGACGTAGGCGGGCAGCCGCCCGGCGACGCAGTACGTGGCCCGGTCGGCGTTGACCCAGCGCGCGGCGGCGGCGTCGTAGCGCACGACCTCGGTCACGCTCACCTCAGCCACGCCGCTGCCCACGGTCATCCAGAGGTAGCCGAACCCGTCCGAACAGCCGAACGACTGCACGCTGTCCACGCCGGAGTAGGCGGCCACCATCGCCGCGGCGCTGCACGGCGCCGCGACGGGGGCGGCGCTCGTCGAGCACGTGGCCCGCGACGCGGCGAGCGCGAGGCCCGCCGCCAGCACCACGCCGAGCAGGACGCGTGAACCGGTGCCCATACCCGTAGTTCACCACAGCCGGTCGGGCTAGCGGGGCAGCAGCTCGAAGAAGACCGCCGACATCGTCTTCTCCCACTCCCCCTCGTCGACCGGGTCGATCGAGACGTCGTCGAGGGAGCGGCCGAAGATGACGATCTGGAAGAGGACCGCGAGCGCCCCCGCGCTCAGGTCCTCGCGCAGCCACCCCCGGGACTGGGCCCGCTCGATGGTGTGGCGCACCTCCGACGACAGCCGGGCCTGGGTCTGGCCGATGAGCATCCGCAGTCGCGGTCGGGTCGAGGCGGCGGCCACGATGCGCACCCGCGTGGCGCGCCGGTGGCGCCGGGCCGTCCCCAGCGACACGCTGGCGACGATGGGCTGCATGATCGAGACGAACTCCTCGAAGGTCGTCGCCTGGTCGACGCCCTCGCGGAAGAGGGCGATGTCCTCTTCGACCAGGCGGGCGAAGATCATGTCGTAGGCGGCGTCGATGACGCCCTCGCGCGATCCGAAGTGGTGGTAGACCGAACCGTAGTTGATGCCGGTCGCCTCGCACACCTCCGGGATGCGGATCAGCGACTCGTCGCCGGTCATCAGGCGCTCGGCCACCGCGTCGAGGACCGCCTGCATCACGGGGCCCGATCGGCTCTGTTTGGCCATGGTTCAACTGTAACGGGCACGTCTCGCGCGTTGGGTTCTCCTCGCGTCCGATTCCGGCGCGGCCGTTAGGCTCCCCGGGTGCCCACCCCCCGTCTCCTCGTCGTCGTCGGATCGACCCGCCCCGGGCGCGCCGGCCTCGCGGTCGCACACTGGTTCCGCGACGTGGCCGAGGCCCGCGGCGACCTCGCGGTCGAGCTCGCCGACCTGGCCGAGGTCGCCCTGCCCCTGCTCGACGAGCCCCGCCAGGCCGTCGAGCGCCGCTACGCGCACGACCACACCCGGCGCTGGTCCGAGGTCGTGGAACGGGCCGACGCGGTGGCCTTCGTCACCCCTGAGTACAACCACTCCTACAGCGCCGCCACCAAGAACGCGATCGACTACCTGTACCACGAGTGGCGCTTCAAGCCCTTCGCGGTCGTCTCCTACGGGGGACAGTCGAGGGGCTTGCGGGCCTCGGTCGCGCTGCGCACGGTCCTCACGGGTCTCGCCATGGTCCCGGCCGGTGACGTCGCCGTCTCGCTCGCCGAGTGCCCGATCGTCGACGGGGTCTTCCAACCGACCGAGGCCGTCACGACGACCGCGACCCGGGTCCTCGACCAGCTGCGGACCCTCGCGCCCCTCCACCGGGCGCGGCGTGACTGACGGCTAGGCCCAGGGCGCCGGCAGCACCGCCTCGATCGCCCCGGCGATCGCGGCGTAGCCGGCCGCGTTGGGGTGAAGGTTCGGCCCGAGGGGGGCCGGTTGGCACATCCAGGTGAGGTCGCACACCGAGTCCACCCGGCGGGTGGTGGCCCGCGCACGGCGGCCGGTCGCGGGGGTGACGTGGAAGACCGCCGCGACGTTCGCCACGCGCAGCCCGTTCTGGGTGAAGACCTCGTCGGCCACCTGGTTGAGCTGGTAGATCGCGCCGTCGCTGTGGTGGGCGTAGCCGAAGCCCCCCACGTGGGCGATGGTCGCCGCGGCGAAGGGGTCGTAGTGGCTGAGCCCGACGAACGTGACGCCGGGGCCGGCCGCCGCCTTGAGCGTGGTGACGATGTAGGCGAGCTCGGTGCGCACCACGACCAGGTGGGCGCTCACGCACGTCGCGTCGACGATGCCGGCGCGCATGCAGCTCATCACGTTGTTGAAGCCCATGTCGAGGGTCACGATCCCCGGCTCGCCCCGGTGGGCCTCGAGGAAGGCCACGGCGCTGGCCAACTGCGAGCCGGTCGACTGGTAGCACGGGTCCGCGCCCGAGATCATGGTCGCCGTGTTCTCCCCGGGGCAGCCCAGCTGGGTCAGGTCGAGGTGCACCCCGCGGGCCGCCTCGAAGGCGACGAGGTCGTTGGCGTAGCCCTGGTCGGTGCGTTGGCCACCCGGCGCGACCAGGGTCGGCTGCCAGCCGAGGGACTCCGAGGCGCCGAGGGCCAGGTAGAAGCCGTTGGTCACGGCGGGGAGCGAGTCGGCCGACGCGACGGCGGGGACGGCCGCCACGACGCCCGCCAGCACCGTCAGGGCCAGCACCGCCACCTTCGCTACACGCCGTCGTGCGCGCACGACCACTCCTGACTCGGACGAGAATCCCCGCACTCCGGTGGCACACCGGGTGCGCGGGGTCGTCTCAGGGTACCGGGGAGGCCCTCAGAGCCAGGGAAGAACGAGATAAGAAGTCGGTCAACGCACCCGCTCGGGGCGACCACGTCGAGCCGGTCGCTAGAGGCCGCCCTGGCCGCTCGTGGTGACCCCGCCCGAGACCGCGGTCCAGGCGTAGCCGTCCCCGGCGAAGTCGTGCGTGTGGTGACCGCCCCGCCACCCGAACCACGCGCTGAGGGTGATCCGCGATCCCGCGGGCACCGGGGTACGGGGCTGGTCCGACCAGGTGTAGACGATCGTGTGGCTCGCGACGCCCCACGAGCGAGCGTAGGGCCGCGACTGGCCCTTGTAGGTCTCGCCGGCCGAGGCGTCGACCGTGATCCGCACCGTCCAGGAGGTCACCGGCGCGCGGAACGTGAGGGTGAGTGAGTCGCGCGAGGTGTTCCCCGCCGCGGTCGAGGCGACGAACGTGATGGGGCTCGCCGGTGCGGTCGTGGTCGTCGTCGAGGTGGTCGAGGTGGTCGTCGTCGACCCGGGTGAGCTGGTGGTGGTCGCGCCGGCGCGGGCGGCGAGCCCCGCGCACGCCCTCGGACTGCTCGCGGGCACGGGCGACGAGCCCGACGGCGCCGCGACCTCGACGACACCGTGGTCGAGGGTGATGGTGAACGACGGGCTGGTGGGGAACGGGGCCAGGTAGGGGTTGGTCGACGCGGTGAGGTCGGCCGTCGTGGGGGCGGCGCCGTTCTGGGTGACGTAGGCCCGCACGGCCGTCTCGACGATGTGCGCGTCGGCCCGACACGACGCGGCCGTCGCCGACGCGCTCACCCCGCCGAGGGAGAAGATCACGACCGCGGCGAGGACCCCGAGGACGACGACCACGAGGAGGAGCTCGACGAGGGTGAATCCAGGGCACTCATCAATCGGCGACCCGGACGACCGAGGTGTGCGCATGCGTGACGCTCCGACCAACTCTCGTGGACCCTGACGCCCAGGCTAGGCGTGAAGGCCGTGAGGACCAGGTATTTCCACGATGAACTGCCACGAACGTCCGGTCCTCGAGGGTGCCGCCCGACGCGACCATCGCACCACGAGGGGCCCCCGGAGTCGCCCTACAGTCGCCCCGTGACCAAGAGCGTGGCGCCCTACGGGACCTGGCCGTCGGCCGTCTCGCCCGGGGCCCTGGTCGAGGGCGGCACCGGGAGGCGGTGGCTCTGGGTCGACGGGGAGGACCTCTACTGGATCGAGTCCGACCCCGCTCGCGCCGGACGCGGCTACGTGCGCCGCCGCCGAGGTGGGGCGGCCGCGCCGGAGTGGGTCGCCGAGCTCGCGGTGCGCTCGCGCGTCCACTCCTACGGAGCCCGACCGCTCGCCGTGCGCGACGGGCGCGTCGTCGTGGTCGGTGACGACGACCAGCGCCTCTACCTCCTCGTGCCCGGGCGCGCCCCCGAGGCGCTGAGCGCACCGGCGCCCACGCCCGGCGCACTACGTCACGGCGCGCCCGCGCTCGACGCCCGCGGGCGCGTCGTCGCGCTGCGCGAGCGCGACACTCCGACCGGCACGCTCGACGAGATCGTGCTGATCGACCCGATCTCGCGCGTCGTCTCGACCGTCCTCGCCGGCCACGACTTCTTCGGCGCGCCCGTGCTCCACCCCGACGGCCGGCGCGTCGCGGCCGTCGCCTGGGACGACCCCGACATGCCCTGGGACTCGACGGTGCTCGTCGAGGCCGACCTCACCGACGGGTCGAGCCGGGTTGTCCTGGGCGGGCCCGGGGAGTCCGTGACCCAGCCCCGCTACGCGCCCGACGGCACGCTCTACGCCGTCACCGACCGGACGGGCTGGTGGAACCTCCATCGCCGCGACGGCGACGCCTGGGTGAACGTCACGCCGCGCGCGGCGGAGTTCGCCCCGCCCCCCTGGCTGGCCGGCGAGGCGAGCTACGCCCCCGGGGCCGACGGCGGCGTCCTCCTCTCGTGGACCCGTGACGGCCTCGACCACGTCGGACTCCTCAGCCCGAGCGGGGAACTCACGTCCCTCGAGGGCCCCTGGACCGCGGTCGGCGGCGTCGGCGCCTCCGGGCGCGCCGCGGGCCTGCTGGCGGGCGGCGCGCTCTTCTCGGACCGGGTCCAGCGCCTCGACCCCGAGCGTCGTCGAGCGGGCCCGGTGGTGGCGTCGACGTCGAGCGGGCTCGACCCCGAGGACGTCGCCCGGCCCGAGGTACTCGCGTTCGACTCGCCGTCGGGCCCGCTGCACGCGCTCTACTACCCCCCCACCAGCGCCACCGTCGCCGGACCGCCCGGCGAGGCGCCCCCGGCCGTGCTGCACACCCACAGCGGCCCGACCCGGCGCGCCCTCGCCCAGTTCGACCTCGGGGTCCAGTTCTGGACGACTCGGGGCTACGCCTACCTCGAGGTCAACTACGGCGGCAGCACGGGCTACGGGCGCGCGTACCGCGAGCGGCTACGCGGGCGATGGGGCGTCGTCGACGTCGAGGACGCCGCGGCGTGCGTGCGCGCGTGCGCCGCGACGGGCCGGCTCGACCCGGCGCGCGTGGTCTCGATCGGGGCGAGCGCGAGCGGGGTCACCACCCTCGGCCTCGCCCGCCGCGGCGTCCTCGCGGCGGCGTCGCTGCGCTACCCCGTGACCGACCTGCGTCGCCTGACGGTGGCCCCGGACCGCTTCGAGGCCCACTACCTCGACGGCCTCGTGGGCCCGTGGCCCGAGGCCGCCGACCTCTACGCCGAGCGCTCTCCCCTCGGCTTCGCCCACGAGCTCTCGATCCCCCTCCTCCTCTTCCACGGCACCGAGGACCGGGTGGTGCCGCTCGAGCAGTCCCTCGCGCTCGCGGCCGCGCTCGAGGCGCGCGGGGTGCCCCACGCCCTGGTCGTCGTCGAGGGAGAGGGCCACGGCTTCACCGACCCGGCCACCTGGCGACGTGAGGCGGCCGTCGAGGCGTCCTTCTTCGCCCGCGTCCTCGGCCTCGCCCCCTTCGACGAGGGCCTCGGGGTCGAGATCCGCCACGCCGGGGCCCTCGCGCCCCTCGCGCCCTAGCCCTTCCTGTCCATAGGTCGAGGTGACAGTGGTGCTCTGTGGAAGGGGTTCACGCGGCCTGCCTCGTCCGGCGTCGGCCCATGATGTCACCGGGAGTCCGCCCGCGCATGTAGTCG
>JAKBNL010000015.1 GCA_021831035.1 Actinomycetes bacterium
GCAGTGCTTCTATGCGAGAGCGAGACCCTTTACGGAAAGCGCGTGCCGAGCACAACTCCCGAAGTCAGCGTGGTTGCGATCTTCGTGCAGACCTCGTTCGTACGGAGTGTGTAGTAGAGAGTGGCTCCGTTCCGGAACACGAGGCGTACTCTCGAGATACTGGCCATGTCACATTTCGATGACGGCAGATTGGCCGCCGTTTCGATGCCGACGGTGACACTCGCAGTTGCCCGGGGCTTGACGACGATGGTCTTTCCCCGATCCGCGTACGTGAGCTTCGTCGCGGCGGGGCCGACGCCCTTGAATACGACGAGGCCGCCTGAGCCAATGAAGTTGCCGAACTGAGTCTTGGGAGTTCCTGACAGCGTGCACGCGTGCGACGAATGATTCCTGATGAGAAGCGTCTCATAGGTGGTGCCGGCCGCTGCGCTGCCTCGACCCACGGATTGAGTGAGCGCCGCGCTGTGGCACCATGCCGGTGAAGAAGCGCCAGCCACCGTCACCGCATTCACTGCGCTCACCGGGAGGGCCAGCGTCATCGCCGTCACTGCGCCCAGTAGAAGTCTCCTAAGTCTCAACAGCTCTCCTTCTCGACGCCACTGTTACTGCCTCGCTTCGAGCGTGAATCGTCATTGGTTGGCGTCGACAGTTTGGCAGCTGTTCGGAGTGGCCATTAACTGGAGGCCCCTTCCCACAATGACCAGGGTTCAGCATTTTGATTAAGTCTGACGGCGCCCGCGGGGCCGATGGCAGGCCATCTATCGATGCTTTGGCCGGTGGCCCACGTCAGGAATCTTTGCGGCAACGGCCGGGGCCAGAACGTCCAAGCTTGTCGAACCTGGGTTCCACTATGTGTGTACTTCCTGATCAATTGCCTTGCGACCGTTGGGAGTCGACGGGGCTTTTGACGGTCGAAACGGAACCTGGCGATGGACCTCCTCCACGTGAGTAATCGGCGCCGGTGGATCGACCGTTCTTAGAAGATTCGGAGAGGAGAGGCCGGGTGGCACGCAGGCACTTTGGTTCAGTCAGACGACGGTCATCCGGGAAGTGGCAGGCGCTCTACTGGCATGATGGAAAGTTCCGCTCAGCCGGAACATTCGAGAAGAAGGCTGATGCGTTGGCTCATCTGTCCGACGTCGAGATGGCGATTCGACGTGGGGTGTGGGCTGACCCCAAAGAGAGCCGCATTCTGGTGCGGGAGTACGCCCGACGCTGGCTGTCGAGTCGCCCGGACTTAGCCCTCAGGACCCGTGAGCTCTACTCCTACCTGATGGAGAAGTACATCCTTCCGGATCTAGGAGGACACTCACTCGCAGCACTCAGCCCATCGACCGTGCGAGCGTGGCACGCTGAGCTGGCGCAGGGTCATCCGAGCACGGCGGCCAAGGCCTATCGACTTCTCTCGACGATGATGAAGACGGCCGTCACTGATGGCATCATCGGAATGTCGCCGTGCCGGGTTGTGGGCGCAGGCACGGAGCACGCCGCCGAGCGACCAGTGGCGAGTGTCGATGACGTCGCAAAGCTCTGGGAAGCGATGCCGCCACGGTTCAGGATCGTTGTGAGTCTCGCGACGTGGTGCCAACTCCGTCGCGGGGAGATCCTTGGGCTTCGCCGGTGCGACGTCGACATTCCCAACGGCCAACTTCGCATCGAGCAGAGTCGGACGTTCCTGCGTGACGGTACGCCGGTGACCAAGGAGCCGAAGACCAGGGCGGGTCGACGCGTCATAGCGGTGCCCGCGCGGCTTATCGAAGAGTTGGACGATCATCTCGGGCACTTCGTGGGCCCTGGACCAGAAGACTTCATCGTCACGACCTCGAAGGGGGAGCCGGCGTCGCCGGTGGTGCTTCAGCGTGCGTGGTCAAGGGCCAGAAGAGAAGTCGGTCGCGAAGATCTGCACCTCCACGATCTGCGCCACACTGGCCTGACCCTTGCGGCGGCGACAGGGGCGACGACGGCGGAGCTGATGCACCGTGCCGGCCACGTCTCTCCAGACGCTGCGCAGCGTTACCAGCACGCCACTCGAGACCGCGATCAGTTGATCGCCGATGCCCTCGATGGGCTGGTTAGTCGGTCCCGAAAGAGCACCCAATAAGAGCGACTGCGGGGGCTCATTTTGGGCAAGATCTGGGCAATATCTCTTAGCCCTTGGGCAAGATTTGGGCAATAAGCAGCGGACAACGGCGGTGCCTCGTGGACAACAGTGGTCAACTAAAATTCCTGAACAAACGGTATTTACGACTCGGATTCCTTGGAGCGGGCGACGGGAATCGAACCCGCGTTCTCAGCTTGGGAAGCTGATGTTCTGCCGCTGAACTACACCCGCACGACTCACCATGGTACCAAGCCCGATGGGGACGTGAACCGGCCTACTCGCCGGCGGGGTCGTCGGCCTCGGAGGCCGGTTCGGGATGTCGGGTCATCCCACCGATGTCGATCGCCCGGCCGATGCCCGATCCCAGCACGATCGAGTTCGGGATCTTGAGGACGCCGTCCTCGGTCTTCACCGTGACGTAGGTGAGGCCGATGCCGAGCACAGTCACGTCCATCGTTCCCACGACCCCGGATCGGATGCGGATCGTGTCGCCGACCACGAAGGGACGGGCGAAGAGCAGGACGACGGCCGCGAAGACGTTCGCCAGGCTCTGTTGGGCGGCGATGCCGAGGACGACGCCCACTAGGCCGGCCCCGACGAGCAGGTGGGTCAGGGAGAGCCCGAGCGCGCCGAAGAAGGAGAAGATGATGATGAGGTAGCCGAAGCCGCTCGCCACGAGGCGGATCGACGCGCCGGCCCCGAGGTTGCGGCCGGCCGCGACGACCCGACCGAGAGCCGTGGCCAGGTGGCGCACGGCGTAGGAGCCGACCACCACCACCACGACCGCGCACGCCCAGGCGATGATCTGGCGGTGGACCGGCGCGTGGCCGGTCTTGCCGAGCGAGGCGCCCACGGCAATCGCGGCGATGGTTACGGCGAGGGCCACGAAGCCGACCACCCACTCGTGGGCCACGCTGTGGCGCAGGTTGAGCGGATCGCGGCGGCTCACCGGACCAGTGTACGAACCGCCCCCGACGCCCGAGAGACCGGCACGGAGCCGAGGCGGCGCCCGTAGGGTGGGCCGTCGAGCGAGGGAGGCACCGTGGCCGACGACGTCATCGTGACCGAGGGTCTGACCAAGGTCTACGAGGGTATGGACGTGCCCGCGGTCGACCACCTCGATCTCGAGGTGCGCGCCGGCGAGGTCTTCGGCCTCCTCGGCCCCAACGGGGCGGGCAAGACCACCACGGCCGGCATCCTCACGACGCGCGTCGTACCGACGGCGGGGCGCGCCTACGTCGCGGGGATCGACGTGGTGCGCCACCCGGCGCTCGTCAAGCAGGTCTCGGGCATCGTCTCCCAGCAGAACACCCTCGATCGTCAGCTCACGGTCTGGGAGAACCTCTACTTCCACGGCCGGCTCTTCGGCATGGGCGGGCGCGACAGCCGCGCGCGGGCCGACGAGCTGCTCGAGACGTTCTCCCTCTCGAAGTGGGCGAAGGCCTCGGTCTACGCGCTCTCGGGGGGCATGGCCCAACGCCTGATGGTGGCCCGGGCGATCTTCCACCGTCCGGCCGTGCTCTTCCTCGACGAGCCGACGGCCGGCCTCGACCCCCAGAGCCGCCTGGCCCTGTGGGGGATGCTCGCCGAGCTCAACCGCGAGGGCCAGACGGTCGTGCTCACGACGCACTACATGGAAGAGGCCGACCAGCTCTGTGACCGGGTGGCCATCATGGATCACGGCCACGTGCTCGCCCTCGACACCCCCGACGCCCTCAAGCGCTCGACCGGCGCCGACACGATCCTCACCGTGAAGGTCGACCGCGACGGGGAGCGCCTCGCGTCGGCCCTGGCGAGGGATCTCGGGGGCGTGGTCTCGACCCGGGTCGCGGGCGACGTCGTCACGGTCCAGGTGCGCGGCGCGGAGCGGCTCGTCCCGCGCACGGTGGACGTCGCCGAGTCCGCGGGCGTCGCCGTGCTCGACCTCGCGGTCGCCGAACCCTCGCTCGAGACCGTCTTCATCAACCTCACCGGCAAGGAGCTGCGCGAATGACCACGCTACGCATCGAGGCCCATCCGACCCGCTCGGCGACGACGGCCAGCCGCGCCGCGCTCGCCGGGCTCATCCTGCGCGACCTCACGGTCCTCAAAAAGACCTTCGGCGAGTTCGTGCTGCGCACGCTCATCCAGCCCTTCCTGCTCTGCTTCGTCTTCCTCTACGTCTTCCCCAAGATCGGCCAGGCCGTGGGGGGCTCGAGCGCCGGTGCGACGGGCTTCGCCACGATCCTCGTGCCCGGTGTCGTCGGGATCTCGATCATGTTCCAGGGCGTGCAGTCCATCGCCCTGGCGATGGCCCAGGAGTTCGGGTTCACCCGTGAGATCGAGGACCGAGTCCAGGCGCCGTGCCCCATCTGGCTGGTGGCCGTGTCGAAGGTCCTCTCGGGCAGCGTGCAGGGGGTCATCGCCGCGGCGATCGTCTTCCCGATCGCCGCGGTCGTCCACGCGGCCGGGGTCACCGCGACGGTGAGCCTCCACTGGCTGGAGATCGTGACCCTCGTGCCCCTCGCGTGCGTGGCCATGGCGAGCCTGGGCCTGGTGCTCGGCACCTCCTTCGAGCCGCGCAACATCGGGCTCATGTTCGGCTTCGTCGTCCTGCCGATCACCTTCCTCGGGGGGACCTACTACCCCTGGACCCACCTGGCGCCGGTGACGATCGGCCACGTCCACTGGCTCCAGACGCTGGTCCTGTTGAACCCCCTGATCTACGTGAACGAGGGGATGCGGGCGGCCTTCACCGACGCGCCCCACATGCACCTCTACGTGATCTACCCGGTCCTCGTGGGTTTCGCCACCCTGTTCCTCTCGATCGGGCTGCGCAACTTCCGCCGTCGGGTCCTCTCCTAGCCCCGGGAGGCCCTCCTACCAGCGAGTATCGTCGGTCCGATGGTGCTCTCGGACCGGTCCATCAAAGAGGCCCTGGCGAGCGGGCGACTGATCGTCGAGCCCACGAGCGACGACTGCATCCAGCCCAGCTCGGTCGACGTGCACGTCGACCGGTACTTCCGGGTCTTTCGCAACCACACCCAGCGGGTGATCGACGTGCGCGAGGCCCAAGAGGACCTCACCGAGCTGATCGACGTGGGCGAGGACGAGCCGATGATCCTGCACCCGGGGGAGTTCATGCTGGGCTCGACGACCGAGCGCATCGGCCTGCCCGACGACCTCGTCGGCCGGCTCGACGGCAAGTCCTCGCTCGGTCGCCTCGGGCTCGTCATCCACTCGACCGCCGGCTTCATCGACGCGGGCTGGGACGGCCACATCACCCTCGAGCTCAGTAACGTGGCCAACCTGCCGATCACCCTCTACCCGGGCATGAAGATCGGCCAGATCTCCTTCTTCCAGATGACGACGGCCGCCGAGCGCCCCTACGGCGCGCGCGGGCTGGGCTCGAAGTACAAGGGCCAGCGCGGGCCGACGCCGAGCCGCTACTCGGAGAACTTCGAACCGCGGGAGGAGAGGGCGTGATCGCTCGGATCGTCATCGGGCTCGCGATCACCGCGCTCTGCTTCGCGGTCGCCGGGCGGCGCTTCTACTGGCTCAGTCGGCTGATCCGCTCGGGCCGACCCGCGCCCGAGCGCCGCCCGAAACTCGCCCGGGCGGCCGAGGCCGAGGTCGTCGAGGTCGCGGGCCAGCGCAAGCTCCTGCGCTGGACCGTCCCGGGCGTCGCGCACTTCTTCACGATGTGGGGCTTCACGATCCTGCTCGCCACCATCGTCGAGGCCTACGGTGCCCTCTTCGACCGCAACTTCCACATCCCGCTCATCGGCACCGACAACTGGCTCGCCTTCTTGGAGGACTTCTTCGCGACGGCCGTCCTGGTGGCGCTGGTGGTCTTCTCGATCATCCGGCTCGTGAACGCCCCGTCGCGCAAGCAGCGCGAGAGCCGCTTCTACGGCAGCCACACCGGGGCGGCCTGGCTGACGCTGCTGCTGATCGGGCTCGTCATCGTCACGCTCCTGGCGTATCGGGGCGCCCAGATCGACACCGGCCACTTCCCCTTCACGCACTCGGGCTGGGTCGGCTACGCCCCGCTGCACACCTCGTCGGGGTACGCCGCGCTGGCCTCACCGTGGGCCTTCGCGAGCAAGGTCGTCGCCGGCTGGCTCGCCCCCCTGGGGGTCGGGGTGAACACGGTCCTCGAGGCGGTCTTCGTGCTCGCCAACATCGCGGTGATCGCGGGCTTCCTGGTCTTCGTCTCGTACTCCAAGCACCTGCACATCTTCATGGCGCCGGTGAACGTCGCCTTCTCGCGTCGGCCCCGCGCCCTCGGCGGGCTCGACAAGACCCCCGACATGGACATGGAGCACGTCACCGAGGACACGGTCTTCGGGGCGGGCAAGATCGAGGACTTCACCTGGAAGCAGCTGCTGGACCTGGCGACCTGCACCGAGTGCGGGCGGTGCCAGAGCGTCTGCCCGGCCTGGACCACCGGCAAGCCCCTGAGTCCCAAGTTGCTCGTGATGGGGCTGCGCGACACGATGTTCGCCTCGGCCGACCGACTGCTCTCCGGCGGCGAGGGCGAGGTCGCGACCCTCGTGCCCACGACGATCGACCCCGACGTGCTCTGGTCGTGCACCACCTGTGGGAGCTGCGTCGAGCAGTGCCCGGTCGACATCGAGCACGTGGACGCCATCGTCGACATGCGCCGCTACGAGGTCCTGATGGAGAGCCGGTTCCCCAGCGAGGCGGCGCTGCTGCTGCGCAACATGGAGAACCAGGGCGACCCCTGGGGGCTGGGGGCGAGCAAGCGCACCGAGTGGCTCGGCGCGCTCGACTTCGAGGTCCCGATCGTCGAGGGGGAGATCCCCGAGGACCTCGAGTACCTCTACTGGGTGGGCTGCGCGGGGGCGCTCGACGAGCGCGGCCGCGCCCAGATCGTCTCCACGGCGCGCATGCTGCATCGGGCCGGGGTGACCTTCGCCATCCTGGGCCCGCGCGAGTCCTGCACCGGCGACCCGGCCCGGCGGATGGGCAACGAGTACCTCTTCCAGGAGATGGCCAAGGCGAACATCGAGACCCTCACGGGGGCGAAGGTCACCAAGGTCGTCGCGAGCTGTCCCCACTGCTTCAACACGATCAAGAACGAGTACCCGGCCCTGGGCGGGGCGTTCGAGGTGATCCACCACTCCGAGCTGCTCGGCCACCTCGTCGCGACGGGACGGCTCACCCCCGGGGTCAACTTCACCGGGACGGTCACCTACCACGACCCCTGCTACCTCGGCCGACACAACCGGGTCTTCGACGAACCCCGCGCGGTCATCGACGCGGTGCCCGGGGCCACCACGATCGAGATGCGACGCCACCGCGAGCGGGGGTTCTGCTGCGGCGCCGGGGGAGCGCGGATGTGGATGGAGGAGTCGATCGGCAAGCGGGTGAACCTCGAGCGGACCGAGGAGGCCCTCGCCACCGGCGCGGACGTGATCTCGACGGCCTGCCCGTTCTGCATGATCATGATCGACGACGCCGTCAAGGCCTCCGGTCGGGGCGACGATGTCGCCGTGCTCGACATCAGCCAGGTGGTCGAGCGCTCCCTCGGCTAGGCCTCGCGGCGCCGGCTCAGCTCCAGAAGACGCCCGTCGGGTCTCGCTCGAGCACGTCGAGCACGTCCTCGACCCGGCCCGGCGGCGCCTCCTCGAAGCGGTGCCAGCGCGCGTCGCGGTCGGACCAGTAGAGGGTCCACTCGTCGAGGGCCGGCTCGAAGCGCAGCTGGGCGACCGGCACCTCGCGCCAGGTGGGCCGGTCCTCGTCGCGCCACGGGGCGCGCGCCTGGACGATGGTCACCGACCGACCCCTGGCGCGGGCCTCGACGCGGAGCCGGTCGGCGAGCTCGCCGGGGCGTCGCTCGCAGTACGCCTCGATGCGCGCCAGCTCGTCGTGGGGCAGGTCGCTCACGGGCCCGAGGGTACGTCGCCGCCTCCGACGCCACCCGGGACTTTCGGCCCTCTCGGGTCGCCCGGCCCGGGCGCGGGCGCCAGCGTTCACACCCGCGAAACACGTCGCTAACGGCGCGGAAACCCCCGGCTGGGAGCCTGGGGCCACGTCGAGGCCAGCGTCGTCCTCCCGGAGAGGAGGAGGAGACCGTGCTCTGGGCTACGAACATCCCGTACCCGAGTTGGCTGAACCCCGGGGACAACACCTGGCAGCTGGTGGCCGCGACCCTGGTGGGACTGATGAGCCTGCCGGGCGTCGCCGTGCTCTACGGCGGCCTGATGCGCAAGAAGTGGATCGTGAACACCATGCTCATGGTCTTCTCGGGCTTCTCTTTGACCCTCGTGGTGTGGATGCTCTGGGGCTACAACCTGGCCTTCGGGCCGCTCAGCCACTTCGGACCCACGGGCTCGTTCTGGAGCGGGTTCATCGGCCACTTCACGCCGCTCTCGACCGCCTCGAGCGAGCAGGGTCAGGCCGTCTCCGGGGCCAACTCCCTCATCCCCTTCCACTTCTCGACCGCGACGCTCGCCTACTTCCAGTTCGTCTTCGCGGCGATCACCCCCCTGCTCTTCCTCGGGGGGCTGGTCGGTCGGCTCAAGTTCAAGGCGTGGCTGCTCATCGTGCCCCTGTGGATCACCCTCGTCTACTGCGTGAACGCGGCGCTGCTCTGGGGCGGGGGCTTCTTCGCCCAGAAGGGCGCGGTCGACTACTCGGGCGGCTACGTCATCCACCTCTCGGCCGGGGTGGCCGCCTTCGTCGGGGCGGCGATCGTCGGTCCGCGACGCTGGCAGGACCGGGAGAACGCCTTCCCCTCCAACCTCATGATGGTGGCGATCGGCGCCGGGATCCTGTGGCTCGGGTGGAACGGCTTCAACGGCGGCGACCCCTTTTACGCCGGGGTCGACGCGGCCTCGGCCGTGCTCAACACCAACGTCGCCACGGCGGCCGGCCTGCTCACCTGGCTCTTCTGGGACATGTTCGCCTCCCGGCAGAAGAAGCCGACCTTCCTCGGGGCGATCAACGGGATGATCTGCGGGCTGGTCGCGATCACGCCCTCGGCCGGGTGGGTGAACGGGGTGGGCGCCCTGCTGGTCGGGGTCATCGCCTCGAGCGTGGTGTGGGTCGCGTGGAACTTCCTCTCGCGGCTGCGGCCCTTCACCAAGGTCGACGACGCCCTCGGGGTCGTCTACACCCACGGCTTCGCCGGGCTGACCGGTGGGCTGCTCGTGGGGCTCCTCGCCGACCCCAAGATGGTCGAGTACGGGGTGAGCGGCGCCCACTACAAGGGGGCGGGGTCCTTCAGCGTGGGGGGCTGGTTCTACACCCACTCGTTCCACCAGCTCTGGGAGCAGTTCCTGGCGGCGCTGTGGGTCATCGGCTTCACGGCCGTCGGGACGGCCATCATCTTCTACGTGGTCAAGACGCTCGTGGGCCTGCGCGAGGACGACCTCACGCTGCGCGAGGGCGACCTCGCCATCCACGAGGAGGAGGCCTTCCCCGAGCCGACCTTCGGCGAGCCCGTGGCCTCGCCGAGCCACCTGCACCCCGACAACGTCTGATTGGAGAGTCCGTGAAGCTCGTCACCGCCGTCATCAAGCCCTTCAAGCTCGACGAGGTCAAGGAGGCCGTCAAGGCCGCCGGCCTCTCGGGCATGACCGTGACCCAGTCCCGCGGCTTCGGCCGCACCGGCAGCCACATCGAGATCTACCGGGGCCGGGAGTACGAGTTCGACTTCGTCGACAAGGTCCGCTGTGAGGTGATCTGTGACGACGACCACGTCGACGCGCTGCTCGAGGCGATCGTCCAGGCGGCGCGCACCGACACCGTCGGCGACGGGATGGCCTGGGTCACCGACGTCGAGCACGTGGTGCGCATCCGCACCAACGACCGAGGGGGCGAGGCCCTCTAGAGCCTCGGGCCGGGGTCGCCGTCCCTCCACCGCGGCGGCCCCGGCCCGGGTCGGGGCCGCGGAGTCGGTGGGATCGGGTCAGCCGGCCTGGCGGGCGACGGCCTCGGCGGCGCGGGCGGCCGCCTCGGGGTCGCCGAGGTAGCCGGCATCGATCACCTCGAGGTCGTCGTCGAGGCGGAGCCGGTAGGGGATGCCGGTGGGGATCTCGAGCTCGGCGATCTCGGACTCGGCGATGCTCTCGAGCACCATGCGCAGCGCCCGCAGGGAGTTGCCGTGGGCGACCACCAAGACGGCGCCGCCCTTCACGCCCTCGGCGCGCAGGTCGTCGGCGATCACGTCGCGCAGGTAGGGGGTGGCGCGCGCGACGACGTCCTTCAGGCACTCGCCGAGCGGGATCATCTCGGTGGGCACGTCGCGGTAGCGGGGGTCGTGGGTGACCGAGCGGGGGTCGTCGGGGGAGAGCGACGGGGGCGGCACGTCGTAGGAGCGGCGCCACACCCGCACCTGGTCCAGGCCGTAGCGCTCGGCGGTCGAGCGCTTGTCCTCGCCGGTCAGCGCCCCGTAGTGGCGCTCGTTGAGCCGCCAGCTGCGCCGCACCGCGACCCAGGACCGGCCCGCCTCGTGCAGGGCGATCTCGGCGGTGCGGATCGCCCGGGTCAGGACCGAGGTGTGCACGATGCGCAGGTCCAGCCCAGCCTCGCCCAGTAGCCGCCCGGCCGCCGCCGCCTCGGCCTCACCCTCTCGGGAGAGGTCGACGTCCTGCCAGCCCGTGAAGAGGTTGGCGTCGTTCCACTCCGAGCGCCCGTGGCGCAGGAGGACGAGGTCGGGCACGGGGCAATGGTAATTCCGGGCCCGGCGAGGGGGTCTGGCGGGGCGACCCCCAACGGGTCTGGACGCACTACCGTGACGGCCCTTTCCTATATATGTAATGGATTGTTATATATTTCTTGACAAGTACCGGCTCAACTCTGTACACTAGTCGGGTCGAGCCCGCCGGAGCGGGAGAGCGAAGGAGTCCTCATGGCCAAGGCAGTCGGTATCGACCTGGGCACCACCAACTCGGTGGTCTCGGTCCTCGAGGCGGGCGAGCCCGTCGTCATCCCCAACGCGGAGGGCAGCCGCACGACCCCCTCGGTCGTGGGCTTCTCCAAGACGGGCGAGGTGCTCGTGGGCGAGGTGGCCAAGCGCCAGGCGATCACCAACCCCGACCGCACGATCCGGTCGGTCAAGCGCCACATGGGCGAGAAGTGGACCGTCGACATCGACGGCACCGCCTACACCCCCCAGGAGATCAGCGCGCGCATCCTCATGAAGCTCAAGCGCGACGCCGAGGCCTACCTGGGCGACACGGTGACCCAGGCCGTCATCACCGTGCCGGCCTACTTCAACGACGCCCAGCGCACCGCCACCAAGGAGGCGGGCCAGATCGCCGGGCTCGAGGTGCTGCGCATCGTGAACGAGCCGACGGCGGCCGCCCTCGCCTACGGCCTCGACAAGGGCCCGGCCGAGCAGACCGTCCTCGTCTTCGACCTGGGCGGTGGCACCTTCGACGTCTCGGTGCTCGAGATCGCCGAGGGCGTCTTCGAGGTGAAGTCGACCCACGGGGACACCCACCTCGGCGGCGACGACTGGGACGACGCGGTGATGCACTGGCTCGTCAAGACCTTCAAGGACACCGAGGGCGTGGACCTCTCGAGCGACAAGATGGCCGTCCAGCGCCTGAAGGAGGCGGCCGAGAAGGCGAAGATCGAGCTCTCCGCGGTCCAGGAGACCCAGATCAACCTGCCCTTCATCACCGCGACGAGCGAGGGCCCCAAGCACCTCGACCTCAAGCTCACCCGCGCGAAGTTCAACGAGCTCACCGCCGACCTCGTCGAGCGGCTCCGGGGCCCCTTCGACCAGGCCATCAAGGACGCCGGGCTGACCCTCGGGGCGATCGACCACGTGATCCTGGTCGGCGGCTCGACCCGCATCCCGGCCGTCCAGGAGCTGGTGACCCGGCTCACCGGCAAGGAGCCCAACAAGAGCGTCAACCCCGACGAGGTGGTCGCCGTGGGCGCCGCGATCCAGGCCGGCGTCTTGAAGGGCGACGTGAAGGACATCCTGCTCCTCGACGTGACGCCCCTCAGCCTCGGCATCGAGACCAAGGGCGGCGTGATGACCAAGATCATCGAGCGCAACACGACGATCCCGACCAAGAAGTCCCAGACCTTCACCACGGCCGACGACAACCAGCCCAGCGTCGAGGTCCACGTCCTCCAGGGCGAGCGCGAGATGGCCAGCTACAACCAGACCCTCGGCAAGTTCCAGCTGGTGGGGATCCCACCCGCGCCGCGTGGCGTGCCCCAGATCGAGGTGACCTTCGACATCGACGCGAACGGCATCGTCCACGTCTCGGCGAAGGACCTGGCGACCGGCAACGCCCAGTCGATGACGATCACCGGCGGCTCCTCGCTCTCCAAGGAGGAGATCGACCGCATGGTCCGCGACGCCGAGGCCCACGCCGAGGACGACCGCAAGCGCCGGGCCGAGGCCGAGGTGCGCAACAACGCCGACGGCCTGGTGTACTCGACCGAGAAGCTCCTGAAGGACCAGGCCGAGTCGTTCCAGGGCAGCGAGCGCGAGGACGTCGAGAAGGCGCTCGCGAGCCTGAAAGAGGCCCTCGCGGGCACCGACGTCGAGGCGATCAAGTCGGCCACCGAGAAGCTCCTCAGCGCGAGCCAGGGCTTCAGCCAGCGGCTCTACGAGGAGGCGGCCAAGGCCAACGCCGCCGAGCCCGCGGCCCCGGCCGGCGACGACGAGGAGATCGTCGACGCCGAGATCGTCGACGAGAAGTAGCGATGGCCGATCCCACCGTCCCCGAGTCGGCGGTCGACGCCGCGTCCGCGGGGGCGACGACCCCGGAATCCGAGGCGCAGGTTTCGGACCAGGCTCGGAGTGAGCCGGCGTCCGAGCCCGCGCCCGAGGGGGCGAGCGAGGACCCGCGCGAGGAGGCGGAGCGCCAGCGCGACGAGTACCTCGACGCGCTCCAGCGGCTCCAAGCCGACTTCGAGAACTACCGCAAGCGCGTCGCGCGCGTCGCCGAGGACGCGGCCGCGCGCGCGGCCGGGGAGCTCGCGGGCAAGCTGCTGCCCGTGCTCGACGCGCTCGACCTCGCCGAGGCCCACTTCGCGAGCTCGACGAGCGACGAGGCGGCCGCCCTGACCCAGAGCCGGGCCCTGTTGCTCGACACACTGGAAAAGGCCGGGCTCGAGCGCGTCGACACCACGGGGGTCGCGTTCGACCCCACCGTCCACGACGCCGTCGCCCACGTGCCCCTCGAGGGCGCGGGGGAGGGTGACGGCACCCACGAGGTCACCGAGGTGCTGCGCGCCGGCTACCGGTGGCACGGCGTCGTCCTGCGCCCGGCGATGGTCCAGGTGAGGGGCTAGCCCCATGGCCGAGCGGGAGTGGTTCGAGAAGGACTACTACAAGGTCCTCGGACTCACCCAGAGCGCGACGGACAAGGAGATCACGCGCGCCTACCGCAAGCTGGCCAAGGAGCACCACCCCGACACCAACCCCGGCAGCGAGGAGCGCTTCAAGGAGATCTCGGCCGCCTACGACGTGCTCGGCGACGCCGCCAAGCGCAAGGAGTACGACGAGGTCCGCCGGCTCGGTCCGGTGGCCGGCGGCTTCGCCGGCGGCCCGGGCGGCTTCAACTTCACCACCGGCGACTTCACCGACCTCGGCGACCTCTTCGGGGGCCTCTTCGGTGGCCGGCGTCAGCGCACCCAGCGCGGCGCGGACCTAGAGACCGCGCTGCACCTCTCGTTCCGCGACGCCGTGAAGGGCGTCACGACGAACGTGAACGTGCCGAGCGACGCGGCCTGTGCCACCTGCAAGGGGACCGGTGGCGCGCCCGGCGCGGCGTTCGTGCCCTGCGAGCACTGCCACGGGCGCGGGGTGATCAACGACGACCAGGGACCGTTCGCCATGTCGAGCGTCTGTCCGGTCTGCCAGGGACGCGGGGGGCGCTTCGCCGCCCCGTGCCCGACGTGCCACGGCTCGGGCCGCGAGCCGAGCGCGCGCCGGGTCACGGTGCGCATCCCCCCCGGCGTCGTCGACGGCCAGCGGATCCGCCTGAAGGGCAAGGGCGCGCCCGGGGCGCACGGCGGGACGGCCGGCGACCTCTTCGTCGACGTGCACGTCGCGCCCGACGCGCGCTTCGAGCGTCGGGGCCGTCACGTCACCACGACCGTAAGGATCCCCTTCACCCAGGCCCTGCTCGGCACGACCGTCGAGGTCCCGACCCTGGACGACCCGGTCTCGGTGAAGGTCCCCGCCGGCACCCAGCCGGGCACCACCATGCGGGTGAAGGGCCGGGGCGTGCCCGCCGGCGGCCACCACGGCGCGGGCGACCTGCTCGTGACGAT
Source organism: Actinomycetes bacterium (assembly GCA_021831035.1). Lineage (GTDB taxonomy): Bacteria > Actinomycetota > Acidimicrobiia > Acidimicrobiales > RAAP-2 > RAAP-2. The sequence continues at coordinate 14,357 of JAKBNL010000015.1, forward strand.
CGCGGTCAGCCTGCCGACCAAGCTCACGAGGCGCCAGCGCCAGCTGGCCGAGCAGCTGGCCGAGGCCCTGGGCGAGGTGGAGGAGGCCGGCGCGTGAGCGAGCGTCCGGTCTACGTCATCTCGGTCTTCGCCGAGCTGGCCGGCGTGCACCCCCAGACGCTGCGCAACTACGAGAAGAGCGGCCTCCTGCGCCCGCGGCGCACCTCGGGCGGGTCGCGGCGCTTCTCCGACGAGGACCTGGCCGCCCTGCGGCGCATCCAGCAGCTCACCGCCGAGGGCGTGAACTTAGAGGGCGTCAAGCGCGTCATGGCCCTCGAGGCCGAGCTCGAGGCGACCCGGAGCGAGCTCGAGCGCCTGCGCGCCGAGGCCGGACGCCTCGTCGAGGCGACCCATCGTCAGTACCGGCGCGACCTCGTGCCGGTCACCAACTCCCTGGCGGTCTTCGTCGACCGCCGCCCGAGCCGCACCACCAAGGAACGACCGTGACCCTCGACCCCCAGCGCTGGACCGTAAAGACCCGCGAGGCCTTCCAGGCCGCCACCACCCAGGCCGCCGCCGCCGGCCACCCCTACGTCACCCCGGCCCACCTCCTGCTCGCCCTGTTGAACCAGGCCGACGGCGTGGCGCGACCCCTGCTCGTGGCGGCCGACCTCGATCCGGTCGCGGTCGCCGCCTCGCTCAACGAGCGCGTCGCGCGCGAGCCGCGCGCCGTCGGCGGCACCCAGCCGGGCCTCTCGGCCGAGAGCCGCCAGCTGCTCGAGGCGGCCGACGCCCTGCGCGCCGAGATGGGCGACGAGTACCTCTCGGTCGATCACGTGATCGTGGCCGCCGCGACCGAGCTGGGCGCGACCCGCGAGGCGCTGCTGGCGGCCCTGCGCCAGATCCGCGGCTCGGCGCGGATCACGAGCGAGAACCCCGAGGGCACCTTCCAGAGCCTCGAGAAGTACGGCCGGGACCTCACGGCACTCGCCCGGGCCGGCAAGCTCGACCCGGTCATCGGCCGCGACGAGGAGATCCGACGGGTCATCCAGGTGCTGAGCCGGCGCACGAAGAACAATCCCGTGCTGATCGGCGAGCCCGGCGTGGGCAAGACCGCCATCGTCGAGGGGCTGGCGCTGCGCATCGTCGAGGGCGACGTGCCCGAGAGCCTGCGCGACCGGCGCCTGGTCGCGCTCGACCTCGGCTCGATGATCGCCGGGGCCAAGTACCGCGGTGAGTTCGAGGAGCGCCTGAAGGCGGTCCTCGCGGAGATCCGCGAGGCCGAGGGCCAGGTGATCACCTTCGTCGACGAGCTGCACACCATCGTCGGCGCCGGCGCGAGCGAGGGGGCGATGGACGCCTCGAACATGATCAAGCCGCTGCTCGCGCGCGGCGAGCTGCGCCTCATCGGGGCGACGACCCTCGACGAGTACCGCCAGTACGTGGAGAAGGACGCCGCCCTCGAGCGCCGGTTCCAGCCCGTCGTGGTGGGCGAGCCGACCGTCGAGGATACGATCGCCATCCTGCGCGGATTGAAGGAGCGCTACGAGGTCCACCACGGCGTGCGCATCCAAGACGCCGCCCTGGTGGCGGCGGCGACGCTGTCGCACCGCTACGTGACCAACCGCTTCCTGCCCGACAAGGCGATCGACCTCATGGACGAGTCGGCCAGCCGACTGCGCATCGAGATCGACTCGATGCCCACCGAGCTCGACGTGGTGGTGCGCCGGCTCCGCCAGCTCGACATCGAGCGCCTGGCCCTGGCGAAGGAGACCGACGAGGCGAGTCGCGAGCGCCTCGCCCGCCTCGAGGCCGAGTACGCCGAGCTCAAAGAGCGCGGCGACGAGATCGCCGCGCGCTGGCAGGCCGAGAAGGGGGCGATCGAGCGGATCCGCGGGGCCAAGCAGGACCTCGAGGACCGCCGGGCCGAGGCCGAGCGCCTCGAGCGCCAGGGCGACCTCGAGGGGGCCTCGAAGCTGCGCTACGGCGTGGTGCCCGAGCTCGAGCGCTCGATCGAGCGCGCCACGGCCGAGCTGGCCGAGCTCCAGGCGGGCGGCGCCTTCCTAAAGGAGGAGGTCGACGCCGAGGACGTGGCCCAGGTGGTGAGCCGCTGGACCGGCGTGCCCGTCGCGAAGCTCCTCGAGGGTGAGGTCGAGAAGCTCGTGCGCATGGAAGAGCTCCTCCACAGCCGCGTCGTCGGTCAGGACGAGGCCGTCACGGCCGTCGCCAACGCCATCCGGCGCAGCCGTGCCGGCCTCTCGGACCCGCACCGGCCGATCGGCTCGTTCCTCTTCCTCGGGCCGACCGGCGTGGGCAAGACCGAGCTGGCGAGGGCGCTCGCGGAGTTTCTCTTCGACGACGAGCACGCCATGGTGCGCATCGACATGAGCGAGTACATGGAGAAGTTCGCGGTCAGCCGCCTGGTGGGCGCCCCCCCGGGCTACGTCGGCTACGAGGAGGGGGGCCAGCTCACCGAGGCGCTGCGCCGTCGCCCCTACGCCGTGGTGCTGCTCGATGAGATCGAAAAGGCCCACCCCGACGTCTTCAACCTGCTCTTGCAGGTCCTCGACGACGGCCGCCTCACCGACGGCCAGGGCCGCACGGTGGACTTCACCAACGCCGTGCTCATCATGACGAGCAACCTCGCCGGCGACCCGCTCTCGTTCTTCCGCCCCGAGTTCGTGAACCGGATCGACGAGATCGTCCGGTTCCGGGCGCTCGAGCGCGCCGACCTCGCGGTCATCGTCGGCATCCAGCTCGAGCGGCTGCGCCGGCGCCTGGCGGAGCGGCGCCTCACCCTCGTCGTGACCGACGAGGCGCGCGCCCTGCTCGCGGCCGAGGGCTACGACCCCGACTTCGGGGCGCGGCCCTTGAAGCGGGTCATCCAGCGCCGGGTGGAGGACCCGCTCGCCCTGGCGGTGCTCGAGGGCGTCTACGCGGAGGGCGACACGGTCACCGTCGGCGCGCTCGAGGGAGTCGTCACCTTCTCCTAGGCCGCGTCGTCCCGTTAGCCCGCCGACCGCCCGACCTGGTCGAGGCGGGGCACACACGCTCCCCGCACATGGAAGGTGAGTGGGGCGCGCGTTGTCGGCGTGAAGACGAACAGGACGATCGACGTCGAGCCCTCGACGGCGTGACAACTACGGGTCGTGGTCGTGATTCCGAGCCGCGAGGCGGGTAGTGAGTACGCGATGACCGACGGGGAGGACGGATACGTGGAACGTGACGACGGCGACGAGGGCGGCAACGACACCCGGGCCAGGGTCACCGCGGCTGCGACGATGATGCTCGCGGCGAGGGCGACGTTGACCATGAATCGTAGGTAGAGCCGCAGGCCTCCCGTGGCGCAGTTGACCACATCCCTCCAGCGGAGCTCGTTCTCGCGCTCGAGCTCGACGGCGAGTTGGATGACGTTGCGTCGGTAGGTGCGCCCGACGTCTCCGGGGAGCGCGGCGACCAGGGCGCGAACGATCCGGACTCGCAGGTGTGAGGGGCCGTCGGTCACGGTGACGCCGTCAGATCGCGGACACGCGGGCGAGCGCGACCGAGGTGACGCGGGCCACCTCGTCTACCGCGCGGCGCACCTCCGTCTCTCCTGCGGCCGTGACCTGGTACGGATTGCGCCGTTCGACCGAGGGCAGCGCCTCGATCAGCCCTTCGCGCTCGAGCGACGCGATACACGCGTAGAGGGTTCCCGGACCTAGTCGGATCCCGAATGAAGACTCGATGTCCTTCATCAGGCCGTACCCGTGCTTGGGGCCGGTCACGAGGCTGAGCAGGACGAGCAACTTTCGGTCCAAGAAGACTTGCTTCACCTCTGCCGCCCTCTCCGAGCCCCCGCGCGAGCCCCTGTCGTGCCCGCCCTTGACACCGTAGTTCCGCATTGCTAGGGTTTCGATATACCAAAAACCGAATAGTAGCCAACCCCGGCTCACTTAGACGCGAAGTATCTCAACCCTCAGAAGGAGGAACCCATCGTGAGACTCGGGCATCGAATCTGGAAGATGAGGACGTTGGGTCTCGTCGCCGTGCTGGTGGGCGCCGGAACCGTCGCGGGGGCGAACTCCGTTCCCGCTGGGGCTCAGGCACCGGCGAGCGCGCCGCTCGCGATCACGCTGGCCCAGCCGACGCCCCCGAGCCCCGGTGTCACGGCTACGCCGTCGCAGTGGGCCCAGTACGCCGCGCTGTGGAATGGCGCTCTCCACGGCGGGGTGACGAGTGTCACCTGGAATGGGTCGGCGTGCCCCGTCGTGTCGTTCCAGGCCCTCGCTGTTCCGACCGCTCTGGCCCAGAGTGCGGGCGACGGGTCGTCCACGATGGACGGCTTCGCCATGACCGTGCGGTGTCCCATTGACTCCACGAGCACCGGATCTGCGTCGGCCGCGTCGGCCACGAGGGCCACATCGTAAGTCCCATGAGTTCACCGGGTGCCGGTTCGACGTGTGGATCCGTCGGCGGCGGATCGTCGTACGGCACGCAGTGCACGTACCCGTGCACGATCAACGGTTCCGGAGGGGCGTGCACTTCCTTCTACAATTCGTCCTCGGCGTTCTACGGGCACGTGGAGTTGAGTTCTGACGGGGCGGGAGCGCAGACGTGCTCGGTGGGCTCATCGGGCCTTAACGGTGTCAATCAGGACCAACTTCAGGGAGACACCTACATCGTGGGTATGCAGGTCAATGTCTCGAACGTGTGGAACGAGAACGACTGGAAGGGCACGGGGTCCCCGTGGACGAACTTGGGGAACGTCTGTTCGGCCTTCTAGACGGCGTCTGGCCCAAGGAAGTTTCGACGGGGCGAGATGCCGCTATGGGTGTCCGCACTTTCGGACGGGATCGGTCGCCCGCACTTGGTGAGATCGCGCTCGAGGGCGTCATCACCTTCGCCTAGCTCGCGCGGGGCCCGGTAGGCTTGGCCCGTAGGGGGCCACCGACCGAGGGAGAGGCCGTGCCCGCAACCGTGGTAGTCGGCACCCAGTGGGGTGACGAGGGCAAGGGCAAATTGACCGACCTCCTCGCCCGGGAGATGGACCTCGTCGTGCGCTACCAGGGCGGCCACAACGCGGGCCACCGGATCGTCGTCGGGGGCGAGGAGTACGCGCTCCAGCTCGTGCCCTCGGGCATCTTGTACCCCCACATCACGACGGTCATCGGCAACGGGGTCGTCGTCGACCCGGCCGTTCTCCTCGAGGAGCTCGACCGGCTCGCGAGCAAGGGCGTGGACGTCTCGCGCCTGGTGCTCTCGGGCAACGCGCACCTGATCATGCCCTACCACCAAGAGCTCGACCGTCTGACCGAGCGCTACCTCGGCAAGAACGCGCTCGGCACCACCAAGCGCGGGATCGGTCCGGCCTACGCCGACAAGGCCGCCCGGGTGGGCCTGCGCGTCCAGGACCTGCTCGACCCCAAGATCTTCCGCCAGAAGCTCGACGTGGCCCTGAGTGAGAAGAACCCCATCCTCACCAAGGTCTACAACCGTCCGGCCCTCAAGGCCGAGGAGATCGCCGCGCGCTACCTCGAGGAGTTCGCGCCCCGCCTCGCCCCGATGATCGGCGACGCGGTGGGCCTGGTGCACGACGCCCTGGCGGCCGGCCGGCGCATCCTGCTCGAGGGCGCCCAGGCCACCTTCCTCGACCTCGACCACGGGACCTACCCCTTTGTCACCTCGTCGAACCCCGTCGCCGGGGGCGCCTGCGTGGGCTCGGGGCTCGGGCCGCGCGACCTCACCTCGATCGTGGGCATCGCCAAGGCCTACGTCACCCGTGTCGGCGCGGGGCCCTTCCCGACCGAGATCGGTGGGGAGACGGGTGACTACCTCGTCGAGACGGGCCGCGAGTTCGGCACCAACACCGGCCGCCGGCGCCGGGTCGGCTGGTTCGACGCCGTGATGGCCCGCCAGGCGGTGCGCCTCAACTCGCTCACCGAGATCGCCCTCACCAAGCTCGACGTGCTCGACAAGTTCGACGAGATCAAGGTCTGCGTCGCCTACGAGTCGGGCGGCGTGCGCTACGACCACATGCCCTTCCACCAGTCGGTCCTGCACGACGCCGTCCCGGTCTACGAGACGCTCGAGGGTTGGCGCCGCGAGCTCTCGGGGGTGACCAGTCGCGAGCAGATGCCCGCGGCGGCGCTCGAGTACGTGGCCTTCCTCGAGGCGGCGGTCGGCGTGCCGATCCGCCTCGTCGGGGTGGGGCCCGAGCGCGAGCAGTTCGTGGTGAACGCGTGACCCGCTGCGTGGTGGTGGGCCGGGGCGCGCGCGAGCACGCCCTCGCCTTCGCGCTCGCGAACTCCGCCGAGGTCGTCGTGACCCCGGGCAACGCCGGGATGGCCGCCCACGGACTGGCGATCAGCGACCTCTCGGCCACCGAGCTCGGGGCCGACCTCGTCGTGATCGGGCCCGAGGCCCCCCTCGTCGAGGGACTCGCCGACGAGCTGCGCGCTACGGGCGTCGCCGTCTTCGGTCCCGGGGCCGACGGGGCCCGCCTCGAGGGCTCCAAGGCCTACCTGAAGGGGTTCCTCGCGGCCGCCGGCGTGCCGAGCGCGCGCTACGACGTGGTCGACACCGTCGAGGCGGCCGAGGCGCGCCTGCGCGCCGCGACCCCGCCCTACGTCGTGAAGACCGACGGGCTCGCCGCCGGAAAGGGCGTGCTCGTCACCGACTCGCTCGAGGCGGCGCTCGCCGACGCGAGAGAGAAGCTCTCGGGCCGGGCCTTCGGCGAGGCCGGGCGGCGCCTGGTGATCGAAGAGGGCCTCGTCGGCGAGGAGTGCTCCATCCACGCGATCTGTGACGGGGAGCGATTCGCGACCCTCGCCGTCGCCCAGGACTACAAGCGCCTGGGCGAGGGCGACCGCGGACCCAACACGGGCGGCATGGGGGCCTACGCGCCGGTCGGGCGCCTCGACGCGGGAACGCTCGGCGCGATCGAAGAATCCGTCCTCGCCCCGACGATCGCCGAGCTGCGTCGGCGCGGGGTCGACTACCGCGGCGTGCTCTACGCCGGGATGATGCTCACGAGCGAGGGGCCCCGGCTCATCGAGTACAACGTGCGCTTCGGCGACCCCGAGGCCGAGGTCCTCGCCCCGCTCTACCGGGAGGGCCTGGCCGACCTGCTGGGCTCGGCCGCCGAGGGCCGGCTCGGGCCGGTGCCCGCGCCGGCGGGCGCCGCCGTCACCGTCGTTCTCGCCGCCGCCGGCTACCCCGAGTCCCCGCGCGCCGGCGAGGTCATCGAGGGCCTCGGCCCCGACGGCCAGCTGGGCGAGCCCCTCGAGGGGGTCGTCGTCTTCCACGCGGGCACCGCGCGCGACGCCGGCCGCTTCGTCACCGCGGGCGGACGGGTGCTCGCGGTCACCGGCACCGGCCCCGACCTCGCCACGGCGCGCGCGCGCGCCTACGAGGGGGCGAGCCGGATCGACTTTCCGGGCTGCCAGCGGCGCCTCGACGTGGCCCGGGGGGCGTCGTGATCGGGCGCTACTCGCCGGCCGACGTGGCGTCGCTCTTCAGCGACGAGGCGCGCTTCGCGGCGATGCTCGAGGTCGAGCTGCTGGCCGCCGAGGCGATGGCCGAGCTCGGGGTCGCCCCCCGCGAGGCCGTCGCGGCGCTGCGCGCGCGCGCCCCGCGCGTCGACGGCGACTTCGTCGCGGCCGTCGCGGCGCGCGAGGCGGTCACCAACCACGACACCGCCGCCTTCGTCGACGTCGTCCAGGAGCGCGTCGGCGGTCCCGAGGCGGCCTGGATCCACTACGGGCTCACCTCGAGCGACGTGGTGGACACCGCCCTCTGCCACACCCTCACCCGGGCGATGGACCTCGTGGTCGAGGGCGTGGTCGGGCTGCGTGACGCCTTCAGCGCGCGCGCGAGAGAGACGATCGACCTGCCGGTGACCGGGCGGACCCACGGGATGCACGCCGAGCCGACGACCTACGGGGCGAAGTTCGCGCTGTTCGCGCTCATGGCCGAGCGCGATCGCGAGCGGGCGATCGCCGCGCGCGAGGCCATCGCCGTGGGCAAGCTCTCGGGGGCCGTCGGGACCTACTCGAACGTCGACCCCTTCGTCGAGGCGTACGTCTGTGAGCGGCTCGGGCTCTCACCGACCCCGGCCACCCAGGTCGTGGCGCGCGACCGCCACGCCCAGGTCCTCTACGCCTGCGCCGCGATCGGCACGACGGTCGAGCAGTTCGCCCTCGAGGTCCGCCACCTCGCGCGCAGCGAGGTCGGCGAGGCCGAGGAGCCCTTCCGCCCGGGCCAGAAGGGCAGCTCGGCCATGCCCCACAAGCGCAACCCCGTCGCGGCCGAGCGCCTCTGCGGGCTGGCGCGGGTCCTGCGGGGCTACCTCGTCGCCGGACTCGAGGACGTCGCCCTCTGGCACGAGCGCGACATCAGCCACTCGAGCGTCGAGCGGGTCGTCCTGCCCGACGCGCTCACCCTGTGCGTCTATATGCTGCGCGAGGCGACCCGCCTCGCCGAGGGTCTCGTGCTGCACCCCGAGCGCGCCCTCGCGACCCTGACCGAGGGGTCGCACGGCCTCGTCTTCTCCCAGTCGGTGCTGCTCGCCCTCGTCAAGTCGGGGATGACCCGCGAGGACGCCTACCGGCTGACCCAGCGGCTCGCCCGGCGCGCCCTGGAGGAGGGCCGCACCCTGCGCGAGGTCGTCGCCGACGACCCCGAGGTCCACCTCGGCGAGGCCCAGGTCGAGCGGGCCTTCGACCTCGAGCGCCTGCTCGCGCACCGGGGCCGCTTCCTCGACGCCCTCACCTGGGTGACCCCGTGACCCTCGCCCTGCGCCACGCGTACTCGGGCAAGGTCCGCGACGTCTACGCGCTCGACGACGAACGGCTCCTCCTGGTCGCCTCGGACCGGCTGAGCGCCTTCGACGTCGTGATGGGCGAGACGATCCCCCATAAGGGGCGGGTCCTCACCGGGATCACCGACTACTGGGTGCGCCTCGCGCGCGTCGTCGGGGTGGGCGAGTCGGCCCTCATGACCTGCGACCCGGCCGAGATCGACGCGGTGGTGCCGGGCTTCATCGACGAGGTCGAGCTCCACGGGCGCACCATGCTCACGCGACGGGCCGAGATGGTGCCCCTCGAGTGCATCGTGCGCGGCCGGCTCTTCGGCCAGGCCTACGAGGAGTACCGGCGCGCGGGCACGGTGCACCGCATGCCCGCGCCCGCGGGCCTCGCGATGTGCGACCCCTTCCCCGAGCCGCTCTTCACCCCCTCGACCAAGGCCGCGAGCGGTCACGACGAGAACATCGACCACGCCACCGCGATCGACCTCGTGGGCGAGCGGACCTTCCTCGCGGTGCGCGAGGCCGCCCTCGCGCTCTTCGCGCTCGGCGCGGCCCGCCTGGCGGAGGTTGGCGTCGTGCTCGCCGACACCAAGTTCGAGTTCGGCTACGTCGAGGGACGCCTCGTGGTCTGCGACGAGGTGATGACCCCCGACTCCTCGCGACTCTGGCCGGCCGAGGCGGTCGTCGCCGGGCGGGTGCCGCCGTCGTTCGACAAGCAGCCCTTCCGCGACTGGCTCGACGCGATCGGCTGGGACCACACCCCGCCGCCGCCGCCGGTGCCCCTCGAGGTCGTCGACGCGACGGCCGCGCGCTACGCCGAGGCGTACGAGCGCGTGACCGGGCGCCCGCTAAGCGACTGGTACGGTGGCTGAGTGGAGTACGCGGTCCGGGTCGACGTGACCCTGCGGCGCGGCATCGCGGACCCCGAGGGCGCCACCATCGAGCGGGCCCTGCCCGCGCTCGGCTTCGCCGGGGTGCACTCGGTGCGCACCGGCAAGGCGTTCGCCCTGGTGGTCGAGGCCGACAGCGCCGAGGGGGCCCGCGAGGTCGCCGGCTCGCTCGCCACCCGACTCCTCTCCAACCCGGTCATCGAGGACGCCGCGGTCACCGTGGTGGGGGTCGCGTGAGCCGCGTCGGGGTCGTCGTCTTCCCGGGGTCGAACTGCGAGCACGACGTCGTCGCGGCGCTCTCGGCCCTCGGGGGTCGGGCCGAGCTCGTCTGGCACGCCGAGACCGACCTCGCGGGCTACGACGCGCTCGTGCTGCCCGGCGGCTTCGCCCACGGGGACTACCTGCGTCCCGGGGCCCTCGCGCGCTTCAGCCCGGTGATGGGCGCCGTCGCCGCCGCGGCCGAGGACGGGCGCCCGGTGCTCGGGATCTGCAACGGCTTCCAGGTCCTCACCGAGGCCGGCCTGCTGCCCGGCGCCCTGCAGAAGAACCGGGGCCTCACCTTCCTCTGCCAGCCCACCACCCTCGTGGTCGCCTCGGCCCGCTCGGTGCTGACCCGCGGCGCGCGGGTGGGCCAGGAGCTCGTCGTGCCGATCAACCACTTCAGCGGTAGCTACGTCTGTGACGACGCGACCTACCGGGCCCTCGTCGAGGGCGACCAGGTCGTCCTGCGCTACGCGGACAACCCCAACGGGAGCCGCGGGGACATCGCCGGGATCGCCAACGTCACCGGCAACGTGGTGGGGCTCATGCCCCACCCCGAACGGGCCCTCAGCGCGCTGCTGGGCAGCGCCGACGGCCGGGTCCTGCTCGAGGGGTTCCTCGCCGCGGCCGACGACGCCGCGGCGCAGCGCCTCGTCACCGCGCCGTGAGCGACGAGGCGCTGCACCGCGCGCTGGGGCTCACCGACGACGAGTACGCCCTCGTCGAGGGGGTGCTCCATCGAGCGCCCAACCACCTCGAGCTCGCGATGTTCGCCGTCATGTGGAGCGAGCACTGCTCCTACAAGAGCTCGCGGCTCCACCTGCGCCGCCTGCCCACGAGCGCGCCCTGGGTCCTCGTGGGCCCGGGTGAGAACGCCGGGGTGATCGACGCCGGCGACGGGGTGGCGATCGCGCTGCGCATCGAGAGTCACAACCACCCCTCGGCGATCGAGCCCTACCAGGGCGCGGCCACCGGGGTCGGGGGGATCCTGCGCGACGTCTTCACCATGGGCGCGCGACCCCTCGCCGTGATGGACCCGCTCTTCTTCGGCCCGCCCGATGACGCGCGGGCCCGTTGGCTGGTCGAGGGCGTGGTCGCGGGGATCTCGGGCTACGGCAACTCGGTCGGGGTGCCCACCATCGGCGGGGAGCTGACCTTCGACGAGGGCTACGCGCAGAACCCGCTCGTGAACGTGCTCTGCGTCGGGGCACTGCCGCGCGAGCGCCTCGTGCTCGGGCGCGCGAGCGGCGTGGGCAATCTCGCCGTGCTGCTCGGGAGTCGCACCGGGCGCGACGGCATCGGCGGGGTCTCGGTGCTCGCCTCGGCCGGCTTCTCGGGCGCCGACGGCGCCGCCTCGCTCGACGACGAGAAGCGTCCCAGCGTCCAGGTCGGCGACCCCTACGAGGAGAAGCGCCTCATCGAGGCCTGCCTCGCGCTGCTCGACGAGGGCCTGGTCGTGGGGATCCAGGACCTCGGGGGAGCCGGGCTCACCTGCGCGGCCAGCGAGACGGCCGCACGCGGGGGGGTGGGCATGGACCTCGACGTGACGGCCGTGCCGCTGCGCGAGGCCGGCATGGCCCCCTGGGAGGTCATGACGAGCGAGAGCCAAGAGCGCATGCTCGCCATCGTGCGCCCCGAGGACCTCGCCGCGCTGGAGGCGCTGTGCGCGCGCTGGGAGGTGCGCAGCGCCGTCGTCGGCCGGGTCACGGCCCCGGTGCCCGACGCCGCCGGGCGGCCGGTCGGGATGGTGCGGGTGCGCGAGGGCTTCGACGGCCCCGTGCTCGCCGAGGCGCCGGCCGCGGCCCTGGCCGACGAGGCCCCCCTCTACGACCGGCCGCGGGCGCGTCCGGCCGACCTCGACGCCCTGGTCGACGACGACCCCGTCGACGAGCCGGCCGGCGACGTCGCGGCCGAGCTGCTCGCCGGCCTCGTCGACCCCGCCTGGGTGTACCGCCAGTACGACAGCCAGCTCTTCTTGAACACCGTCGTCGGACCGGGCCGCGACGCCGCCCTCTTGCGCCTGGCCGGACCGGGTCTGCCCGCGAGCGAGCGGGGCTTCGCCCTCACCACCGACTCCAACCCCCGCTGGTGCGCGCTCGACCCGCGCGCCGGCACCGCCCTCACGCTTCTCGAGGCGATCGCCAACCTGGCCTGCGTGGGTGCGACGCCGGCCGCCGTGGTGAACTGCCTCAACTTCGGCAACCCCGAGCACCCCGAGGTGATGTGGCAGCTCAGCGAGGCCGTCGACGGTCTCGCGGCGGCGTGTGTCGCGACCGGTCTGCCGGTGATCGGGGGCAACGTCTCGCTCTACAACGAGTCGGCCGGGCGCGACATCGACCCCACCCCGGTGCTCGGGGTGGTGGGTCTCCTCGAGCGCCTGGTCGCGCCGCCCCCGGGCTGGACCTGGCGCGACGGCGACACGGTCGTGCTGGTCGGTCCGCGCGAGGCGCGCCCCGACCCGTTCCCGCTCGCCGGTTCGCTCTTCGCGCGCCGGCGGGGTCGTCGGGGCGGGCGCCTGCCCGCCTTCGACGAGCGGGCCCTGGCGACCTGTCGCTTCGTCGCGGGCGAGGTCGCGCGGGTCTGCGCCGGGGGGCCGTCTCCCGTCGCGGCCGTCCACGACGTGGGCGCGGGCGGTCTCGCGACGGCGCTCGGCGAGATGAGCGCCGCGTCCGGGGTCGGCCTCGCCTGGGGCGACCCGCGCGGGCACGCCGAGCTCTTCACCGAGGCGCCCGGTCGCTTCGTCGTGGCGACGCGCGACCCCGCCACGCTCCTCGACGCCGCGGCGTCGGCCGGCGTGGAGGCGACGGTCCTCGGGGTCGGGGCCGGCGAGCGGCTGACCCTCGGCGAGTGGTGTGACCTCGCCGTGGCCGATCTCGCCGAGCGGCGCGCGAGCGCGCTGTCGGCCGCCCTCGGGCTCTAGCGGGCCGCCTTCAGCTCCTCGAGCACCCCGTCGGGGACCTCGAGGTCGCCGCTGAGTCCCCGGCCGAGGGCCACGCCCCCCTTGTAGGTGCCGTGGTAGTCCGAGCCGCCCGTCGGGACCATCCCGGCCGCGCGGGTGAGGCGCACCATCGCCTCGCGCGTCTCACGCGGGCTCGAGCCGTAGTAGGCCTCGACGCCCACGACGCCGCGCTCGCGCAGCGAGGCGAGCACGCGCGGCATCGTGGCCTCGAGGTCGCCCGGCCGGTCGAGGTAGTTGTCGAGGGGGTGGGCGATCGCGAAGACCGCCCCCGACCCGCGCCCGGCCTCGACGAAGCGCTCGATCGCGATCGAGGTCTTGGGGATGTAGGCCCGACCCGTCGCGCCCAGCCAGTCGGTGAAGACCCGCTGGGTCGTGGCGTCGCTCGGCGCCCCGACGATCTCGGGGTGGAGTTCGGCCATGGCGCGCGCGACGTGGGGCCGGCCGATCGACTCGAGCCGGCCCGACAGCCCGACGAGGTAGTCGAGGGTGAGCCGGGTGAAGCCGTTCGCGCGCAGCAGCGCGACCAGCTCGGCGTTGCGGGACTCGCGGTCAACGCGCAGCGCCGCGAGCTCGCGCTGGAGGGGGTGGACGGGATCGAGGGGCGGGAAGTAGGCGAGGAGGTGGACGTTGCGCGCGCCGAGGCGGCCCGAACGGTCCTTGGGGAACTCGTTGTCGCGCAGGGACACCTCGAGGCCGCCCACGTGCTCGACGCCGACGCGTGCGCAGGCCGCGCGCATCGCCTCGTGGCTGGCGGTGGTGTCGTGGTCGGTCAGGGCGATCGCGCGGAGCCCGACCTGCGCCGCCCGGGCGGCCAGCTCGTCGGGCGTGTCGGAGCCGTCGGAGTAGGTCGAGTGGGTGTGCAGGTCCAGCATTGCCGTACGTTAGCCAGCCCCGCGAAGAGCCCTGTGGTTGACTGGGGAATCGCGGGTCGACGGGCCCGTAGGCTGGGGGGCGCATGAAGGAAGCCTGCGGCGTCGTCGCCATCGTGGCCCCGGGCCGGGCGGCCGCCCCCCTGTGCTACGACGCGCTCTACGCCCTGCAGCACCGCGGCCAGGAGTCGGCCGGGATGGCGTGCTTCAACGACCACCAGATCACCGTGGTGAAGGACAACGGCCTCGTGAGCCACGTCTTCACCGAGTCGACGCTGCGCGCGCTCACCGGGTCCATCGTCATCGGCCACACCCGCTACTCCACGTCGGGCTCGGCCAACTGGACGGCGGCCCAGCCGGTGTATCGCTCGGCCGGTCCGTCGGGCTTCGCCCTCGCGCACAACGGGAACCTCACCAACACGGCCGCCCTCGCCGAGGGGGCCGGGGTCCTCGTCGCCTCGATGCTCTCGGACTCGGACCTCGTGGCCGAGCTCCTCGCGCGCGAGGTCGACGCCGGCGTGCCCCTCGACGAGGCCCTCGGGGTGGTGCTGGCCAAGGCCGAGGGCGCGTTCTCGCTGGTGGTGCTGGAGGCGGGGCGGGTGCACGCGGTGCGCGACCCCTACGGCTTCCGCCCGCTCTGCCTGGGCCGGCTGGGCCCGGCCGAGGCGCCCGAGGGCTGGGTGGTCGCCTCCGAGACGCCGGCCCTCGACACGGTGGGGGCGAGCTTCGTGCGCGAGGTGCGCCCGGGCGAGATGGTCACCCTCGACGAGTCCGGCGTCGAGGCGCGCCAGCTCCTCGAGCCGGCCGAGGGGCCCGAGCGGCTCTGCGTCTTCGAGTTCGTCTACTTCGCCCGGCCCGACGCCTACCTCCTCGGCCACGAGGTCCACACGGCCCGTCGCCGGATGGGCGAGCGCCTGGCCGGCCAGGCCCCGGTCGAGGCCGACCTCGTGATGGGCGTGCCCGACTCGGGCGTGCCGGCGGCCGAGGGCTACGCCGCGGCCGCCGGCACGCCCTTCGCCCACGGGCTGGTGAAGAACCGCTACATCGGGCGCACCTTCATCGCCCCGGACCAGGACGCGCGCGCCGAGGGCGTGCGTCGCAAGCTCAACCCCCTGCGCGAGACGATCCGCGGTCAGCGCCTCGTGGTCGTCGACGACTCGATCGTGCGCGGGACGACGACCCGCGCCCTCGTGCGCATCCTGCGCGAGGCCGGCGCGCGCGAGGTCCACCTGCGGATCAGCTCGCCACCGTTCCTGTGGCCCTGCTACTACGGCATCGACACCCCGACGCGCGAGGAGCTGCTGGCGAGTCACCACACGGTCGCCGAGATGAACGACTACCTGGGTTCGGACAGCCTCGAGTTCATCACGCTCGCGAACCTGCGCGCCGCGATCGGGGTGGGCGAGGAGTGCTGTGACGCCTGTCTGACCGGGCGCTACCCCGCGCCGATCCCCGTGACCCTCGGCGTGGCGCGCGGGTGAGCCGGCTGCTCGAGATCGAGGGCCGACGGACCTACGCCCGGGCGGGGGTCTCGATCGAGGCCGGCGAGGCGGCCGTCAGGCGTTTCGCGCCCGCGGCCGCCGCCGCCACCCGCCCCGAGGTCCTCGAGGGGCTCGGGGGCTTCGCGGGGCTCTTCGCCCTGCCCGCGCGCTATCGCGACCCGGTGCTCGTGGCGTCGGCCGACGGGGTCGGCACCAAGCTCGAGGTCGCCCGGCTGGCCGGGCGCTTCGACACGGTGGGGATCGATCTCGTCGCGATGCTCGTCGACGACCTCGTCTGCGTGGGGGCCGAGCCGCTCTTCGTGCTCGACTACGTGGCCGTCGGTGCGCTCGACCCGGCGCGGGTCGCCGAGGTCGTGGCGGGCGTGGCCGAGGGCTGTCGGCGCGCCGGCGCGGCGCTGCTCGGCGGCGAGACGGCCGAGCACGGCGGGGTCATGAAGCCCGACGACCTCGACCTCGCGGGCTTCGCCGTCGGAGTGGTCGAGCGCGACGGGCGCCTCGGGGGCCACCGGGTCGAGGTCGGCGACGCCCTCGTCGGACTGCACTCGCCGAACCTGCGCTCCAACGGCTTCACCCTCGCGCGCGAGGTCCTGCTCGCCGAGCCCGGCGCGCTCGAGCGTCCGGCCTACCCGGGCGCCGGCGCGACCCTCGCCGAGGTGCTGCTCGAACCGTCGGTGATCTACGCCCCCGGGGTGCTGGCCCTGCGCGGGAGCCTCGGCCCCGCGCTGCACGCCGCGGCCCACGTCACCGGCGGGGGCATCGTGGGCAACGTGGCGCGCCTGCTGCCCGAGGGCCGGCGCGCCGTGGTCGAGCTGTCGGCCTTCCCGACCCCGGAGGTCTTCTTCGAGATCCAGCGGCGCGGACCGGTCGACGCGCCCGAGATGGTGCGGGTCTTCAACTGCGGGCTCGGGATGGTGCTCGCCGTGGCCGCGACCGATGCCGACGCGGCCGTCGCCGCGCTCGGCGCGGCGGGCTACCCGGCGTCGGTCGTCGGCGAGGTCGTCGCGGGCGAGCGGGGGGTGAGCGTGCGATGAGCGACGCCCGCGAGCGCGTCCGCGAGCACCTCCTCGCCCACTCGGTGCGTCGGGGCGACTTCGTCCTGAAGTCGGGCCGGCGCTCGAGCTGGTTCATCGACTCCAAGCAGACGATCTGCGCCGGCGAGTCGATGATGGACGTGGCCCTCTTGGTCCTCGGCACGATGCCCGCCGACGCGACCGCGATCGGCGGGCTCACCATGGGCGCCGACGGACTGAGCTTCATCGCCGCGGGCGTGGCCGCGTCGATGGGGCGTGACCTGCGGGCCTTCAGCGTGCGCAAGGAGGTGAAGGACCACGGCGCCGGCGGGCGGATCGCCGGCTGTTTGGTCCCCGGGGACCTCGTCGTGGTCACCGAGGACACGGTCACCCGCGGCACCAGCCTGCTCGAGGCCGTGCGCGTCGTGCGCGACGCCGGCGCCGAGGTGGCCATGGCGCTCGCCCTCGTCGACCGGGGCGGCACGGCCGCCGGGATGTGCGCGCTCGAGGGCGTCGAGTTCCGCGCGCTCTTTAGCGCCCCCGACCTCGGCTTCGACTACGAGGGCGCCTAGCCGGCGAGGGCGTCGAGGACTCGGGTGCGCCACGCGGCGAGCGCCGGGTAGGCCGCCTCGGGGGTGTGGCCGAAGCGCAGCACCAGCGCGTCGAGCGCCGGGGCGACGACGATCATCTGGCCCTCGTAGCCGCTCGCGAGGTACGAGCCGTGGGCGTCGGCGGTGACCCACCAGTGCCACGCGTAGTACTCGCCCGACTCCTCGTCGCGCCCGGTGGGCCGCTGGGCGGTGGCGACCCACTCCTCGCTGAGGACCCGTCGCCCCTCGACCACGCCACCGCGCAGGTAGAGCAGGCCGAAGCGCGCGAAGTCGAGCGCGGTCGCGTGCAGGAAGCTCGAGGCGACGAAGACCCCTCGCCCGTCGAACTCGGGGCGTGCCCTCATCGAGAGGGGCCCGAGGAGCCGCTCGTCGATGAAGCGCCGGTAGGCCTCGCCCCGACCCACGACGTCGGCGACGATCCGACTCACGATGTTCGAGGTGCCCGAGGAGTAGCGAAAGACGGCGCCCGGTGCCTCGACGAGCGCCTGGGCCGCCGCGAAGCCGGCGGTGTCGACCTTGGCCTCACCGAAGAGCATCTCCACGACGTCGCTCGCGCCGTCGACCTCGTAGACCTCGCGGAAGGCGAGGCCACCGCGCATGGCGAGCAGGTCCGCGAGGGTGATCGCGTGGCGCGGGTCCGCGGGGTCGGCCCACTCGGGCACCGGGGCGCGCGCCGCGGGGTCGAGGCGCCCCTCGTCGACGAGGATCCCCACGAGGGCGTGCAGGAACGACTTGGCCATCGACCAGCTCAGGAGCTCGGTCGCGGGCCCGACCGGCTCGGCCGGGCGGTCGAAGTGGGGCCGCAGCCCCCCGTAGCGCTCGGCGACCAGGGCGCCCGCGCGCACGACTACCACCGCGTTGGTCTCGCCGTAGGCGGGGTCGGCGAAGGCCTCCTCGACGAGGCCCTCGAGCGCGGGGGGCGTCGCCGAGCGGGGCCAGGCCCCCCGCGGCCAGGGGTCGTCGGAGGGAACGACGGCCGGATCAATCCGGGGCAGTTCGGTGGCCACGGGCCATTGTGGCATCGCGATGGGCCCTCGAGGTGCGCCGACGCGGTGACGGGACCTCGCCTCGCGTCGCCGGTCGGGGGCGAGGGGCCCCGCACCGTCCCCGACGGTGGCCCAATCCGACCAGCCCCTGGTGGTCGAGACCGGCGTCGATCCGGTGACCTCACGCTTTTCAGGCGTGCGCTCTACCAACTGAGCTACTCGACCTCGTCACCCGAGGGTGCCGAGCGGACCTGACGGGATTTGAACCCGCGACCTCCGCCTTGACAGGGCGGCGTGCACTCCGAGCTGCACCACAGGTCCACGCGCGCCCCGGGCGAGCCCGTGGCGCGAGGGGCCAGTCTATCGCCTGGCCCCACCGCCCCCTCGGGGTCAGTCGCCCGTGGCGCCGGCGAGCACCAGGCAGAACGGGTGGCCGATGGGGTCGTAGAAGACCCGGAAGGTCGTGCCCGGCTGATGCTCGGCCTTCGTCGCGCCGAGCGCGAGCGCGTCGTGCTCGCCCGCGTCGAGGTCCTCGACCGTGAAGTCGAGGTGGAGGCGCTGGGGCTGGGGCCCCTCGGGCCACGTGGGCGCGGGCAGCCCCCGGACCCGCTGGAAGGCGAGCGTGGGGGCACCGTGGTTGTCGAGCTCGACCCAGGCGACCGACTCGGCCGGTCCCTCGAGGGGCGAGAGCGCGAGTCCCGTCAAGGCGCCGTAGAAGCGGGCGAGGGCGACCGGGTCGGGGCAGTCGATGGCCACGAGGCTGTAGCGGGCGGGCATGGGCGAAGCGTAGCCACGGCCCCGGACTCGGAGGGTCGTTACGAACATCTCGCGCGACGGCCCGCTCCCCGGACGCGACGGGCCATTCGGGCGCGCGGGGACGGCGCGAAATACCCCGAAACGCCCAAATGCTTCACTACTGTCGAGTGCGTCGGCCGCGCGATCCCTCACGCCCCCCTCGCGGTCGGGAAGGAGTCTCGTGGCGAGCACGCTAGGCCGGCGCTACCAGTACGGCGCCAGCTTCGTCGACCAGGCCTCGGGGATCCGCTTCGAGGGTCACCACCCCTTCGAGCGACCCGACCTGTGGCGGGTGTACCTCAACGAGGCCGAGGGGGCCTACAAGAGCTACGGCGTCGAGCAGTCGCTCGTCCGTCGCGACCTCGAGGACGGCGTGGGCGTCCCCCTCTTCTTCCTCGGCTTCAACGCCGAGGGCGTGGCCGTGGCCGGGGTGAGGTTCCACGGGCCCCTCGAGAGCCGCTACCAGGCCGCGATCATCGACGAGATGGGCGGCTCGAGCGAGATCGACGAGGTCGGCGCGCTGATCGACGCCGAGGTGCGCCTCGGGGCGATCGAGGTCAAGGGCGCCTGGTCCAAGGGTGAGCTGGTCGTGGGCACCCGTCTCGTCCAGACCATCTCGCGCTCGGTCACCCACGCGATGACCTGGCTCGGCGCCGAGTTCGCCGTCGCGGCGATCCGCGAGGAGCTCCTGGCGATCGGGGTGCCCACGGGGGCCCGCCAGGTCGGCACCGAGGCCGTGCCCTACCCCGACGAGCGCTACCGCACGATTGCCGTGTGCTGGCGCCGGGCCCGCACGCCCGAGCTCTCCACCCCCGAGCACCAGCTCGCCCTGCGCCGCGAGTCCGAGGAGCTCGCCCGGGGCGCCGGCGCCGGCGCCCTCTCGCCGGTCGACCCGGCCCACACCCGCACCCACTCGTGGCGGCCCCTCGTGATGGACGGGGCGAGCCGGACCGAGCGCGAGGTCCTGCGCATCCTGCGGGCCGACCCGTCGCTGCAGATCATCGACCGCTACAGCGAGCAGCGCGAGCAGCTGGCCGGTCTCGCGCCGCGGCCCCCGGACTCGGTGCTCGACGAGGGCGGCCGCTGGGTCTACTACCCGTGGCGCCGGGCCGTCGTGCGCCTGCTGGCGCCGCGGGCCTTCAACACGCTGCGCCTGGACCGCAACCACAACAAGATCACCGCCGAGGAGCAGGGCCGGCTCCGACGGCTCCGCGTCGGGGTGATCGGGGTGAGCGCCGGCCACGCGATCGCCCACGGGCTGGCCCTGGAGGGCGTCGTGGGCGAGCTGCGCCTGGCCGACTTCGACACCCTCGAGCTGTCCAACCTCAACCGGATCCCGGCGAGCGTCATCGACTTGGGCGTCAACAAGGCGGTGGTCGCCGCCCGGCGCATCGCCGAGGTCGACCCGTACCTCACCGTGCGCGTCGAGACCGAGGGCATCACCCGCGAGAACCTGCCGGCGTTCCTCGACGACCTCGACCTCGTCGTCGAGGAGTGCGACTCCCTCGACGTCAAGTTCCTGGTGCGCGAGCTGGCCCGCGAGCGGGGCATCCCCGTCGTCATGGAGACGAGCGACCGCGGCGTGCTCGACGTGGAGCGCTTCGACCTCGAGCCGGACCGGCCACTCTTCCACGGCCTGATCGGCGAGATGGACTACGCGACCCTCGCGAACCTGCCGCTGCCCGAGAAGTCGGCGATCGTGTTGCGCATGCTCGGTGCTCGCGAGGTGTCGAGTCGTAGCGCCGCGTCGTTCGTCGAGCTCGGCCAGACGGTGACCGGCTGGCCCCAGCTCGCGAGCGAGGTCACCCTCGGCGCGGTGTCGGTCGCCGCGGCGGTGCGCCGGCTCGGTCTGAAGAGGGAGCTGCCCTCGGGCCGGGTGAGGGTCGACGTCGAGGAGCTCCTCGACGGCCTCGCCCCGATCGAGCGGCCCGACGCGCCCGACCTCGACGCGCCCGCGCCCGAGGAGCCGCCGCTCGATAGCGACGACCCGATCACGCTGATCGTCGACGCCGCGCGACGCGCACCCTCGGGCGGCAACATCCAGCCGTGGCGATTCGAGGCCGACGAGGACGAGGTTCGCTTCTATCTCACCCCGGAGCGCACGTCGCGCATGGATGTCGAGCACCGTGCGGGCTACCTGTCCCTCGGCGCGGCGCTCATGAACGCGCGGATCGCGGCCGCCGCGGTCGGTCGGTTGGGCGCCGTGCGCCTCTTCCCCTCGGGCGCGAGGTCCAACCACGTGGCCACCCTCGAGTTGGGCCGCGAGCGCGACCACCAGCTCGCGCCGCTGCTCGGCGCGGTGGCCACCCGCACGGCCAACCGCCGTCCGGGGTCGCCCCAGGCGATCGAGCCCGAGACGCTGGCCGCCCTCACCCGGGGCGTCGAGCGCGAGGGGGCCCGGCTGCGCGTCGTGACCGAGCGCGACCCGCTCACCGAGGTCGGTCGGATCCTGGCCGAGTCCGACCGGCTGCGCTTCTTGCTGCCCGAGCTCCACGGCGAGATGGTCCGCGAGCTGCGCTGGCCCGGCGTCGACTCGCTCGAGGAGGGCCTCGACGTGCGGACCCTCGAGATGGACGCGATGTCGACGGCCCTGCTCGAGGTGCTGAGCCGCCCCGAGGTGCTCGACCACGTGGCCCGCTGGCGCGGGGGGCGCAACCTGGGGCTGCGGACCCAGGCGATCATCGCCTCGAGCTCGGCGGTCGCCGCCGTCACGGTGCCCCGACCCGACCCCGCGTGGTTCGTGCGCGGGGGCGCGGCCCTCGAGCGGTTCTGGCTCGAGACCGACGTGGCCGGCCTCGCCGTCCAGCCCGTCTCGCCCGTCTTCCTCTTCGCCCAGGACGAGGACGAGCTGCTGGCCCTCGCGGGGGAGCGTCACGTCGAGGAGATGGCCAACCTGCACGAGCAGTTCCGCCGCTTCTGGGAGCTCGAGGAGACCGAGGCCCTGGCGATGGTGGTCAGGGTCTCGCACGCGCCGCGTCCTAGCGTGCGCAGCGTGCGGATCCCCCTCGCCGAGGTGCTGAGCCGTGCGGAGTCCCCGACCTCGGGACCCTCGACGCGGGCCTTCGACGCCCCCCCGTTCGACGCCTACTCGGCGACCTGGAAGAACTAGTCGCCGCCACCCGCGGGGCAAAAAACAACGCAATCACAACGATGGAGGCATTCCGGCCACAATTCCCGGCTCGGCGTCCGGGTAGGGCCCAAGCGCCCCTTGTGGGGGCGCGGTGGGCCCAATTACTGTGGGGAGCGGACGTCGTGTGCTGAGACTCACCCGATAGCCGTTGGCCGATCCGAACGTGGGGCACGGGTATGACAACCGACATCTCGACTACCGCTGAGGCCACCGCGGCCGAGACACGTCTCGTGGTCGAGACGCTTTTGCGGGTCATCTCGGGCACCGAGATCGTGGCCGTCGTGACCCCCGAGGGCGCGGCCGTGCCCGGGATCACGATGGAGCCCCTCGTCGGGCGG
Organism: Actinomycetes bacterium; assembly: GCA_021831035.1. GTDB lineage: Bacteria > Actinomycetota > Acidimicrobiia > Acidimicrobiales > RAAP-2 > RAAP-2. Next base: position 36,475 of record JAKBNL010000015.1, read on the forward strand.
ACCGCGGGCGACGCCTTCGCCAAGATCGTCGAGCGGGTTCGCACCGAGCTCGAGGGCGACCCGAGCGGGGTCGGCTCGTTCTCCCTCGTCGTCTCGAGGGTCGAGTGGGGCGTCCTGGTCGACCCGGTCCTGGTCGACGAGCGGGTCGTGGGGGCCCTCGTCATCGCGCGCCACGGACGCAGCTGGTCCCGGCGCGAGAGCTCGCTCAGCCGCGCCTTCGCCCGCATGCTCAGTCGGGTGGCGGTGCTCGCCGGACGCGAGAGCAGCCTGCTCAAGCAGCGCAGCCTCGACACCCTCGTGCGCCAGGTGGCCGAGATCCTCATGGCGGGCAACGCCGCCAACCTCCAGCAGACCCTCGACACGACGGTCCGCCTCTTGGGCGAGTACCTCGAGAGCGACGCCGCCTTCTTGCGTCGCAACGACCACGAGCGGGATCTGTCGATCCTCGTCTCGGAGTGGCCGCACCGCGAGAACGTGCCCGACCCGGACCCGCTCGGCGAGGTCCCCTTCGACGTCGACCCGGTCTTCGCGGCGATGCGGGACCTGAAGACGCCCTACATGCCCGAGCAGTCCGAGACGCCCGAGGAGTACCTCGAGCGGGTGGAGAAGGGGTCGGGCGTCTCCGAGGTCGGCGGGGGCGCGGTGCCGCTGCTCATCGGCGACACCACCTGGGGGATCCTGGGCTTCTTGCACTTCGGCCTGCACCGCTGGGTGCCCGAGGAGATCAACGCCCTCCAGGCGGTCGCCTCGATGCTGGCCCAGCTCCAGGCCCGCCTGGACGCCGAGGCCCGCACCCTCTACAGCGCGAACCACGACTACCTGACGGGCCTGCCCAACCGACCGGCCGTCGTGGCCGAGCTCGAGCGACGCCTCGCCGCGGGTCGCTCGACGGCGGTCATGATCATCGACCTTGACCGGTTCAAGATCATGAACGACTACCTCGGCCACGCCAACGGCGACGAGCTGCTGCGCGTGATCGCGGACCGGCTGCGCACGAGCGTGCGTCAGAACGACTTCGTCGCCCGGCTGGGCGGCGACGAGTTCGTCTTCTTGCTCGATCGGTGCCGCAGCGAGCTCGACGCCGTCGCCTCGGCCTACCGGATCCTCGAGGTCATCGGCCGCCCGGTCGAGATCATGGGCCAGGTCATGAACCACACGGCCTCGATCGGGGTGGCCCTGCCGCCCGTCGAGTCGCTGAGCGCCCTGGCGCTGATCTCGCAGGCCGACGTGGCGATGTTCGAGGCGAAGTCGATGGGTCGGGGCCACGTGGTGGTCTTCGACGGGACCCTGGCGAAGAAGGTGGACGACCGCAGCCAGCTCGAGATCCAGCTGCGCCAGGCGATCGAGTACGACGGGCTGCGTCTCCACTTCCAGCCCGAGGTCGACCTCAACACGGGCAAGCTCCTGGCCGTCGAGTCCCTGGTCCGGTGGGAGCACCCGACGCGGGGGCTGCTCACGGCCTCGGAGTTCATCAAGGTGGCCGAGGAGACGGGACTGGTCACGAAGATGGGTCGCTGGGTCTTCGCCGAGGCCTGTCGCCAGCTGGGCGTGTGGCGCCACCGCTACCCCGACCTCGACTTCACCGTGCGGGTCAACATGTCCCCGGCCGACTTCAAGATGGGCGACCTGGTGGGCTTCGTCGAACGGTGCCTGCGCGAGAACGACGTCCCCGGCCACGCCCTGTGCATCGAGGTGACCGAGCACGCCGTCGTCGACGAGCCCGCCGAGACCGCGGCCCTGCTGCGCGAGCTCCAGGGTCTCGGGGTGAAGATCGCCCTCGACGACTTCGGGACCGGCTTCGCCTCGATGACCGAGCTCAAGAACCTGCCGATCGAGATCTTGAAGCTCGACATGACCTTCGTGCGCGGGATCGTGCGCGACAACTTCGACAAGGCGATCGTCGAGTCGATCATCCACCTCTCCAAGGCCCTCAACCTCGAGGTCGTCGCCGAGGGGATCGAGTCGAGCACCATCGTCGACAAGCTCCGCGAGCTGGGCTGCCACCGCGGGCAGGGCTACCTCATCTCCATGCCGATGGCGGCGAGCGAGCTCGAGACGCTGCTCGAGGCCGGTTCGGTCCTCGAGTCCCTCCTGCGCAGCGGTGACGTCGGCGCGCTCGACGCCTCCGATGCTTGACGCCGACTCCCGTCCGGACGCCGCCGGGGTCGACCTCGACGAGGTCGAGCGCCACGGCTACGAGCCCTGGGTCTTCCGGACCCTGCTCGCCGAGCTCGCGGTCGGTGAGCTGGGCATCAACTTCGTCTACACCCTGCTCGAGCGCCTCGCCGAGCGTCACGACCTCGACGACGCCGTGGTCGTGCTCTCCGACGACGCCTTCGGCACCCAGACCTTCCGGTTGGGCGCGCGGGTCGAGCCGGTGGACATGATGACCCAGCTGGGGACCGAGGCGGGGCTGTACTGCACGCCCGACGTCGTGTCCGAGTCGGAGGCCGAGGCGGTGCGCGCGGCCTGCCAGCTGGCGCTCTCCCTTCAACTGGCCCGCTTCCGGGCCGGCCAGGACCCGCTCACCAACATCGCCAACCGTCGCAACTTCGACCAGGCGCTCTCGGTCGCCGCCGGACGGGCCGCCCGCTACGGCTGGCCGTTCACCCTGGTGCTCATCGACCTCGACGGCTTCAAGCTGATCAACGACGAGAGCGGCCACGAGTTCGGGGACTACCTGTTGCGCCAGTTCGGCTTCGCGCTGCGCCGCTCCATGCGCGCCGGCGACACGCCGGCGCGGGTCGGCGGGGACGAGTTCGCGGTCATCTTGAACAACGCGGAGGGCAACGAGGCGCTCGGCTTCACCGATCGCCTGCGTCACCAGCTCAAGTCCGGCGGGGTCCCGATCGACTTCACGGTGGGCACCTCCTCGGCGCCCCGGGAGTCGACCGACCCGGGCGAGCTGTTCCGACTGGCCGACGCGCGGCTCTACCAGAGGAAGGGCGGGCGGGACTGATGCTGCGGATCGAGGAGGACTTCGAGCTCGAGCTGCGCTCGCTGCCGGGCGTTCTCAACGTGGGCTTCGAGCGCGACGAGGACGGCGGGGTGACCACGGTGACCCTCGTGACGAACGCCCCGAACCGCGACGAGATCACGACGGTGGCCCAGCAGATCTCGGCCCTCTACTACCCCGAGGCCCGCGTCGTCGTCGACGACGTCAACCGGCTCACCGAGGCGACCCTGGGGGGCCGCAGCGGGGCGCGGGCGGCCCTCGTGCGCGCGGAGTGCGACGGGGTGGGCGTGTGCGAGGTCGTCCTCAACTACGCCGGGCGCCTGGCCACCGGTCGGGCCCCTAGCGGCCCGCTGATCGGCGGGGTCGAGGCGACGCTCGGCGCCCTGCGCCAGCTGGGCTTCGACATCCCCTTCACGCTGCTCTCGGTCTCACACATGATCGCGGTGCGCAACTGGCCCGTCGTGGTCGTGCTGCGCTCGACCCAGGGCGGGACCGACCGCTTCGGCATCGCCCAGTCCGACAACGACGTGCTGGCCGCGTCGCGCGCGACCCTCTCGGCGCTCAACCGCCTGCCGATGAGCGCGCACGCCAACGGCGCGACCCACTGAGCGCAGCCCGCACGGGCCCGTCCGCGCGAGTGAGCACTGCGGTGGGCGGTGTCGCCGACCGCGCTGTGGGGCGCCGGCGTCCTCTCGAGCCGGACCGTCTCGCCGCGGCCGGTCGCGGTGTCGGTGGTGAGTTCCGCGCCGCGCCCGCGCTCTTCGAGCACGGCCCGCCCGGCGCCACGCGCGGGCCGTAGGATGCACGAAACGACCAGGGAGGACCCATGCCCACGCGCAGCGCCCGCACGATCTGGACCGGGGGACTGCAGGACGGCTCCGGCCGCACCGAGCTCGTCTCCAGCGGCCTCGGCACCTACGACGTCTCCTTCCCGCGCCGCAGCGCCGAGGCGGCCGAGGGCTACACCAGCCCCGAGGAGCTGATCGCCGCGGCCCACGCCTCGTGCTACGCGATGGCCCTCTCGGGCGGCCTCGGCCGGGCCGGGGCGACCTCGATCGAACTGAACGTCGAGGCCGACGTCACCCTGGGGCCGGACCCGGCCGGGGGCTTTCGCATCAGCGGGGTGGCCCTTCGCGTGCGCGGGCGGGTCGAGGGGATCGACGAGGCGGCCTTCCGCGCCGCCGCCGACGCGGCCAAGGCGGGCTGCCCCGTCTCCAAGGCCCTGACCGGCACCGAGATCACCCTCGACGCCGCGCTGGACTAGGCGTCGAGGAGCCGCTCCAGCGCCGGCAGGGCGGCCTCGATCGCGCGCACGTCGCGCGGGTCGAGCCGCTCGAGGCGCGTGGCCAGCGTCGCGGCCCGCTCGACCCAGAGGCGCTCGAGGGTCTTGCGGCCCTTGCCGGTGAGGGCGACCACGCAGGCCCGCCGGTCGTCGGGGTCGTCGCGCCGCTCGACGAAGCGGCGCTCCTCGAGGGCGGCGACGAGGCGGGTGGCGACCGACGGGTCCACCGACTCGGCGGCGGCCAGCGCCGAGATCCGCAGGGCCCCGTGGTCCTCGAGGGTGGCGAGAGCCGAGAGCAGCGAGGGGCTGAGCCCGGCGTCGGCGTCGCGGCGCATCACCTTGACCAGCCGGGTCACCACGAGGCGCAGGCGCGCCGCCGTGGGGGCCTCGGTCAGCGCCGGGCTCACCGGACCACCCCGCCCTCGAGCGCCGGCTCGCCGGGGACGCCCGAGGTGACCTCGGCCATCTCGGCGACCACGGCCCCGGTGCTCGGCGCCGGGCCGCCGTGGACGTAGCGCTTGCCGCGCAGGGCCGAGAAGACCGCCCCGACGAGCGAGAGCGCGACCGCGGTCACAAAGACGATCACCAGGCCGTGGTGGAAGGGGTCCTGGATGAGACCCGGGAAGAACCGCTTGCCGGTGAGGACCGCCCACTGGGCCGCGCTCACGTGCGCCACCGCCGGGCTGACGAGCAGGGTCTTCAGTGGGTTGTAGCCGAGGAAGGAGGAGAAGAGGCTGCCCACGGCCGGCAGGTGCGCCACCACCGTCGCCTGGGGGGCGGGCACGCCGTGGGACGTGAGACCCCTCAGCATCGCCGGGGGCAGGGCGTTGGTGAGCCCCACGATCATGAGCGAGAAGAAGATGCCCATCGAGAGCACCATGCCGGTGTTCATGAAGGCGGCCTGGATGCCCGCCGCGCCGCCGCGCTGGTCGGCCGGTACCGAGTTCATGACGGCCGCCTGGTTCGGCGCCGAGAACATCCCGCCGCCGACGCCGTTCAGGGCGATCAGGAGCGCGAAGACGGGGTAGCCGAAGTCCGTCGGCACGGCGAGCAGCCCGACGAAGCTCAGGGCGAATATCACGAGGCCCGTCGTCGACAGCGTCCGGGCGCCGTGACGGTCGCTCAGCCACCCCGAGACCGGCCCGGCGACGAGGAAGCCGATGGTGAGCGGTAGCAGGAAGATGCCGGCCCACAGCGGGGTCGCGGCGAAGCTGTAGCCGTGCAGGGGCAGCCAGATGCCCTGGAGCCAGATGATCAGCATGAACTGCAGTCCGCCCCGGGCCACCGCCGAGATGAGCCCGGCGAAGCTGCCCATGAAGAAGGCCCGGATCCGAAAGAGGCGCAGGTTGAACATCGGCGCCTCGACGCGCAGCTCGATCCAGAAGAAGGCGGTGAGGGTCACCGCGGCGATGGCCAGCGAGCTGAGCACGAGCGGCGAGGTCCAGCCCATCGAGTGGCTCCCGTAGGGCTCGATGCCGTAGACGATGGCCACCAGCAGCGCCGTGAGGCCCACCGCGAAGGTCGCGTTGCCCCACCAGTCGATGCGCGAGGGCGTGCGCACGCCGTTGTCGCGCAGGCTGACGTAGCTCCAGATCGTCCCGAGGATCCCGAAGGGCACCGAGACCCAAAAGACGAGGCGCCAGTCGATCGCCGAGAGCAGGCCGCCGGCGATCAGCCCGACGAACGAGCCGCCGATGGCGGCGACCTGGTTGACGCCCATGGCCATGCCGCGCTGCTCGGTGGGGAAGGCGTCCACGAGGATCGCCGCGGAGTTGGCGAAGAGCATCGAGCCGCCGATGCCCTGGACGATCCGCCAGGCGACGAGCCAGATGGCGCCGGTCCCCCCGTGGAAGGGGTCGAGGGCGAGCAGGACCGAGGCCACCGAAAAGACGAGGAAGCCGAGGTTGAAGATGCGCACGCGCCCCACGATGTCGCCGAGGCGACCGAGGCTGATCACGAGCACCGCCGTCACGAGGAGGTAACCCATCATCAGCCACAGCAGGTAGCCCACGTTGGAGGGCGTGAGCGGGTTGAGGTGGATGCCGCGGAAGATCGCCGGCAGCGAGATCAGGATGATCGAGGAGTTCACGACCGCCATGAACACCCCGAGCGTGGTGTTGGTCAGCGCGATCCACTTGTAGCGCTCGGGGTGGGCGTGCTTGACGCCGAGTCGGGGCATCGGTCCTCCGGGGGATAGTTGCTTGACTTCATGCAAGCATATCGACCGCGGCGGGCGCCGTTACGTCAGGCGCACCGCCCCGTCCGCGTCGAGGGGCCAGTGGGGGTTGTGGGCGACCTCCCAGCGGTGGCCGTCGGGGTCGAGGAAGGAACCGGAGTAGCCGCCCCAGGCGGTCGGGGCGCCGGGGCGGTCGAGCGTCGCCCCGGCGCGCCCGGCCTCGGCGAGCACCCGGTCGACCTCGGCGGGGGAGCGCACGTTGTGGGCGAGGGTGATCCCGTCCCCGCCGGTCCCGTCGGGGCGGCCCGGGTCCTCGTCCATGGCCGAGCGGTCCCACAGCGCGAGCACCATGCCGGCGAGGGGGAAGAAGGCGATGCCCTCGTCGGGGCCGGTCGGGCTCGTCCAGCCGAGGGACTCGTAGAAGGCCCGGGCGCGCGCGAGGTCGTCCACCGCGAGGGTCACCAGCGAGAGGCGGGGTTCCACGGGGCCACTATCGCACGCCGGTCACGGGGGCGTCCGCGCGGTGTGGGGCGCCGCCGCGTGGGCTAGCGACGACGGGAGCGACCCCGCCTCGACGCGGGGTCGACGTCGCCGACCACCGGCCGCGGTCCCCGTGGGGCCGGTGAGGATAGTTCACTCACCGGGCGCGATACCGCGCGTCGTCGCGCTCGCGCGGGTCGCGGCCCCCGCCAGGGGCCGACGTCGCCGGGGGCCGTCGGGGGGCCCGACCAGACACGCGCCCGTTCCGGGGCTAGGGTCCTGCTCGATCGGCACCACAGCGATAGGAGGCGTGATGTCCGCTCGTTCCGTATTCACCAAGTTCGCCGTGGTGGCGGCCCTGTCGGGGGGCGTGGTCGCGGCGGGCGTCGCTCCCCTCAGCGCGTCCCAGCCCGTTCTCGGGGTGGCCACGCTCGCGGGACACCCCCACGTCATCGTCGACCTCGCGGGCCGTCCGCTGTACGTGCTGACCTCTGAGGAGGGGGCCAAGATCAAGTGTGTCAAGGCGTGTCTCCACGTCTGGCCACCGTTGATGCTGCCGGCCAACGTCGGCGTGTTCAGCCACGCCGCCGCCGTCAAGGGCTCGCTGGGCTGGGTCAAGCGCGGCAAGTTCCGTCAGGCCACCTACAACGGCTTCCCCCTCTACACCTTCTCGGGCGACACCAAGCCCCACGAGGCCAACGGCGTGGGGCTGAAGCTCGGAGCGGGCACCTGGCTCCTCGTCAACGCCTGGGCCAAGACCGCCGCCGCGACGCCGGTGAAGGCGGGCAAGACGACCACGACCTCGTCCTCCTCGGGCGGGGGCTGGTAGGCGCACCCGCGCGCGCCGGCCGCACCCGCGCGCGCCGTCGGCTGAGAGGGCTCTCCGCCTCGAGAGCGCGGGGCTGTGGTAACCAAGGAGCACGAGCAGAGTCCTGGCGCGCCCCTCCGCGGCCGATCCCGAGAGGGTGGCCGACGTCCGCGATGAGGTGGGGGACCTGCTCGCCCGACACGGTCGAGAGGCCGGCCACTACACGGTCCTGAGCCCCGACCCCTGGCTCGTCTTCTTCGACGAGGACCGCGAGGGTTTCGTCGGATTCCTCGAGGGTCGACGGGTCGTCGCGGCCTGGCGCTCGCCGGTCTGTGCGCCCGGGCTCGAGGGCGAGCTCCTGGCCCGCCTCGCGGGGTACGCCGCGGGCCGCCACAAGTACCTCCTCGCCCTCGAGGTCAACGAGGCGACCATGCGCGCCGGCGAGGCGTTGGGCCTGCCCGCCCTCTGGACGGGGGTCGAGAGCTACGTGGACCTCGCCCGCTGGTCCCTCGCGGGCGGGCGGCGCCAGAAGCTGCGCTGGGCCCGCAACCACGCCGCGGGCCTGGGGGTGACCTGGCGCGAGGCCCATCCGCTCGCGCGACCCGAGGACCGGGCGGCCCTGGCCTGGGTCGAGTCGGCCTGGAAGGCCGCCCGCCCCGAGCGGCGCACCGACTCGTTCCTGCGCACCGACTACCTCGAGATCGCCCCGCTGCGGCGCTACTTCGCCTCCGAGCTCGACGGGGCGGTGACCTCCTTTGTCGTCTGCACGCCGATCAACGCCGCGGGCTGGTACCTCCAGGACCTGGTGCGCCTGGCCGACGCGGCGCGCGGGTCGCTCGAGGGCGCGCTCACCCTCGCCCTCGACACCCTGCGCGACGAGGGCTTCGTGACCGCCTCCAACGGGCCCCTGCCGTTCTGGCGACCCGACGAGGGCTGGCAGGACCCCCACGACCTCGGCGCGGTGGGCCGGCGGGTGCTCGCCTTCTTCGACCACCAGTACCGCTTCAGCGGGATCAATCGGTTCCGCTCCAAGCTCGAGCCCGACCGCACCGAGTCGCTCTACGTCCTGCGCAGCCGGGGCGTCATCACCCCGGGGGTGGCCCGCTCGATCCAGCGCCTCTTGAACCGGGGCGGCTAGGCCGCGCTGAGGGGCACCCGCCAGGTGAGCCGGGTCCCGCGGGGCTCGAGCGCCTCGACCGAGAAGTCGCCGCCCAGGATCGTGGCGCGCTGCTCGAGGTTCGCGAGCCCGAGGCCGGTGGCGGGCCGCGCCGGATCGATGCCGATCCCGTCGTCGACGACCCGCAGGGTGATCGCGCCGTCGGCGACGGCGAACTCGACCGCGCAGTGCTGGGCGCGTGCGTGCTTGGCCACGTTGGTGAGGGCCTCGCGCAAGACGGCGAGCAGGTGGTCGGCGACCCGGGGCGGGACGGTCGTGTCGACCGGCCCCGAGAAGTCGAGGGTCGGGCGCGGGCCGAGGATCGGCGCGAGCTCGTCGATGAGGTCGGTCGCGTTGCGCCGCAGGCCCCCGGGCAGGGGGTCGACGTCGAGCTGGTGGATCGTGGCGCGCAGTTCGTTGATCACGATGTCGAGCTGGTCGACCCCCCGGGCGATGGCCGCCGTGGTCTCGTCGCGGATGGCGTAGCGCGAGGCCTCCTGGAGGGCGAGCCCGATGGCGTAGATGCGCTGGATGATCCGGTCGTGCAGCTCGCGGGCGATGCGGTCCCGATCCTCGATCACCGAGAGCAGGCGCAGCCGGTCGCGCAGACGGTGGTTCTCGATGGCGATGGCCGCAGCCTGGGCTAGCGCCTCGACGAGGGCCTCGTCCTCGTCGCTGAAGCGATCGGCGTCGAGCTTGTTGGTGAGGTAGAGGTTGCCGTAGACGGTGGAGGGCGTGCGCACCGGCACCCCGAGGAACGAGGTCATCGCGGGGTGGCCCTCCGGGAAGCCCACGCTCAGGGGGTGCTCGGCGATCCGGTCGAGCCGGAGAGTCTCGCCGTCGGCGACGACGACGCCGAGGACGCCGCGCCCGGTGGGCCGTGCGCCGATGGCGTGCTCGCGCTCCTCGGGCAGGCCGTAGGTGATGAACTCGGCGAGGGCGGTGCGCGTCTCGTTGAGCACCCCCAGCGCCCCGTACTGGGCGCCGACGAGCGAGCAGGCCTCCTCGACCAGGTGGGCGAGCAGTTCAGAGAGCTCGACGTCCGCCTCGATCATGAGCACGCCGCCCAACAGGCGCTGGAGCTTGTCGACGTCGCGGACCTTGCGGTACGGCACGCCCAAAGAGTACTGAGGGGCCGGGCGTCCCCGGCGACTCGACATTTTGACTATTTCCCCCGCGGGTGCGATAGTGGGTCCGGTGTCGATACGCGTGTTCTTGCTGGACGACCACGAGGTGGTCCGCGAGGGCATCCGCAGCCTCCTCGAGTACGACGAGGAGATCGAGGTCGTGGGTGAGGCCTCGACGGTGGCCGAGGCCATGACCCGCATCCCGCTGGCCCACCCCGACGTCGCGATCCTCGACGTCCGCCTGCCCGACGGCAGCGGCATCGAGGTCTGTCGGGACATCCGCTCCGACGACCCGTCGGTGACGTGCCTGATGCTCACGAGCTACGCCGACGACGAGGCCCTCTACGCCAGCGTGATGGCGGGGGCCGCCGGCTACGTGTTGAAGCAGGTGCGCGGACGCGACCTGGTGGCCGACGTGAAGAAGGTCGCCGGGGGCGGCACCCTGATGGACGGGCGGGCGATCGCCAAGGTGATCGAGCGCATCACCAACCCGCCGAGCCCGAGCGACGAGCTGGCCGCGCTCTCGCCCCAGGAGCGGCGCCTGCTCGACCACATCGCCGAGGGCCTCACCAACCGCCAGATCGCCGAGGTGATGTTCCTCTCGGAGAAGACCGTGAAGAACTACGTGACGAGCCTGCTCGCCAAGCTCAACATGGCCAACCGCACCGAGGCCGCCGTCTTCGTGACGCGTCTGCGCGACGGGACGCTCGACCAGCCCTAGGGCCTAGGCCGCCCCCACCAGGTCGAGCCCCCGCTCGGCCAGGCGCACCTCGAGGTCGTGGCGCTCCTTCTCGGGGTGGGTGAAGTCGTCGGGCGCGACGGGGACGTCGTGGGCCAGGCAGAGCTTCACCAGCGCGCGGTCGTAGGCGATCTCCGCCGCGAGGGCGGCGTAGGCGCCCTTCTGGCGCCGCGAGGAGGTGCGGACCATCTCGCGCCGGCAGTTCCGCGTGTACTCGACGAGGCTGTCGTCGCGGATCTCGCTCGGCCACTCGGCGAGGGCCCGGGTCAGGAGCTCCACGTACATCGACATGCGTTCATCCTCCCCGTGTCCCCGGGGTCCCGGCTAGGGACCCTCGTCCCTTGCTCTCGGGCCGGACGTCTCGTCTCTCCGGCGTCCTCGCCCCGGGTCCTGCTCGCCGCGCGCGGTGCGCGCCGGGCGGACCCCGGGCCCCCATCCCGATCGGTTCACACGGCCCCCCTGTGCGGAGACGGCGCCGCCGGACCGGTCGCAGGGGCCGAGACGACGGTCATCGTCCGACCCGGTCCGGCGGCGGTCCGCCCCCGGTCACAGTGTGGGCGGCCGGGCCCCTCGCCGGCCGGTGACCAAGGTCCCGACATGGACGGACGTTGGTCCCTGTCGCCGGTCCCCCGACGGTGACGAGACTGGATTCGCCTCGAGAGAGAGCATCGAGAGGCGAAGGAGGAAGTTCATGCAGAGGAAGTTCTTCGACATGCTGCTGAGCGTCACGGGCCTCGTCCTCGTCGTGGCACTCCTCATCGGCGGCGGTCTGCTGCTGTGGGGTGCGAGCTTCGCGAACTCGAACGTCCACGACCAGTTGGCCAAGCAGGACATCTTCTTCCCGACCAGGGCGGCCTTCGCCGCGGCCAAGCCCGGCACCGAGGTCACGCCGGGGATGAAGCCGTACCTGCTGCAGTACGCCGGCCAGCAGGTCCTCACCGGTGCCCAGGCCGAGGCCTACGCCAACCACTTCATCGCCGTCCACCTGTCCGAGATGCCCTACGGCGGCGTCTACTCCAAGGTCTCGGCCGCCTCGCGGGCCAACCCCACGAACACCGCCCTCGCGGGTGAGGTGCAGACGGTCTTCCAGGGGACCACGCTGCGCGGCCTCCTGCTCGAGGCCTACGGCTTCAGCCAGTTCGCGCTGATCGCCGAGTGGGGCGCGGTGGCCTGCTTCGTCGGGGCGGCGGTCATGCTGATCCTCGTGCTCATCGGGTTCGCCCACGCGCGGCGCACCCCGGTGACCGAGCAGCTGGTCGTGGCCACCCCCGAGGAGGTCAAAGATCTGATCGGCGTGTGACCTTCCCCGACCACCGATCAGGCGGCCCGGCTCGCAGAGCCGGGCCGCAGCCTATTGGGGGGCGGTCGCGGCTCGGGGGACCCGCGGCGGCCACGGCACGATCGCCGAGACCCGGGCCTGGTAGTCGCGATACGACGGGTACCGAGAGACCGAGATCTCCTCGGTGAAGCGGGTCGAGCCGACGAAGAGGCCGGTGAGCACGACCGGGCACAGGAGGGTCCAGTCGAGGACGTGGCCCAGCGCCACGGCGCCCAGCGCGTAGACGAGCCACCACTGGGCGAGCTCGAAGAAGTAGTTCGGGTGGCGCGAGTAGGCGAAGAGCCCGGTCGTGAGGAAGTCGGCCTCGGGCGTGCGCCCGGCCGCGCGCGCGAGCCGCTTCGCCTCCTGGAAGCGCCACTGCTGCTCGTCGGCCAGCGTCTCGAGCGCCAGGGCGACGAGGAACACGAGGGCGACGAGCGCGTCGGCGAGACCGTAGTGGGCGTCGCGACGGTGCTGGTACGCGCGCCAGGCGGGCAGCGTGATGAGCACCAGCAGCGCGTTCTGGGCGAGGACGATGAAGCCGAGGTTGAACAGTTGGAACTGCCCGCGGGTCATGCGCGCGCGCAGCACCGCCCACCGGTAGTCCTCGACGCCGCGGTAGCCGCCCTTGCGGGCGAAGTTGAAGGTCAGTCGAGCTCCCCACAGCGTGACGAGGACGGCGAGCACGTCGAGCCGGGCGTCACGGCCGTGGTCGGACCAGGCGAAGACCCAGGTGTAGAGCACGGGCAGGATCGACCAGAGTCGGTCGACCCATGAGGTGTCGCCCGAGACCAACGAGGCGACCCAGCAGAAGAGCGACGCGGCGCCGGCGAGCGCCAGGACGAGGACGAGCGGGGCCACGGCGCATGACCCTACCGGGCCGAACCGGACGAGTGTGTCTCGCGCCGGCGCCACCCCCGGCGCGCCGAGCGCCGCCGCGTGATCGCCCGGGCCGGACGCCGACCCGTTCGCGCCGCGGGGGACGTCCGCGGCACGGGGGCCACCGGGTGGTGCGCGCGGGGCTCCCTAGACTCGCACCGTGCGCACCGAGGTGGACGCGACGACGATCGGGGCCGCCTGGCTCGCGATCGCCCGGCGCATCCTCGCCGACGGGCGGGCCTCGAGTTACGACGGCCGGGCGACCCGCGAGCTCCTGCTCGTCACGCTGCGGGTCGCGTGTCCCGACCCGTCCGACGAGCTGATCGAGCGCTGGTCGTCACCGGAGCGGCGGGCGTGGATGCGGGCGAACTTCGCGTCGTTCGAGCGCGTCGCCGAGCTCGGCGACGCCGACAGCTACGCCACACGACTCTTCGACTACGCCGGAACCGGGCTCGACCAGGTCCGAGGCGTGATCGAGCGCCTGGTGGCCGACCCCGCGAGCCGGCGGGCGGCGATCACGACCCTCCAGCCCCTCACCGACACGTCCTACGTGCCCTGCGTGAGCCTGCTCGACTTCTTCCTCGAGTCTCGCGGGCTGAGCCTGGTCGCCTACGGCCACTCCATCGACTTCGGGACGAAGGGCTTCGCCAACCTGGTGGAGCTGGCCCGCCTCCAGCGTCGGGTCGCCGACGGCGTGGGCTCGCCGGTCGGGGAGTTGACCCTGCTCGTGAAGTCGGCGCACGTCTACGACGCCGACCTCGAGGCGACCCGGGCCCTCGTCGACGCCAGCGCCTAGCCGCCGATCGACGAGAGCTGGCCCAGCATCGACGGAGTCACGACGATCGCACCGACGGGCGTCGCCACGGGCGTGGTGTCGTGGCTCGCGGTCGCCTGGAGCGCGAGCGTCACCGGCTCGGGGGCCGGGTGAGTGCTCGTGCCCGCCGAGGTGATCGTGACCGACCCGCCGGTCGCGGTGGTGCCCGAGGTCGTCAGGCTGATCGCGTACGTGCCCGAGACCGTGGGCGTGGCGCCCGACGCCGGCCCGAGGACCGGGGCGAGGGCGTCGGCGATCGACTGCAGGGTCCCCGTCTCGGTGAGTGTCCCGTTGGAGGAGGTGGAGGGCGCGTTCTCGACGAGCGTCGAGAGGGCCGTGATCGTCGCGCGGACGAGCGCCTGGGCGCGGGCCACCTGGGCGGCCGAGGGCTGGTGCGCGGCGGCGAACTGGGCGATCAGGCTCTGGGGGATCTCGAACCAGCGCCCGTCGAGCATCTGGCCGGCGGCCGCGAGCGCGCTCGGGGGCACGTTCGCCCCGGGCAGCGAGTTGAGGGGTGCCAGGTTGAGCTCGACGTACAGGTTGGCGCCGATCGCGCGCACGTCGAGCACGGTGGTGCCCGAGACCGCGAGCAGGGCCTCGCCGTCGACCGACGAGCCCGCCGCCGAGAGGTTGGCGCCGTTGGTGCTCGCGAAGTCGAGCGTGAGCGAGAGGTTCTTCACCTGGTAGGCGATCTTGTCGAGGGCCGCGTTGGTGCTCGAGAGGGAGCCGGTCACGTGGAGCTGGAGGTACGGCGACGCCCCGAGCGAGGTCACCGCCTGGTCGACGGTGGCCTGGGCGCCGCAGGCCGATAGCCCGAGCGCCCCGGCCGCGAGCAGTCCCACCAGAGTGAAGGCCTTCACGAGACTCCCTTCGCGCTCTCCCCCCAAGGGAACCTACCAGCGGCCCCGGCGGTCGCGACCACCACCGTAGAGTTCGACCATGACCGATCCCCACCCCCCGAGCGCCGACCTCGCCTTCGCGAGTGCCCACGAGGTCGCGGCCCGGCTCGAGGCCGGCGCGCTGACCTCGTCCGCGCTCGTCGAGACGCTCCAGACGCGCATCGCGGCCCTCGACGGGCCGGGCACCGTCACCGAACTGCGCGCGATCGCGGCCCTGGCCCACGACGCGGGGGCCCTCGCGGCGGCCCGCGACGCGGAGCGCTCGCGCGGCGAGCGACGCGGACCCCTGCACGGACTGCCCGTGCTCGTCAAGGACAACGTCGAGGCCGAAGGACTGCCGGGGGCGGCCGGCTCGACGGCCCTCGTCGGTCGGCCCGCGCGCGAGTCGCCACTGGTCGCGCGGATGCGCGCGGCCGGTGCGGTGGTGCTCGGCTCGACGAACCTCTCGGAGTGGGCGAACATCCGCTCGAACCACTCCACCAGCGGCTGGAGCGCTACCGGTGGGCTCGTCGCCAACCCCTGGTCACTCGATCGCACGGCCGGCGGCTCGTCCTCGGGCTCGGGGGCGGCCGTGGCGGCCGGGCTCGCCCCGCTCGCGGTCGGGACCGAGACCGACGGGTCGATCGTCTGCCCGTCGTCGGTGAACGGCGTGGTCGGTCTCAAGCCGACCGTCGGGGTGGTTCCGACCCATCGGGTGGTGCCCATCTCGGCCAGCCAGGACAGCCCCGGACCGATGGCCCGGCGCGTCGACGACGCGGCCCTTCTCTTCGGGGTCCTGTCGGGCCAGAGCGCGCCGGCGACGGCCGGGGCCCCGCTGCGCGTCGCCTACGCCACCACCTGGCGCACGGGACATCCCGCCACCGACGTCCACTGCGACGCGGTCGTGGCCGGGCTCGCCGGCGCGTTCGACGCGGTCGTGTCGCGGGACGTGGCGACCCCGGGCGAGGCCGAGGGCGAGGACGAGCTGACGGTGCTGCTCTGCGAGCTCCTCGACGACCTCTCGGCGTACCTGGCCGAGCGCCCGGGCGAGGGCGTGCGCTCGCTGGCCGACGTCGTGGCCTACGAGGAGCTCAACGCGTCGAGCGAGATGACCTTCTTCGGCCACGAGAACTTCACGGCCGCCCTGGCCTCGGGGGGGCGCGCGGGTGAGCGCTACGCGCCGGCCCGCGAGCGCAACCTCGCCTGGGCCGTCGGCACCTGCCTGGAGCCGGCCCTCGAGGGCGTCGACGTGCTCCTCGCACCGAGCTACGCCCCGGGGTGGAAGATCGACCTCACCCTCGGCGACCACGCCGGACTGGCGAGTCCCGCCACGATGGCCCCGGCGATCGCCGGCTGGCCGATCGCCTCGGTCCCGGTGGGCCTGGTGGACGGACTGCCCGTCGGTCTGGCCGTCATCGGTCGGCCCCACAGCGAGTGGGTCGTCCTCGAGGCCGCCCGACGCATCGAGCGGGTCGTGGCGATCCCCGTGGGCCGGCCGGCCTGGCGCGCCCCGCGGCGGGGCTAGCCGGTCGGGACGAGGGGGTGCTGGCGCGCGAGGCGTCGCCGCGCGACCAGCCCGATGAGGGCCGCCACGACGCACGCCGCGGCCCCCGTCGCCAGTCCGACCCGGCCGCCGACGGTGTTGGTGATCCACCCCACGAGCGGCCCGCCGACCGGCGTGGAGCCCATGAAGGCCACGGCCCACAGCGCCATGACCCGGCCGCGCATCTGGGGGTCGGTGCCCAGCTGGAGGGTGGAGTTGGCGATCGAGAGGAACGACACCGAGGTGAAGCCCACGAACACGAGGGCGACGAGCTCGAGCCCGAGGCTCGGGGCGAGGGTCGCCAGGACCATCGCCGCGCCGAAGAGCGCGGCGGTGCGCACGAGCGCCGTGAGTCCGGTCCGGCCGCGGGCCGCCGTGAAGAGGCCCCCGACGACCGCGCCGAGGCCCATCACCGCCATGAGCGTGCCGTAGACGGCGGAGTGCCCGTGGAAGACCCTCTCGGCCACGACCGGCAGGGTCACCTGGAACTCGTAGGTGAGCATCCCCACGAGCCCCATCATCACGAGGGGGACCGCGAGGGTCGGGGTGTGGCGCACGTAGCGCAGCCCCTCGCGGAGCTGGCCCCGGGCCCGCTCGTTGCGCGGGGCCGGCGTCAGCGTCGTCAGGTCCATCGCCATCAGCGAGGCCACCACGGCGACGAAGCTGAGCGCGTTCAGCGCGAAGCACCAGCCCTCGCCGACCGCGGCGATCAGCACCCCGGCGGCCGCCGGCCCGACCACCCGGGCGACGTTGTTCATCGTCGAGTTCAGGCTCACCGCGTTGCGCAGGTCCGAGGGCCCGACCATCTCGAGGATGAAGGACTGGCGCGAGGGGTTCTCGAAGGCGTTGTTGAGCCCGAGGACGACCGCCAGCACGCACACGTCGACGAAGGTGACCCGATGCGTCAGGGCCAGCACCGCCAGGGCGGCGGCCTGCAGTCCCATCACGGACTGCAGGATCACCATGAGCCGGCGCTTGTCGACGCGATCGGCGACCACGCCGCCGTAGGGCCCTAGGAGCAGCACCGGGAGCGTCTGGAGGGCTACGACCCACCCGATGGCCGTCGCCGAGTGGGTGAGGGTGAAGACCAGCCACGACTGGGCCGTCGTCTGCATCCACGTCCCGACCAGGCTCGTCGTCTGGCCGAGGAAGTACTTGCGGTAGTTGGGGTTCGAGAGCGACGAGAAGGTCCGTCGCGCGGAGGCCCGGACGTTCATCGTCCCTCGCGCAGGGCCTCGACGACCGCCTCGAGGGCGGGGAGGGCCTCGACCAGCCGTCGCCGCTGGGTCGGGGTGAGGGCCTCGAGGGCCCGGGCGAGGGCGTCGGTGCGCTCGTCGCGCATGGTCTGGACGAGCCGACGGCCCCGCGGCGTGGGCGAGACCCTCACCACGCGGGCGTCCGCCTCGCCGGAGGTGCGCGCGACGAGGCCCGCGGACTCGAGCTGGGCGACGATGCGCGAGACCATCGTCGGATTGAGCCCCTCGCTCGCCGCGAGGTCGCCCGAGCCGATCTCGCCGGCGCGGGCGACGGCCGTGAGGACCTCACGCTGGCTGGGGGAGAGGCTGGTGTCGGGGTGGGTGAGCCGGAGGTACCGGTTGAGCCGGCCGAGCGCCGTGCGCAGCCGCCCGGCGACCTCGGTGCGGGTGAGGGTCTCGGCCACGGCCCCAGCCTAGAGGTAGTTGCCTGCTAGCAAGCATCCGACCCGCGCGCGGCGTCCGGTGCGCCGGCGCACGAGCGCCCCCCGGTCGCCCGCCGGGTGCGGGAGCGACCCGCCCGTGTCCCCTACCCCGCGGTCGACGACCCCATCCCGCGGGCCCCTCGGGGCCCCGGGAAGGTCGGGGCCCTCCGGGTCTAGCGCGTCGCGGCGGGCCCGCTCGAGCTCACGACGCGCCTCCCCGGGCCCGGCGACCGGCGAGGCGGCGGTCGGGGACGATCCACATGGTCGACACGGCCGCGGCGCAGGCGTACGTGAGATAGGGCGAGATGAAGGCGAGGCCGATGCCCACGAGGTAGAGGACGACCGAGAGGAGCCCCTTCACGTCGACCCCGAGCGCGCGCACCAGCCGGCGGTCGTGGTGGTTCGCGCGCAGGAGGGTCCTCACGAGGACGTAGTAGGTCACGGCCGCTCCGACCGCGACGATCCCGTAGGCCACGGCGGGGGCGGTCTCGCGGTAGGCGTCGGCGACCCACTGGGTGGCGAAGGGGACGAGCGAGAGCCAGAAGAGCAGGGTCAGGTTGGCCCACATGACGGCGCCCGATATGGACTCGACCACCCTCATCAGGTGGTGGTGATTGACCCAGTAGATCGCCACGGCGGTGAAGCTCAGGACGTAGACGAGCAGGTTGGGCAGGCGGTGCTCGATCTCGGACCAGGCGACCCCGGTCGGCGGGCGCAGCTCGAGGGCCATGAGCGTGATGATGACCGCCATGACGCCGTCGCTGAACGACTCCAGCCGCTTGGCCGAGATGACCTCGTGGTCGCCCTCCATCGGCTGAAGTGTAGGGACCACGGCGGGCGAGTGCCTAGGCCATCGTGCGGGCCAGGTCCTCGCGGACGTCGGCGAGGTGGTGCTCGCACTCGTGCACGGCCTGGGCGCCGAGCCAGGTGACGCTCACCGGCTCGTCGCGCCCGGGGAAGAGGACGGCGCGGCCCGCGAGGCCCTCCGGGACGCACGCGACGGTGCGCCCGAACAGCGCCGCCAGCGCGCGCAACTCGGTCGTGACGGTCTCGAGGGTGTCGCGGGCGTAGAAGCCGAGATCGACCCGCTCGTCACGGAACATGCTGGGTGCGGCCGCGATCTCGGGTGAGGCGCAGGCGAGCAGGACCCGCTCGCGCAACGAGACCAGGACGTCGCGCACGTGACCGCCGTACTCGAGCGCCGACCACCGCCCGGGCGCCATCCGCTCACCGACCCGGGGTCCCATCGCCGAGAGCGTCGCGATGATCTCCTCGGTCGCGCCCCGCACGCGGTCCGGGACGTCGGCGGGGTCCACGGTGCTCCAGCGGAACCCGCAGTCCGGGCAGCGCTCGTCGTAGGGCGACACGGCTACTTGCCGAAGCGCCGCTCGCGCCGGGTGAAGTCGCGCAGGGCGCGCAGCAGGTCGACCTTGCGGAAGGCGGGCCAGTAGGGGTCGACGAAGGCGAACTCGGCGAAGGCCGACTGCCAGAGCAAGAAGCCCGAGAGCCGCGATTCGCCGCTGGTGCGGATCACGAGGTCGATGTCGGGCAGGTCGGCCGCGTAGAGGTTGCGCGCGAGGCCCTCGGCGTCGATGCGCTCGGGCAGGTCCTCCGGGGCGACGCCCTCGGCGAGGAGGTCGGCGACGAGCGATCGCGCCGCGTCGACGACCTCCTGGCGGCCGCCGTAGCAGAGCGCGATGTTGACGGTCATGGCCGGCGCGACGAGGCCGGCGGTCTTGTCGGCCGCCGTCTTCGCGACGAGCGCGAGCTCGGGGGGTAAGAGGTCGAGGCTCCCGCTCACGGTGAGGGTGAAGTGCAGGCGCTGGGCGACCCGCGGCAGCCGGCGGAAGAGGTCGGTGAGGACCTCGAAGTACGGGTCGAGCTCGGCGGCCGGTCGCGCGAGGTTCTCGGTCGAGAGGACCCAGGCGGTGACGGCGCCGATGCCGAGCTCGGCGCACCACTCGATGAGCTCCTCGAGCTTGCGCATGCCGGCCTCGTAGCTCGCCCCGTACTCGCCGTCGGTCATCTCACGCGCGAAGCGCCGGTGGCCGTCGGCGATCACACCCACGTGGCGCGGCAGCCGCTCGGGGGGCAGCGCGGCGGCGAGGCGGCGCTCGTAGTAGCGGTAGGCGGTCCGCCGTAGGGCCATGGGCACTCCGAGGTCTGAGGCTCCAGGCCAATGTACTCCCCACCCCCCGCCGCGGGTCGTACCCGTGACCGGGCCGCGCTAGGGTCCCCCGCAGAGTCCGGGGGGTCCCATGGCCGAGGTCGTTCTGTTCCACCACGCGCTGGGCCTCACGCCCGGCGTGACCGCCTTCGCCCAGGGGTGGCGCGACGAGGGCCACGTCGTGCACGTCCCCGACCTCTACGACGGGCGCACGTTCTCCGACCTCGACGAGGCGGTCGAGTTCGTGGACGCGATGGGCATCGGGCACTGGATCGCCACCGCGACGGCCGCCGCCGCCGAGCACCCCACGGCCGGCGCCTTCGCCGGCTTCTCGCTCGGCTCGGCGTGCGCCCAGTACGTCGCCCAGTCGACCCCCGGGGCCCGCGCGGCGCTGCTCTTCCACGGGGCGCTCTCGCTCGCGACGATCGAGCTGGCCTGGCCCGACGGGCTGCGGCTCCAGGTGCACACCGCCGAGGCCGACCCCTGGGTCGAGACGGACGAGGTCCAGAGCCTGATCGAGTCGGTCGACGGCGCCGAGCTCTTCGTCTACCCCGGGAGTCGCCACCTCTTCGCCGATGCGTCCTGGAAGGAGTTCGACGAGCCGAGCGCCCGGCTGCTCAACGAGCGGGCGCTCGCCCTGCTCGGCTCGCTCTAGCCCCCGCGTCGCCGTTCGGTTCGCTAGAGTCACCTCGTCACGAGAGGAGGTGCCGTGGCGAGCGTCGAGTCCACCCAGGCGTCCCGCGACCTCGACTCGCGACCCAAGATCCAGGTCGTGCCGCTGCGGGCGCTCCCGGTGAGTGCCCTCGTCGTGGTCTTCGTCGCCCTCTCGATCGGCGAGAACTGGAAGTGGGGACTCGTCTTCTGCCACGTCGCCGGCGGTGGACTGTGGACGGCCGTCGACCTCTTCGTCGGCCTCGTCGTGGGCCCCATCCTGGGGGGGCTCTCGATCCCGGCCCGGGCCGAGTTCTCGGCGCGCTTCATGCCCAAGATGGTCGTCTTGATGCCGACGATCGTGCTGATGACCCTGGCGACGGGCTTCCAGATCGCCGGCGCTCAGGGGAACCTCGCGGCGGCCAGCCCCAACCACGCGTGGCTCATCGCGTCGTTCGTCGTCGTGGGCGTCATGGCCGTCATCGCCCTGGGGATCCTCGAGCCGGCGAACATCGCCGTCTTGATGGAGATGAACAAGCCCCGGCCCAACGGCGAGCGCATCGGTCGGCTCATGCGGCGCTTCGTCTACACGGCCGGCGTCACCGGGGTGATGCAGGTGGCGACGCTCGTGATCATGACCCGGGTGGCGTCGCGGTGAGCGGCCCTGGCGGGGCGCTGGCCGATCGCCCGGTGCCCCCGGTGCCCCCGGTGGGGTGGCTCTCGACGGCGGCCCTCGGGTGCGTCATCGTGGGCGGGATCCTCATCGCCTCTTACGCCCCGCGCCCGGCGCCGCTCCTGATCCCGACCGTCCTCACCGTCCTCGCGTACGCGCTGATGGTGACGGCCCTGGTCCTCCTGAGCCGGATCGAGGGCTTCGCCTGGTCGACCTTCGTGCGCCTCTTCCGCTGGGCGCTGCTCGCCTACGTCGTGAT
Source organism: Actinomycetes bacterium (assembly GCA_021831035.1). Classification (GTDB taxonomy): domain Bacteria; phylum Actinomycetota; class Acidimicrobiia; order Acidimicrobiales; family RAAP-2; genus RAAP-2. Next base: position 58,059 of record JAKBNL010000015.1, read on the forward strand.
GTCGGGGATGATCGAGTTCGCCTTCGTCCACGACCACACCCGGGGCGCGACCCTGACCGAGGTGTCCTTGATGCTGGTGATCTTCGCGTTGAGCGTGCCCACGACGATCGCCTTCACGTCCGCGCGCTACGCCGACGCCTAGTGGGTGGTGGGCTGACCCCGGGGAGCGAGCTCCGCGTCGCGGGCTCGACCACGTGAGCACCCGCTCGGGAGCGGGTCCGCCCGGCGAGGCGATCCGCCCGGTCGAGGACGACCAGTGGGCGATGGTGGCGTGGCTCTTCCAGCTTTTCCGACACGACCTGGCCCTGGTGGTGCGGGGGCTGCCCTACGAGGACGGCCGCTACGCGCACCGGCCGCTCGACGCCTACCCGTCGCCCGACCACGTGGGCTACGTGGCCTGGCGGGACCACCCCCGCACCGGTCGGCCGGCGCCCGTCGGCTTCGCGCTCTGCGAGCGTCGGGACCCCGCGACCTGGACGGTGGACGCGTTCTGGGTCTCGCCGGTCACCCGTCGCGAGGGGGTGGGCAACCGACTCGCCCTCGAGACCCTCTCGCGCCACGCCGGGGGCTGGGTGATCGCCTTCCAGCACGAGAACGCGTCGGCCGGGGCGTTCTGGCGCCGCGTGGCCGACGACGCGTTCGGTCCGCGGCGCTGGAGCGAGCGGCGCCGCCCGGTGCCGCACCGACCCGACGTGCCGGCCGACCACGAGATCGTGGCCCCGGGCTGAGACCCCGGCGCGGGCGCGCCGAGCGCCCGGCTAGGTGCCGGTCACGGCGTCGCGGGCGATCCCCGCGAGGAGCCCGGGGAAGACGAAGCGGTGGAAGGGGGCTACCGCGTACCAGTAGAGGCGGCCGAGCAGCCCGCGTGGGTGGAAGGTCGCGGACTGGGTGAGGGTCGACCCACCCCCCTCGGCCGGGGCGACCTCGAAGGTGAGGTGGGCCACGCCGGGCAGACGCATCTCGGCGCGCAGCGAGAGCCGCCGGGGGGCCTCGAGAGCCTCGACGCGCCAGAAGTCGAGGGGCGCGCCGACCTCCAGGCGCGCGGGGCGGCCCCGGCGCATCCCGGGCCCGCCCACGAGCGCGTCGAGGACGCCGCGCAGGCGCCACAGGGCGTCCCCGGCGTGCCAGCCGGTGGCGCCGCCGAGGGCCGCAACGGCGGCGAAGACGCGCTCGGGGCTTGCCGCCACCGTCGTGGTGCGCACGTCGCGCAGCACCGTCCCGCCGGCCCAGGCGGGGTCGGTCGACTGGGCGGAGAAGACGGCGTAGTCCGCGTCGGCGAACGTGGTGGGCGCGGCGCCCTCGCGCGTGACCCGCAACGCCCGCCCGACCGACTCGTCGAACCCGAGGGGCGGGCGACCGAGGAGGGCTTCGGTCGCGACGGCCGACGGCGAGACGACGACCTCGTTGATGAGTGACTCGACCAGTTCGGCGGCGAGGGGGACCGGAACCGGGGTCACCAGGCCGACCCAGTGGCTCGAGAGCCTCGGGCTGAGCAGCGGCACGCGGATGAGTCGCCGCTCGGGCAGGCCCGCGACGCGCGCGTAGCGACGCATCATCTCGGCGTAGGTCAGAACGTCGGGCCCCCCGACCTCGTAGACACCGGGGACGAGGGTCGGGTCGAGCACCGCGCGCACCAAGAGGTCGCGGACGTCCGAGACGGCGATGGGTTGGCAGCGGGTCGTGACCCACCGGGGGGTGACCATGACCGGGAGCACGTCGACGAGGTAGCGCAGCATCTCGAAGCTCGCCGAGCCCGACCCGATCACGACGCCGGCGCGCAGCTCGACGGTCGCCACGCCGGAGGCGGCGAGGGCGCGTCCGACCGCGTGGCGGCTCGCGAGGTGCGTGCTCAGCCGGTCGCCGTCGCGCCCGAGGCCGCCCAGGTAGACGACGCGCGCGACGCCGGCGTCGCGCGCCGCGCGGGCGAAGCGCTCGGCGTGGCGGCGCTCGGTGGCCGCCCACTGGGGGCCCTCGCCGATCGAGTGCACGAGGTAGACCGCGACGTCCACGTCCGCGAGGGCCGGGCCGAGGTCCCCGTCGAGCGAGCCGGGGGTGACCTCGACCCGCTCGGCCCACGGGGCGTTGGCGAGCTTGGCGGGGGTGCGCGCGAGGACCCGGACGGTGGCGCCGCGCTCGAGCAGCGCCGGCGCCAGTCGGCCGCCGACGTAGCCGGTGGCGCCGGTCAGGAGGACGCGGGTCGGGCGGTCGGGGTCGAGGGTCACGGTGGCTCCACCTCGCACGCTAGGGGGGCCGGTGGCCCCCCTAGCGGGACGAAGGTCCACTCGGGACCAAAGTCGCTAGTGGCGAGGGCCCCGCGGCCCGTAGGGTCACTCGACGTGACCGACGACGCGCCGCGGGCCGAGGGCGCACCCAGCCCCGCGCATCGGGCGATCTCCTTCGACCGGCGCCCCCTCCTCGTCTTCTGGGAGACGACCAAGGCGTGCCCGCTGGCGTGTCGCCACTGCCGCGCCGACGCCCAGCTCGTCGGGGGACCCGACGAGCTCACGACCGCCGAGGGTCTCGCCCTCATCGACGACCTGGCGACCCTCGGCAGCCCCCGGCCGATCCTGGTGCTCACGGGTGGGGACTGCCTGATGCGCGCCGACCTGGTGGAGCTGGCCCGTCACGCCCACGAGGCCCACCTCCCGGTCGCGGTCGCCCCCTCGGTCTCCCCGCGGCTCACGGGGTCGACCCTCGTCGCGCTGCGCGAGGTCGGGGTGAAGAGCGCCTCGTTGAGCCTCGACGGCGCGGGACCCGCGTCCCACGACACCCTCCGGGGGATCGGGGGCCACTTCGAGGCGACCCTCGAGGCGATCGACCGGCTCGTCGCGCACGGCTTCTCCACCCAGGTGAACACGACCGTCATGCCCTCGAACCTCGAGGAGCTCGCCGACGTGGCGGCGACCGTCGCCGAGCACGGCGTCGACGTCTGGGAGGTCTTCTTCCTCATCACGACGGGCCGTGGGTCGGCCATCGCCTCCACCACGCCCCGGGAGAACGAGGACGTGTGTCGGTTCCTCGTGGACGCGTCGCGCTACGGGGTCACGGTACGCACCGTCGAGGCGCCCTTCTTCCGCCGGGTCGCCCTCGAGGGGGCGGGCGAGGGCGGCCCCCTCTACCGCCGACTGTCGGCCCGGCTCGCCGAGCGCCTCGGACCACCACGCGCCACCCCCCGGGCACCCAGCGCGGCGACCCGCGACGGCAAGGGAATCGTCTTTGTCGGGGCGAACGGCGACGTCTACCCCTCGGGTTTCTTGCCCCTCGCACTCGGCAACGTGCGCGAGACCCGCCTCAGCGAGATCTACCAGCGCCACCCCCTGTTGCGCTCGATCCGGGCGGCGGAGTTCTCGGGACCGTGCGGTCGGTGCGTCCACGCCAACCTCTGCGGCGGCTCACGCTCGCGGGCCTTCGCCACCTACGGGGACCCGTTGGCCTCGGACCCGGGGTGCCTGCTCGTCGCCGAGCCCCTCGCCGCCCCCGGGGCGCGGGTCAGCCCCGCTCGACTCGCCGTCCGCTGAGCGTCTCGGCCCGGACCCGGAAGGCCACCGGGGGCCGTCCCGAGTCCCCGCCACCCTCACGTGAGGGCCCACGCCCCGCCGCGCCGGTCGCGGCCATCCGCGCGCGGAGGAGGTCGAGGGTGAGCGCGGCCCCGTCGCCGTCGAGCTCCTCGTAGACGCCCTGGAGGATGACCGAGCGCCACCCCCCGTCGGGGCGGTACTCGTCGACCTCGAAGCAGACGCGGTCGTGGCGGCGCATGAGGTCCACCTTCTTGCCCTCGGTGGTGTAGGCGTAGGCGCACCCCTCGTGCCAGGCGTAGATCACGGGCACCACGTAGGTGTCGTCCCCGTCGCGGCAGCCGACCCGACCCACCCGCTGGGCGAGGAGGAACTCCTCGACCTCGGTGCCATCCATCTCCTCGATCACCAGCCGAGGGTAGCCCGGGACCGCGCGGGCCCGACCTCCCCGCTCGCGGGGGGAGTCGGGCCTAGTCTTGGGGGAGGCCGGCGGCCGGTTCGGTCCCCGGCGGGGCGAGAGACGCTGGAGGAGTGATGCTCATCAACCAGATCGGCGTCGAGGGGGAGCCGACGGTCGTGGAGCTTCGCCCGCGCCGAAGGGGCGGTCCCGACCCCGCGAGCCGAGTCACCCTGACCGACCTGCTCGGCGCGGTGTGGTCGGTGGGGCTCGTCGGCCCACCCGACGAGGGCGGGCCGACGGGCGTGACGACGCTCGTTTCCCCCGAGGCCGGCGCCGCCTCGACCAGCGAGCCGCGCCGCGCCGACGTCGCCTGAGCCCGCCGACCCGGGGGCTCAGTAGAGTCGGCGCTGGACCGGGAGCGCGCGTGGCCCATCACCTACTGATTCAGCTCTCCGACGTCCACCTGACCCGCGCCGGCGAACTCGCCCCGGGGGTCGACCCCGCGGCCAACCTCGCGAGTGCGCTCGCGCTCATGGAGGACGAGGGACTCGCGCCCGACGTGGTGCTGGTCACCGGTGACCTCGCCAACGAGGGTGACGAGCCCTCCTACCGCGACCTGGCGGCGGCGCTGTCGGCGAGTCGCGCCCTGATGGGGGCCACGATCCTCTACGTGCCCGGCAACCACGACCGTCGCGGCCCGTTCCGCACGGTGCTGCTCGGGGGCGCCCCCGACGGGGGGCCGATCAACCAGGTGGTCTGGCACGGGGGGCTGCGCCTCGTCGCGCTCGACTCGACGGTCCCGGGCGAGGACCACGGTCACCTCGACGACGAGACGATCGCCTTCCTCGCCGACGCGCTCGCCGATCCCGCGCCCGAGGGCTCGATCGTCGTGCTCCACCACCCGCCCCAACCCTCGCCGATCGCGGCGATGGCCGCGTTGCGCCTCGCCAACGCCGACGGCCTGGCCCGGGCGATCGAGGGGACCGACGTGCGCGCGGTGGTCTGTGGCCACTACCACCACGCCGGGGCGAGTCGCCTCGGCGCGGTGCCGGTGTGGACGGGACCGGCGACCTCGTTCGTGGCCGACGCGGCGCACACCGGCGAGATCCGACTCCTGCGGGGTGGAGCGATGACCCGGATCGACGTCGACGACGAGGGCGTCGTCGCCTCGGTCATCCCCGTCGGGGCGGGACGTCACGGCGTGGGGGGTCGCCACCGGCGAGGTGAGTCCGCCGTGCGACCGGCCCGCGGCGCAGGTCGCCCGCGGGGTTACAGTGGCTCGTGGACCACGGGTACCACACGATCGTCGAGCCGTTCCGGATCCACTCGGTGGAGCCCCTGCGCATGACGACGGCCGCCGAGCGGAGCGCGGCGATCGACGCGGCCGGTTACAACGTCTTCGGCCTGCACTCGAGCGACGTGCTCATCGACCTGCTCACCGACTCCGGGACCGGGGCCATGTCGCGCGACCAGTGGGCGGCGATCCAGCACGGCGACGAGAGCTACGCCGGCTCGCCCAGCTGGTACACGTTCGAGGCCGCCGTGAAGGAGCTCTTCCCCTTTCGTCACGTCATCCCCACCCACCAGGGCCGGGCGGCCGAGAAGATCGTCTTCTCGGTGCTCGCCGGGCCCGGGAAGGTCGTGCTCAACAACACCCACTTCGACACGACCCGGGCCAACGTCGAGGCCACCGGTGCCGAGGCGGTCGACCTCGTCATCCCCGAGGGGCGTGACCCCGCGGCCGAGCACCCCTTCAAGGGCAACATGGACCTGGTGGCCCTGGAGCGCGTGCTCGAGGAGCGTCGAGGCGACGTGCCGGTGGTCTTCCTCACGATCACCAACAACTCCGGTGGCGGTCAACCGGTGTCGCTCGAGAACATCCGCGCGACGAGCGCGCTGTGCCACCGCTTCGGCGTCCCGCTCTTCCTCGACGCCTGCCGGTTCGCCGAGAACGCCTGGTTCATCCACGAGCGCGAGCCCGGCCAGGGGGACCGCCCGGTCGCCGACATCGTGCGCGAGATGGCCTCGCTCGCCGACGGCATGACGATGAGCGCGAAGAAGGACCCCTTCGCCAACATCGGGGGCTGGCTGGCGCTCGACGACGACGACGTCGCCGAGCGCTGCCGGAACCTCCTCATCCTCACCGAGGGCTTCTCGACCTACGGCGGGCTGGCCGGCCGCGACCTCGAGGCGATCGCCCAGGGACTACGCGAGGCCGTCTCGCACGACTACCTCCGCTACCGCATCCGCTCGACGGCCTACCTCGGCGAGGCCCTCGTCGCGGCGGGCGTGCCGGTCGTGCGCCCCATCGGGGGACACGCCGTCTACCTCGACGCCAAAGCGCTCGCGCCCCACCTCGACCCCCTCGACTACCCGGGTCAGGCCCTCGCGGTGGCCCTCTTCGTCGCCGGGGGGATCCGCGGGTGCGAGATCGGCTCGGTCATGTTTGGCCGTCAGCCCGACGGCAGCGAGCGACCCGCCGCCATGGAGCTGGTGCGCCTCGCGATCCCGCGGCGCACCTACACCCAGAGCCACATCGACTACGTGATCGAGGTCGTGACGAGGGTCGCCGCCGAGGCGTCCGAGCTGGCGCCCTACGAGATGACCTTCGAGCCGCGCACGCTGCGCCACTTCACGGCGCGGTTCCGTCCCCGTCGCTGAGGCGACGTCACCACCAGGGGACCCTGTCGCCCGCGGCCGCGGCGGCCGCCGCGTACTCCTCTTGGATCGCGAAGTAGTCGGTGACGTGACCCGCCCGCCATATCTCGCGGACGCGGGCGAGCAACGTCTCGTTCTCGCCGCTGTGCAGCACGGTGACCGACCGACTCTCGTCGATGAGGGACGGCGCGTCCGTGCGGGCCGCCATGGATAGGTGCGACCAGACTTCATCGACGTGAGCCGCGATCGCCTCGAACCGCTCGGTGAGTCGCTCCAGGGTGTCGAGGTACTCGGGCGCGAACCGCGCGTTGAGGCGGGCTCGTTCCAGGTGGGTGCGCGAGTCCCGGGCCAGCCGGCGCGCGCTCGAGACGCGCTTGCTCATGTTCTACAGTTGCCAGCCGACGTTTCGGCTGAGGGCGTTCTCCGCCATGTTCCTTCCATCGCGTGGCGTTCGCACCGTTGCCCTCGGGCTGGTTGCGGCGGCGTCATCGGGCCACGTCCCTCGGCCGCTCCTGATGGTCACGATGGACTGTAGTTGCGCGCCGTGACATCCTCGCCGCGGCGGGGGGTGATCTCGCGCTGGTGCAGGGCTTCGTGACCTTGACCCCGTTTGCGGGACCACTCGTATGACAAATTGGCCGTGATCTACCAGGAGGTAGACATGCCACGGCACCACCCCGCCGCCCTGCGGCGCGAGGCCTGCGAGCGGATGCTCGCCGGCGAGAGCGTCCAGGCCCTGGCCGAGGAGATCGGGGTCTCCTTCAGCACCCTCTATCGCTGGCGGCGCCAGGCCCTCGTCGACGCCGGTCGGCGACCCGGGACTCGCAGCTACGAGGCCGACCCGGTGGCCAGCGCCCGGCGTCGGGTGCGAGAGCTCGAGGACGAGCTCGCCCTCGTGAAGCTCGCGAGCCGCCTCTACGACGAGGCCGGTGCCGACCCAAAAGGCAGTTCCAGGTGGTGAGGCGGCTCTCCCACCTGGGCTACTCCGAGCGCCGGGCCTGCGCGGTGGTCGGCCTCGAGCGCTCCACCTATTACCGCCACAAGCACCATGTCCCTTCGAACCGCGAGATCCGCCACCTGCTTCTTGAAGACGCCATCGCCGACATCCACGCCCGCAGCCGCGGCACCTACGGCATGCTGCGGGTCCGCGCCGCCCTCGAGATCGAACAGGGCATCGTGGTGAACAAGAAGCTTGTCTGGAAGCTGATGCGCCGGATGGGCCTGAAGGGCCTGCCGGGGCCGAAGAAGGGGACGAGGAACCTCGTGAACGTGGCCACCGCCGAGGACCTCATCCAGCGCCGCTTCGTCGCCACCGGACCCAACCAGCTCTGGCTGACCGAC